>CAZLKB010000001.1:0-151746 GCA_964560005.1 uncultured Gammaproteobacteria bacterium
TGGTGGTATTGGCCAGGCCGGAAATTTCATTGGTACCCGAAAAATAGGCTAATTGATTGGTTGAGCCGGAGTAGAGAGAAGAGGTGGCGATGGAGAGAGAGCCGGCCGAGCCGCCCACGAGCGAGCCCAGGGTGCCGGAGTAGGATAAACCCAGGCCCAGAGTGGCTGAAGTGGTGGCCACGTTCTGAACACCAGCTGTGCCTGCGCCATAGAGCAGGTTACCGGAAGTGAACGAGGTCTGGCCGGTTCCCCCACCGGCGACGGTCAGCGTGCCGGTCATATTGGTTAGATCAATGTTTAGAGTGGAGGTGGAGATATATTCCGGCCGGCCGGTCTGGTAATTTACCGACAGGATGGAGCCGCCGGTGGTGGAGGCGATCTGGCCCACGGTGTCGTTGGCCGAAGCGTACAAGAGTCCCCCGCTGGTTAGCGAGTTTAGGCCGGTGCCGCCGTAGGCCACGCCGATAGCGGAGCCGTTCCAGGTGCCTTGGGTAACCGTTCCGGTGGTATTGACTAAAAATTGGCTGCCTAGGGTTTCGCCGACTGTAAGTAATGAACTCGGCGAGGTTGTGCCGATGCCGACATAGCCATTATTTAAAACTATCAATCTGGTGTTGGGTCCGGTTCTAAAAATTATACTGCCTGAGCCGTTGTTAAGGCTGTCGGCGGTGATGATGGCGTCACCGTTATTGGAAACCGAACCAGCGTCGCCCAAACCGGCCGACCCCAGCGAAGTGCCGTCCGGAAAATAAAGCCGGCCGGTGCCGATGCGGATATCTCCATAGACATCTAGGAGATAGGCGGGCGTAGTGGTGCTGATGCCGACATAACCTCCGTTTATTGCCAAATAGGTTGAACCCGTGGTGGTCAGTCCGGTAGTGGAAGCGTTGCCATTAAACTCCTGGAGCGCCGACCATTGATTGGCCGTGGTGGTGCCGAAAGCCAGAGAGATCGCCGGAGTTATGCCGCCCGAGGAAATGACCGGATAGGTGCCCGTAACTGAAGTTACTCCATTGCTGATGGAAGTGGTGGCTACCCAGGTGGGTACGCCTCCGGACAGAGCCAGGATATAGCCGTTGGTGGTATTGGCGATTTGCGAGAGATTATTGGCTGAAGTGGTGTAGAGCAGGGTGTTCGAGCCGCCGAAGCTGGTTACGCCTGTGCCGCCGTACATAGTGCCGATAGTAGTAGTGGCTTGCCAGACGCCGTTAGCTACCGAGACCGGGCCGTTCCAAATTAAAGAATTCTGGCCCGTTCCGCCCTGGCTGGCGCCCAAGACTCCGGTAATGCCGTCAATACCCAAATTCAAAGTAGAGGTGGAAACCCAGGTTGGTATTCCGGTACCAATATCCAGCATCAAAATCTTACCGTCTGATGAGCTGGCGATTCTCGCAAAGGCGGTTGGACTCGAGGCATAAACCATATCTCCGGCAACATAGGAAGAAATGCCGGTTCCCCCGCCCGCCACGGACAGCGTGCCGGTAATGGTGGGCGGAGCGAAATAGAATGTGCCGGCGTTGTTGGTGATGGCGTTGGCGATGGAGAGACCATTAAACGAAGTGGCCGAACTGGTGGCTAGCGTGATAGCGCCGATTTGAGAGGCGCCGTAGGTCTGTTGAATTGTAGTGGTGGCCAGAGTGGTGGAGATAGTAATGGCGCCGGTGGAGCCGGAGGTGACTAGAGGATAGGTGGCGGCCAGAGACGAGACGCCGTTTTGCACGCTTGATGTGGCTACCCAGGTGGGTACGCCTCCGGACAGAGCCAGGATATAGCCGTTGGTGGTATTGGCCAGGCCGGAAATTTCATTGGTACCCGAAAAATAGGCTAATTGATTGGTTGAGCCGGAGTAGAGAGAAGAAGTAGCGACGGAAAGCGTTGGGGCCGAACCCAGCACCGACCAGGTGCCGCCGCTAGTAAGCCCCAGGCCGAAGGTCGGCGTGGTGGTAGCGGTGCTTTGCAAAGCGCCGGCGCCGGTGCCATATAATAATTGGCCGGAAGTGAACGAGGTGGCGCCGGTGCCGCCCTGAGCCACGGTCAGAGTGCCGGCCATATTGCTTAAATCAATGTTCAAAGTAGAGGTGGAGATATAGGCCGGCCGGCCGGTTTGGTAATTGACCGACAGGATGGAGCCGCCGGTGGTGGAAGCGATCTGGCCGACCGTGTCGTTGGCTGAAGCGTAGAGTAGTCCCCCGCTGGTTAAAGTATTTAGTCCCGTTCCCCCGCCAGCTACAGTCAGGGTGCCGGTGATAGTGGGCGGAGCGAAATAGAAGGTGCCGGCGTTGTTGGTAATGGCGTTGGCAATGGATAGACCGTTAAACGAAGTGGCCGTAGAAGTGGCTAGCGTGATAGCGCCGATTTGAGAGGCGCCGTAGGTCTGTTGAATTGTAGTGGTGGCCAGAGTGGTGGAGATAGTAATGGCGCCGGTGGAGCCGGAGGTGACTAGAGGATAGGTGGCGGCCAGAGACGAGACGCCGTTTTGCACGCTTGATGTGGCTACCCAGGTGGGTACGCCTCCGGACAGAGCCAGGATATAGCCGTTGGTGGTATTGGCCAGGCCGGAAATTTCATTGGTACCCGAAAAATAGGCTAATTGATTGGTTGAGCCGGAGTAGAGAGAAGAGGTGGCGATGGAGAGAGAGCCGGCTGAGCCGCCGACTAATGAGCCCAGAGTGCCGGAGTAGCTTAGCCCCAATCCCAGAGTGGCTGAAGTGGTAGCCACGTTCTGAACACCGGCTGTGCCTGCGCCATAGAGCAGGTTACCGGAAGTGAACGAGGTCTGGCCCGTTCCCCCGCCAGCTACAGTCAGGGTGCCGGTGATAGTGGGCGGAGCGAAATAGAAGGTGCCGGCGTTGTTGGTAATGGCGTTGGCAATGGATAGGCCGTTAAAGGTGGTGGCTGAACTGGTGGCTAGCGTGATGGCGCCGATCTGAGCCGAGCCGTAGGTTTGCTGAATGGTGGTGGTGGAGAGAGCCGTGGAAATGGTGATGGCGCCGGTGGAGCCGGAGGTGACTAGAGGATAGGTGGCGGCCAGAGACGAGACGCCGTTTTGCACGCTTGATGTGGCTACCCAGGTGGGTACGCCTCCGGACAGAGCCAGGATATAGCCGTTGGTGGTATTGGCCAGGCCGGAAATTTCATTGGTACCCGAAAAATAGGCTAATTGGTTGGTTGAACCGGTGAAGAGTGAGGAAGTGGCGACGGAGAGGGTCGGAGCTGAACCCAGTACTGACCAGCTGCCGCCGCCCGTGAGACCTAAACCGAAAGTCGGCGTAGTTGTAGCCACGCTTTGCAAAGCGCCGGCGCCGGAGCCATATAATAATTGGCCGGAGGTGAACGAGGTGGCGCCGGTTCCCCCGCCAGCTACAGTCAGGGTGCCGGCCATATTGCTTAAATCAATGTTCAAAGTAGAGGTGGAGATATATGCCGGCCGGCCGGTCTGGTAATTGACCGAGAGAATTGAGCCGCCGGTGGTGGAAGCGATCTGGCCCACGGTATCATTGGCCGAAGCGTAGAGTAGTCCCCCGCTGGTTAGCGAGTTTAGGCCGGTGCCGCCGTAGGCCACGCCGATGGCCGAACCCTGCCAAGTGCCGGTGGTAATAATGCCGTCTGAATTAATCAGAAAAGCGGTGGAAGTGGAATAGCCTGAAGTTGAAGTGGCCACGGCAAATAAGGCGGTGGCGCCGCCGGCCGAGCCGTTAACCGATAATTGGGCAAACGGCGAAGTGGTGCCGACGCCGATGTTGCCGTTATTTAAAATTGTCAGCCTGTCATTCGGCCCGGTTTGTAAAATTATATCGCCCACGCCGGTATTAAGGCTGTCGGCGGTAATAATTACGTCGCCGTTATTGGAAACCGAACCGGCGTCGCCCAAACCGGCCGACCCTAAAGAAGTGCCGTCCGGAAAATAGAGGCGGCCGCTATTGGCAATGCGGATATCGCCATAAACATCTAACAGATAGGCGGGCGTAGTGGTACCCAGGCCGATATTACCCAGATCGTAATAAATATTCGAGCCCGAAGTCGTCCATTGGCTGGTTGAAAAAGGCGAACCGTTTTGATAAAAATTGCCGACGATATTGACATTGCCGAAAGTGGAAGTGGCGGCGGTGGAGGTGGCGAAGAAATATTCCGCTATCACCGGCCCGACGACCGACAGCTTGGCGTAGGGCGAAGTCGTGCCGATGCCGACATTGCCGGTTGGCCAATAGATATCCGAACCATCAACCGTCCAAGCGCCGATCGAGGTAATAGAGTCGGCGAATCTGGCGTCAAATCTGGCATCGGTCCAATAGAGGTTGGTGCCTTCGGGTAAATCTGTAGTTGTTCTGATATCTAATCCTCCGCCGCCGCCCAAAACGATGGTTGAGCTTTTGGCTTTAGCCCAAACCGGCGCGCCGTTAACTACCGTTAAAACTTGCCCTTCCGATCCGATCGCCAATCTGGTGAAAGCCGCGCCTGAATCGTAATAGAGCATGTCGCTCTTATTGTATGAGCTTAAACCCGTGCCGCCAAAATTTATCCCGATCACGCCGAGCGCCAAAGTAGAAGTCGCTCCGGTCGCTCCGGTGGCGCCGGTGGCTCCGGTTGCGCCGGTCGCTCCGGTGGCGCCGGTGGCTCCAGACGACTGGCCGACTGCTCCACCCGTAAAGTTATAAATAAAATCGATTACTTCGGTCGGCATTAAAGCGTAATCAAGCCGGCCGGCATTTTTACCCGTACTGTTAAGCGCCGGTATGTCGCCGGCCTGATTGCCCACCGCCCGGCCGTTCAGCTGGCTGGCATTCATAGCATTGTAAGCGTAAAAAGGCGCCGGCATTCTTTTTCTCGGAGTCATCTCGCTGTCGTTGCCGATGCGGATGCCGAGATAAAACTGGTCGGTGGCCAAGAGAGATAGGAGCGGCAAATCTCTGGTTTGCCCGAGGAAAGTTCTTAGGGTGCCGTTCTGAATCACCACTCTTTGCATCTCCTCCCAGACTTTATTATTCTGGTCGGTATCCGAAGGATAGGCGTCTAAAGCTGTCCGGTTTTTATTATATAAGGCGAAGCGGACATCATATTCCCCGTCCGCTATCTTGCCCTGCTTGTCGGTGACCAGGGCCAAAATTTCCATGGTCCTGGCAGTTAGGCTGGCCAGCTGATTGGCCTGGCTGGCGGTGAGCGCCGCGGTTGCTGTGCCGGCGGGCGCTTGGTCCGCGGCCAAAGGCTGGGACAATGGCATGGCGGCGGCGCTTTCGGCTTCGCCCATGACCCGGCCGCTTGAATCCCGGGAAAAGAAATTGCTTAAGCCGGCCAATTCAATAACTTTATTTTTAAGCTTATCAACCGGTTCAAAATATTTTTCCGGCAGAATGGTGTCGGCCAGATGTTTGGCCTGCCCTAGAGCGAACTGCCGGCCGGAGGATGCTTGTTTTATAGCTTTGCCTAAACCGGCTACGGCGGTAACGGAGCGCGATTCTAAAAGGCGCGCCGAGTTATACTGGAAGTCTCTGACTGAATTAATTTTTAGCGCCTGGGCTAATTTTATTTTAACCGCTTGAAAAGAGTTCAACAGCGGAGCCTGGATTGAATTGAATTTAAAATCTTCCGGCACGAACCGGACTAAGCTGATAACGGCCAGAGAGGCGATTAAGCCGGCAGCGGAAATTTTTACCGCCGGTTGAAGAAGTTTTTTAAATTTAAAAGCAAAAGATTTTTTAAATTGGCTTAAGGAATCTTTAATCGGGGCAATTTCTTTTTTCAGCTCATCAATTTTGGCGGACAATTTTAAGCCGGATTTTATTTTCGTTTCTTCGCGGTGCAGATTGTCGATCCATCGGCCGGCTAATTTAATTTCCGGATCCGCCGTCGGTTCGGCTTCGCCGTTATCGGGTGCGCCGGCTAAAGAAGATTGTATTTTATTATTTAAAATTTCCGTTAAACTTTTTACTGCTGTTTCCCCGGAGAGCGATTCAGCTTTTTGTTTTTCTCCGGCTATCCGGCCGGTAGATGCTTTAGCGGTTGTTGCCGATTCAATTTCGGCCGCCGGCAAATCTAACGAGGCCTTAAAAAAATCTTTTTCTTTTTCTCCGGCCGGCTGGCTTTCCGCCTGCCGGCTGAGCCAGGACGAGGGAGTGATATTTTCCCAGCGGGCGAAGTGCGCCGGCGGCGCGGCCGGCCTGTCCAATTTTTCTTTAATCACGCGCGCCACCATTTCGTCAATCCTGTTTTTTAAATTGGTTTGGGCGACTGTCTGGGAGGCGGCTTTAGCCGCCGCGATTCTGCCGGCGGTTCCGCGGTTCGTCGGATTGAGAGAATCGGCCGCCAGTTCGCGCACCACCTCGGGCGGCAATTTTTTTTCGTCCCGTCCGTGGCGCTCTAAATACTGGTCAAACCACTCCTTGGTTGAGTAATATTTATTACCGATTTTTCTGGCCTTTAATTTCTTCCTTTGCACCAATATAGAAACATAGCCGAAACTGTAGGAACTTGTTTCAGCTATCCTTTTTAAAGGCAGTAGTTTTTTATAATTATCTTGAGGGGTTCGACGCATGGGGATGTGTCTAATATTTGAGTCCTAAAAATTTTATTTTTTATGATTATTGGTTTTTCTAATAATTCTTTAATCTTAGTTTAAATTGATTATTTGTCTTATCAAATGCTTATCATGATTTTATATTAATATTATAACATATATTGCCCGTAAATTATAGCTAATCGGCAAGCTTTATTTTTACTAAATTACCGATGCGATTTTGAGCCGGATTTTTAACCATCCGGCGAGTTAAGATGATAAGACGCAGAGTCTTTTTAGTCTTATATTAGGCGAAATTTTTAGGCGATTTTTTTCAATTGTTTTTCAATCCGAAATCAAATCAAAATAAATGTATTTGAATTATAAAAAATCCTCCTTATTACGAGCGGATTATTAAAACATTTTTTGGCTGATTTATCCACAGCTAACCGCAGTCAACCAATTTTTCCTGCCGGATGAAATTTCCTGTCAGGGGCGGTAAAATTTTCTTCCGGCGCCTGCCGGAATACCCCGCAGTGAAGACGCTTGGATTTATTTTCTTAATAAAATTTTTTTATTTTGGCGCAGAATCCGGCGCGCCAGAAATTATCTAAAGCAAAAAAATGAATCTAAATATTTTATATTTACCCGGGCTATAAGCAACGACTTTTAAATTGAGATTAAGCCGCTTAATTTGAAAAATAAATTATTTTTGAAGGTTTTTAATTTATAAATCCGCTGCCTTAATCTGACATAAAATATAAAAATTATAATTTAATAATTTAATTATTAACCGGCAACTTCAATTTAAAATAAAATTTTTAAAATAAAATTTTTAATTATTTTTTAGCTGGGCAGATGTTTCTAGCGACCCGGCCTCTTAACCGTTTTTCTATTTGCGGTGTAAAGTAAATTGCGACACCGCTGGGCGTTAAACCCTGCGGGTCGCTCACAAGGCCCTGCGGCAGAGACCGCCGGGTGTTCTCTAAATTATAAAATAGTTAATACGGATTGTTCCTTATAATTAACCTTAAAAGAAAGAGAGCTGACCTAGCATGCAACGACAATACCCCATAGTTATAAAATTCCCGAACATCGGCCGCTTGCCGCGCTTCCGTTCCTGCCTGATCTTGTTCCGCGACGATTTTTTCATCGCCGAGAGGACCATTCAAGCCGTTGACCGAACCGACGCGGTGAAAAAAGCCCTGCGTTTTTTTTGGGCTAATTTCGTCAAATCCGGGCTTAGGCCTCAAGCCTGCCTGACGGTCGGCGATCCGTTTAACGAAGTAGTTTTTGAGCGCGGCAATTTTCATTGCCACGACCTCAAAAATATGTACTTAAGCGATGAAGTAATCGAGCGATTAACAATTGAATCAAGCGGCCTCTTAATTCGCGATAATCCGCCTGCCGGCTCGGGCCGGCCGATAGGTTCGGTACGGCGGACCAGAAGAAATATCGGGCCGTACCCGAAGACGATTGCCCCCTGTATCTATAAAACCAAGGCCGGCACGCTCTATTACATGGTGACGGCAGTGCCCCAGCGGACGGTCGGCGGGATGATTGTCCAAAAACAAAAAGAGAAGCTTATTAAGCTGGCGGCGCGTACGCTGGCCGAGGCAATCGCCGAAATCAGAGCGAGAAACCTCCGAACCTTGCACCGTTCTATTCGCTGGTACAAGCGCCGGTCGCTTAAACTCGCCGAATACCTCTCCGACCAGAAAAAACTTACGCCGGATGATTTAAAATTTTTCGCTCCGGTTATTAAAGAGCAAAAGCGGAGAAGGAGCCGTGCTTCGCCCGGCGCCTGACCGTTTTTGCCTGAAACGTTCTCTTAAACCGCGGACCAGGCGTTTAAACGTCTGGTCTTTTTTTATCCGGCGCCTTCCAGAATACCCTGCGGTCTTAACCGTAGGGATGATCTGCCCCCTTGCTTGCCCTCCAAAGCTTTAGCGCCGAAGGGATAAAGGGGCTTAGGGGGATTTATTTGCCCCTTTTATAAAGGGGGCTTTAAATATTACGGTTCCATAATGGCGGAGCCCTAGTATTAAAAAATCCGCCCTGTCTAAGGCGGAATTTTTTTATTAAAAGCTGTTCATTTTATCATTTAACCCCAAGCTTTTTCTCTATAATCATCACTCGATGTTTCAGCTCTTCTACGTCAATCGCCCAGGCCGTATAGGCGAATTTTAATTTGATTTCTTCCATGTCTCTTTTGAGTTCATTAAACTTGCCGGTAAATTTGCGGTCCAGGGAATCAAACTTGCCATCGAATTTTTCATGCACGCCGTCGAATTCATGCTTTATCATGACTGCCAACTCGTCCAAAGTTATATTTTTCTTCGCCATATTATTTTTTAATAATTTTTATATTATCATTATACGATTGCGCCCATACGCTGTCAAGCAGTTGTATTAGTCAAATATATTTTGCAGTCCTTGGGATTATTGTTAATAATCCCGTTTGGTTCTATAGTCCCGCAGGGCTGTGGAGCCGTAATGTATAAAGCCACGATTGTATTATAACACAAAGGCTCCATAGGGCTACGCCACTATGGAGCCAAGCAGCCTATTTCCTATTATAAAATAAAGTCTTTATAATTATCCTTATGAATATTTGCCCAGGTTGCCTTGCCGTAGCTATCCAGCCAAGATTTTTTTGCTTTATTGCCGGCCTTCTTTTTTAATGAAAATTCATAGCCGTTGATGCGGTCGCCGTAGGCTTCAACGAAATCCACCTCGGCTCCTGATAATTTGCGCCAAAAATAAGCGGATTTATAGGGATCAATATAGTTATTGCGCTTGCGCCTTTCTACAATCAAAAAATTCTCAAACAAAGCTCCGCTATCGGCGCGAATATCTATGGTGTCAAAATTTTCAATCAGGGCGTTGCGGATGCCCAGATCATAAAAATAATATTTTTCTTTTTTGCGAATCTCGTTTCTTAAATTTTTTGCGAACGAGCGGAGGGGGAAGATTATGAAATTCTGCTCCAAAAGATCTAAATATCTGTTAACCGTATTTCTGCCGATAGAGAGTTTATTGGCTATTTCATTGACGGATACTTCGTTGCCGACCTGGTAAGCCAAGAGCTTTAATAAATCAAGAATCAGCTTTGAATTTTTTACTCGCTCAAACGCCAGAATGTCTTTTAAAAGATACCCGTTGACGATATTGGTGATAAGTTCTTTCTTTTTGTCAATCACCGGTTCCAGAAATACGGCCGGGTAGCGTCCGAAGCGCAAGGCGAAATCAAGCCCGGCGATATAATCAAACAGGCCCGCGTCTTTTATTTCTCTTTCCCATAAGGGCAGGAGGTTGATCGCCTTCATCCTGCCGACCAGCGGTTCGCCTATTTGGCCGGAAAGTTCAAACGAAGAAGAGCCGGTAACGATAATTTTTAAATTCGGCCTGGTGTCAACGAGTAACTTAAGCGAGATCCCTACATTTCTTATAACCTGCGCTTCGTCCAATATTATAAGCTCCGCGTTGCCAACCGCCTCATCCAATATTTTCAGATTCATTGACGAAAAAATCGCCTGGACATTAACGTCCTCGCTGTTAAAAAATAGCTGTTTTAGGGTTGGGGTTTCTAAGGCAACCTTTTCTAGATATTTCTTAACCAAAAATGACTTGCCGACTTGCCTGGCGCCATAAATAACCAGGACTTTGCCGGCTTCTATTTTATCCTCAATTTTTGTAAATCTCGGTATATACATATTTATAGTATATCATATAATCAAAATATGGTCAAATATTGCTCTATTTATATACAATATCAGATAATAACACAAGTGAAAAACATAATATTTCTGGCGAAATAGATGCTATAATTGTAATGAAATATTAAATAATATAAATAGTAATACTATTTGTTATTAAATTATACATCTAGTAAAAATGTAAATAGACTTAAATCACAACAAATTCCCCTCTCTGCGGGGTGATTTTTCTGCTATAATATCATAAAAAGAGGGTACGCAGGCGGTGAAATCAAGACAAGCGTTGCCATTAATCCCCCCCCCCGGTTTTTCTCTCCGAATGTTTGACCCAGCTCATCCAGTTCGCCGACTGCTTTTCCAGATTTTCTACATCTCCAAAAATTATCTCCGACAATCCAATGGAGATTACCTTAAGATCGCAGGCGATCCGCCAGTAAACTTTCTGCTTTTCCACAGACAAAAAAAGTTTGTTCAGAATCCGGTATTTTTTTTCATTCGACAAAGAGTTGGCTTCAACCACAAAATCAATTATTTTATGCGAATTGCTCTTTAACTTTTCTCCGAGAGTGTATTTGTATTCTCTTTTAAAATTTTTGGCTATTTTATAAGTGTTAAGGCACATCTTATAAGCTAACTGAAAAATTGGGAGGTGGTCATATCTGGCCATAGAAAAATTGAAAAAAATATGAAATAATATGATTAACCGTCAGAGTCCCTGCTCGCTACGGCGGCGGGGAGAGAACGGAGAAGAAAACAGCTTTTATCGCCGAGATCCGCTCCCCTTACTACCACCTTGATAAATTTATCCGCCTCTGGCGGAGGGGGTTAGGGGAATTTTTAATCCAGTCTCGGAATATACGAGACCTAAGCGTCCCCGCCTTCGGGCGAACCCGCTTACGGATAATCCTTAGAATAAAAGCCAACCTCTAACGAGTGGCTGTCCGAGCAGAACAACAACAATGCCCTGATCGCCGGCAATAACGCTTGCTCTAACTCCAATAACAATAATGTCAACAATGGCAACCGCTTTAGGGCTGTGTTCCGCCCCTAGTTTTCTTCAACCGTTCGGTCGCCGGCAGATTTCAATAAAATTCCAGCCTTAAGGACGAAATGGCCGCCGGCGGCCGAAGAAGGTTCTAAATATTCCTTAAGCCTGCCGAAATGCGTTTTATATATTTTGTTTTTCAATCGTCCGCAATCCGCGTGCTTAAAATGCCCCCAATAAGAATTCACCGCGGCCTGGGCGCTTTTCACGGTTTGTTCCGCCTCTTCTTCCCGGAAAGCGCCGTCCGCCGGAATTTGAGATAATGCTTTATTAAAATATTTTAATTTCTTTTTAAGATTGCCGACCACTCTTTTTCTTGATAGCGTATATTGCGACCGGACTATGTAGCCCAAAAAATCAAGGCCTTTGCCGGCGCTCTGTAAGATAATCTTTTTCGGATGAAGCTCTATTTTTAGTTTTTCTCTCAGAAATTGATTGATCAACTTCGCGACCGTTCGCAATCGCGCGCTGCTCTGATTAAGAATCACCACATCATCCATATAGCGGAAATAATAACGGCACTTTAGAGTGCGCTTCGCATATTGATCAAGCTCGTTCAGATAGACGTTGGCGAAAAATTGCGAGGTATAGTTGCCTATCGGCAGGCCTTTGCCCTTAGGCGCGCCCAGAAGCGATTTATGCACAGGAATGGCGCGAAGAAGCTTGGCACTGCCCTTAACCAGGTAATCGCTTTTGGGGTCGTGGAAGATAATCAGCTTCATTAAATAAACCAGGTCCGGATGCTTGATTCTTTTCGCCAAGATTGAGAAAAGTATCTCTTTATCTATGCTGGTAAAAAAACCGCGGATATCAACGTGAAGATAATATAACTCTTGGTTGTCGCCTAATATCTTTTTTATTTTCGCAACCGCCCTATGTGCTCCTTTGCCGGTCCGGCAGGCGTAGGAATCGTGAATAAAAATTTTTTCCCAACGCGGCTCAATTTCCCGCACTAGAAGATGATGGATAATCCTGTCCCTAAAATCAGCCGCCCAGACTTCGCGCAGTTTCGGATCGGAAATCGGAAAACAGGTAAACCGGCCTATTTTGTAAGTACGGTCGGTAAGCTCCTGGCTCATTTTAAGCAGGTTTCTTTCTCTGTGCTCTTCAAAATCAAGGCTGGAATTTTTGTTAACTTTTCCTTTCAGGCAAGATTTATAGGCCTGGTAGAGATTTTTGAATGAAAAAATTTTTGAAATATTAGCGCTTAATCAACCTTTTATTCTGCGATTGTTTTAAATAATTATCTTTAAGGGAAATTTTTTTACCGGTCTGCCCTTCCAGCTCGGCTCGCGCATCGCCGGCGATTTTTCCGCCTCTGCGAGCCGCATCTTTATTCTCTATAAAACCTTGCGTATCCTTGGTTCTGGCAATTTCGGTGGTTGAAGCTTCGCCAAGCATGGAAAAAATAAGCTCCAAATCGTCCATATGATCGCGCAAGTTTTCTCTTTTCAAGTTTTTGAATTTTTTATATTCGCTTGGCGTCATGCCGAAAGTAGCTTTAGAAATTTCCGCTGTTCACCCTGTTAAATAAGATTTGAGCCTATTTTTAATAAACATCTTGCCATGATATGTTTTTAAATATTTTTCACGATGTGTCGCATCTTGTTGATTCAAACAAGCTTCATAATAAATCAATTTTAGCGGCATTCTGTTCTTTGTTGATTCAATCAGTCCTTTTTGATGTTGCTCAAATCTTAATTTTAAATTTTTTGTATAACCAGTATAAAATTTTTTATCTTTATTAGACTGTAGAATATAAGTATAATACATTATTTTTTAAAAATTTAAAATTATTTAACAGGGTAAAAATTTCGTATTCTGTTTTTTCTCTTACGCCGCGCTTTTGCCACTCATCGGTCAAAGTCTGCCTAACCGCGATACCGCGCATTCTTTTGTCTATCCACGAATCGGAATATCCCTTGGCTTTATAAATCGCCACGGTTCTCTTGGTTGCCAGTTCCGGATCTTCAATTTCTTGCACCCTCTCGTAACCGACTCTTGCCAGCCAACGCTTAAAAGGTTCGGCTTTAGGCGAAGGAATGGATTGAATAATGCGAAAAATGCCTTCCGTATTGGCGCAATTCATCATTTGCTTTCCACCTTTGGTGGGGACTTCAAGGGTATGGACAAATTGTCCATACCCTTTGGATAATTCCGCGTCTCTACTGCGCATTTTGTTAATATAATCCTTAACATTAACGCTATCAATCAAAGCCGCGACCACATCTTCTACTGCAAACCACCATTCATTATTATAAACAGTCTTTCTGATTTTCTTGCCCTTGAACAAGGCGATTTTTGTTGTTTCCATTCTTGCCGCTGGCATAATATAATCACGAAAATAATAAAATAATAAAATATAAATGCGAAGAAAACTAGGGGCGGAACACAGCCCTAAAGCGGTAGTTATAGTTGGTATTAGCGTAACCGATGTCGGAGCAACCGTAATTGCCGAAGACCAGGGCACCGAGGTAGTAATGATCGGAAGACCACTCGCTTGAGGTGTTGGACAGGTAAATATAGTTATTATTGGGCGCCGCGTTTCTGCCCCGGCCGATATTGGTCCCGTATTCGCCTATGGTAGTATCCGAGGAAGCGCCGGAAGAGTAATAATAGCTCGAGCCGGCCGTATTGTTGTAATCCCCGGCCCTGGCTCCGCAATAACCGTAAAAATCCTCTTGGGTCGGCAGCCGCGTGCCTTTCCAATCGCGCAGGACCTTGGAGTTCAACGGGCCGTTTAGTTTCTTTAATATATCGCCCGCGCTGGAATAGGCGAAAGGGATGATATAAATGATTTTATAAGTATTGCCCGCGGCCGGCGCCGCGCCCACCCATGAGCCTACCGTGGTAGTGGTGGCCGTGTTGCTTTCTATGATGCCGTAGGTCCCGGAGCCGGAGCCGCTGGTAATTACCAGCTTTTGCCCCATCCAGGTGGAAGTGGCCATATTCTGCGAGCTGTCTATAATAGTGGTGCCGCTGATCTCCGTAATCGCGCCCGAAAGCACTGCCCGGTCGCCTTCGCTGGGCAGTAGGTCGCGCTTCCCGTCCTTGCAGTCGGCTATTTCTATGGCCGTAACGCCATAACTGCCCGGCGGATAGGCGTTATGCGTTACCTGGCCGTTGGGAAAATTGCCCGTGCAGGAGTAGTCCCCGATCCAGGTATGGTCGTATTTATTGTCATCGTAAATCGTAAAATAGGATGTGGCGTCCGGGAAAAGCGTTGTGCTGGTGGCTTCGTGGTCTGGCGACAGCCAGGTGCCGTAAATCGTAATCGTATTGGCGTCGTTAGACTTAATCGTGCCCCAGCAGGAGACGCAGGTGCCGGCCGTGATTTTAATGGATGAATATTTATAATCTTTGGCTAATGTTGTAGCCGTAGTTACGGTGCTGGCCGTGCCGCCGTTCGCCGCCGTGCTGGCTAGCGAAGACGACGCCATATCCTCGGCTCCGTTCCAGGAAGTGGCGTTGATGGTCGTGGTGGCGACGCACAGGCCGTCCGCTCCGCCGCTAGTCAATCCGTCGCCGTCCGCGTCCTGAAACCAGACCCAGCCGTTGGTGGTGGAAGCCGTGGCCTGGACCGCCAGGCAGTTGGCTTTATTAAGCGCGGTGGAGCCCGAGCCGGTAAGGTTTCTCGACCAGCCCGCGCCCGGGTAGCTTTTGTTCTGCGTTATCGTCGTCTTGCCGGTCGCCGAGATGGTGGTGGAGCGGGCATTGACGAAATTCCAAACCACCCTTAAGGGGCTGGCAACCGCCGCGCCGGTTAAGATAATAGCTAATGCGTAGATTATAATTTTAGCTTTGAGATTCATATTATTTTGCCCCCTTGAGGGTTCCCTCTTGATAAAGGGCCTGCCTGCCGGTAGGCAGAGGATAGGGGGATTAATGGTTAGGGGGATTATTTCTATATCATAGCATGTTTCCGCCCACTTGATAATATTAAAAACCCCGCCCTGGCTAAGGCGGAATTTTTTTATTAAAAGCTGTTCATTTTATCATTTAACCCCAAGCTTTTTCTCTATAATCATCACTCGATGTTTCAGCTCTTCTACGTCAATCGCCCAGGCCGTATAGGCGAATTTTAATTTGATTTCTTCCATGTCTCTTTTGAGTTCATTAAACTTGCCGGTAAATTTGCGGTCCAGGGAATCAAACTTGCCATCGAATTTTTCATGCACGCCGTCGAATTCATGCTTTATCATGACTGCCAACTCGTCCAAAGTTATATTTTTCTTCGCCATATTATTTTTTAATAATTTTTATATTATCATTATACGATTGCGCCGATACGCTGTCAAGATTAAAAGACAAAAATATTTTAGGCTGCCCCCCTGCTTGCCCGCCCTGGGTGGGGAATCCAGAGAGAGGCGGTTCTCTCCTCCAAATCATAATTCATATTGAAAATTAGGATATTTAGTTATTTTTTAAAAATTAAAAATTAAAAATTAAAAATTTTCTTCACTTCCCCAGCGTCCAGCCGAAAACTTTCTGCACGGCGTTGCTTAAAACGTCTACCAGGGAAATATTGCCCGCGCCGGTGTAAAACACGTACTGCTCGGAATATATCTTGATTTGGTTAGAATCGGTGGCGCTGACCGAATACCGATAA
This sequence comes from uncultured Gammaproteobacteria bacterium, assembly GCA_964560005.1. Classification (GTDB taxonomy): domain Bacteria; phylum Patescibacteriota; class Patescibacteriia; order Patescibacteriales; family GWC2-42-12; genus GWC2-42-12. The sequence goes on from CAZLKB010000001.1 coordinate 15,864, forward strand.
ACCGAATCCGGATCCAGCGCGGGAATTATCAGGATATGGTTAAAGCCGAAGTAAGTATCCTTAAAAACTTTTTTGTCTTTCTCCCCGCTTTTATAATATTCCGCTTCAACGTACGACCGCCTGTTGGTCTGACAGCTGATCACCGCCCGGATCTCGGTTTTGTCGCCTTCTTTGGCGGTATAGAGCTCGCTGGCTACATTGTTAATCGTGAATATTTCGGTTTCGCCGAAATCAAAAACATTGGTGCCCGAGCCTTCAAGGTTGATCTGCAGCATCTCAAAATTTTCGCTCGCGGCGATGGCCTGCGCCCTTTTGGCCGCTTCCGTCGTTGAGGTCGCTATGACGATTTTTTGGCTGATATCAAAGGTATTTTTTGTCTGATTAACCTCAATCGCTCCTTTATCGGCGCCGGAAAATAAAAACATTCTGAATAAAAAATATAAGAAAAACAAAATTAAGAGGATAATGATGATCCAGACAATAATCCGCCTGCGGCGCCTTTTTTTCGCCTCAGTTTCTTTTTCTTCTTCTAAAGCCGCCGCCTTAAGCTCGGCTTGATTATTAGGAGAATCCATAAATTAAATTTTCAATTTCTAATTTTCAATTTCTAAACAATTATATAATTTCTCAATTTTCAATTAATTTCATTTCTTAAACTCGTTCCAATTTTATTAAAAATCAGTGTTAATTCATGAGCTTCTTTCCATAATTACCTTAATTCATTAATTTCTTCCTTGTTGGTTTCAGCGATTAACTCTAACCAATATTTAGTTTCCTGAATTTCTTTTCTACAGATAAATATTTTATTTTTAAAATCTTTTCTTGAAGTGGCGCCGTTGGCTTCGCAATAATTCGCTCCGACACTAGTGGCTGATCTGATTAGTTGCGACACTATATTATCGTTTATTGAATTCCTTTTAATTTTTATTAACAACCCGATTATTTTTTTACTAAATAATTTTGTTCTATCCTCCAAATCGTACTGCATAATTGAAAATTATTTCATTGGAAATTGTTTGAAAATTAGAAATTGAAAATTAAAAATTCTACTTATATCTTAAAGAAATCAGCGGATCGCTCTTGCTCGCCTGCCTGGCCGGAATCAGGCCGGTGAAAAATCCCACCAAGGTGGCCACCGCTAAAATAAAAATCAAAAACCAGCCGGGAAAATAAAACAGCGAAATCGCCAGGCCGCCCATTTTCTGGGCCAGGAAATTAAATAAAAAATTAAACAGCTGGCCGGCGATAAATCCCAGCGCCACGCCGAAAACCCCGCCCAAAAAACCCATAATGGTTGATTCAAAGACAAACATCCAAAGAATATCCTGATTGGTCGCCCCGATTGATTTCATGATGCCGATTTCTTCCGTTCTTTCCATGAGCGTCACCACCATGGTATTGAACATGCCGATGGCGCTGACCATTAAGGCGATAGCTCCGAACAGGCCGAGAATTATCCTGACTACCTGAAAAGTTTTTTCCACTTGATCAATGATGTCGGTTAAGGCGGAAACTATGAACCCGCCGCCGGTTAGGCTGTTCCTGACGTCGTTCATCGCCCGGCTGGAAGAGCATTTGACCTTCAGCCTGGAATAGGCGAAAGACGGGTAAAGACTAGCCAAGGTTTTTTGGTTGGCGAAAACAATGATGTCTTTTTTGTCAACCAGTCCGGTAATTTTATAATCTATGGCCGCCCTTTCCCCCGAATCGCCGGTAAAAAATATTTTTATGCTTTCCCCCGCCATCGCTTCCGGAGCCTTTTCAAATACTTTGGCTAAAGTGTTGGAAATTATCACCCCGCCGCTTCCCTCGCCGATCTCTTCTCTCTGAATGACTTTCAGGCCTTCCAGGGCGAAAAAATTTTCATCAACCGCGATTACCTTGGCGTCCGTCACCAAGCCGCTAAACTCTAATTGCCCGGTAGTTTCAAAAACCGGGCTAACCAGGCTGACACCGGGAATTTTACCGATGCCTAAAATCTCCGCCTGGCTGATGGCCGGGCTGGATTCTTTAGGATAAACGTCTAAGGTTACGAGCGAATCGGCCGTGGTAATGGTTTCTAAAAGAGTCCTTTGGATGCCGAAGCCCAAGGCGACCAGAAATAAAATCGCGCCGATACCCACGCTCATGCCTAAAATGGTCAAAAGCGTCCTGGAAGTTCTGGCCTTAAACATTCTGGTGGAAAATTTTAATAGATTCCAGAAACCCATAAAGTAATAATTTTCAATTCTCAATTTTCAATTTTCAAACAATGACCAATGGATTAATGATTAAATTTTCAAACATGTACTCAATTTAATTAATTGAAAATTAAAACATTGAAAATTCATTGAAAATTAGAAATTGAAAATTGAAAATTTTAAATATTACTTCGTTAGTATCATTCACCCCGAAAGCCTGGCTGGATTCTTAATACCTTAATAACAACAAAAGCTCTATCTCTTTGGAAATTTTCTCGGCCAGTCTTTTATCGTAGCCTAAACCCTGCTCTTTTATCGGCAGATCAAGCAATTTTTTAAACTCGTCTCTGCCGATGCGATTGGCCAGCCGGTCAAAAATTACTGTTGACAATTTGTCCAAAGCCTCCTGACTGAAATTTAATTCCAGCCGGGCGTTAACGTAGCCGGCCAATTCCCGGGCGCTTTTATCTTTATCGGCGAAATCTATCTTGCCGGCCTGATGAACCAGCTGCTTGACATTGTCGGAAAATTTCCTGGCCAAGCGCTTGTCCCAGCCGGCTCCGCCCTTCTCTGTCGGTAAATCCAATTGTTCATAAAAATCATGAAATCCGTCCTTAAAATACAAGAAACTCTCCACTTTTTTGATCGCCCTTTCAATTTGATCGTGCGTCATGGTAAAAAACAGGTGGGAAAAAATCTGCTGGGCTTTAAACGGCATTAATAAATTGCCGACCCGGCTGGACGACATGCCTTTAAACGACTGGATTAAAAGCCGCAAATCGGTCGGGATATACTCTCCCTTAATAAAATCCTCCCTAACTTTTCCGTCTTTAAAAATATAACTGTCCACCTGGTGCGCCTTAACGGCTTTATACTCAATTTTGACTATTTTTCCATCCAGCATATAAACGATCTTGTTGCCGTATTGCAAATGGGCAGGATCGTGCGTGACTAAAATGATGGTCTTTTTGTCTATTTCGTTTAGCTCTTTGAAAATCGTCATGACCACATGAGAGGACTTGGAATCCAAATTCCCCACCGGTTCGTCGGCTAAAATAATCTCGGGATTATTGATTAAAGATCTGATGACGGCGACGCGCTGTTTTTGGCCGCCGGAAAGCTCGGACGGAAATTTAACGGCTTGATCCAAAATATTATAGCGCTTTAACAGCTCTACCGCCGCCGCCTTAACTTCTTTCACCATTTTCCCGCAAAAAATTTTAGGCAAACAGACGTTTTCCAGGATATTTAAAGTACTGATTAGATAAAACGACTGGAAAATCATGCCGATTTTATGGCGATGGAACCAGGAAATTTCCCGGTTGTTAAAAACGCTAATGTCTTCCTGGTCCACGATAACTTTGCCGTTGGTGGGTTTTTGCAGGCCGGCGATGGAATATAAAAGAGTTGACTTGCCGCAGCCCGAGGGGCCGAAAATAACCACATATTCTTGGGGATAAATTTCTAAATTTATCCCGTCCAGCGACCTGGTTTCGTTGGCTTTGCCCTGATTATAAATTACATCCACATCTTTTATTATAATATTGGCTGGCTGGCGCGGCTTTGTCTCGGCCGCCGCCTCGGGAACGGCGCTGGCTGGCTCCTGGGGCGCGGTAATTGTCGCGTTGGGAATATTATTTTGAGTCTGATTCTCCATGTTATATTTTATCCTGCGCCCCGCCCGGCGGAACAGCAAAGGACAAGTTGCTTTTTAAAATAATCTTCATCATTAAAAGTCAAAAAATCAAGCCCTGACGATTTTATTTACGGCCTTGCCTGATAAAATTATACAACTTTAGAGAGTTCTTGTAAAACTTCCTAAATCTCGCGTTATGAGTTATGAGTTATGCGTTACCCGTCCTGCCAGCCCCAGCGCCAGCCATAAAAACAACACCCCGAAATGCAGGCTCCAAAGCCAATGGTCAAAAGACATTAGAATTACCAGGGAAATAAAAATAGAAATACTTACCATTGAATTTATAGCATAGTCGTTTTCGCTAATTCTAAATTTATAATCTTCCCCCAGCCGGGGACATGCAATTTTTAATGAATTGTTTGAAAATTGGTTAATTGAAAATTGTTTGTCCTCCGAAGGCTTGCCGAAGGGGGGAAAATTGAAAATTATTAAACATACTATCAGCCCAATAAATAAAATTAATCCTACTATCCCCGTCTCCGCCCAAACCAATAAGAACACATTATGCGCCGGCTGGTAATAATAGCTCGACTCGTCCGGCTTTAACTCATTATACTGGGCCAAAGTATAATTCCCTAGACCCGCGCCTCCGGCCCAATATTTTTTAATTATCGGCCAGGCATTTTTAATCGACTCAATCCTTTCGCTGTTTGATTTAATTTCCAGTCGGTTCGGCGCGTTCGCGAAGCTTAAGGCGCTTGGCATCGCCGCGAAAGATTGAACCGGATATAGCCGCGTCATAACTAAATTAGGGTACAGTAAAAATAAAACCAGCGCCACCGCTCCGATAATCAGCATAGCCTGCGCCAGCGCCTTCTCGGCCAATAGGTTTCTTTTGGCTAAAGACCACAGAACCAGCGCCAGCATGCCCAGCCCGGCTCCCAGCCAGGCGCTTCTGGAAAAGCTAAAAAATAAGGTAGCGGTAAAAATCACTAATAATGACCAAGACAATATTTTAAAAATTTTAACATTGAAAATTGTTTGAAAATTATCAGTCGGCTGGTTAATTGAATTTTTTGATTTTTTTGAAAATTGAAAATTGAAAATTGAAAATTGATTAAATTTTTCTAGCCTAACAACTTCCCCTACCAAAAGCAGTATGCCTACAGCCATCAGCCCGCCCAATATATTGGGGTGATCCAGAGAGCCATAGGCTCTTAGCCATCTTTCGCCCATGCCGTCCGACGCCACCGTCTCAATAACCGACGTTCCCGGCTGGCTCGCCTGGTGCAAAGCCAGCCCGAGCCATTTGCTTTGAAATGTGGCTTGAAATAAAAACTGCCAGATCGCCAGCAAGGCCTGGGTCGCTATGCCGAAAAGCAAACTCCAAACCAGCTTTACTCTATGGTATTGGCTGGCCGCCAACAGCCAGAATAAACCCGCGCCTAAAATCAGCCAGCCGAATTTATAAAACGCCAGCAGTTTGCTCAAAGCAAAAAAAATGGAAGTAGCCGAAACTAAAATTAAACCTCCAATCAGCAGCCAGGTTAATTGAAATTTTTTAATTGTTTGAAAATTAGATAATTGGAAATTGTTTAAAAATTGAAAATTAAAAATTAAAAATTTTTTTTGGAAAACCCGATAAATCACAAAAAGAAATAATAATAATATCAATAGTACATCCGTCCCATACAAACTGTATGTTCCATACTCCCACGGCCCGTTGTTTAAAACTCCCGGCTTAATGATCCAGCGGGTCTGGAGCGGCAGCGTGAAAACTAAGAGGTATAAGCCGTATTCAATTGTTTTATTTAAATACTTCATATAATACAAATTTTCAATTTCTAATTTTCAAACAATGCAATAATTCTTCAATTCTTAAATTAATTGAAAATTAAATCATTAAAAATTGTTTGAAAATTGAGACTTGAAAATTGAAAATTATCTCACTTTACTAAAAATAAACCGCTAATCTTCTTTATATACTTCTCCCGATACTCCTCTCTCCTGTCATTGGCATGAAATTTTAAAACCTGATCGCTGATTACCACGCGAGTATCGCGGTTCATCAGCTCGGTTAAAATTTTCGGCAGCAACCTCAGCTGTAAAGCTTTAAACCAGGGTTCCAGGCCGCCGAAAAACATATCTGCCAACTCGTAATAAAATTTCCCCGGAGCTCTGCCGGCGTCGCGCCGCCTTGACCAATGTCCGGCCTGTTCGCCCGCCGGCTTGTCCGCCAAATCCGTCAGCTGACGGAGTAAAGCGGACCGATTAGGCAGGCAACCGTTCAGCCAGCTGTTGACTCCGATAAATTTTTCGTAAACCCCCTCCTGCTGATAAAATGGCGTTAACCCGGCCAGCCAATAAATAAAATATATATCTTCCTTATTAACCCCCTTTTCGGCCCAAGGCCGATCCTTGCCTACCGGACAAGCAGGCGCCTCGGGTGGAAACGTGGGGTTGGGGAGATTTTCCTCTTTTGCCCCCTTGATAAAGGCTCGTCTCGCCGTAGCGTAGCCGGGGCGGAGGGATGAAGGGGGATTATTTTTTGTTTGTAGCATCAAGGCGCCTAAATCCAGAGCCTCTTCACTGATAAAAAAACTCAAACAAATTTTATCTTTAAATTTGCCTAAACCCGGCCTTAAGCCAAGCATCTTAACTAGCGCGACACAGCAGAATCGCGTCAGCCAGATTCTCTTAGCTTGAGTAATTATAAATAAATCAATATCTCCCTCTTCTTTTAAATTATGGCTGCCCATTAAATTTCCCAGCGCGATCATTTTTATCCAAGGAATCAATTTAAAAAGTCTAGCGACTTTAAGGGCGCGTTTAAATTTTCTGTCGGTTACATTATAACGAGCCAGCCGCACCTTAAGGATAGCTTCGCGCCCGGCCAAAAAATAAAAACCGTTTTTTTGTTCAACGATATTCTTTCCCCCTTGATAAAGCGGGACAAAGGGGGATTTTCCAATGAGAGCATCTAGTTCTTTGACCACTTCAAAAAAACCGCACTTTAAACCCAGTCCCTGCCAGATCTCAAAAGCAGTCAAGGGAAAGTCAAACATATCAAAATAGGCAACCGTTTTCACGATTGCCTCCCTAATATTTAAAAATTGTTCGGAATTAATATCTTTAAAGCGCATGTTTATGATGTAAAATGTAAATCTCAAAATGTAAAATGACAATTTAAAATACAAAATAAAAATTCTAAATTCTAATATCTAAATTCTAAATAAAAAGTAATGAATATTGGTTTTTTATTTGAAATTTAGATATTGGAATTTGTTTGGATTTTAGGATTTATAATTTTAAATTTTTCATTGTCATTTTACATTTTGAGATTTACATTTTACATTTTATTTTTCCTAGAGCTAACCTCTAAGTTTAATTCAAACTCGCAATGGCAAAAAATTGGCAAACTAAAAAAGTTTATTCCACATTCGGGCGATCAATTAAAATCGGCTCAATTTTTTTCTCACTAGCCGTTATTTTCATCACATCCTTATCAATCTTGCCGAACTCTTTATAAGCGTTATTATAATGATTCACCGCGGTCGACATGCTGGCGCCTAGTTTTTTCATAAAATCGTCATAACTTAAAATATGCCGGCCCAATTTTTGCACATTCAGTAAAATATCTTTAGCGCTTTCTTCTATCTGCAAAGCTCTTAAACCTTGTAAGACCGTCTGCAGATAAGCTAAAAAGGAAGTCGGCGAAACGATAATAACATGCTTTTCCTTAAAGGCATATTCAATCAGATCGCGCGTGTTGACCTGAACCGCTCCGACCTTGTTGATCAATAGGTCGTAATAAATCGCTTCGGAAGGAATAAACATAAAAGCGAAGTCCATGGTTTTTTCCGACGGTTTGATATATTTTGAAGTTTCATCAATGCGGGTCTTTAAATCTATTTTAAAAAGCTTTTCCAGCTTTTCCTTCGCTCCTCGGTCGCTTTCATTCAGAATCTTCTCATAATTCTCCAGGCTGAATTTAGAATCCACCGGAATAATTTTATCTTTAACGAAAACTACGGCGTCAACTATGGTGCCGTCCTTAAAGCCATACTGCATCTTATAGGAATTGGGAGGCAAAACATTTTTTAAAGTCTCTTCCAGAAAATATTCGCCTAAGACCCCGCGCTGTTTCGGATTTTTTAAAATATCCTGCAAATTCTGCAATTGGGCGGAAAAATTCACCACCTGGCGGTTGGTTTCGTCCAGCTTGGTTAATTTCTCGGTCACTTCGGTAATTAGCCTGGCTGATTGCCCGGTAATACCCTGGATGATCTTTGAAGTTTGGCTGTATTGTTCTTGATTGGCGCGGTGAGTCTCGGCCAGCTTGCCGTCAATCGCCCGCCTAAGCTCGCAATTTTGGTCGCCTAACGCGGTCAGCCTTTCCATCATAGCGGCCAATTTTTCGCCGTCAGGCGATGGCTCAGCCGGCCTTTTTTTAACTAACAAAAATATCACGATTATTACGCTAACAATCAGTAAAATTAATAAAAATACAATAAATTGATTTAACATAAATTGAGCTGATTTTTATATGATTACAAAGATGTTTTTAATAATTTTAGTTTAACAATTAAAATTGATTAGCGCAACTGCCATGCCACCCCCTTTATTAAAGGGGCCAAACTAATCTTGACTCCTAACTAAAAATATACTAAAATTTTGCCAGCATCAATTAAGACGCCTGATTTGGCCGGTGGCCGAATCGGGTTGCTAAAAGCAAGGGTAAAAACCTACTCGGTCTTGATTGATTTAGGAGAGAAAGTTTAAAAATTAATGAAAACAAAAACGGCAGAAAATCCCGGATTCACCTTGGTGGAAATCATGATAGTCGTCGCGATCCTCGGCCTGCTCGCCGCCATCGTCGCCCCCAACTTCGTCCGGGCGCGCTTAGTCAGCCAAAAAAACGGCTGCATCTTTAATCTTAAAAAGATCGAGATCGCCAAAGCCTCCTTCGTCCTGGACAGGCGAATGGCCGTGGGCATGGCGGTGTCTATGGATGACCTCTACAGCACGAATCGGCCGGTTTGCCCGGGCGGCGGCAAGTATTCGCCCGGCCAAGTCGGCGTTAATCCCTCCTGCACTTACACGGGGCATGCTCTGGAAGGATCCGAATCTCCGCAAAATCAAGAGGCGCAAGAGATTCGGATTGGAAATGGCAGCTACATCAAGATCGGAAGGATAGCGACCGAAAACGGCACCATGAAATTCACCCTTAAGACAATCGAGCGGTTTGAAACCGCCCATCCTGATTTAAAGATCACCGGCCGGCAGGTGGTATTCTCTGCCTCAAATGTGGTTATGGGAATTTTACTTTGGCATGAGCCGAGAACCCGCGCCATCGCGCTGGAAAAACCGACCCGGCAACGACCCGCGCCTCTCGGAACCCGCACCCTCTCGGCGCAAGCCCGCTGAAAGGTAATCAAAAATTCACTAAAGAGCCAGAGAAACTCCCTCCGGCTCTCTTTTTTTATCTTGCAAAGGGGAAAGCAACCTTTAAAGATTAATTGCCCCCTTTAAGACCACCATGGGGGCTTGGGGGTCCGAGCTGAGCGCCAAGGCGCGTGCGCAAGAATGTCAAAGAAGCAATAGCGAATTGAGGACCCCCAAAACTTCTTTGGATACTTTCTTAGTTATAAGAAAGTATCCCCTAGCGGAGCGTCGTGAACGAATTAACTGATAAATGGCGGGGTTTTAATGCGCCTTGACTCATAACTAATAATGTACTAAAATTTTGCCAGAATCAATCAAGGCGCCTGATTTGGCCGGTAGCCGAATCGGGTTGCAAAAAGCAAGGGTTAAAAACCTAACTCTATCCTGATTGATAAAGGAGAAAAAATCTTTGTGAAAATAAAAACATCCCGAAGGTACGGCTTCACCCTGGTGGAGGTAATATTAGTCGCCTTTGTCTTCTGCTTGCTCGCCACCATCCTCTCCGCTCCCTGTTTCTTTAGGGCGCGCGAAACGAGGCAAAAAAACACCTGCATCGCCAATCTGCAACAACTGGAAAAGGCAAAAATTGCCTGGGCTGCCGACAACGGGATTACTAATGGTACGCCCATAGACGACCGCTTTTACACCGGTCCGATATTTATTCCGAATATTCCCTGCTGTCCGGCTGGCGGCGTATATAGTATTAACCCAATCGGCGTTCCGCCGACCTGCTCCTTAACTAATCTGAGGCATGTTCTCCCGTTAAAACCGCGATGAACGGCCAAAAATCCGCCAAAGAGCCCGAGACACTCCCTCCGGCTCTCTTTTTTTATCGCTCGCCTTGCCAAGAACGATTTTTTAATCTATAATGAATTGCATTGTTTTAACTTCCCACAAATCTACAAATCAGCTACGAATACTACAAACACTATTCGCAGCATTCGCAACTTTATTTCGGCATTCTCATTATATTTATTCGTATTATTTGTAGCGGATTTGTTGATTCGTGGGATAACAAACTCTATTAGAAATTTTTATGCCTAGTACAATAAAAATCAAGGGGGCGCGCGTCCATAACTTAAAAAATATTGACGTGGAAATTCCGCGCGATAAGCTGGTTGTCCTGACCGGACTGTCCGGTTCAGGCAAATCCAGCCTGGCTTTTGACACGATTTACGCCGAGGGTCAGCGCCGCTATGTTGAATCCCTGTCCGCTTACGCCCGGCAGTTCATCGGCCTGATGGATAAGCCTGATGTTGATTCAATTGAAGGGCTGTCGCCGGCTATTTCCATTGATCAAAAATCCACCAGCCATAATCCGCGTTCAACCGTAGGCACCATTACGGAAATTTATGATTATTTGCGCTTGCTTTACGCCCGCATCGGCGTGCCGCATTGCCCCTTATGCAACGAATTAATTAAGCCCATGTCTCTTGATGAAATCGTCCGCCAAATTACGGCTAATTTCTTAAATCAAGATATTATTATCTTGGCTCCGATTATTAAGGATAAAAAGGGAGAACATAAGAGCATTTTAGAAGGCGTCGGCAAAGCCGGTTACTCCCGCTTGCGCTTTGACAAAGTGATCTACACTCTGGAAGAAGTGGAAGATTTAAATGTGGATAAGCAGAAAAAACATAATGTGGAAATTGTGATTGACCGGCTAAAAATCGCCAAAGACAAGGAAGACTTGGCGCGGCTTAGTGAAAATGTGGAAAAAGCCTTGGAGTTGGGCAATGGACTGGTAACCATTTCGCCACAAAATGCTTTAATTAAAACTGATAAAAAATTAACTGAAACAGATAATAAAAAAACGCCCAATTCCCAAATTCCCTCCGTCCGGGAACAAGCAACTCCAAATTTCCAAACAAATCCTAAGTCCGAATTACTAAATTCAAAAAAAATTCAAAATTCAAAATTCAAAATTCTAAATTCAGATGTCACCTATTCAAAACTCTTAGCCTGCCCGAAATGCGGCTTGAGTCTGCCTGATTTGGAACCAAGAAATTTTTCTTTTAACTCGCCTCATGGCGCTTGCCCTGACTGCACCGGACTGGGCACCAAGCTGGAGATTGATTCAAAATTAATTATTAATCCTAACCTAACCATCGCCCAGGGAGCGATTCGCCCTTGGGCCCACAGCACGGCCACCGGACAGGGCTGGCTGATGCGGATTCTCGGCACCGTGGCCATGGATCACGGTTTTGACTTAAATACGCCGGTAAAAAACTTAACTGAAAAACAATTAAACATCGTGCTCTACGGCTCGGGCGCGAAAAACTATAATGTCAATTATCAAAGCGAGCGTTTTTCCGGAGAATTAACCACCGAGTTCGAAGGCGTCATTCCCAATCTGGAGCGCCGCTTTCAGCAAACCGAATCGGATTATATTAGACGTGAAATTGAGCAATATATGCGCGTCTTAATCTGCCCGACCTGCCTGGGCAAGCGCTTAAAGCCGGAAACCCTGGCCGTCACCGTCGCCGGCCAATCAATTTATGACATCACTTCAAAAACCATAGATAAAATAAAAAAAATCTTTTCCGATTTGGCCAATTCCTCGGTTTTAACCGGCCGCGAGAAAAAAATCGGGTCGCGGATAATGAAAGAAATCTGCGCCCGGCTGGATTTTCTCTCCGATGTCGGTCTGGACTACTTAACTTTGGAAAGATCGGCCAACACCCTGTCCGGCGGCGAAGCCCAGCGCATAAGATTGGCGACGCAAATCGGTTCGGCTCTGATGGGTGTAATTTATATTTTAGACGAGCCGTCCATCGGCCTGCACCAGCGGGATAATAACAAGCTGATCAACACGCTTAAAAAATTAAGAGATCTGGGCAATACCGTGATTGTGGTTGAGCACGACGAAGCCACCATGCTGGCCGCGGACTGGCTCCTTGACATCGGCCCGGGAGCCGGCGAACATGGCGGCCAGATCGTGGCCCAGGGCACGCCTCAAGAGGTTAAAAAAAATCCAAAATCTTTAACCGGCCAATACCTAAGCGGTAAAAAATCAATCCCGGCGCCGCTTCAATATCGGTCCTCTACCGGCCGCAGCCTTAAAATTATCGGCGCTGAAGAACATAATTTAAAAAACATTGACATTGAATTTCCCTTAGGGAAATTTATCGCCATCACCGGCGTTTCCGGCTCGGGCAAGTCCACCTTAATGACCGATATTCTGGCCAGAGCCTTAAATCAGAAGCTTTACCGCGCCAAAGAGGCGCCAGGCAAGCATAAAACTATCTTGGGATTGGAATATATTGATAAAGTCATTGATATTGACCAGTCGCCTATCGGCCGCACGCCGCGCTCCAACCCCGCCACCTATACCGGCTCCTTCACGCCGATCCGCGATTTGTTCGCCGCGCTTCCCGAAGCTAAAATCCGCGGCTATAAAGCCGGACGGTTTTCTTTTAATGTGGTGGGCGGCCGCTGCGAAGCCTGCGGCGGCGACGGCGTAGTTAAAATTGAAATGCAATTCCTGCCGGACATCTATGTTGAATGCGATGTCTGCCACGGCAAGCGCTATAACCAGGAAGTTTTGGAAATCCATTACGGCGCGCGCCACGGCGTCGGATCGGGAAAAAATATTTCCGAGGTTCTAAATATGACCGTGGAAGAAGCCATGCATTTGTTTAAAAACATCCCGGCGATTCACCAAAAGCTTTCCGCGCTGAACGAAGTCGGCTTAAGCTATATAAAACTCGGGCAATCGGCTACCACTCTGTCCGGCGGCGAGGCCCAAAGAGTAAAATTGGCCACCGAGTTATCCCGCCGCGCTACTGGCAAAACCTTATACATTTTGGATGAACCCACCACCGGCCTGCATTTTGACGATATAAAAAAACTCCTTCATGTTTTGAACCAATTGGTAGATAAAGGCAACACGGTTCTAATCGTTGAGCACAACCTGGATGTCATTAAATCCGTGGATTGGGTGATTGATCTCGGGCCCGAGGGCGGCGACAAAGGCGGCTACATCGTGGCCGCCGGCACGCCTAAAGATATCGCTAAAAGCAAGAAGTCATATACCGGGCAATATTTAAGCAAGATACTGAAAAAATAAATTTACTTCACATAAAAACTCCTTCCATGCCAGGGAAGGAATTTCTCTAATTAATTTATTTTTTCTGTTTATTATCAATTAGTGTATTTTCGTTAGGATAACAACATAAAACATTGTCTAAATATTCCACGCCACAAAAATACTTACAAAGAGAAACATTCTTCACGGCGCATTTATGAGTATCGGCGTGTTCAGCCTCATTCCATGGACATCTCATCTGTTTCCATGATGTTTGGTCTTGGGAAATTAGGTCAATATCCATATTGGCTCCGTCCAGTCTTTTTATCTTATTTTGATTCATAATTAAAGAATAATTCAGAATCACCAACGGAATTTGGGGTGACGAACTGCCCGTCTCGCGTCGGCGCGAGCCGAGACGGAAACGCCAGAGTTCGAGAATTTTACAATGCGAGCATAGAAAAATTTAGGATTAGATTCGGCCTAAAATTTACTTACAAACATTTTCCTTCGGTCGTTACTGATGAAAATTTTGTTGGAAATTTTAGGCCGAATCCTTAAATTTTTCTCTAGCGAGCGACTTTTTGGTTACTTTTTCTAGAAAAAGTAACCCTAGCGGAGCGAAATAAACCTAGCGAAGCGTCACGGACGATTTTACTAACCAATGGGCTGTAAATAATAAATATTCGACAATTAAACCTAGATTGCGGCTCGGAGGCCGCAATGACATTACGATAGTTTTCCCTTAAACCACTCCTTGAGCTTCTCTATTTTCACCCTCTCCTGCTTCATACTATCTCGGTCGCGCACGGTCACATCATCTTTTTCCAGCGAATCAAAATCAATGGTCAGGCAAAACGGCGTGCCGATTTCATCCTGGCGGCGATAGCGCTTACCGATATTGCCGTTATCGTCAAACTCGCAGACATAATCTTTTTTTAGTAGGTCAAATACGGCTTTGGCTTTTTTTACCAGCTCCGGCTTATTTTTTAATAAAGGAAATACCGCGATTTTTACTGGTGAGAGCCAATGCGGAAATTTCATTACCGTGCGAATTTCCTCTTTCACTTTTTCTTCCTTATAGGCTTCGCAAAGTACGGCCAAAACCGTGCGTTCCACGCCTAAAGACGGCTCAATCGCATGGGGAATAACTTTTTTCCCGGTTTCGTCAGTATAGGTTAAATCCGCTCCGGAAAATTTAGAGTGCTGTCTTAGGTCGTAATCGGTGCGATATGCCAGACCGTACAATTCTTTCTGGCCGAAAGGAAATTTATACTCAAAATCAATGGTTTTTTTGGAATAATGAGCCCGCTCACCGTCCGGCACGTCTAATTCATGAATATTATTTTTTATATCCAGCCCTAGTTCTTTCATCCAGCTTATCATTTCTTTGCGCCACATCTCAAAAACCTTTTGCCATTCTTTATCAGTCTTCGGTTCAGCGATAAAATATTCTATTTCCATCTGTTCAAACTCGCGCGTGCGGAAAACGAAATTACCCGGCGTGATTTCATTTCTAAAAGCTTTGCCGATCTGGCCGATGCCGAAAGGCAGTTTCGGCCGAATCGTATCCATGATATTTTTAAAATTAACGAAAATGCCCTGCGCCGTCTCCGGCCTTAAATAAGCCGCGTTCACGCTCTCTTCGGCCGGACCGATAAAAGTTTTAAACATTAAATTAAACTGCCTGGGCGCGGACAGCTCGCCGCCGCAATTCGGGCATTTCTTCTCGTCTTCGAGCTGGTCAATCCTAAATCTGTTTTTGCATTTCTTGCATTCCACCAGCGGGTCGCTAAAATTATCCTGATGCCCCGAAGCTTTCCAGGTTTCCGGATTCATAATGATGGCCGCGTCCAGCCCGACCATGTCCTCGCGCTCCTGGACGAACTTTTTCCACCATCTCTGCTTGATATTATTTTTTAACTCCACGCCGTAAGGCCCGTAATCCCAGGAATTGGCCAGCCCGCCGTAAATCTCCGAATCGGGAAAAATAAATCCCCGACGCTTGCACAGAGAGACGATTTTGTCCATGGTAACATTGTTTTTGTTAGTCATATTATGTTTATATTGAAATAATTAATGCAAAATGTAAATCTCAAAATGTAAAATGACAGTTTAAAATGTAAAATGTCAAATTAGAAATTTTAAATTTTGCATTGTCATTTTACATTTTGAGATTTTAACTTTACATTTTTCACATGCCTCCTCACATACCAAACCGCTCCAACTACTATAACAATTCCTATCACAAAATCAAATTTATGGAAATACGGACTTAAAATATTCCAATTGTCGCCCAGCTTCTTGCCGATATAAGCCAAGCCTAAGCACCAGAGCAGAGAACCTAAAAAAGTATAAATTATAAACTTGGTAAAATTCATTTTGGCGATGCCAGCTGGTAGGGAAATAAAAGTCCGCACCACCGGCATAAGCCGCGAGAAAAAAATAGCGCTAGATCCGTATTTATTAAAAAAATTATCAGAGATTGTTAAATCATGATGGGAAATTAAAATATACTTTCCATATTTTTCTATAAAACCGCGTCCACCCCAGAGGCCGACCGCATAAGCCACTGCTGAACCCACGACGCAGCCCAAAGCTCCGGCTAAGCTTACACCCAGTAAGCTAAACTGCCCTCTGGCCACCAAAAAGCCGGCGAAAGGCATAATCACCTCCGATGGCAAAGGAATGCAGGCGCTCTCAATCGCCATCATTAAACCAACGCCAAATAAACCAAGTTTAGAAATACTATTAATGATGAACGATGTCACAACGCCGATTATTGCTGTTACCATAGTAAATTTAAAATTGAAAAATCAAAGTTTAAAATGACAGTTTAAAATGTAAAATTAATAATTTTTCATTTTACATTGTCATTTTGCATTTTAAAATTTACATTTTCCATTTTTTTACATCTCCTCCACCGTTTCAATCCCCAATAACCCTAATCCATTCTTTATCACCTGGCTGACCGCCATAATCAGCGCCAATCTGGCCGCCTTAATCTCGTTTTTTGCCTTTAGCACCGGCACGCTGTGGTAATAATCATTAAATTCCTGCGCCAACTCAAATAAATACTTGGCAATTTCGCTCGGATCATAATTTCTCCCGGCCAAAGCCACAATCTCCGGATATTTCGCCAGCTTATTCACCAACACCGCCTCCTTCGCTTCTATTAAATTCTCAAATTTCAAATTTCTAATTTCTGACTTCTGACTTCTGACTTCTGACTTCTTAATTATTGAATTTATCCTGGCTCCCGTATATTGCAAATAGGCCGCCGTATAGCCATCAAATCTTAGGGCTTGCTCAAGATCAAAAGTAATAATCTTGTCCGCGCTAACTTTAATCATTTCAAATTTCAAAGCGCCAACCACGATCTTTTCCACTACCTGGTTCAATTTTTCTTTCGGCCAATTTTGATGTCTTTTCCTGGTTTCTAAAGCCGCCCTCTCCAGAGCCTCCTGGCGCAGATCTTCGTAAGTTATGACATTGCCGGTGCGCGAAGACATCATGCCATCAGGCAATTTAACGAATTCATAGCTTAAATGCTTAGTCTCTTGTTTAAAGCCCAAGAGTTCCAAAACCTTAAATAATTGCTTAAAATACAGGCTCTGCCTGACATCAACTACGTAAATTGATTTATCTATTTTATATTTTTCAAATTTTTCCATGGCCAGCGGCAGATCGGCCACCGGATAAAGCGCCGTGCCGTCGCTTCTTAAAATTACCAAAACGCCTAGATTATATTTATTTAGATCGGCGATAATCGCGCCCTGGCTTTTTATTAAAAATTCTTTCTTATACAGATTGGCGACTATACTTAAGCCTTTTTCTATCAGCTCATTTTCATAAAAAATGTGTTCAAACCTGACGCCTAACTGCTTATAAATTTCTGAAAAGCCATCAAGGCTCCATTTTCTGGTTTTCTGCCATAATTTATACTCCTTACCCGTCCGGTTTTCAATTTTTTTCATGATTTCACCTACTTCAATTTTAGCCGTTTCGTTATTTTCCAACTCCTGGCAAGCCCGAACATAAACTTTTCCCAAAAAGTAACCCTTATTGCCTCCCCTTATATGCTCCCCTCCTTGATAAAGGGGGGCTAGGGGGTATTTTCCTTTTTTAACGCCTTTAGCAAAGGAGGGTTGGGGAGATTTATAAAATTTTTCCAGCGCCCATAGCGTCTTGGACACATGGATACCAAAATCATTAATATAGGAGACTGGCATGGCCTTAAAGCCGTTAGCAGCTAAAATTTTGGTTACCGCGTCGCCGTAGCTGATATTGCGCAAATGACCGACATGATATTCTTTGTGAGTGTTGGCATTGGAAAATTCCACCATGACTTTTTTGTTTTTCCCGTCCTTATTTAAACCATATTCTGCCTTCTCTTCCAGCACTTCTTCAATAATTCCTTCCGCTAATTTGGCTTTATTAAAAGTAAAATTAATAAACGGCCCAATCGCCTTGGTAGCCACCACGGTATCGTTCAGCGCCACTTTCCTCATTAATATTTCGGCCATTTCTACCGCGCTTTTATTAAACTGCTTGGCGATAGTATAGCAAGGCAGGCTTAAATCGCCGAATTCCGGCTTGGGCGGATAGACTAAATCCGCCGGCTTAACTAGCTTTTTTTTCAGCGCCGTATTTATGGCGTCGGCAATATTCTCTTTTATTTTTTCCAGAGTATTCATATTAATAATTCTTGCATCTTAATGCGAGCATAGAAAAATTTAGGATTAGATTTGGCCTAAAATTTATTTACAAACATTTTCCTTTCGGTCGTTTCTGATGAAAATTTTGTTGGAAATTTTAGGCCAAATCCCTAAATTTTTCTCTAGCGAGCGATTTTTGCGCCGCTTTTTCTAAAAAAGCGGCCCTGCCCGGAGGGCCCTAGCGGAGCTCCGCTTTCTCCACCCTATCAATATTTCTTCCTAAAAACTTCTGCCCCAGTTCTTTAAATTTTTTTACATCATCCGTAGTATAAAAAATTAATTTTCCATTCCTGCCTAGTTTCTTTTCTACCTCATCATGCCGCTTCAGGTAATCCTTCAATTTCACGGCCGCTACTTCGGCCGGATTAACAATTTTCACATTTTTCCCCATGATTCTTCTAATATCTTTATCCATTAGCGGATAGTGCGTACAGCCTAAAATCAGCGTGTCAATTCGCTTAACTTTGAGCGGGTGCAAATATTTTTTTAAAATCATCCTGGTTTCCGGCTTCCCGATCCAGCCTTCTTCCGCTAGAGGCACAAGCAAGGGGCAAGCTTGCTCAAAAATTTCCAAATCGCTTCGTAATTTTTCCAGTTCTTTTTTATAAACGCCGGAATTTATAGTGGCTCTAGTGCCGATGATGCCCAGTTTATGGTAACGGCTTAACTTTATCGCCTCTTCCACGATCGGCACCACCACGCCCAGCACGCGCTTAGCCGGGTGATTTTTCGGCAGATATTCCCGTTGTATTCTCTTTAAAGCCTCGGCCGAAGCCGTATGGCAGGCGATAATAACCAGTTCTGCTTCTTGTTTAAATAAAAAATCAACCGCCTGCCTGGTATATTGATAAACAACTTCGGCGGATTTGTTGCCGTATGGCGTTCTGGCATTATCGCCTAAATAAATATAATCATAATCCGGCAGCACTTTTAAAAATTCTTTCAGCACTGTCAGCCCGCCGAAGCCCGAATCAAAAACTCCGATCATACAGTTTTCGTTTAATGGCTGGCTGGGTGTAAATTTTATTTTGAGAGCATGCAAAATTGTAACAGATTTTTTCTAAAAAATTTACAGTGATATTATTTAATAAATAATTTTTTAGAAAAAATCGCCCAAATTTTGTCTAAACGAAAAACAAAATTTACACCTAGCCAGCCCTTGCTCTAATATGGCTTAAATTTTATCCTTTTACCACTTTTACAAACCCCCTCTTGCCCTTCTGCAATAATACTCCCTTTTCAGTTATCTCCACAATCTTATTAATATCTTTTTCCACTACTCCATCAACTTTAACCCCGCCCTGCTCCACCAACCTCCTGGCTTCGCCCTTGCTGGCCGCCAAATCTGCCTTCACTAATAACTCCATAATATTCATACTTCTTACTTCTAACTTCATACTTCTTACTTCTTCCGGCACTTCTTTCTTCTGCACGGTTTTTATAAAATATTCCTGCGCCTCATTGGCTTTTTTTTCCCCATAATTGATTTTCGTAACAGCAAAAGCCAATTTCATCTTGGCGTCCCTGGGATTGGCGCCATTTTTTAATTTACTCAAAATATCTTTTATCTCCGTTGTCGGCAGGTTGGTGCATAACTCAAAGCCGGCGAGCAGGATTCCGTCCGGCCAAGACATAATCTGACCGTACATATTCTCCGGAGTTTCATCCAAATTAACCATATTACCCTCGCTTTTTCCCATCTTCTTGCCGCTGGAATCAACCAATAATTTCAAAGTCAAAACGCATTTCTCCTTATTTCTCATGGCCTTCATTAAATCCCGGCCGCAAAGCATGTTAAAAGTCTGATCATTGCCGCCGATTTCCAGGTCAACCTCCATAGCCACACTATCGTAAGCCTGGGCTATCGGATATAAAAATTCATGGAAATAAATCGGCTTGTTCTGTTTTATTCTTTCCTGGAACATGTCTCTTTGCATAATTTGCTGGGCGGTAAAATTAGAAGTCACTTCAATTAAATCTCTAAAACTCAATTTATCGCTCCACTTGCTGTTAGACATTATCTTGGCCGGATTGTCGCCGCTGAACTTTAGATAAGACGAAGCTTGTTTTTTATAGTTTTTGGCATTAGCCAGAACCTGCGCCCGAGTCATTTTTTTTCTGGCCGCGGTTTTATCGGTCGGGTCGCCGATCATGCCGGTAAAATCCCCGATCAAAAATATTACTTCATGGCCTAATTCCTGAAATTGCGCCAATTTGCCTAAAGTAATCGCATTGCCAATATGCAGAGCCGGCGCGCTCGGGTCATAACCGCAATAAAGCCTAATACGCTTACCGGACAAAAGCGTCTTTTCCAAGGCTTCGCGGTTAGGGTAGATATTTTCCACGCCTCTGGTCAAAACCTCATCAACCTTTTGCTTATCGGTTATAATTTTTACCATATATTTATAATTATTATAAAAGAATTTACACGGTTAGTCGACAATTTAATAGAATTAAGCATGGAGCTAAGATATCAGACGAAGATTTTAGTTTTGGGCGGCTCCTCTGTGCTTTCCTCGGAGCTAAGAAGGGGAACGGAGACGAAATTGTAGTAATTTTTTCTTTAAATTATTCAATTTCACTTTTGGCCATTTCGGTCTTTACCTATTGAATAATTTAAAGAAAAATACACAAATTTCGTCTAAGCAAAAAACTAAAATCCTCGTCTGATGTCTCACGCCTCTAGCCACTAATTATTAAATCTCCGGCCGCGGCCCGATCTAAAATCACAGTTAAATTTTTATGCTTCCTTAAAATCGAGGCCGGTACCGACTTGGTCATCCTGCAGCTTAGCGCCTTCTTAATAATCTTAGCCTTAGCCTCGCCCGAAGCCATTAAGATTATTCTTTTGGCTTTCATGATAGTGCCTAACCCCATAGTAATGGCTTGCCGCGGCACCTCCCTTAAGCTATTAAAATCCTTGGAATTGGAACGCCTGGTTTGTTCCGTTAACTTTATTACTCTGGTTTTTGAATTAAAATTTGAACCCGGTTCATTAAAACCGATGTGGCCGTCTAAACCAATTCCTAAGACTACTAAATCAAGACTCCCCTGCCGCTTAATCAAGCCGTCATATATAATACATTCCTCCTTTAGATTTTCAGCCTGCCCGTTCGGCGCGAATATATTTGTTTTTTTGATATCAACTCGGCTAAAGAGCTTAGCTTTTAAAAAATAGTGAAAACTTCGCCTATTATTCTTAGCCAAACCGACATATTCATCCAGCAAAAAGGCTTTTATTTGTTTAAAACTTACCTCCTTTTTCCGACGCGCTTTAGCCAGACTGTCATAAAGTCCGATAGGCGTACTGCCGCTAGGCAAGCCTAAAACCGTATTTTTATCCTGTTTAATCTGTTTTACAACCAGCCGAAAGGCCGCTTTTGACATTGCCCGGTAATTATTGGCAATAATAATTTCCATAGTTTTATTCTAACATATATTGAAATTTCAGCAAATTTTAGGGCTGCGCCCGGGTTGCCTGTTTCCGGAGCTTTGGTATAATGAAATCTAAACGAAGCGCATTTAATTCTTACGATATATAATGCGAATACTACAAATTATATTCAAATACTACAAAAAAATATTTATCGGATATTTGTAGTATTCGCATTCCATTTGTAACATTAGGATTATACTTATGCCTAAAACCAATCTCATTATTATTGATGCCGGGGTGGAACATATCCATTTTGGCATCTACCAAGGCTCGCAAATAAAAAATCTCTTGATCACAAATAACGATAAAATCGAAACTCTTTTTAAAAACCATGACGTTTTAAAGCTGATTCAGGACCCGGCCGTTGAATTGTATCTGACCGGCAAATTGGCGGAAATTATTAGGGCTACGGTCGGGCGCGGGCAGATTATTATGCCCAGCGCCGCGCTTTGGGCCGGAGCTAATTTTTTATTATCCGAACTCAATAAAAATTCACTCGGCATAATCGACCTGTCGGCTTCGGGCTATATGGCCATCGCCGTTGACCGCGAGGGCAAGCTCTTAAACGACCTCTTAATCACCAATCCCCGCTGCGGCGCCGGCAGCGGCATAAATTTAAGCCGGATTTTAGAAAAACTGGCGATCGAAACCCAAGCCGTCGACGAAATCTTAAAAGATTATTTAGGAGTAGCCGGCCAGGCTAAGAGGCAGGGCGTGGGTATCCGGGCCGACCGTTGCGGCGTTTTCAGTTCCTCGGCCACGATTTCCGACAAAAACCAGGGCCTGCCCCTGAATTTCGCCCTGGCCGTTACCATGAAATCGGAAGTGCTTAAGGCATGTAAAAAAATGATACCGGACATTGAAACGGTTTATCTAACCGGCCGGGTATTTAACTGGCAATACGCCCGTGACTGCGCCGAGGATTACCTTAAAACTATCGGCGTTAAAGAAATAATTTTCGACCAAGGGCAAACCCTAATGATTAAGAGCGCTAAACACCTGATTGATGCCGTCGGCCGAGAAAATTTTAAAGAGCAAACCGGGAAAAAATTAAAAAAAGAAGAAAAATTGTTAGACCTGCCCTCATTTAAAAGCTTAAAAGAAAAATATACCTCCGCCGGCTTGTTTTTAAGGCTCGACGATCCGAAAATCTCCGAAATTAATCACCTGGCTTTCCAAACCAGACCGGTGAATATCGGCTTAGACGTGGGCTCAACCATGGCTAAAATGCTGATTACGGACGCGGCCACGGGCGAAATCTTATTTTTAAACTCCTCTGACAACCACGGCGACACCATTGAAACCATTAAGCATATTTTCCGCGGTTTACAGTCGGCCGGCATCACTAAGCTTAACATCCAACACCTGGGCATCACCGGCAGCGGGCGTTATCAAGTGCAAAAAGTCTTGCAAAAAGTTTATCCGGGGCTGGCAGACAAAATTTTTGTCTTGGTGGAAAATTACGCTCACGCTCATGGCTCCATTGAATACGCTAAAGCGCATATCCAAGATTTAACCAAACAAGGCCAGGAAGTTAATCCGGACTTTTGCGTCTTGGTTGATATCGGCGGCGAAGACACCAAAATTTCCATTATCTCCCTGAAAAAGGAAGAGCTATTTGACAACGCCATGAACATAAAATGTTCGGCCGGAACCGGCAGCTTAATGGACACGCTTAAGGCTTTATTCGGCATCAAAGACATAAAAGAGGCTTGCCGGCTGGCCTATGAAGCGGAAAAGGCTTATGAAATTAACGCCACTTGCGCGGTCTTCTTAATGGAAAACGCACGCGCGATGCAGGGCCAGGGTTATGCCAAGAGTGAAATTCTAGCTTCAGCGAATTACGCCATCGTAGAAAATATGGCCCGAACCCTTTGGAACCAGGTAAATTTTCCTAAAAACGCGGTCGTGCTCTTGCACGGCCAAACCATGCTCTCCGACCCCCTGCCCCTGGCGGTAACGCGGCGGATTCAGGAAACCGGAACCATGTATGCGCTGGTGCCGCCTCTGCCGGGCCATCGCGCTTGTTTAGGCTTGATTAAATCAATAAAAAATAAAACCTTCACGGAAAATATTTGCCTGCTGGCTGACTTTATTAATCTTAAATTTGATAAAAAAATAGTTATTTGTCGAGGCGCGGCCTGCGGCGATCAAGCGGCCCGTTGCTCAAGGACCTTGCTTAATTCTATCAACCTGGAAGAAAAATTAGTTTTAACGCTGGGTGGCTGCACGGCGGTCAACGAATTAGCATCTAAAAATATTACGGCCGAAAAAACCCCGGACGCTTACAAAGAAATCTGGCTATTTATCAACCAGGCCCAGCCAAAGTCCCAGGCTAATAACCGCTTGGTTATTCCTCGCAGTTTCGCTATTTCCGAGCAAGCATTTTTCCTGGCTAAAATCTTTGAAAAACTAGGCATTCCCGTTGAAGTCGATAATGTCCGGGAGACGGATGTTATCGAGGCTCAGCCTCTATTCAATATTGATGTCTGCGCGCCCTTAATCGGGGCGGCTGGGCAATTTATCAGATTGGCCAAAGCGCCGCACGGCCTTATCCTGGTGCCGCAAATTGATTTTTTACCGACTGAAGGCATCAGTCTGGGCAGAACCTGCACTACCAACCAAGGCGGCGTGATTATTGCCGAGCGCATGGCAAAACAAAAATATCCGGCGGCTAATTTTTATTCCTTTGTCTTAAGCTTAAAAAAAATGGATTCCGAGTATCTGGCCGACCAGTTCTATAGTAAGCTCGACGGATTATTTAAGTATTATAAATTACCTGTCTCCCGGCCGGAATTTAAACAGGCAATCGAATATGCCGTTAAAGAAAATCGGGATCTGCAAGAGCGCCTGGCCCAGCAGGTTGCCCGATATCTGGAAGAGGCGATCCGGCAAAAAAAGAATATCGCCATCGTTTGCGGGCGTGAATATATTTTAAATCCCGGAATATATGACAGCCACGTGGGCAAGCTCCTAAAGGACAAGGCGGTCATCGCCATTCCCTCCTATGCTCTAAACAGCCGGCTGGATAAGGATTTTGCTTACGTTTACTGGCGCAATCCGCATGATATTCTAACCAAAATCAATGCCATCACCAATAAAAAATTTCATACTCTGATTATATCGCCTCGGCTTAAGCAATTATTCAAATCTATCGAAACCGGTCTCACCGATTCTTTAATCTCCGCGGTCAGAATTTCTACTTTTAGATGCGGACCAGATACGGTCATCGCTCCGGTTCTTAGTGAAATCACTAAAAAAACACCCAGTCTTTTCATTCAATCAGACGCCATGATAAAGGAGCTGGCGCATCTGGAAAACCGGGTTAATACTTTTCTTAATCAGTTAAACCAGAAATTGCATGAAGAGTTCTCCCAAGCGCGTTTCGAGTTAAAACTTATCGACGAGTTCGGGGGAGCGGTCTTGAATAAAGACACGGACGTGATCTATTTTCCCACTCTTAACGATAATCGGCCGATTACCGCCATCTTCCGAGCGGCGGGATATACTGTAATTGACAATTACGAAAATGAATCTTATGACCTGGAGCATAAAGTGAGATTAGGCAGAAAATATGCCGGCGATTCGGTCTGTGCGCCTTTAGCGGCGGTATTCGCCGATATGATGCTGGCTAATGAGGATTTTATAAAGAGAAACAAAGAGCAGGACCCTCTGCTCAAAGACAAAACCAGGATTATTGTCTTTGACAATAAGGGTACCGGCCCTTGCCGGCAGGGCCAATATTATGAAATGCATAAACTGCTCTTAAGCAAACAATTCGGCTGTAACGCCTGCCGGGGTTCTAGCCGGACCTTAGAATATCCAATCAAGCTGCTGGTCGGCCACGAGAAAGATGGTTTTAATGTGGGCTTGGATGAATGGGCGCTGATTCAATCCTTCCAGGGGATTGTTTTACAGGGAGTTTTACATGCCATTCTCTTGCGTGCCGGCGCCGCCTGCCAGGACTATGATCATTACCAAAAATTTTATGAAGATTATATTAAACTAAAAAACGACATCAACAAAATCTTAGAAACCAAAAGCCGGCCCAATAAAACCATACTGGCTATGGCGCCGGCCATCGGCAAAAAATCTCTAATAGGCGGAGCCATTTTTAAATACTTCGGTTACGGATTGTACAGGAATAACGGCTTAAGAAAAATTCTAAAAAAATTCTCCAGAAAATGGATAAAAAACTCCAATCGCGCAGACTATCCAGGTATTGTCATTCCGACCCCGCATTTTGCGGGGGAGGAATCACTTGAACATGGAAATGGCGCAAAAGGAATTATTAAACAATCTGAGGAAAGATCAGATAAAATTAAAATTCACATTGAAGGCGAAGCCTATATGCGAGTAGCGCAAGTGGAGGAAATATTCAAGTCTCTCGTTGACGCCATCGGTTTCAGGTCTTTTACGGCGACATACTCTCCTCTTTGGTGCTATCTGGAGCTATTATTGGAATTCGCCATTTTAGAATGCCGAGGAGAAATCAGTTTAAGCAAGAGCCAAAAAGAAATTAAGGAAAAGCAAAAACTAATCTCAAAAATTAAAAAATTAATAATAGTTCTAAGAAAAGTTTTAGCCCAGCCCCTATATAGAGCGGCCAAAATTACCATGCCCGAAGAAATGAGGCTGGTTTTAGAATCGGCCAGGCAAATTTTACCCTCGCTTAAGCCGCACGGTGAACTGCCGCCCTACCTGGGCGAAGCGATTTTACAAATAAAACACGGTACGGATTTATTCCTTAACGTCGCGCCCGAGGGCTGCATGGTTTCATCCATGGGCGCGCTCTTCTCCTATCCCATACTTAAGTCCGGCGGACGACCGGCCAGAATTCAAGATCTGTTTACCTTAAACGGCGAAGTTGATGACGAGCAGTTAAAAATGTCCTTATTAAAAACCCTTGGACCGGAGAGGTATTATCGTAAAGCTTATAAATAAAATTTTATAAAAAAACGACTCAATTTTTTGGGGTCGTCTTTTTAAAATACTTTTTAATTACATTTCAATACCACCAATGGGGTTTGGGGTGCCGAGCTGAGCGACATAGCGCGAGGGATAAAAGTCATTAAGGGCACTAGCGAATTGAGGCACCCCACCCCGCAAAATGCGGGGTTGGTTACTTTTTAGTTATAAAAAGTAACCCTTAGCGGAGCGTCACGGATATATTTACTGATAAACGGCTAAAAAATAATAATAACTTGATGATTAGCCAGGATTCCAGTCGAAAGTTGCTATAACATTGAATTACAAATTTTTTAATTGCTCTCTAAACTTCTCTAATTCTGCCTGCCACCCCGCTAATTTCTCTTTTTCTTTTTTCACGATCTCGGCCGGCGCATTACTAACGAATTCCTTATTAGCCAGCCTAGCTTCCGCGGCCTTAATTACTTTTTCCAGATTAACAATTTCCTTTTCCAGTCTGGCCTTCTCTTTGGCTTTATCCACGGCTCCAACCAAATATATTTCTATATCGCCAACGGCCGCGTAAATCGCGCCGGCAATTTTCTCTCCTTTAGTTTTAATTTCTAACTCACTAATGCCGGTGCGTAAACTTTTTATTAAGTGCGCCTGCTCGGTTATTAATTTTTTCCGCTTACCCGCATAAATCACCGCTTTAACTTTCTGCCCTGGCTCAACTTTATTTTCCGCGCGCGCGTTGCGGATAGCGACAATAATCTCTTTCACCACCTCAAACTCTATTTTGTCATTCTGGAGCGAAGCGATAGAATCTGATTTCGGCCATTTCTCCACCATTAAAAAAGTTTTATGCCCCATCTTTTGCCAAATTGTTTCCGTCACGAATGGCATAAACGGATGCCAGAGCTTTAATAAATTTTCTAAAACATAATTTAATATCCGGCTCTTTTCTTCATTTTTTTCAAACTTGCTGGCCTCTAAATACCAATCGGCTAAATCATCCCAGGTGAATTCGCGCAAACTCTCCCCGGCCTGCGAAAAACTATAACTTTCCAAATCTTCGGTTACTTTCTTTATTAACTCTTCCATTTTTCCCAATATCCACCTGTCCGATATTGTTAGATTCTTTAAGTTTAATTCATTATTCATGATTCGTGATTCATGATTCGTGATTATATAACGCGCCACGTTCCACAGCTTATTGGTAAAATTCCTGAAACTGGCGATTTTATCTTCGCTATATTTGGCGTCGTTGCCCGGCGTATTGCCCATTAACAGCGATAAGCGAACCGCGTCGGTGCCGAATTTATCAATCATCTCCAGCGGGTCAATGCCGTTGCCTTTTGATTTGCTCATTTTCTTGCCGTTCTTATCCAGTATCATGCCGTGCAGATATACTTTTTCGAACGGAATTTCGTTTAAGGCGTAAAAAGACATGATAATCATGCGCGACACCCAGAGGGTAATTATTTCATAGCCGGTTTCTAAGACCTGCGTGGGATGAAACCTGGCTAAATCACCCGATTTTTTGCCTTTAACATAATTATCCGGCCAGCCCAAAGTGGAGAAGGTCCAGGTGCCGGAAGAAAACCAGGTGTCTAAAGTATCTTCATCTTGAACCCAAAAATCTTTTTTCAATTCATTTAATATATCTTGGCATTCATCGCTATTAAAATGCGAGGCGGAATTTTCAACTTTAATTATTTTCGCGTCTAGCGCAACGGCTATTTCAGCAACCTCTTCCGCAGTGACTGCGTGATCCTCTCCGGCTTGAAAGATTACTATTTCTCCGACATTTTCTTTTATTTTCTTAAAATCGTATTTATAATTTTTATACTCTATTAACTCCTTCTTTTTTGTTCTTAGGGAAGGAGCCAGCATGACCAGCTTTTTTATTTTTAAATTACTGCTCTGTATTATTTTTAACGCTAAGGCACTGCCTAATGAATGCGTCACTATAATGGAATTTTTATCTATTTTAGCACTAGCCAAGACAAACTTTTCCTGCTCATCGCGATTAGGTTTATCCGGATTGGGCAAGATCTGCCAAAAATTTTCTTGATTCGGCAATTGCTTGTTTAACCAATTTAACGGGTCCTTTACATCTCTGGTACGATAAAAACCGTGCAAAAAAACAAAATTAGAATTCTGCGGCGCTTCCGCGCCGACATAAATTTCTTGGTCCTTATCTTCTAACTTCTTACTTCTACCTTCTGCCTTCTTATACCAAACCGGTATCCTATGCCCGAACCAAAGCTGGCGCGAAACACACCAATCGTGCAGATTATTCATCCAGTCCAGATACCTTTTTTTGAATCTCTCCGGGATAAATTCGATCTTTCCGTCAGCGGCCGCCGCGATGGCTTTTTCCTTTAGCGACTTTCCACCCAAACGTTTCAATTTCTTGTCCACGTCCACGAACCATTGCTTTGACGGTATAGGTTCGATTTGCGTGCCGCAGCGGTAGCATAACGCGATATTATGCAGATAGCCGTCTTCAATATGGTCAAGCAAACCCATTTTTTCCATGTCGGCCAAAATCGCCTCCCGCGCTTCTTTAGTGGTCAAACCGGCGTATTTACCCGTATTGGCCATCATCCGGCCTTGTTCATTTATGACTTGCTTCATGGCCAGATTATGCCTTTGGGCAATTTGATAATCCGTAAAGTCATGGGCCGGCGTAACTTTAATCGCGCCTGAGCCGAATTTAGGATCAACCGCCCGGTCGGCCACCACGATAATTTCAAATTCACCCAGCACGCCCGGTATTTTATATTTCTTGCCCACCATTTTCTCGTAGCGCTTATCTCCCGGGTAAACTGCCACGGCCGTATCGCCCAATTTTGTTTCCGGACGAGAAGTGGCCAAAACGAATGGACCGTATTTCAGCCAATACAATTTGCCTTTTTCTTCTTTATATTCCACCTCGTCATCGGCTAAAGTGGACTGGCACCTGGGGCACCAATTTACCACCCTGACTCCGCGATAAATCACGCCTTCGTCATACATATCCACAAACAGCTTTTTCACTGCCTTGGCCCGCGGCTCATCCAAGGTAAAGGCCTGGCGCGACCAATCCAAAGACGCGCCCATCTTTCTGGTCTGGCGCAAAATCGTAGCCTGGGTCTCCCGCAAAAATTGCCAAACCCTTTTTAAAAATTCTTCTCGACCTAAATCGTGGCGCGTTTTTTTCTCTTCCTGCCACAATTTTTTTTCCACCACGTACTGCGTAGCGATGGGCGCGTGGTCCGTGCCCGGAATCCAAAGAGCACGTTCGCCCTTCATCCGATGATAACGAATCAGTAAGTCTTCTATGGCCAGCATGGCCGAATGCCCCAGATGCAATTTATCCGTAATGTTGGGTGGAGGCAGAACTATGGTGTACGGTTTGGCCGTTTTAGGCAAGCCTAAGTTATCCGGATTAAAAAATCCCGACTTTTCCCACTTTTCATAAACGCCGTCTTCGTATTCGGCCGGATTATATATTTTCGGCAATTCTACAGACATAAAAAAATTTTTAATTTTGTAATTTTTAAAATAATTTCTAATTTTTAATATCTAAATATTTTATTATTTAGAAGTTTTATTAAAAATTAGGATATTTGAAATTATTTAAAAATTAAAAATTCAAAAATTAAAAATTACCTTGGCTCAATATTCACTTTATCAAAATTACCCTTATTTTGCAAGAAAAAAAGACCCCGGCTTGGCGTTAAATGCTAGCCGGGGTAATGTTGGCGTCCTCCTATTAGATAAGGCTGAGCAACTTTAGGGTTTCCCAGAGTTTCTTCCTGTTTTTTTCCAACATGGGTGCGAGCGGCAGACGGTATTCCTCATTGATCATACCCATCATGGCCAGCGCGGCTTTGACCGGACCAGGATTGGTTTCAATAAACAAATCCCTAAAAAGCGGATAGTAGATGGCATGCACTATCCGCGCCGAGGCGTAATCATCATTCAACGCGAACTTAACCATTTCCGCCATATCACGAGGGATGATATTGGCGGCGACGCTAATGACGCCTTGCGCGCCAACGGACATAAACGGCAGTGTCAGCGAATCGTCGCCGCAGAGGATGGAAAAGTCCTCTCCCAAAACCGCGCGCAGGTCGCTGACGCGATTGGGATTGCCGCCAGCTTCCTTGATACCAACGATGTTCGGGCAGGCCTCGGCCAGCCGTTTAACCGTGTTCACGCCGATTTCCACGCCGCAACGACCCGGGATGCTGTAGAGGATGATGGGCAGTGAGGTCGCTTGAGCAATGGCGCGGAAGTGCAGGAACAATCCCTCCTGGGTCGGTTTATTATAGTAAGGCGCCACCTGAAGAGAGGCATCGGCGCCGAGCTTTTCCGCCGCTTGCGTCAATTCAATGGCTTCCGCGGTTGAGTTGCCGCCCGTGCCGGCGATAACCTTGAATTTACCGCCAGCGAATCTTACCGCCAAATCTATAATGTACTTATGTTCCCCCATGTCCACTGTGGGCGACTCGCCGGTGGTGCCGACCGGCACGATGCCGTCCACGCCGGCCCTAATCTGCCACCTAATCAGACTTTCCAACGCGCATTCGTCAATTTTTCCGTTTCTAAACGGCGTGGGAATGGCGGTATATGTTCCGCTGAACTTAGTATTCATGCTGTTTCCTTAATTTTGTTTTTTTCTTTGTTTGATTGTTACTGTGCAAACTATCTAAAAAATCTTAGCGCAAATGGCTTAATTTGGCAAGCAGTCCCTCATTAAGCTGTCCGAAAACGCCCAGCCTGGAAAAATTTATTATGTGTTACTTTCTATGCGTTATGTGTTGTGCGATCTCCCCCTTGACACCTTTTATAATTTTAGATATATTAATTAACTGCCCCAAAATTCCATTTTCTTCTCTCTAATCTCTAATCTCTATTTCCATGTTGACTCAAGAACAGCAAATTTTTGAACAAATAAAAAAAGCCTCCAATATTCTGATTACTTTTAAAAAAACTTGGGGCGTTGACGCCGCGGCTTCGGCTTTGGCGCTATTTTTATTTTTAAAAAAGCTGAACAAAAATGTTGAAGTGGTGGCCGAAGCCTATAGCTTGCATAAGTCCTATTCTTTCTTACCCGGCTATTTGGACATTAAAGAATCTCTGGAAAACCTGCGTAAATTCATTATTTCCTTGGATGTCACCAATACCAAGGTCAGCCAGATTAAATACCAGCAGGACGAAAACAAGCTGAATATTATTATTTCGCCCAAGGACGGCTGGTTCACCGAAACCGACATCTCCTCGGGCGCCGGCGGTTTTAAATATGATTTAATCATCGCGCTGGACACCTCCGACCTGGAATCTCTGGGTAAAATTTACGATAACGACACTGAATTCTTTTACCAAACTCCCATCATCAATATTGACCACAGCTCAAACAATGAAGCTTTCGGGCAAATTAATTTAATTGAATTAACCGCAGTGTCAACTTCAGAAATTATTTTCATGCTGTTTGAGAACTACTCGCGCGATTTAATTGATGAAAATATCGCCACCTGCTTGCTCGCCGGCATGATCGCTGAAACCAAGAGCTTTAAAACCAATAATGTCACTCCGCGAGCCCTGCTGATCGCCTCGCAATTAATGTCCTTAGGCGGACGGCGGGAAGAAATCGTCAACCATCTTTATCGCTCCAGAAGCTTAAATATCCTAAAACTCTGGGGCCGAGTTTTAGCCAGACTCTTAAGCACCACGGATAATAAATTAGTCTGGTCTACCTTATCCGCCTCGGACTTTTTAAAAACCAATTCTACGGATAAAGATTTAACCGATGTGATTGACGAGCTGATTGTCAACATCCCGCAAGCCAAGGTTATTGTGATAATCTATGAAAATGAGATTTCGGCTAACGCACCCGAACCGAGGCAAACCGAAGCGGCCGGCCAAGCGCCGACCGGAACAGCCGGCCCTGGGTCGATAAAGACTACCAGCCTATTGATTTACGCGATAAAAAATATTGACGCCATGGCCTTAACTAAAGAATTCAATCCCAGCGGCACTAAGAGTCTGGCCAAGGCGACGATTCAAGCACCGATCGCTGAAGCGGAAAAAATAATCATTAATGCCATTGAGGATAAACTTAATAAATTGCCACTATAGCATTCTCCCCGGCCCTCCCTTGTCAGAGAGTGAGCCCGCTTGAAATTATCTCTAACTAGTGTTAAATTGATAAAAAGGATTATGTCCTTTTTTATTTTGGAATAGGGCATGTAGCTCAGCTGGTTAGAGCGTGGCTCTTATAAAGCCAAGGTAGATGGTTCGAGTCCATCCATGCCCACTTAGGTAATATAAATTTAGGACAATTAGCTCAGTTGGTTAGAGCGCCACATTGACATTGTGGAGGTCACTGGTTCGAGCCCAGTATTGTCCACCAACTTACTTAAACATCACATTGACATTGTGGAGGTCAACTCCGTTTTCTTTTTCTGCGCAAAGGTCAGCACCGAGGATCTTCGAGCCCAGTATTGTCCACCAAGTCTTATAAGCACTTCAACTTACATTTTTTATTCCTCTTGTAAATCAAAATAATAAATAGTATAATATTACCATAATATTCAGCCCTAAAACTTATCAATCATATGGTTAATATTTTCAAAAAATTAGCCGGTTTAAAAGGTAAAACCGATCAGATAGAAATAAAAAGCGAAGCTGAACCGCAAAAAGCCGATAATCCCATAGAGCAGCCGGAAGAGCAGGAATGGCTGGGCGGCGATTACGACGAAGGCCAGCTGTCTATTGATGTCTATCAAACGCCGGATAAGCTGGTGGTAAAATCCACTATCGCCGGCGTCAAACCAGATGAGGTTGATATTTCCATAAATAACGACATGCTGACGATCCGCGGCAAGCGCGAAATCACCGAAAAAATTTCCGATGAAAATTACTTAATTAAAGAATGCTACTGGGGCGGTTTCTCCCGCTCGGTCATACTGCCGGTTGAAGTTGACGCCGAAAAAGTCGACGCCTCTTTGGATAACGGCATCTTAACCGTCACCTTGCCCAAGGCTAAGAGCGCTAAACAATTTTCCATTAAGGTGAAGGAGAAATAACCATAATGACGCTAGTGGTCGTTCGGAATGTTTGTTTTGAGCGAATACGAAATTGTAGTATTTTTTCTTAAAATTATTCAATGCAAATTTTATTATTATAATTTTAAGAAAAAATACCCAAATTTCGTCTTGAGTGAAAAACAAACATTCCGAACGACCAACTGTAAATTTATAAAACTATGCAAATAAAATTAACTCTTGACCGTTTTGAAGGTGATCAAGCGGTGCTAATAACCAGCGACGGGGTCGCGATCATCTGGCCTAAAAATCAACTGCCGAGCGGCATGCGCGAGGGCTCAGCCTTGAATTTTGATATCGCGACGGAAAAAGATCGGGAACAGCGAGACAAGGAAACCGCCAAAGATATCATTAATGAAATTATAAATCAACCCTAAAATGTTAGACCTTCTCCCCGGCAAGATAAATAGTTCAAAACCGCGGTGGTTGCTCATACTGGCAATCATTTTTTTTATTATATTCATCCCGGCCATAGCCGGCTTAGCCGCCTTTGATAATATATATAAAAATAAAATATGCCCCAATATTTTTATCGGACCGATTAATCTGGGCGGCAAATCTCTTGAACAGGCCAGAAATCTGGTTAATCAGGCGGTTGATAAAATCAGTCAGCGCGGGATTATCTTTTCTTATAAAAATAGCCAAATCGCCATCACTCCGTTGGTCGCGTCGGCGGACGGCGGTCTGGCTTATCAAATTATCACCTTTGATGTCGATCGGGCCGTAAATTCCGCTTTCAATTATGGTAAAAACGATAACTTTTTAATCAACTTAAAAAATAAACTGCTGGCGATCATGGTAAAGCAAAGGTTGTCTTTAACCACCCTAATCAACCGGGAAGAAATTATTAAGATACTAAGAAATAATTTTTCCGATACTTATGAAACTGCCCGGGATGCCGAGTTGATAGTGAAGAAAATTCCATTAACCGATGATTACGAATTCTCCGTGGCTAAAGAAAAATTCGGCAAAACTATTAATTTTGAAGAAGCTATCGGCCAATTGTCAATTAATCTGGCCGACCTTAACCCGGCCGAAATCAAGCTTTTTACCATAACTCAATACCCGAAAATTTTGGCCAAAAATTCTTTAAATACGGAAAGCAAAGCCAGAAAACTTTTAAATTCAGCCCCCCTGGCTTTAAAATACGGCGATCAGACATGGATTTTATCAAAAGATCTATTATCTCAAATGCTGGCTCTAAAAGTAACCGACTCG
Organism: uncultured Gammaproteobacteria bacterium; assembly: GCA_964560005.1. Lineage (GTDB taxonomy): Bacteria > Patescibacteriota > Patescibacteriia > Patescibacteriales > GWC2-42-12 > GWC2-42-12. The sequence continues at coordinate 50,532 of CAZLKB010000001.1, forward strand.
GACATTAACCAGGTGGGTGTCGGTCTAGATGATGTTAAATTCAGAGCCTACTTAACCGAAGAAATCGCCTCAAAAATAGACATCCAGCCGATAGAAGCTAAATTCATAATTGACAGCGGCAAGGTAACTGAATTCCAGAATGGCCAGGACGGGCTGGCGCTGGATATTGAATCAAGCTTTGTAAAAATAGAAAACCGGATGACTGAAAACAGCCTGTCTACCGATCAGGCTGGTCTAATTGACTTAGAGGTTAGGCTAAAACCGGTGTTAGCTAAAGCCGGTAATATCAACAGCCTTGGCATTAAAGAAATTATCGGCATCGGTACATCCACTTTCGCCGGTTCACCCGCTAATCGGCGCCATAATATAAAAGTCGGCAGTGATAAAATCAATGGCTTGCTTATAAAACCCGGGGAGGAATTTTCCTTGCTTAAAGCTTTAGGCGAGGTCACCGGCGCTACCGGCTATTTGCCCGAACTGGTCATTAAGGAAAATAAAACCACACCTGAATTCGGCGGCGGCCTCTGCCAAGTCGGCACCACTATGTTTAGAACGGTTGTCGCCAGCGGCCTGCCGGTAACTTTAAGGCGAAACCACTCCTACCGAGTTTCGTATTATGAACCGGCCGGCACCGATGCCACGATTTACGATCCTTGGCCGGACTTTCGCTTTATCAACGATATGCCGTCTTATATTTTAATCCAAGCGAAAGTCGCCACCAATACGCTATCGTATGAATTCTGGGGCACGCTGGACCAACGCCTAATAGAAAAAACCAAACCGACAATTTATAATATTGTAAAACCGCAACCCACGAAAATTATAGAAACTTTGGACTTAAAGCCGGGAGTAAAAAAATGCACCGAAACCGCCCACAACGGCGCCGACGCTTATTTTGATTACAAAGTAACTTATCCGGATGGAGCGGTGAAAGAAAAAAGGTTTGCCTCCCACTATGTCCCCTGGCAGGAAGTTTGCCTCCTGGGCGTGGAAAAACTATCCGCCCCGCCGGCTGGCGAGGCAGGCACGGCTTCATCCACTCCGGCTACAATCGAAACCAAACCTCTGACAAATTAAAAACCGCCCCTCATTACAGTGTAGTGGGGGGCGGTTTCTTATCAGCCTATATAATAATTTTAATAAAAAGACCAACTGGAGCGGGCAGGCAAGAAAATTTCTGCTAGGCTAAACCCAGTTAAAACCGTGTTACGCCTGACAAGAAAATCCCCATGCTTGTCGTGCCTGGCCCGCTTAAATTGGCCTTTAATTATCTATTTTTAAGTTGACTTTAAAGTTTAGCATAACTATATAATCTTGTCAAGTAGCGTCGAATATAAGAAGATTCAAGCCCTTGATAAAGGCGGCTAGGTGGATTATTATTAGTACTAACCTAGCCAATCTATAACTACTCCGTTATTATACAGATCTATTATGAAATTTAAATTAATCTCAAAATTCAAGCCCACCGGCGATCAGCCGCAAGCTATCGCTAAGCTGGTAGAGGGCGTAGCCAAGGGCTACCGAGACCAAACCCTCCTGGGCGTTACCGGATCGGGCAAGACCTTTACTATGGCCGCGATTATTGAAAAAATTCAAAAACCAACTCTGGTAATCTCCCATAATAAAACTTTAGCCGCCCAACTCTACGGCGAATTCAGGCAATTTTTCCCGGAGAATGCCGTACATTATTTTGTCTCTTATTACGACTACTACCAGCCTGAAGCCTATATTCCGCACACTGATACCTATATAGAAAAAGAGGCTACCATCAACGAAGAAATCGACCGACTGCGCCACGCCGCCACCCAATCTTTATTAAACCGCAGGGATGTTTTAATCGTAGCCAGCGTTTCCTGCATCTACGGCCTGGGTGAACGCGCCGAATATGAAGCCATGGGCCGGCATTTCCATGTCGGCCAAAAAATTAAGCGCAATCAGCTCTTACGCGACTTGGTAAAAATTCAATATAGCCGCGACGACCGGGAATTTAAACGCGGCAGTTTCCGAGTTAAGGGAGAAAATATTGACATTCATCTGGCCACGGGCGAGGCCGCGGTGCAAATCGTTATGTTCGGCGATGTAATTGATAAAATAAATATTTTTACGATTCGCCCCGGGCTGGATGTGCCGCTGTGGTCCGCCGAATATCGCCGCCTGCATGGTCAGGAATTAAAAGAAATTACCATCCTGCCGGCCAAGCATTTTATGACGCCTCAAGAAAAAATGGAAGAGGCGCTAAAAAATATTCGCCAGGAATTAAAACTCAGGCTCTTGGAATTAAAAAAGCTGGGCAAGGAAATGGAAGCTTATCGGCTGGAAAAAAAGACCAACTATGATTTGGAAATGATGGAAGAAGTGGGCTATTGCAATGGCATAGAGAATTATTCGCGGCACCTTACCGGCCGTTCGCCAGGTCAGGCGCCGGAAACTTTAATTGATTTTTTTTTCCCCTTCGCCAAGGCTTCGGGGGGCAAGCCTAAAGACTTTTTAATGTTCGCCGACGAATCCCATGTTACCATACCCCAAATCCGAGGCATGCATGCCGGCGATCAATCTCGCAAGCAAACCTTAATTGACTTCGGCTTCCGCTTACCCAGCGCCCGCGATAACCGGCCGCTAAACTTTAAAGAGTTCAACGATAAAATAAATCAAATAATTTATGTCAGCGCCACGCCGGCCGAATATGAAATCAAAAAATCAAAACAAATTGTGGAACAATTGGTTAGGCCGACCGGACTATTGGACCCGGAAATAGAGGTTAGGCCGAATGCCGGGCAAATTCAAGATTTAATTAAAGAAATAAAGATAAGAACCGAAAAAGGACAAAGAACTCTGGTCACGACCTTAACCAAGCGCATGGCCGAAGAATTGGCCGGCTTTCTTAAAGAACAGGGCATTAAGGTTCAATATTTACATAGCGAAGTGGAAACCTTGGAGCGGGTGGAAATTCTGCGCGATCTACGCTTGGGAAAATATGATGTCTTGGTCGGCATAAATCTTTTGCGCGAAGGCCTGGATCTGCCCGAAGTCTCCTTGGCAGCTATTTTAGACGCGGACATGTCCGGCTTCTTGCGCACCGAAACTTCGCTTATCCAAACTATGGGCCGCGCCGCCCGGCACCTAAACGGCAAAGTTATAATGTATGGCGATAAAATTACCCCGGCCATGCGCTACGCTATTAATGAAACCAAACGCCGGCGCCGTTATCAGGAAAATTACAACAAAAAGCACGGCATCACGCCACGGCAAATTACGGCAAAATTTCATGAGAGTATATTATAAATTACTCATATATTTGACAAACCTTCTTAAAAGGACGAAAATTAGAGTGTAGATAATCCTAAGCTCACACAACTTAGTAGCCGCCGCACCCGTCGTGCGATCGGTAATAGTGTCAGACGCGTGCACTGATTCACGCGCCAAGTTCATTGGAAAAGAAAGTGAGGCGTTATATGCCTACTATGACAAAGAAACTGACCACTGCCACTGCGTCGCTTTTTGCCTTAGCGATGCTCTTCGGTTCTCTCGGCTGTTCAGCCGTCAAATCTCATACCTATCTTCTGAGCCAGCATGTCTTGTCGGGTGCGGAAAAAAGGGGCGAAGATCCTCTGCCGCCGGAGAGGCATCCTCCACCTGGCAATATTGAATTTGTCCGTATAAACTGGTGAACCCACGCCAAGGGACGCGGCCAGGCGTTTCACTTTCCAGTAACAGCCCTTATGGGGCTAGGAGCGGAACTTTACCGCGATTTAATCGCGGTAAATAAATAGCGCCATCGCGTTCTAAACAGCAGGGACTTTTGCCCTTGCTTTTTTTACCCGCATAAACTATGTTGCCTGAAATAGCAGGGGTCGTTCTATAATATACCTATTCAACGCCACGCCGTTAAGGCTATGTTGACTTAACAAAAAATTAATGATAAAATGTTTTAATTTCTAACAAATATTTAATCATTTGAATAAATAAGTTTTTAAACATAATTACTTAAAAATTAGCCAATTTATATGACTATAATGAAACAGGCCTCAATTTTTTCAGTCAGCATAACTCTGCTTTTATTAACCGCTTGCAGCGCTCCGGTGGCAAAGCCCGCGGAGCAAAAAAAAGCCGCCATAGAAGTTAGGGGTCAAACCGTGAGCCAAAGCAAGTCTGCCAATCAACAATATGAATACCCGGCCTTGGTTTTAAGCCAGCAAGAAGCTAAGGTAATAGCTAAAACATCCGGCACAGTTAAGCAGGTGAATTTTAAATTGGGCGAGAGCGTTAAGGTCGGCAGTCTCTTGGCGAGAATTGACGACATCAACCAGGGTGGTTCATATGGAGCCGGTTTAAGCGCCAACCAGATCAGGCAGGCTCAATTAGCGGTTGAGCAGGCGGAAATAAATAAGCGCAACATCGCTTTGACCTCGGCCGAAAGCCTTAAAAGCGTCCAAATTTCTTACGAGGCGGCTAAGATCGCCACCGAGCAAGCTAGGTTAAATTTAGTAAATCGGGAAACCGGCATTACTCAATCTACCGGCGATGTTGAAACCAACGCTAACGCCACGGCTGATGCTGTTGCCGATACATGTAATACTTTAATAACCGAAATAAATAATCTGACCGGCTACGACAAAAGCAATATTGACTATTTATCCACTAAATATTATCTGGGATTGGCTGATCCTCAACTGGCTATGGATGCTAAAAACTATTATAAAAGTACGGTCGCTTTAAACCAGCAATTCTCGGTTACGGATTTTACTGATCTTAAAACTAAAATTGAAGCAACGATTAAATTAGTGCAAACCACAAAAAAATTAATAGAATATACCAATAGCTACATCGGAGCCAGTGTCACCAGTAATATACTGACACAAACCGCCATAGACGGAATGCAAACCGTTGTCGGCGGTTATCTGGCGCAAATCAACGCCGCTTTAACGCAAATCAACGGCGCCAAACAGGCTCTAGAAAATAACGCGATTAATAACAATACTAATTCGGACGCTTTAACTAAAGCCTATGAGCTGGCTAAACAGCAAGAAAAAAATGCTCAACAGGCCCTATTTTCCCAACAAGCCAATACTAAATCAATGCTGGACGCGGCCGAGGTGCAGTATCGCAACGCGCTGATAAGCCTGCAAAGCATTATTGACGTTCACCTGGTAGTCGCGCCTTTAAGCGGCAAAATTACGCAGAGTTTTATAGCTTTGGGCGACACGGTTTCGGCCGGCCAGCAACTGGCGACTATCAGCTCCGGCCAAACTATGAAATTCCAGTTCTATGTTGACGAAACCGTTTTAAGAAAAATTAAAGCCGGCCAAACGGTAGTTATAAAAAATAATGAAAACAAGGAAATCGCCGGGGAAATCACCGGCGTGACTACCCAAGCAGACGCTTTTACCAAGAGATTCTTGGTTGAAGTAGCCCCGATAAAATTTAATTCCGCTGATTTTTCTTTAGGCACCGTAGTGAACATTTTAATCAATGTCGAAAAAAAGTCGGATACGGGCAATATTGTTTTACCCTTATCAGCTATAGAAATCGGGCAGAACGGCAATATGGTCTTTACTATAGACAACGGCCAAGCTAAAAAAATATCGGTAGAAATTATAAAAATTACCGGGGAAACGGCGGAAATTAAAACCAACCTGCCCGATACGGCCGTAATTATTACCGACGGCAACAAGCTTGTCCAAGAAGGCGACCCGGTTGAATTGATAAAATAATAAAATTATAATGGAACAAAACTTAAACTTCACCAAACCGGTTAATGACAAAAACAGCGAAACCGATACCGAATCTAAATCTTCGGATTATTTATATTTGGAAAAACTGACCTTCAGGCCGGAACTGAGAAAAGGTATATTAAATTTTTTCGTCTCCAATTTCAGGGTGGTGATTTTATTGATTATTCTCTTAACCATCGGAGGAATTTATTCATATAACCAACTGCCCTTAGAATCCCAGCCTGAAGTCAAAATCCCTTTTGCCGTGGTTATCACCACTTACCCGGGCGCTTCGCCTACCGATGTTGAAGAATTAATCACCAAGAAAATTGAAACTAAGATCGCCGGCATCAAAGATGTTAAAACCATTACCTCCAATTCCTCCAATTCGGTTTCTTCAATCTCGGTGGAATTTGACGCCCGGGCCGATTTGGCTACCAGTATTAGAAGCCTAAGGGATCAAGTGAACACCTTAAAAAACGATCTGCCGGCCGACGCCAACGATCCGACGGTGAATGAAATTTCCTTTGACGACACCCCGATTTTTTCTTTTTCCCTGGCCGGACCGTATGACGGCTTCAGTTTAAGAACTTACGCGGAAACCATCCAGGATGAACTGGAAAAAATATCCGGAGTCAGGCAGGTTAATGTTTCCGGGGGCGACACGCGGGAATTCGCCATCGCCTATGACCCGCAAAAATTAACTTTTTACAATCTTTCCCCGGATCAGGCTAATCAAATAGTAAAAGCTACGAATTTGGTTTTTCCCGGCGGCAACTTCGAGGGGCAAAAGTATTCCTATCCGATTAAAGCTGACGCCCGTTTTTATACCGCGGAAAAAATCGGCGATACGCCGCTCTACCATAACGACAATGGCGCCATTATTTACCTTAAAGATATCGCTAAAGTCAGCGAACAGGCAGTGGAAAAAACCGTATATTCCCGATTTTCCGATAAAGGCAAGCCGGCGGAGAACGGCGTCAACATCAGCGTTATAAAAAAAACCGGCGGCAACATCGTTAACACTGCCGATGCAGCCAAAGCCGAAATCAACCGCCTATTAAAAACTTTTCCGCCAGGCCTATACTATGATATTACCGTGGATACCTCGGAACAAATTAAAAAAGATTTTACCCAATTAAGCCACGATTTCCTTCTAACGATTATTCTGGTATTTTCCATTTTATTTTTAATCGTGGGCTTAAAAGAAGCTATTGTGGCCGGACTGGCCGTACCTCTGGTTTTTTTCGCCACTTTCGGCGTCATGCTATATACCGGCATTACTTTGAATTTCTTGTCCATGTTTTCCCTGATTTTGGCTTTAGGACTATTGGTTGACGACGCCATTGTCGTGGTTAGCGCTACCAAACAATACATCAATACCGGGAAATTTACGCCTGAAGAAGCCGTACTCTTGGTTTTAAACGACTTTAAAGTGGTTCTTACCACAACTACTTTGACCACGGTCTGGGCTTTCTTGCCCTTGCTTTCCGCCAGCGGTATTATCGGCGAATTTATTAAATCAATTCCCATTACCGTTTCCGTCACCTTAATCTCTTCTTTAATCATCGCTCTAATCATCAACCATCCTTTAGCCGCGGTGCTGGAAAGAGTCAGGCTGACTAAAAAAATATTTTTATCTTTAGTTCTACCCCTATTCGCCGCCGCTGTCGGCCTAATTTTCTTAAAAAGCTATCCGGGCTACGGCCTGGCTTTAATCATTTTTGTGATTTTAACCTTATTGGTCAGATTTTATGTTAAGGGTGGACGTATTATCATGGAAGAAAACTACCGCCTGAAAGAAGCCGAGTGGACCGACGATGAACTCATAAAAAAGAAGTTAATCTATCAAAGCTCGCATTGCGGCGGCAGCTTTTATAACCGCCTGATCCATGGCATCGTCCGTTTTGATAAAATTTTGCCCATCTACGAAAAATTCTTATGTAAAATATTAAGTGTTAAAAAATACCGCCTGACCACCCTGGCCATAGTCTTGGTTTTATTTATTTCGGCCATTAGCCTGCCGCTTACCGGCATAGTCCAAAGCGAATTTTTTCCCGCTTCTGATTTTGATTATTTGTATATTAATATCACCGCTCCGGTGGGCACGAATCTTGATGAAACTGATAAGATCACTCGAGAAATCGAAGCTAGACTATATAAATATAAGGAAATCAGCAATTTTTCAACCGTGGTCGGCACGGCCGGAACTGATTCCGGCAGCTTTTCCGCCTCGGTTGACAGCCCCTCTAATAAAGGGCAAATCACCGTTAAATTGGTTGACGCTAAGCAAAGAAATATAAAATCATACCAGTTTTCCGATACCATCAGGCAAGATCTGGCCGATATTAAAACCGCCTCTATTACCGTAGACACTCCGAGCGGCGGTCCGCCTTCCGGCGCCGATTTCGAAGCCAGGATTTCGGGAGATGACCTGCAAGTTCTGGATAAAATCGCTCGCGATTTAAGGCCGTATTTAACTTCAATCAAGGGCGTAATCAACGACGATATTTCTTTAAAAGATTCGCCGGCCGACTATACCTTCGTTTTAGACCCGGCTCGGCTGGAATTATATGATTTAAATGCCGCCTATGTCGGCTCCATGATCAGGCTGGCCATATCCGGGACAGAGGTAACCACCATCTTAAGCCAGGGAAAGGAAATTAAAGTCATGGCTAGATTCGCTAAGGATAAAATTCCCAATTTGGAAGCGGTGCAAAACCTGCAAATTCTCAACCTAAAAAAACAGCCGGTCTTCTTGCATGATGTAGCAACGGTCAAACTGGAACCTTCGGTGGAAACTATCAGCCGAATCGACCAAAAAAGAACCGTACTGCTCTCGGCCGGCGTCAACAAAGATAATCTGCCTGCGGCGGTAGTGAAGGAATTTGAAAACCAGGTATTAAAAAATTATAAATTGCCTGAAGGCTATGCCATTTCTTACGGCGGCCAAAACGAACAGAACACCGAATCGGTGGCTTCAATTTTAAGAGCCATGATTATGGCCGGCTTGTTAATTATTTCCACTTTAATAATCCAATTCAATTCGTTTAAAAAGGCCTTGATCGTCTTGGTCACTATTCCTTTAGCCTTGATCGGCGTCTTCTACGGCCTGGCGATTTTCCGGCTGACGCTTTCCTTTCCCGGGCTGATCGGCATCGTGGCGCTCTTCGGTATTGTGGTAAAAAATGCTATAATTTTAATTGACAAAATAAATTTGAATTTAAAAAGCAAAATCCCTTTTTACGATGCCGTTGTGGACGCGGGCAAATCCAGAATGGAAGCCATTGTGATAACCTCCATCTGCACCATCGCCGGCATTATCCCGGTTACTCTATCTAACGAAACCTGGACCGCTCTGGGCGGCGCCATTATTTTCGGCCTGATGCTCTCTTCTTTCTTCACTTTATTCATCGTACCGATACTATTTGTTACTTTCGTCAGGCCGAATGAAAGATTCTAAAACAATACTTATGAGCTACTACATCCGCCCCGCCATGGTTAAAGATATAAAAGAAATCTATCGGCTGATTTCTTATTACGCGGAAAAGCAGTCTATGCTGCCGCGGGATAAAAATTATCTTCATCAATTTATCAGCAACTACGCGGTAGCTATCCACGAGGGGAAATTCGCCGGCGCCTGCGGGCTAAGGCTTTGGCGGCCGAATCGCCTGGAAATAATTTCTCTCTGCGTAAAGCCAAAACTCCAAGGCCGGGGCATCGGCACGGCGCTAATCCAGGAGCGGATCAATCACGGTGTAGCGCTAGGCTATGATTATTTCTTCACCCTGACTATGTCGCCGAAAATATTCGAAAAATTAGACTTCAAAAAAATAAATTTCAAAAAATTAACCCTAAAAGTCCAGGCTGATTGCCGGCTTTGCCCTAAAAATGATGCCGGTCCGGGCAAGGGCGGATGCAATGAAACCCCTTTGGAATTAACGGTTAAACCGTAAAATATTACAGGAACTTCGCCCGGCTTCTTAATTTCCGATGATAACCGATGGCAAAGCGATGCGCTTCGTCGCGCACTCGCTTGATTAAATGCAAGGCCGGCGAAGCCAGGGGCAGTTCTAAGGGTTTAGCTTGGCCGGGAAAAAATAATTTATCCAGTGCGCCGGCCGACCTTAAACCCAATCCTTTGGCTATGGCTATAAGCGGAGTCTCTATCTTCCGCTTTTTTAAAATCCCGGAAGCCACGTTTAGTTGAGCCTTGCCCCCGTCAATAATTATTAGGTCTGGCATAGGCCAATTATTATTAAATCTTCTTTCCAACACTTCTCTCAACATACCCGTATCGTTGGCTTCTCCTTGGCCGATCCTAATTTTAAATTTTCGGTATTCATTTTTATCCGGCTCGCCGGCGTTAAATACTATCATGGCTCCGACCGCCTCGCGGCCGAAAATATTAGCGATGTCGTAGCCTTCAATCCGCTGAGGAGTTTTAGGCAAGCCTAAAACCTTAGCCAACTCCACTACATCGTTAGCATATTTCTCGCCAACCGACAGCACTCTGGAGCTAGCCAAAACTTGCTCCATATTCCTTAGCTCAAATTTTAACTTGCTCAATTCTTCATTCACGGCATTCTCGCCAATCCGCGAATTTGTATTATATTTTTCTAACTCCTTAATTCTAACTTCTAAATTCTTAATTATTTTCCTCTTCTTGCCTTCTAAAAATAAAATCAACGGCTTAATTACTAGTTTCATATATTCCTGCTTGGTAATCTTGCCGGCGCAAATACCGAGGCAACGGCCGATTTGATAATAAAAGCAGGGTCGTTTTTGAACTTTTCTCATAGTGCAGTAAGGGAAAATTTTTCTAATGGCGCGCACGGTTTCCCGAGCCGCCAGCGAACTGGTGAACGGGCCGAAATATTTACCGGCCTGATCTATTTTTCTGGTTAAAAACACCCCGGGGATGTCGTCTGCGGTGGAAATTTTAATATAGGCAAAACGCTTGTCGTCGCGCATCAGGACATTGTAATAGGGCTGATATTTTTTTATTAAATTTGCTTCTAATAACAGAGCTTCAATTTCGCTGTCCACCACCAGCCATTTTATCTTTTTTATTTCCGAGAGCATTTTATTCTTAGCCGGCGAATGATTTACGCTCACACGCCAGTACGATAAAACTCGACTCTTCAGATTAGCCGCTTTGCCGATATAAATGATTTCATCCCTCTTGTTATAGAATTGATAGCAGCCGGGAGTGGTTGGGATATTTAGTTTTTTTATTTGCTCTAGGATCATAAAAAATGTAAAGTGTAAAAATCAAAATGAAAAATGACAATTTAAAGTTTAAAATGAATTAATAATTTTACATTTTGCATTATCATTTTACACTTTGAGATTTACATTTTAAATTATATTACCACTTCCCCCAATAAAAAACAACTCTTATCTCTAAAAGTTGTTTTTTACTTCTGACTTCTAATTTCTTACTTAACCTCAATCGCCTGCACCGGACAGCTCTCGGCCGCGTTTTTGGCGCAAGGCAAATCTTCCTCGCTGATCACTTCGGCCTTGCCTTCGGCGTTCATCTTGAAAACCGCCGGGCAGAGGGCTTCGCAGGTGCCGCAGCCGATGCATAATTCTTTATTGACTTTGATGGACATAAGGTTAAAATTTTTAATTTTAAATTTTATAATTTTTAAACAATTTTTAATGATTTAATTTTCAATTTTAAAACAGGCCTTTAAATATATTTTGTTTAAAAATTTAAGTATTAAAAATTGAATATTGTTTAAAAATTAATAATTAATAATTAATAATTGAAAATTTGTCTTTTAAACCCATGTCACGCACGCTACCTTATCCGATTCTTCCTTAAAGCGCATTAATCTGACGCCCTGCGTATCCCGACCCAAGAGGTTAACGCTCTTAAACGGCAACCGGATCACCTGGCCTTTTTCCGAAATTATAATTATATCTTTTTCTTCCATGGTCTCGGCGTTAACAATAAAGGCGTTAATCAATTTTCCGGTCTTGGGGGTTACTTTGGCTGTTTTCACCCCTGAGCCGCCCCGACCCTGGACTTTATAAAGCCCCACGGCCGAACGCTTGCCGAAACCGTGTTCCAGGATGGCCAAGAGCTGGTATTTCTTAACTTTTTCTTTATCATTTTTAATAATACCCATGCCGACCACCGCGTCGCCCTGCTTTTTTAACCTGATGCCGCGAACGCCGGCCGCGTTCCGCCCCATGTCCCGGACATCGGTTTCCTCAAATCTAATGGCCTGGCCCATGGCCGTCACCAACTGGATATGATCGTCGCCGGAAGTCGGTTTGGTCCAAATTAATTTATCATCATCTTTTATTTTAATGGCGATCAGCCCCGAGCGCCGGACATTGGCGAAGGCTTCAATTTCCACCTTCTTGACCAAGCCCTTTTCCGTGGCGAAAAATAAGTACTTGCTCTTGGCTAATTTATCCAACGGTAAAACCGAGGTGATTTTTTCGCCGCCGGCCAACTGCAGAAAGTTAACGATCGGCGTGCCCTTAGCCGTTCTGGTAGCTTGGGGTATTTCGTAAGCCTTGAGCTGGAAAACCCGCCCCTTGGTGGTAAAAAATAATAGATCATTATGAGTGAAAGTGGTGAACATAAAATCAACCATGTCTTCTTCCTTGGTAGTCAAACCGATAACGCCCTTGCCGCCCCGTCCCTGCACTTTGAAAGTGTCCGGCGCGGTGCGCTTAATGTAGCCGTCTCGCGTCATCATGACCACGGCTTCTTCGTTCGGCACTAAGTCTTCGGTGGAAAATTCCTTGACCCCGTGAGCGACAATCTTGGTTTTTCTGTCATCGCCGAATTTTTCCGCTAAATCCTTTATTTCTTTTTTAATAATATCTTTTATCTTATGAGTTGATCTTAAAATTGATTCCAGATCTTTAATTAAAGCCCTCTTTTCCTTAAGTTCATTTTCTATCTTCAGTCTTTCCAGGTTGGCCAAAGTGGATAGTTTCATGTCCAAAATCGCCAAAGTCTGGCGCTCGGACAGTTTAAACTTCTTCATTAAATTAACTTTGGCCACTTCCTTATCTTTACTGGCTTTAATGATCTTTATCACCGCGTCAATATTGTTTAAAGCGATCATCAAGCCTTCTAAAATATGAGCTCGCTCGCGCGCTTTATCCAAATCAAACTGGGTGCGGCGCTTCACCACCTCGGCGCGATGCTTAATATATTCTTCCAAAACCATTTTTAAAGTTAAAACCTTGGGCTGAATGCCGTCCACTAAGGCCAGCATATTAACATGGAAAGTTTCCTGAAGCTGGGTCATCTTAAACAAGCTGTTTAAAATCTTCTTGGGGTAAGCGTCTTTCTTTAAATCAACTACAATTCTGACCCCGTCCTTATCCGACTCGTCGCGCAAATCTTTAATGCCTTCCAATTTTTTATCTTTTACCAGCTCGGCGATTTTTTCTACCAGGGACGATTTATTAATCTGATAAGGTATTTCGGAAATCACAATTTGAAATGAGCCGTTTTTATTTTCCACCACTTCGGCCACGCCGCGCATAACGATGCCGCCCTTGCCGGTGGCGTAGGCTTGCAATATATCTCTTTGATTATAAATTACGCCGCCGGTCGGAAAATCCGGCCCCTTAACGAACTGCATTAAATCCTCCACATTAGCTTCAGGCTTATCAATTAAATGAGTAATGGCGTCGGTTAATTCTCTTAAATTATGAGGCGGAATATTGGTCGCCATGCCCACGGCTATACCCATAGTGCCGTTTAACAGCAGGTTGGGTAATTTAGCTGGCATCACCAAGGGTTCCTGATGCGACCCGTCAAAATTGGGTATGAAATTCACCGTGTTTTTGTCAATATCAAACATCAGCTCTTCCGCAATGGCGGATAATTTTGCTTCGGTATAGCGCATGGCCGCGGCGCCGTCCCCGTCCATGGAGCCGAAATTGCCCTGACCGCGAACCAGGGTGTAGCGCATGGAAAAATCTTGAGCCATCCTGACCATGGAATCGTAGACCGCCGAATCGCTGTGCGGATGGTATTTGCCTAAAACTTCGCCGACGACCGTCGCCGATTTCCTGAATCTGGCTCCGGCCCTTAGCCCAATGCTCCACATGGCATAAAGAATCCGGCGATGCACCGGCTTGAGCCCATCGCGCACATCCGGCAGAGCCCTGGAAACGATCACGCTCATAGCATAATCCAAATATGACTGGCGGATTTCATCAACCAGAGGCCGCGGCTCAACCAAGCCATAAAGAGTTTTTTCCTTTTTAGATACCGTTTGATTGGGAATTGAGCCAACGCCGTACTTTTCTCCGGTTTCATCGGCCTCCGCGCCGGTTTCCGGCTTTTTCTTTGTTGGTTCAACCGCCAAATTATTTATCTTGTCATCCTGAGCCTGTCTCTTGTCATCCTGAACTTGATTCAGGATCTTTTTTCCCGCCACCGGCACAGCTACGATCTTTTTCTCAACCTTAACCTTAGCCGGCTGCTTGAGCTTGGCTTTTTGTTTCGGCGCGATCGCCTTGGGCTTTTTCTTTAATACTTTTTTTGCCATTCTATTTGTCATTCCCGCCCGTCTCGCCGTATCGTAGCCGAGGCGGACGAAGGCGGCTTGCCCGCCTTGGGTGAGGAATCAAAATTATTGCTTAATTAATTTTACATTTTAAATTGTCACTTTACATTTTGATTTTTACATTTTCAATTTTCTACCGTACTGCTCGCCGTCGTACTGGACGCCACCTCATTTAATAACTTTCCTTTTAATAAATTAATTTGTTCAGCAGTAAGCTCCGATTCTTTGGGCAAAGCGCTGGACGCGTTTTTCTGTATCTGCTTAATTTGTTCTACGCCTTGCTTAACCTGCGTCATTGCTTTATCTAATTCAGACTTGGCCTGGCTCCAATTAAATAAATTTCCCGAATTTTTATTCGCGCTGGACTTAAATTCATATTTTAAAGTAAAGATCCAGGCTATAAAAAATACCGCCATTATACAGCTTATTCCCACCCACATGATTAATTTCTTTTTTTTCTCTTCTCCTTCATCGACGGGTTCAATCTTATTTTCCACAATCGCCGGCGGCTGTTCAGTTGCTGGAAAATTTTCAGCCTTCGGCGCGTTTATCTTTTTTACCCTTGGCTTTTTAATTTTTTTCATCTGTACGCCTTCATGCCCGTCATTAGCTTTATCTTGGCTAACCTCTATATTATCATTCGTAATTCTTTTTTTTCTCCCCCTTTTTGGCATAATATACACTTAAATAATCGCTTTATTTAAGCGACTGAAACTACTTAAATTGTAGCAAAAAAAATCAAATAAGTAAACAGTTTTTAACCTTATAACCAGCCAATTTTTTTATCAAATTTCATGGCTAAAATTAAACAAAAACTCCGCTTTAACGGAGCTTTTATACTTAAAATTATATTAAAATCACGCCGAAATCTTAGCGAATGGTTCCATAGCCAAAATTTCTTTTGTTTCAGCTTCGGAAATAACTTTGCGCCTCTTAAGTACATCTATCAATTTTCCAACTTTAGTATCTTCTTTGCGCGTCAATACCACTAGATCGCCGCGCAAATCGGACAACTTATCATCTAAATAGTCCTTAGTCACCATCGTTGATTCAATTTTGTCTAATCTTGTCTCAACTTTATCAAAACGACCGCCAATGCCATCAAATTCTTTTTTCATCATCACCGCCAAGGTATCAATTGTTATTTTTTCCTCCATAGAATAAATATTATGGCTTAATTATAAATTACTAAAAACGCTTTGTCAAGACCAAGTTTTACAGGCTCAACACCACCAATTCCATATCTTCAGACGGCAAATCCTTTTTGCTGATTTTTAATTTCTCCTCGGTTCGCGGCTTAATACCCAGCTCTTTTATAAATTTTTCTATACCGTCAATATCCACTTTTAATCCCGGAACTTTATAATGCATCGGGATTACTATTCTGGGCTCTATCTGCGAAATCACTTCTACGGCCTTGGCCGCGTTGATCGTATACTTCCCGCCCACCGGAATTAGTAAAATGTCCGTGCCTTCCAATTTCTCCAATTGTTTGGTATCTAAAATATGGCCCAAGTCGCCTAAGTGAGTAATGGAAATGTCTTCCACCTCAATCCTATAAATAATGTTCTGCCCCCGCTCTTTGCCGTCCTGGCTGTCGTGCCAAGCCTCTACGCCTTCAATAAACACGCCCTTGATTTCATATTCCCCGGCCATATTGATTATTTGCGGGTTGCCGCGGATGGCGCCCACATTATTATGGTCGTGATGATCGTGGCTGACCGTAACGATGTCGGCTTCAAAACGAGGCATCTTTAGACCCATATCATCGCTATAAGGGTCAGTCACCAGCATTACGCCGTCAGAACCGATTTTGTCCTGCAATTTAAAACATGATTGTCCTAGCCAAGTTATATACATAATTTTCTTTCTGTCATTGCGGGCTTGACCCGCAATCCAGATTTTTTATATGCTTCTTATTCCAAAATTATTAGTTTTTATTCTCCAGCAAGCTCTTCGCCGCGTTCATTATATTTATATCATTCTGAACTAAGCTCTGGGCGTATTTCAGATCTATTTCGGCGATCCTTCTATTCACTTCATCTAAATAATCCTTAGCTTTCCTGTTTATCGCCTTAAATTCTTCCAATAAATCTTGAGCCTGGGTTTGATTTATTTTTCTATTATTTTTTGGCATAAAATTAATAATTTAACTCTAACTTATTATTCTCTTGATTATTTCCTCGGCTTCGCTTCTAGCCTGTTCCTCAGTTTTTCCTCCTACTATTCGGTAATACCCGACATATGATTCAATTGCCTCAACATTCGTCATCTCCTTGTCGGCCCTCTTATCTTCTTTACCAAAAAATTTTTCTAAGGCCTTTCTCTGTCTAAAGCTGGAATTCGGTAACGCAAACTCGTTTAACCAAGCGGCGCTAGAAAAGGTAATTTTTTCTTGCTGCGATTCTACAGACTCCACGCCCGGGGTGGGCTTCGAAGACATATCGGATGAAATATCTTTTTGTAATGATTCAATCGCTCTATCTACTATAATTTTAGCTTGAACCATTACTGCGTCTCCGGTTATTTCACCGCCGTCCTTTAAAACCCCCGCAATTGAGTCTATCGCTTGATCTTTAGTTAATGAAATGCCATTCTTATCTTTAAAATATTTTTTTATCGCCTGCGTCATCTTACGATTATTCTTGGTAATAACCTCGCTTAATTCAGCCACCAACTTGGCGGCGACTAATCCTTCTATAATTTCGGAATCTTTTGTTGATTCAACTTTCTCCTCTTTATTGGTACTAACGGTTTGAACTTCAGGTCCTTTTCCAGGGTCTGCGGGTGATTCTTGGGTTGAGATTTGGTCGAGCTTATTTTCAGGGCCTGGTGTAGTAACTGTATCGTCTAATCCTTGTATTAGTTGTTGACTTGTCGGTCTTATTACTGATCCTCCCTTCCTAGTTGATCCTTGTCTTCTCGCATTTTTAATAACTTTGTCTCCAGTATCATCCACTGGCTTAGGTCCGCTTCCTTTAATACTTCCACCACCAGCCCTACCACTTCTTTCGCCCGCCGTTGATATTTTATCCGCCGGTACTACGGGCAAATTTTGATTTAAAACCTCTTCTAAATCCTTCGCTGGTGCTTGGGTATCAGCCGATGCAGCTGCCTCCTGCCGCGATAAGCCATTTTCGCTAACGGAGACTTTTCCGGTTTGCTTGTATTGCCGCCAAGCTTCATCAATATTCTTCGCCAGCTTATTAAATTTATTATCAGTTGCCTCTACCGCTTGATCATATCCTAGTCTCTTAGATTCCATTAAATATCCCACATAAGCCGTCTTAGCCTTATCCAGATTAAGCACCGCGGTTTTAAAATACCCCTTGCCTTCTAATTTAAACTGCTGTTTAGCGATCTTCAGCGCCGACCCCCAAAGTCCGTTAGGGAAAATAACCTCAAGCCAGCGGCCGGCCTGCAGTTTAATTTCTTCCCGCTCCGCTCTTTGTTCAGTGGCTGGTTCCGGCTCAGTTTCAGATGATTCAACCGCTGGCGCGTTTTCGGCCTGATTTTTAGGCGCGCGCCTTCCGCCTTCGGGCTTGAATCTAAAAAATCTTTTTATTGCTCCAAACCACGCTCCTCTGGTATTTTTTCTTGTTTCCGGGCTAGCTTGCCCCTGATCTAAGGCGACTCTTTTTTGGTCTAATTTTGCAACTTCCTTGTCATAATCATCGTCCGAATACGCTGCCGCCTCTTCATCTTTTCCGGCATTTACCCTAACTTCCTGGGCTTTGTTAATAGCTTCGCCTATAATTCTTTTATTATTAAAATCAATTGTCTCTATTATATTATTCACTTCAACCTGGCTTTTAAATCCTCCGCTAACCTTTTTTTGATAAGAGTCTTTAATTTGAATAAAATTTTGGTTCATTTCCCCTGCACAGGCTTCAACTGACTCCATGTTCCCGGTGCTTGCCTCGGATTGAATTTTATCTCTTAATAGATCATTTTGATGCAATAACCCATTTAGCATATGGGTATTCTCAAAATCTTCAGCTTTAAATGTGGCCGCTTCATTACTTGTTTCCGCCTTAACTCCTTGACTGACACGAAGGCGGGCAATATCTTCATTATTAAGTTTTATTCTTGCTTTATTTTTATTCATTCCGGCCGGTCTCGCTTGTTCGGCCTCAACCCCTATTTTTCGCGCTGTTCCGGTTATTTTCCCGGACTTAATCGGCACTTCAAATCCTGCCTGTTCTTTACCTGTCTTATTTTGACTGGCTCCTCGCTCACCGCTTGGTACTAAATTTTCATCTAACTCTTTTTCAGATTGTCTTTCATATTGTTCTGGGTGTTCCAGACTATCATATTCAAATTGTTCGCTGCTAGCGCCTTGAACCGATGTTTGAGCCGCTTTTGTTTGAACGGCGCCAGGAGCGGCTCCCATAAAAGTACCCGCTGGAACTTGATCTTTGCCCGCTTCCCCGGTCTTGGCTTTTCCCGCTTTTAATTCATCCGAAGTCTTGCCGATTTTATCAATTCTAGCTCGGGCTCGTTCAACTTCATTCTTTCGCCTGTTTAATTCTTTTATTCTAGCGTCTAATCTAACTCTTTCATTAGTTAAACCTTGTAAATCAGCTCTTTTAGAAGCCTCCTCTGCTTTCCATTCAACCGCCTCTTCGCCTAAAACCTTAATAACTTCGCTTGCGCCTCCAACTAACCTTATTTTCTGCTGCAACGCTTTGATTTCCTCTTTATAGGTTGCTTCTTGAGCTGTTACTACGGTTAAAACTTCAGCCGAGCTTTTTAAGGCTATCTCAATGCCTTCCTGATTTTTCTTTAATGGTCCGGTAAAAGTTTCTAGTTTAATTTTTAAAGCGGTTTCTTTTTCATCAATTAATCTTTGTTTAAGCATCATTTCTTTTTCCAGTTTATCTATTTCTGGTTTTTTCAAGTTTTCTCTTAAGGCGTCCGTTTGATTCCTCAGCTTTTCCAAACTATCTTTCTCCTGAATTAAATCTATGCCGTCCATAGTCGCTAAATTTTTTAACTTCTCTTCCAATATTTCACCGGCCTTTTCTATAGCCTCCGATTCACTTCTGTCGCCGTAATATTTTTTTTCAACGCGCCCACCTACTTTTTCATACCTTATGGCATAATCTCTATTACCGAAGAGCTTTTCCTTGCCTCCCAATCTTACTGCTTCGGCGCGTTCTTCGTTAGTCAATTTAAAGCCGGCCTTTTTGTTCTGGTCCAGCTGTTGCTCTACGGATTCATCTAATTTGGTAGCGTCAACCAGCCCTTTTTCTCCTTCAAGGACATAATCGCTCTTGCCCTTTTTTAACCAAAACCACACCCACTTATTCCATAGTTTTAAACCACTACCCGCCGATTTAAAAACCGGAGCGTCGTCTTTGCCTAGCTTACCCTGACCGATTTCTTTCGTATAAATTTCATCTAATGCCTCGGGATCATTGGCTAAGATATCCTCTATCGCCACTCGGCCCAACCCGGAAGCAAACTTTTCGCTTTCTTTCATTCCTGCCTTTAATCTCTCTATGGTTTCCACCGCCTCCGAAGAAAGGCCGGGTCCTGATTCCTGCTTCGGAGCCTCCGGGCCGGCTTGCTCCGGCTTCTCGGCTTGGCCTCGGCTAAGTATTGATTCTCTGGTCGCCATATATTTTTTATAATTAATAATTATCTTGAAAAATATTTTCCGTCATCCTCGTCATCAGAATCTTTAATAGATGACGGCTCGTCTTCTTGCCCTGAGCCATCTGATAGTGAGCCTGTCAAACTAGCCGAAGGGTCTTCGGGCAGGCTTACCGATTTAACTCTGGGCTCTTTAATGCTAGCTGATTCGCTAACCGGCTGATCCAAAATTTCTTTTTTAAATTTATTTTCAGCCTCATTATCCGCATCTTCGGTTTCCTCTGTTTCATCCTCCAACTTATCCTCCAAAGCCTCTTCATCCTCCAAAGCTTCAGCGTCGGAGGAAGCGTCGGCGGGCAAATACTCGTCCGGCGCTTCGGCTTCCTCTTGCTTATGTAACGGCGCGCCGCTCGGACCTTGACTTACCATACTATCATATTGCTCGCGGCTAATCAAAATTTCCCGCGGCTTGGAGCCCGAGCCCGGACCGATAACGCCGGCTTCTTCTAAGAGATCCAACAGTCTGGCGGCGCGCGCGTAACCGACGCTTAAGCGCCTCTGCAAATATGAAGCCGAGGCCTTGCCCGAATTAATGATCAATTCTTTGGCTTCTTCTAAAAGGTCGTCACTGTCTTCCGAACCGCCCGCCTGCCAGCCGGCAATGCCTTGCACCTTCTGCCGATCGGTAATGCCTTCAATATACTGCGCTTCGCCGCCGCGGTCTTTAATATAATTAACGATCCGCTTAATTTCGTTTTCACTGACGAAAGCGCCCTGTAATCTCTTGGGTTTGGAGAATTCCGCCGTGGTATAGAGCATGTCGCCCCGGCCCAGTAATTTTTCCGCGCCTAAGGAATCCAAAATCGTGCGCGAGTCTATGCCCGAAGCTACGGAAAAAGCGATGCGCGCCGGCATGTTGGCTTTAATCAAGCCGGTAATAACATCAACGCTCGGCCTTTGGGTGGCTAAAACCAAGTGGATGCCCACCGCTCTGGCCATTTGCGCCAAGCGGATAATCCCGGCTTCTATGTCTTTTCCGGCCGCCACCATCAAATCGGCCAATTCATCAATGATAAAGACCAGATAGGGCATCTTACCCATCTCGTCATCGCCATGGACTTTATCGGCTATTTCATTATAACTGACGATATTTTTTCTGCCTGACTTAGCCAAGGTGACAAAGCGCCTGTCCATTTCATTTAAGCACCATTTTAAAGCGTTAATGGTCTTGCCCACATCGGTGATGACCGGAGTTAATAGATGCGGAATGCCGTTATAGACCGGCAGTTCCACCCGCTTGGGATCAACCATGATAAAGCGCAAACTGTCCGGGTCGTTTTGATAGAGCAGGCTGATAATAATCGCGTTTAAGCAAACCGATTTGCCCGAGTTGGTGGCGCCGGCCACCAGTAAGTGAGGCATTTTTGATAAATCGTCCAGCCAAACCTTGCCGCCGACATCCTTGCCCAAAGCGATCAGGGTATCGGTTTTTCTGTTTCTATACATCTCTCCGCCCAAGACCTCCCTTAACCCGACGATGGCTTTAGTCTGGTTAGGCACTTCAACGCCGACCAAGGACCGGCCCGGTATAGGCGCCTCGATCCTGATCGGATGAGCGGCCAGGTTTAAAGCCAAGTCGTTTGATAAGGTGGTGATGCGCGATAATTTAATGCCGTCAGCCGGCCTAAAAGTATATTGGGTAACGGTCGGGCCGATATTAATCTCTCCCATCTCTACCGGTATGCCGAAATTTTCCAAAGTTTTTTGGATAATCTGCAAGTTATTCTTAATGTCGCCGGAGGTGGGTTTGCCGATTTTGGCATTCAGTAAATCCAAGGGCAGCCCAATTTTGATATGAGTCGGCTTCCAGTCGCTATCTTCTTTTTTAGTTTTACCCGCCTTGGCTCCGACGCTATCTTCGGCCTGGCCGGCCTTGATTTTATGCTTATGAAATCCAACTTCGTTTAACTCTTCCGGCTCGGAAATTTCGGAGTCGGCGGCTTCATCAAATTCTTCATCCGCGGTTTCTGCGGCTACGGAAGCTGCTTCATCGATTTCATCCCCGCGTCCGCGTCTAAATATTTTATTAAATACAAAATTGATCGGATAAAGCAATTTGGCGAACCAGCTGTCTCGGCCGATCATAGATTCTAAGGTGGCGTTGAATAGCAGCATGACGGAAATGAATAACAAGCCGACGATTACAACCAGGCTGGCCCAAAAACCCATGATTTTATAGAAAATCGTTAACAAGCCGTAGCCGATATAACCGCCGCCCTGGCCTTCCATAACAGCCGTCTGCCACTTGTCCTGGCCGACAAAAGTATGAAGCAAGGCGCCGAAAGATATGACGAATATAAATAAACCCAAAAAATTAGCGCCCCTGACCCAATTTTTATCGCGATTATACATTAAAAACCCGATGGCCAGAAAAGATAGAGGAAAAATCCATTTAGCCCAGCCGAATAAAAAGATGATGCCCCGCTCCAGATACCTGCCTAAGCCTTCAGCCAAACCGAAGAGGCTAAGTAGGCTGATGGCGCCAATAGCCAAAATTAAAATAATAAAAATACCCCTCTTCATGTCAGGGTCTAAATTAACCTTGGGCAATCTAATATAATCCAAAGCATTGGCTTTTCTTCGATGTCTTCTCATAATAATATTATTCAAATACTACAAATTAACACCCAAATACTACGAAAGAATGCAAAAAACAGACAATACAAATACCTTAGATATAAGATATTTGCAGTATTTGGATAATTTTTGTAGTATTTGAATTATATTAATTTGTAGAATGCGCATTATATTAATATTATACCATAATTAATCAATAAAAAAAACCCATGAGAATTTCCACTCATAGGTTCAGTCAAGCAAAGAGCATGCTTCTTGGGCCACGTGCTCGCCGATAAGATCGATCGCGTCTTTGACCACTCTGAAATCTCTAACTTGCGCGTCGGAGATTGTTAGGCCGAATTCCATACCCAGGCCAAGAGCTACATTAACCATAGCTAGTGCGTCCGCTCCGAGATCTTCGGCGAACTTAGCCGAAGGCACCACAAGCCTTCTCCGAACTCTCAAGTTATCTGCAATTACCCTAATCGCGCGTCGTTCTATTTCTGTCGTTGTCGCATTCATTTTAGTTCTCCGTTCTGTTGTTTACCAGCTCTTGGCTGGTTTATTTGTTTGTTCAAAAGACCGTTTTGAAAGACCGTCTTACAGTCACCTTAAAATACTAGCCTTGCCTCCATACTTTGTCAATAATTTACCTCGGCAAGCTTAACCTGACGCCAATTAATCCATAATATCTCTAACTTCCGGTTTTTCTGGCCGCTCTAATAAACAACCCTATTAATACGATTATAACCGCTCCGGCTATTATCAATAAATATTTAAATAACTCTATTTTTTTATCCCGCTCGGCGATCGCCCACTCTCCGGACGAAGCCACTTCGCCTAAGACTTGAGGCTCTAGCCCGCCTGCCGGCGAGGCGGGCCCGCCGGCATCGCCTGCTTTAATAATATCATCTTCAGAGCGCGGCATCAGCCTCAACCCTGTTGAAGTCTTACCTAAGATGCCGGTTACCGAAACCGCCTGACCGGGCGTTAAATTTTTTGTGCTAATGCCGGCGGCCTGCTTAATGTATATTAAAATTTCACCGCTGCCGTCGTCTAAATAAAGTGTCGAGCTTTTTTTGTCCGTGATTTCGCCGCTGACGCGAAGCAATTGTCCGATATTTTCTTCGTTCACCTGGTCGCAGCTTAGCTCTAGAGCCGGCGGAGGCGCTCCATGCTCTTTTACTGCCATATCGCTCTTTGCCTTGGTTTTTATTCTGGCTTCGCCTTGAGTTTGCGCCAGCTCTCCCGAAACCTCTAAATAATCGCCTACCGTAAGCGCGGGAAAATCTTTTTTATAATTATAAACTTGCAGGCCGGTGGAAGAGCTTACGACATAAAAAACCTGCGTGCCTAAAATACCGGGCAAAACCGCCACCGTGCCTTTAACTTTTACCAAGCTGGCGATCTCCAGCTCCTTGGCCTGTTCCAAAGATGCCTCTGTATAATCAGCCTCCTCAACCCTAGCGCTCGAGACGCTGCTTAAAACAATCGCGCTCTTGCTGCCGGCTAGGCTGATTATATTGTCCCGGCCAGGCGTCAGTTTAGTAGTCCAAAACCACTTGCCGTTTTCACCCCGCGCGTAAGCCTCGCCTTGAACCGCCTCGCTGTACTCCACCCGATCAATCAGCTCGTCTAAATCATTATATAAGCTGATGACGTCCGAACTGTTCTTAAACGCCAATTTGCTAACCGTATTGGTTAACAGATAGAAATCGTCCTCCTCCAGCCAGGCATCATTTTTAAATTTATACCTGCCATTGCTATTTTCTAAACGCCAATTTGCTAAATTTAACTTTTCCGCGCCCTGATTTTTTAATTCCGCCATTTCTTGCCCCGTATCCGCGCCCGCCGGATCGGGAAAAATTTCGTTAATAATTATGCCGCCTTCACCCCCTTTCAAAAGGGGGGTGCGGGGGGTTACCGCACTTAAGCCAGTCGCCTCGCCACTTAACTCGCCGACATTATTTGCCACTTTCACGCTTTTCACTTTTTCCGCGGTTGTCTGGCTGTCGCTCACTGCCAGCCTGACCTCATAAATGCCGGCCTTAAAAAAAGTGTGTTCCGGATTGGCTAGAATGTTTTTGAAGCCGTCGCCAAAATCCCAGGCATATTTCAACCGAGCGCCATCGGGCGCACCCGTGTCCGAACTGTCGAAAACCGCCGGCTGGCCGGTTAGAATATTCTCCGGAAAACTAAATTCAACTTCAATCACCCGGCTAGCCGCTTGGGTTTGTACCACATTAACCGCCCCAGGCGTCGGCAACTCACTCCACTGCCATTCAGTATTTACATTATTCGCTAAATTCGCTTTCAATTCGCTTAAATTAGTTTTGACATAGCTCCAGCCCTCTTTAACATTCTTATACGCCACGGTTTGCGCCGGCTTATCGGCCAGGGGCTGGAATAATCTAACTTCCCCCTGGTCATTATGTAAAACTATTTTCGTTCTTGGCCGAAAAAAGGCTAAATATTCGCCGGCTCTGATTAAAGTACCGGTAGCAATTTTTTCCAAATTTACTTTTTTTTCATCTTCATTACTTAAGCTCCAACCGGTTAAATTGACCTCTCGCGCGCCCGCATTATATATTTCAATGAATTCC
This sequence comes from uncultured Gammaproteobacteria bacterium, assembly GCA_964560005.1. Lineage (GTDB taxonomy): Bacteria > Patescibacteriota > Patescibacteriia > Patescibacteriales > GWC2-42-12 > GWC2-42-12. The sequence continues at coordinate 75,618 of CAZLKB010000001.1, forward strand.
AGTTTGGCGTCGTCGCCGGCCGGATTGGGCAGCAATTCGGAAAGATAGATGTCGTTAGAAAAATCAAATCCGGCCCTAGCTTCTTGGCTGACCTCATCTTCCGCTTGAATCAGATTGCTTGAACCCTTGGTCGGTTCAAGAGTAACGGCGAAATCGTTGGCGTTATTAAAAGTATTATAGCCGTCAAATTTTCTGGCCAGGCTCTCGGGGTCGTGAGCGACTGGAGCATTATCCGATAAATTTCCGTCAGGCCAGTTGCCATAAACCACTTGGTCAATAATTTTCCCGGCTGAATCATGTAAAACTATAAGATCGCCGCTGTTATTTAAATTACCCGACGGCTTGTCAATTATCTTGTAACGGTTTAAGTCACTCAAACCCAAACTGCCGGTCAGATTAGTTTTCGCCTTACTGCCGTCTTCAAGCCACCAACCGGTTAAATCAATCTCTTGGCTGGTTTTATTATATAATTCTATCCACTCAACCTCGTTATCCGCCGGGTCGGAGACGAATTCGTTTATTAATACATCGCCAAGATTATTGGTCCCCTTTGACAAAGATGGGCCTGCCTGCGCAGGCAGGCTGGGGGGATTTTCCACATCGCCAGTCGAAGTAGCCGTCTGGTCCGGCGGCGGAGTAATAACCACTGTTTCTACGGTACAACCCGAGCTGCAGCCGTCGCCATCGGTTAAATTCCCGTCATCGCAGCCTTCGCCCGCTTCTAGCGCCGCGTTGCCGCAAACCGGCAGAGCGGCATCGCCGCCTACGGTGATTAAATCTTTAAGGCTATCAAAAGTGGCTTGCTTTATACCGGTGACATTCATTATGTCTTCAATTTTTTGGAATAGTCCTACGCTGGCGCGATAATTTATTATCTCCTGGGCTTTAGCCGGGCCGATTCCCGGCAAAGTATCCAGTTCTTCTACGGTTGCGGTATTTATATTTATTAATCCAACCGCTTCAATTTCTTGGGTACAAAAAAATCCCGCGGTCATGATCGCCAGGATTATAAAAAAAACCCACCCTCCTTGTTTTAGCATAAATTTTATTTAAAAAATAATATTTATTTTTAGAATCACCACGGGGGTTTGGGGGTCCGAGCTGAGCGCCAAGGCGCGAGAAAAGAAAGTAATTAAAGGCACTAGCGAATTGAGGACCCCCAAAACTTTTTGCTTACTTTTTAGTTATAAAAAGTAAGTCCTAGCGAAGCGTCACGAACTAATTTACAAATAAAAAGAAGGAAATAATAATCATCTGTTTAAGTCACTTGATTATAGTCCCTTTAAACTTCTTCCCGGCTAAATAATTATCTATATTTTCTATGTTCTTGCCATTCATAATCACCACCTCCAGCTTCAGCTCCTCCGACTTTTTGGCCGCAACCGGATCAAACGGAGCGTTTAAACCCGGCGACCATTTATTACCCACCAATTTTCTGAATTCCGCCCAAGTCATTTTTAATTTAATTTTCGCGTCCGCGTATTTATTCGGATCTTTATCGTAGACATAATCAATATTGGAAAGATTGATGATGGTCTTAACGCCGTATTCCTGCGCCATCATGGTGGCAACATAGTCGGTTGACCGGCCGGGTTTCCAGCCCGAAGCCACAATAATATTCTTTTCGCTATACAGCCTGAAAGTGGGATTTTTAATAATCTCTAAATTGGCCTGATCCCGAAAAATCGTACGAAGCAACTGGGCATTTAGCCTGGTAGCGTGGATACCCAGCCAGTCTAAGTCGTCTTTTTCAATTTTTACCACCCGGGAAGCCGCCGCCACATAATTTCTGGCCGTAATGCCGCCGCCGGCAATTAGAAAAAACTTACACCCCTGTTTAATCTTATCTAAAATTAAAGCGCGGAATTTCTGTAAAAAATGCCAATCCACGCCTTCTGGCGGTACAATCAGCGACCCGCCGATGGAAATGATGTAAGTTTTATTTTTCATATTTTCTATTGTCATTCCCGCGGAGGCACCCCGTTTTCTTTTTCTGCGCCGAGGTCTGCACCGAGGAGCAATCCAGAAACATTTTTAAATCATCTTCTATCTCTATTTTATCATTTACTGATTATTTTGTAAAAACTTATTTTGCCCTCCTTCCAAAGCCCGCCCGCCGGCAGAGGCAGGGAGGGTTTGGGATGTTATATTAATTAGAATAAAAAAAGCGGCCCTGTCTTTTGACTTAAGCCGCTTGAATGATTATTATTCAAGCCTGAGCACATCCTCCATGGAATACAAGCCTGGGGCTTCTCCAACTACCCACTTGACAGCGAGCAAAGCGCCGTTGGCGAATGTCTCGCGGCTCGATGCTTTGTGGGTAAGCTCTACCCGTTCGCCGTCTCCGGCGAAAATAACCGTGTGATCGCCCACCACATCGCCCCCACGGACAGAGTGTATTCCAATTTCATTGCAATCACGCATGGTCGTATTACCCTCGCGGCCGGGGGTGGTATGAACCTTCAATCCTCGCTGTCGAGGGTAAACAGTGCTTCCGGAAAATTGCTGATTGCGAATCATGGAGAGGATTTGGGCCAACCTATTCGCCGTCCCGCTGGGTGCGTCCTTCTTAAGTCGATGGTGCATCTCAATAATTTCCAGGTCAAAACCCGGGCCAAGTAACTTCGCTGCCTGTCGCACCAAATAGAACAGCGTATTGACGCCGACGGAAAAGTTCGAAGCCAACACGATCGGTATAGATTTGGCGTAATTATGAAATTCTGTTCGATCCTGAAGCGGCGGATTATGGCCAGTGGTGCCGATAACCATGGCCTTGCCGGCGCCAGCGCACCATTCGACCAAACCAAGCGTTGCCCTAGGGGAGCTGAAGTCCACCACCACATCGGCCTGTCCGAGAACTGCCTCGATACTGTCTCCAATGTCAACTTGGCCAACTACTGTAATGTTCGGGTGATTAGGAACGCAATTAAGCAGTGCTCGTCCCATTCGTCCTTTGTATCCGGTTATAATTATTTTTGTCATGACTAAGCTTTCGTTTTTGTTTGTTGTTTAAAGGGCATTTGCCGAGCCACAAGGCCTGGCACCCTCTTTTACTAAGCCTAAATTACCTTAAATTAAGGAAAAAAGCAATACCAACAAATTTAACAAATTTGCTACAAATATTAAGAATAAAATAACAACTTTTTAGAAAGATAAAAAAATATAAATTATTTGTATTATTTGTAGTCGATTTGTTGATTTGTGGATGTATAAAAAAAGCGGCCTAAGTCCAAAGACTTTAGCCGCTTGAGTATTTATTATTCAGCCCGCTTGCTGGCGAGCCAGAATCTCCTTATTGCCCGCGCTGGTGGGCTAATTGTTCCTGCCAGAGCTGGCGAAAGTTGGGCTTACCGCCGATAGCTTCTGAACCCGCCCGGCAGTAAGGGCAAGTTTCCGCACCCGGCGGGTAGCTCGGAACATCGAACTTAAATAAGGCGCGAATCGGCGTGCCGCCGCTTAGCGCCCCGCTCTGACACCGGTCAACCATGAAGACCGCGTATGGCAGAAATTCAACATACTCCTCGTTCATTTTCACCACCGTCTGCTTAGTCTCAAAGGCGCTGCCGTCCGGAGTGGTGATCAGTTCGTTGGCCAGCAAAACCCTTGAACTATTCGGAATTTGGAACCGCCAAGCGCTAAGCTTGCCATCTTCCCCCTTTTCGACGAATCCGGCTCGCGCCCGAAGCTGACGGGCGATTTCGCTCCCCAAGGGGATGCCGGCTAAGGCTGCGGTCACCACCCAGTCAACCTGGCTAACCCAACCCCGGCCATCAATGCAGTAATTAATCATCTGCGCCGCCAAAATCTCGCAGATATTAGTCTCGGCGAGAATTAATGAGCAGTTGATATAGATACCGCTGTGCAAGCCTGACCGCAGCTTCATATGAGGTGCGGTAGCACGAGGCTCGCCCAAGTACTCCCAGTAGCCGCCGGTTAAACCGGCGATATGGGCGAACTCGTTGCGAGTCATCCGACGGTCAGTGAAATGCACTGGCCTTAACTGTCTGATCCCGTGTAGACCAAAACTTAGAACTTCCTGCTCCATCACCTGTTTTGGAATTTCCCTAATTATCGCCGGCCCGCCAGGTTCAATTATCGGCGGCAAATTTATTTTGACTGTTTCTTTCATTGTTTTTTTTCTTTTCTTTGTAATGTTTCCAATACTCCTTTAGTTCAGCGACGCGAGAATCTTCTCGGCCGCGGCTCGAGGATCCGGGTCTTCAGTGATCGGTCGGCCGATGACCAGCCAATTGGCGCCGTCCTGAATCGCCTGTTTCGGCGTGCCCGTTCGCTTCTGGTCTTGCGCCTCCGCTCCGGGCATTCGGATGCCCGGCGTTACCAATTGAATTTGAGCAGGCACTATCTTCCGAACTGCCGCCACCTCTCTTGGCGAGCAAATCAAGCCGTCCAGTCCGGCAATAATAGCCAGTTTAGCGAGCCGTTCCACCTGTCCAAGGGGGTTATTGAAACCGATCGACTCCACTGCTTTGTGATCGAGGCTGGTGAGCATAGTAACGCCCAACACTAGGGGTGGAGGCTTCTCCATCCCCAAGGCTGTGGATTGCGCTGCCTGTTTGGCGGCACTCATCATTTCTAGCCCGCCGCTGGCGTGCACGTTGAGCATACCGACGAAGAGCCTGGTCGCGGCTGCTACCGCTTTGGCCACTGTGTTCGGAATGTCGTGGAACTTCAGGTCCAAAAACAATAGACCCGCACCACCGGTCGCAACGCGAACCACCAAATTCGGTCCAGCGCTGGTAAACAGTTCGCTACCGATCTTAAAACCACCCACCACCCCCTTGAGTTTTTCCACTAAGCTCAAGGCCTGTTCTGCTGTAGGCACATCAAGCGCCACTATAATTGGATTTTTCATAATCTTGCCTTTTCTTTCTGTTTCTGTGTTTTTTGTTTTAAAAGGGCATTTGCCGAGCCACAAGGCCCGGCACCCTCTTTTACTAAGCCTAAGTTACCTTAAATTAAGGAAAAATGCAAGGCACTAATCTCGCAACTCATAGCTTATAACTCGTAGCTCAAGATGCAGAATTAAAGAAGTTATGAGCTATGAGTTGCGAGTTACGAGCTACCAGACCTTGGCTGGACAAAAATAAAATTACATGATATACAATAAGGTTGGTTTGCTCTTTCTATTTGTAAATAAATTAGCAATCATTGCGGTTTTTAGCCTGCCCGCCGAGGAGGCGGGGTCTGTAAACTGCAATGATTGTTGCAGACATAAATAAACAAACAAAAACACAGAAACTGAAAGGATAATAATGAAACTAAAGAAAAAACCAGTACAGTTGATCGCCTCCGGTGATCTTCGCTTATCAGCCAACCAGGTCTGCTGGCCGGCTCAAAAAGCCATGGAAACGGCGCTCTGCATCGCCGTCAGAGACGAGGGCTATCAGGTATTCCGCGCTCATTCCTACGACTCGAAAACCCAGCACGGCTTCATCGCCTCGCAAAAGCAGGGCATGGAGGTCTTTAAAACGATTGACCCGACCGCGCCGCTCATCGTGGCCGAGGCCGTCTGGCAGTATTCTCACCACGTTCTGGCCGGCTTGACTACGCACCGTGGCCCGGTCCTCTTGGTCGCCAATTGGTCCGGAATGTGGCCCGGACTAGTCGGTATACTAAATCTGGCCGGCTCGCTTACCAAGGCCGACGTGAAATATTCCATGCTCTGGAGCGAAGACTTCCAGGACGATTATTTCAAAACCAGGCTCCGGCGCTGGCTCCGGACCGGCCGATGCACGCACGACACTAGCCATGTTAGAGAACTGGCTAAGGTCAAACTTTACGCGAAAGCGCAACGGCTTGGCCGCAAGCTCGCCACCGATCTACTGCGTGACAAAGCCATTATGGGCGTGTTTGATGAAGGCTGTATGGGCATGTTTAATGCCATCATCCCTGACCATCTGCTCCATGCCGTCGGCGTCTTCAAGGAGCACCTGTCGCAATCGGCACTCTACGCCGAGATGCTAACTGTGCACGAAACTGATGCTCAGCATGTCTATGACTGGCTGCTAGCTAAAGGCATGAAGTTCCACACCGGCAGCGACCAAGCCACCGAACTGACTGATAGCCAAATCCGTGGTCAGTGCGCCATGTATATCGCCGCAGTCCGCCTTGCCGATGATTTCGGCTGCGCCTGCATCGGCATCCAATACCAGCAAGGCCTAAAAGACCTCTGCCCTGCCAGCGACCTGGCCGAAGGCATGCTTAATAACAGCGACCGTCCGCCGGTTAAATCACGCGACGGCAGTCGGATCCTGTTTGACGGCCAGCCGGTCGTGCACTTTAACGAAGTTGACGAGTGCGCCGGCCTGGACGGTCTCCTGATACAACGCGTACACCTAGCACTCGATCAGCCGGTGGAAAACACCCTGCACGATCTGCGCTGGGGTGATACCGACAGATCCGGTGTTACGGGAGGAGCGTACATCTGGGTTTTTGAAATCAGCGGTTCGGCTCCGCCCGCGCACTTCATCAACGGCTGGGCCGGCGCCGAAGGTTTTCGCCAGCCGCCCATGTATTTCCCTAAAGGCGGCAGCACCTTGCGCGGCATCTCTAAACCCGGTGCAATCATCTGGTCGCGAATCTTCATCAAAGACGATGCCCTGCAAATGGACATCGGCCGCGGCGAAGTCGCCGAATTACCGCCCGGAGAAACCGAGCGCCGATGGAATGCCACCACTAAGGAGTGGCCCATCATGCATGCCGTCCTATATGGCATTACCCGTGATCAAATGATGGCCAGACACAAGGCCAACCATATCCAAGTGGTCTATGCCACTGACGAAAATAGCGCCGACCAGTGCCTGGCGGTTAAGGCGGCCATGGCGGCCAAGCTGGGAATCAAAGTTCACGTCTGCGGAACCTTTCCCACGGTCGCATAAAGTCAAAAAGAAAAAATCACAACCAAACACCGGTCCGAGAAGTTAAATTCTCGCCCGGTGTTCTTTTTTTACATAAAAATCCCGAAAATAATTCGGAACTTTTAAATTGACGGCGAAGAATTAAAATAATAAAATATTAATAACAACAAAACCTCAAAAAACGGAGGACAAAATGGACCGCTTATTTCAACCGCCGTTGCCTTCTGCCGGTAAGGCAGAAGAGGCTAAATTCGGATTAGCCATAGGTGATTGGGTGCTGATCCGGGGAGATGGCCCCTTTAAAGGAGGGCACGGGTTTGTGCGCGCCTTCGCCGGTATGGCTGTCGGCGTCGACATCTACGATCAAAATTCTAAAGCCTGTGGTCTTTTATTTGACTCGGGCGATGTGCAAAAGGCCTGATCAAGGCCGCCTCAGACCGAACGCGTTTAACTCAATAACGCGGATCGGTCTTTTATTAATGTCGGGAGCTCAATAAAAACTGTGCAGACAGAGACCCCGCGATGAACGCGGAGCAAGGATTGCTCCACCATGTCTTTACAAAATTTTGTGCAGACGGAGAGATTTGAACTCTCATGGATTGCTCCACTAGCTCCTAAGGCTAGCGCGTATACCAGTTCCGCCACGTCTGCGTATTTTTTATCTTCAATTATTCTCTGCTTTTTGTCAATCATCCCGTTATTCCCATTATACCAAAAATTATGCTATTATAATAACATAATGCGAATACTACAAAAAATATCCAAATACTACAAAAAGTAATTTATTCGTAGTATTCGCATATCATTTGTAGTATTTGGATTATAACTTTATGACTGATGACAAAACAATCTCTCAAACAGGCGCCGATCCGGATATTGAGGAAAATAAAACCGTTGCCGCCTTATCCTACATCTGGATCCTGTTTTTACTCCCATTAATCCTAAAAAGGGACTCAAAATTCTGCCAATTTCACGCCAAACAGGGTTTAATTCTCTTTATTCTTAGTTTTATCGCCTGGTTTCCTGTAATCGGCTGGTTAATCGGTTTAGCGATCTTGGTCGTCTCGGTAATTGGCATTATTAAAGCCTTGTCCGGAGAGCGATGGGAAATCCCTTTTATTTACGATTTGAGCAAAAAAATTAATTTATAAACCCCACAAATCAACAAATCAGCTACAAATATTACAAATTTAATTTGCAGCATTAGTGTTTATTTACCGTATTTGCGTTTTATTTATTTGTATTATTAGTAGCCAATTCGTAGATTTGTGGGATATTAATATTTTAAACTTATGAACGCAAATAATTACATAAAATTTTTTGAGGAAACCACGATTAAAGATGTACCTATAGTAGGCGGCAAAAATGCCTCCTTGGGGGAAATGTACAAAAACATGACCGGCCAAGGCGTAAAGGTACCCAATGGCTTCGCCACCACGGCCGAAGCCTATAATTATTTATTAGAGCAAACCGACCTTAAACAAGGCATAAAAAATCTTTTAGCCGGCCTGAACACCCATAATGTCACCGACTTAGGCAAGCGCGGCGCGGCGGTTAGAAAATTAATCATCGCCACGCCTTTCCCAGAAGATTTAAGCCAGGCTATAGCCAAAAGCTACCGAGAACTATCCCAATTTTATAAAACCGAAAATTTGCATGTCGCGGTCCGCTCCAGCGCCACGGCCGAGGATCTACCCGACGCCAGCTTTGCCGGACAGCAGGAAACCTTTTTAAATATCTCGGGCGAAGCCGAACTTCTCTTGGCGGTAAAAAAATGCATCGCATCCTTATTTACCAACCGCGCCATCTCTTACCGCGTAGATAAAGGCTTTGATCATTTTAAAATCGCCCTGTCCGTGGGCGTGCAGAAAATGGTTCGGTCCGACCTGGCGGCTTCGGGCGTAATCTTTACCATTGATACTGAATCGGGTTTTAATAATGTGGTCTTAGTCAGCTCAATTTACGGCTTGGGCGAAAATATCGTGCAGGGTAAAGTCGATCCGGATGAATTTTATGTCTTTAAACCAACCAAAACTATAATTTCCCATAGCATCAGCCGTAAAAATATCAAGATGGTTTACCAAAATAACCCTAAACGTCCGGTTAAAGACGTAAAAGTCCCGGCGACTGATCAAAAACGCCAATCCATCACCGACGCGCAGGTATTAAAACTGGCCGACTGGGCCATGAAAATTGAAAAACATTATGGCCGAGCCATGGATATAGAATGGGCATTGGACGGCAAAGAAAATGAATTATATATTATTCAGGCACGGCCGGAAACCATCCATTCGGTGCGCGATTACAGCGTAATTGAAGAATATGTAATGCAAAAAAAAGGTAAAATTATCTCTACCGGCCGAAGCGTGGGCAACCGCATCGGCGCCGGAGTCGCCAATCGGATCATGGCCATTAAAGATATCGCTAAATTCAAGCCGGGCGAGGTCCTGGTTACCGATATGACTGATCCGGACTGGGAGCCGATCATGAAAATTGCATCGGCTATCGTTACTGATAAGGGCGGGCGCACCTGCCACGCGGCCATAGTTTCCCGCGAACTCGGCATCCCTTGTATTGTGGGCACTGAAAATATCTCTCGAAAAGTTAAAACTGGCCAGGCTATTACGGTAAGCTGCGCTGAAGGCGATATGGGCTTCGTTTATGAAGGAAAAATACCGTTTAAAATCAATAAAACCAGCATTAAGAATTTGGGCAAGCCAAAAACTAAAATCATGATGAACATCGGCTCGCCCGATATTGCCTTTTCTTCATCTTTTATCCCCAACGACGGCGTCGGTTTGGCGCGCGAAGAATTTATTATCAACGACCAGATTAAAATCCACCCCCTGGCGCTGATTAATTACGCCAAGTTAAAAGACAAAAAAGCTAAGAAAAAAATTGACGAGCTAACCGCCGGCTACAAAGACAAAAAACAATACTATATTGATAAGCTGGCCGAGGGTATGGCCATAATCGCGGCCGCCTTTTATCCTAAAGATGTGATTATCAGATTCTCCGACTTTAAAACCAATGAATACGCCAACCTGATCGGCGGCTCGGCTTTTGAACCGGTGGAATCCAACCCCATGATCGGCTGGCGCGGAGCTTCGCGCTATTACGCGCCGGAATTCAAGCCGGCTTTTGAACTGGAATGTATCGCTATAAAAAAGGTTCGGGAGGATATGAAGCTGACCAACCTAAAAGCCATGGTGCCTTTTTGCCGCACCATAAAAGAAGCCGAGCAGGTTATAAAAATCATCGCCGATAACGGCCTGAAGCAAGGCGAAAATGATTTTGAATTATATTGCATGGTGGAAATACCGTCTAATGTCATTTTAGCCGATGAATTCGCCGAGCTTTACGACGGTTTTTCCATCGGTTCCAACGACCTGACTCAGTTGACGCTCGGAGTTGACCGCGACAGCGCGCTGGTGAGTAAAGTCTATGATGAGAATAATTTGGCCGTAAAAAAATTAATCAAGCTGGCGATTAAAACCGCCAAAGCATCCGGCATAAAAATCGGTATCTGCGGCCAAGCGCCCTCCGATTTCCCCGAGTTTGCCCAATTTCTGGTTGAATGCGGCATTGACAGTATCTCCCTAAACCCGGATACGGTCATAAAAACCACTTTAGCCATTTTGGAAACGGAAAAGAAGCTGGGAAAGTAAAAAATAATCCTGCTTAATACAAAATTTTTCTTGGTTTATAAGTTTTTCTGTTCCCTCCTAGATTTCCGCTTTCGTCCGCCTCGGCTTCGTTTTAAGGCGAGACGAGCAGGAATGACAAAAAAAGTAGAAAGTTCTACCACGCAGAATTGTTTGGGAAATTGAAAATTTAATCATTGAAAATTGTTTAAAAATTAAAAATTATAAAATTAAAAATTTTTTGTAATGTTTAACTTTCTCCATACTTTCCACCCCTCCCCAATCCTAGTTAGTCTCGGACCAATCCATGTTTATTGGTATGGTTTTTTTATTGTCCTAGGAGTCTTAGCCGCCTTAACTGTCGCCATATACCTGGCCAAGTTTTATCAAATCAAAACTGATACCATGATTGACTTAGCTCTTTGGCTAGTGATCGGCGGCATTTTAGGCGCGCGCCTCTACGACATTTTCTTAGAATGGCCATACTTTTCCTCTCATCCCTTGGATATTCTTAAAATCTGGCAAGGCGGACTGGCAATCCACGGCGGTATTATCGGCGGCGCCATTTCTCTATGGTTATTTACCCTGTTAAATCCGACGAAGTCGGCACCAAGTGATTTAACTGGGTTTACTAAAAAAGATAATCACAATTTCTGGCGGCTAGCCACTATCGCGGTTACCGCCTTGCCTCTGGCCCAAGCTTTCGGCCGCTGGGGCAATTACTTTAACCAGGAGCTGTTCGGCCGGCCTACAAGTTTGCCTTGGGGCATACCAATTGATCAAATTCACCGTCCCTGGCAATATTTAAATTACGACTATTTCCATCCTGCTTTTCTCTATGAATCCATGGGCAATCTGCTTATTTTCATAATTCTTATTTCATTGCAAGTCTGGTTCATAAAAAAACAAAAACTTCTTGATTCTAACTTCTTGATTCTAACTTCTTACTTCTTACTCTATTCCCTGCTCCGTTTTTCCACGGAATTTCTCAGAATTGACGCTACTCCGACCGTCTTGGGCTGGCGCTGGCCGCAACTGGTCAGCTTGTTTATTATTATTTCATGCTTGGCATATTTGGCTGTAAAAATTGGACGGAAAATTAGCTCAAACTCCAGCTCAAACTCCACTCTTGATAAATAAACAAGTCTATGCTAATATAATTAAATCCTAATTAAATTTATTAAAAATTACAAAATTAAAAATTATATCCTATGCCAAATGCCAGAGCAGCTAAAAAAGCGGTGCGTAAATCAACCAAACTCAGAGAACGCAACATAAAAGTTGAAAATCATTTGAAAGACTTGATAAAAAAAAGCTATCGACTGATTGAGTCTAAAGCGAAAGATGCTAAAGACTTGGTCGCTAAGACCTTAACCGCCCTGGATAAGGCGGCGAAACAAGGCGTGATTAAAAAGAATACGCGCGATCGAAAGAAATCAAGGTTGCAAAAAAAATATAATCAAGCCTTTAAATAAATACATTAAGATTTTGTTTGATATCGCTCTTTAGAACGAACTATAGTTTAAACAAAAATCCAGCCTAAATTAAAAAATTGAAGCTGGATTTTTGTTATAAAGAAGACATAATATGCATATGGCTGGCTGAAATTAAAAATTTCCTCTTTTAAAAAACTTACCGGTTAAGCTGCTAGTTTTAAGCGCATGCAAAATCGTAGCAATTTTTTTTCTTAAAATTATCATTAAATAATTAAAATGAGAAAATTTTAAGAAAAAAATGCCCAGATTTTGTCTAAGTGAAAAACTAGCATCTTAACCGGGTACCAACCCTAATCACATCCTCGCCACCAGCAAATTCAGCCCGGTAAGATAATCGCCTCGGCCCGACTTAACCAGATAGTCAATCTTTACCAATTGGCTAAAAATATTTTTTAGAGTTGCCAAATTAAAATTATTAGCCTGCGCCAGGCCTTTTTGTAAAACAAAAGGGTGTAACTTAAGCTGATTGGCAATCTGGCGCTGGCTTAAGCCTAAATCCACCGCCTGCCTGATAGAAAGTAGTATTCTAAATTGCCTGATAAACATATTTAATAGATAATGGCCGTCTAAACCGGACTCAACCAACTCTTCTAACAATTTTATAGCCAAGGCTCTGTTTTTTACGCTGATCGCATCGGTTAAGGAAAAAATGTTGTCGCTGAAATTTCCCCGTACTAAATTTTTTATATCGGATATATCAATTTCCACCGGCGATTCGGTTAACTTAGCCGTTGCCTTAAAGCTAATTAATTTATCTAGCTCGTTGCTTATCTGCCAGCCGTCCGAGCCCACCAAGCCAACCAGTAATTCGGCCGCCTTAAGGCTGATTTTACCGCCGCGTGAAACCACTTCTTTCTTCACCCAACCGGCTAATTCAGTATTGCTTAATAAATTGAAACTGCGGTAAGAATATTTTTGTTCGGCCAAAAATTTTAATAACCCGGACTGAACTTTGTTCAGCGGCTTATCTCGTCCGTCGGCGTCTATTAAAAACGGCAAAAAAACATTTTTTACTTTCTTCTCCCTGATGTTTGATTCCCAAAAAATAATAATATTATCCCCGTCCTTCTGGTTTTTATTTTTTAAATAATCCGATAATCTTTCAAGAATTTTCGCGTCTTTGTTGGCGAAAATATCTTCAATTATAATTAAGCGCTTTTTAGAAAGCAGCGAGGCCGGACTAATGGCTTCGGCGATCTGAGAGAAAGTCGACTTGGCGCCGGCTAAAACTTTTAGCCCGCTGCCTGATTTATCTATTTCCCTGAGGTATTTTTCCTTAAGCTCGTTTAATTTTAAGCGGCTTCTAAAATTATCCTCGCCGTAAAGCAATATAATCATAAATCTTGTTAAAATACTAAAATTTTGTTAAACTTAAATTAGTATAGGAGCCGGGTGAAGTAGTTCATTTTGAGAGGCTCCTCGGTGCTTCTCTCGATGCCGAAACAGCTAAACTGGGGCGAAATTGTAGTAATTTTTTGGAATTATCCGATCTGTGTTTGTCGGATAATTCCAAAAAATACCCAAATTTCGTCTAAGCGAAAAATAAACTACTTCACCCGGCGAAAATATCATCTGTAAATTAATCTAATAACTATCAAAGTTCCATCTATGCAAACCACCCAATGCCCGATCTGCTCAAGCGACATTATTATTGAAGAAGGATCGGCGGAAAAAGATCTGGTCACCTGCTTAAACTGCGGTGTGGAGTTGGAAATCGTCACCCTGCACCCCCTGCTCTTAGAACCGCTGGAAGAATCAACTGACGAAAAAAATATTGAATAAAACCTAAATTTATAACTTTTGACGGTAGCCCCTAACAAAGCCGTAATGGCTTTGTTTTATTTTTACCCTGTTAAATACGATTTGAGCCTATTTTATTGATCTTAAAATATAAGTATAGTACATACAAGTTAAAAAAATTTAAAATTATTTAACAGGGTGAACCCTCCTAACTTCCCTTTTAAATAAATTGCCTCTTTCTTTATAATTCTTAAACATACCAAAGCTGGCGCAGGCTGTGGATAATAATACAATATCACCCCTACTGGCATTTTCTTTAGCGGTCCTCACGGCATCAACGATATTATCCACTATCTTCATTCTGTCTTTCTTAAACCCAATTTTTAATAGATCTTTTTTTATCCTTGATGTTGAATCGCCAGCCAGCAAGACAACAAATTTAACTCTATTCACAACCTCTTTAGCCAATTCCTTAAAATCCGCCCCCTTATCGGCTCCGCCCAGGAATAAAACTATGGGTTGGGTAAACGATTTTAAAGCGATAATGGTTGACTCCGGCGTGGTGGCGAAGCTATCATCATAATATTCAACGCCGTTCAACTCGCGTACCAATTCCAAGCGATGAGGCAAACCTTTAAAATTAGCCACTGCCTTTTCTATAAACTCCTGTTTTACGCCGATAATTTTCGCCACCTCAATCGCCGCCGCGACATTTTCCTTATTATGCTCGCCTACCAATTTTGACGGTAATTCTGACTTTTTAAAATACACAATCTTGGCTTTTGTATTTAATTCGTAATCCCTAATTCCTAATTCATAATTCAAAACCGCCTTTTCTCCGCTCTTTTGGTATTTCACAATATTCATTTTCGCTCCTCGGTATTCTTTTAATGTCCTGTGGTAATTCGGATTATTCGGATCGGCCGGCGCTAAATGTTCGGGGTACAAATTAGTGATCACCGCAATCCGCGGGCTCGCCGTCATATCCTCAAGCTGAAAAGATGATAACTCTAAGACTACCCAGTCGCTTTTTTTAATTTTATCAATAAAGGCGAACGGCGCCACGCCAATATTACCACCCAGCCAAACTTTTTTGCCGGCTCGTTTCAATATTTCATAAATCAAACTCGCGGTCGTACCCTTGCCCTTGGTTCCGGTGACGCCGATAATATTTTTAGTCGGGCAAAGATCAAAAAACAATTTTATAGGACTGGATAATATTGTGCCAGCTTTGATGGTTTGTTTAACGCCCGGGCAATCCATCGGCCAACCCGGAGAACGAAACAAAATATCAAATTTTTCCAAGCCTTGGTTAAATTTTTTACCTAGCTGCCAAAGAATATATGTCTCTATCATTGCGGGCTCGACCCGCAATCCAGCATTTTCTGTTTTCATCTTCACGCCCGTTCGCGCGTCGCAAACCGTTATCTCGCATTTCACTTTGTGCTTTAATAAATATCTAACCAAGGCTTGATTCTCAATACCCAGCCCTAAAATTCCAATTTTTTTATTATTTAAATTATATAAATTCATAAATTAAAATTTAGCAGTTAGCTAAAACTAATTATTTTTGAAGTGAGGACTGTTCGAGCCACCGCCAGTTCATAATATTCACACCAAAACAAAGCGTAAAAAGGGATAAATAATCTTTAAATAGCTTTCTGAAAGCGAGTGCCGCAACGAGAAAATAATTAGTTTTAGTTAACTGCAATATTCTCCATCTCCCCCCAATTATCCCCCTGCTTGGCGTCAACCACAATCGGCACTTTTAATTTTATAACATCTTCCATAATCTTTTTAATCTTTTCTGATACTTCGACAACCAAACCATCTTTGACCTCAAACACTAACTCATCATGCACCTGCAGCAACATCCGCACTGGCGCAATTTCTGATCCGCGTTCCTTCGCGTATAATTCGCTTATCATTCGTGCTACCCTGATCATGGCTATCTTAATTATATCGGCCGCTGTTCCTTGAAGCGGCGTATTGATCGCCATTCGTTCGGCTGATTTGCGCGCCTGGATGGCCGAAGAGTCAATCTCGGGTAGAAATCTTCTCCGGCCGAACAGAGTTTCAGTATAGCCCTTGGTCCTGGCTAACGCAATAGTTTCATCAACAAATTCTTTTACGCCGCTATAGGCGATAAAATATTTTTCTATAAAATCTTTAGCCCGAGCATAAGGAATCTCCGCGCCTTGCGATAGCCCGTGCGGCCCTTGGCCGTATAAAATGCCGAAATTAACCGCTTTGGCTTCCCTCCTTAATTCCGGAGTCACTTCTTCTGGTTTGATTTGATTAATCTCCGCGGCGGTGGCTGTGTGAATATCTTCGCCCTGCTTAAAAGCGGTAATCAGTTTCTTATCGCCCGACATATGAGCCGCTAACCGCAGCTCTATCTGGGAATAATCAAGCGATAATAATTTATAACCCTGATCGGCCACGAACGCCCGCCTGATCCTCTTGCCCAATTCAGTCCTAATCGGAATATTCTGTAAATTCGGTTCGGTTGATGACAACCGCCCGGTAGCGGTTACGGCCTGATTAAAACTGGTATGCAACCGACCGGTTTTTAGATTAACCAGCTTTGGTAGAGACTCTATGTAGGTCGTTGATAGTTTTGTCAGCTCGCGGTAGTCCTGGATTAAATCAATAATCGGATGCTGGCCTTTAAGCTTGGCTAACTCATCGGCCCCGGTAGATAAGCCGGTTTTACCCTTGCTAATGCCAAGAGCCGGAATAGCCAATTTTTCAAACAAAATTTCGCGGAGTTGCTGGGTGGAATTTATGTTAAAATCCGAGCCGGCTAAATCATGAATCTTTTTTTCCAGCAAATGTATTTTTTTATCAACTTCGCGGCCGATATCGGCTAAAAATTCTTTATCAATTTTTATGCCGTTTATTTCCATGACGGTTAGCACTAAAACCAAAGGCATTTCAATTTCGTAAAATAATTTATCAATCTTTTGTTTTTTTAATTCCGGCACTAATTTTTTTATTAAACGATTGGTGAAGTCCGCGTCCTCGCAGGAATAATTATATAGTTTTTCCACCGCTACCTGGCTAAAACTGATTTTATCTTTGCCTCTGCCCAGTAAATCCTCTTTGGTAATTTTTTGATGATTAAAATAATTAAAAGTTACGGCATCTAAATTATGCTGGCGGCTGCCCGGATTAAGGAGGTACGAAGCTACCATGGAATCGGCCGCTACGCCTCTTACTATAACGCCTTGGCTGGCCATCACCTCAAGATCATATTTAATATTGTGCCCATACTTTTTTATTTTCTCATTCTCCATTATCGGCTTCAGCCTCTCCAGCCAAGCGTTACCGGCTTTTTTCTTATTCTGATAATCAAACAAATTACTTCTTGCTTCTGACTTCTTACTTCTAACTTCCAAATAATAGGCTTCACCCGCCTGCCAGGAAAAACTTATACCTAAGAGCTCGGTATTGATCGGATCAAAATTCGCCGTTTCAGTGTCAAAGGTAAATTCCTTTTGCTTAGCCAGGGCTTTGAAAAAACTATTGAATTTTTTTTCACTATCCACCAGCTGGTAAGCAAATGATTCTAGATTTCTTTTGAATTTATCCTCTGCTTCATAGTCTGGTTTTTTCTCTAAAGACTTTTTGGCGTCTTGCGCTAGGCCTTGCAGCCTGGGCAGGAGAGACTTGAAGTCCAGTTCATTAAACAGTTTTCCTAATTTTTCCTGATCAAATTGGCCGAAACGCGCGTTTTTCAAATCAAAGTCAATTTCAGCATCGCGTTTTATAGTCGCTAAATCCTTACTCATGTAAGCATTGTCTTTATATTGAATTAGCAGTTCACGAATGCGATCTCTAATCTTGCCGGATTTAATGTTCAGGTAGACATTATCCAAAGTCTTAAAAGCTTGCAGCAGTTCAATCGCCGTCTTTTCGCCGATGCCCTTAACTCCGGGAATATTATCCGAAGGGTCGCCGCGCAAGGCTTTAAAATCAATCATCTGCCCGGGCTCAAGCCCGTATCTTTGCTTGACCGCCTTTTCGTCGTATATCATGGAGTCGGTTAAGCCGCGCTTCATGGTATAGACCTTGGTATGACCGTTAATCAACTGCAGAGTGTCCATATCGCCGGTAACAATAATTTTTTCAACCGCGCCGTCAACCAGACTGGCTAAAGTGCCGATTAGATCATCGGCTTCAAATCCGGCCAATTCAAAAATCGGAATATTAAAGCCTCTGGCGATTTCCTTAACGCGGGGAATTTGCGCATACAATTCATCCGGCGCCTTGACTCTGGTGGCTTTATAGCCGGCGAATTGCTTATGGCGAAATGTCTTTTCCTTTCTATCTAAAGTTAAAACCACATATTCCGGTTTAAACTCGCGCAAAGCCTTTATTAGAACCGAGGTAAAGCCATAAACCGCGTTTATAATTTCGCCGGTCTTAGTGGTTAAGGGCGGCAAAGCGTGAAAACTCCGATGGATCAGCGCATTGCCGTCAATAATCATTAATGTTTCTTTTTGTTGTTTACTCATACTGATATTACATCACAACAAACCGGATAAATCAACTAAAAAAATCAGGCTCTTTGATAACTATTGCCTGATTTACAAAATGTAGAGTTTTGGTTAAATTTATCTCTAAATAACCAAAAATATAAAAAATAATACTACCGCTAAGACGATTTCTTGCTTAGAAAAATAATTAATCGGGCCGCGCAAATTTACTTTTTTATACGGATAAAACGGGAAGTAATCCTGATCGTCCAGCGAATCTAAAATTAAGTGGCTTAAATATGCCGAGCCGAATATCAGGCCGATCTTAAAATCAATCATTAGCATAATGCCGGAAACAGCCAGGAAAAAAAATACATTATGAAAATAATTTCTCTGGTTATTAATTAAAGAATTTTGCTTGGTCGTGGCTAAAATTATTTTTTTAAATTTTAATAAAACATGGTTGCGGTAAAAGGCGAAAAAATGATCTAAATCAACCGCTGTGGCGCCGATAAAGGCGACCGTATAATTACCCGTTAATTTACCGATGATTAAACCGGCGGCCAGATGAGTAGGTATGAGCATAGGTTTAGGATTTGATTAATACTTTTGTGGACCTGAGGGGAATCGAACCCCTATCTCCCGGATGCAAACCGGGTGCTCTACCATTAAGCTACAGGCCCCAAAAATTAATTTAAAATATTAAATTTTAAATTTAAAATGAATGACAAATTAATTAATTTTAAATTTAGTCAATCAAAATTGATTTAAAATTTGTAATTTAAAATTTAAAATTTTGCTATTATTTATATACTCTTAGCAACGGCGATAACACCCAGTTTAAAAAACCGTTAATCATGTTGGTCATAATTAAAAAGCCGATAAAAATCGTAGCTAAACCGATAATTTTGTAACCCAGCCTGGAGCCGCCTTCAGTGCCTAAATGCCGCTCAAAAAATTCAATTCTGCCGAAAGAATTTAACATGGCCTCTGATTTAATCACGATCGCCACGCCGATTGCCAGTATAATCAGACCGATAATAATATACATAAAATTAATTTTTAAATTATATTTAGATATTAAAAATTATAATATTATTTAAAAATTAAAAATTACAAAATTTAAAATTACTTTAAGTAATTTAACGGATTATATTTCACGCCGTTTACTATATACTCAAAATGCAGGTGCGGGCCGGTGGAGTTGCCGGTTGAACCCATGGCGCCGATAGCTTCGCCCTTATCAACCTGTTCGCCTTTTTTAACATAAAACTTGGATAAATGCCCATAACGCGACTTTCGTCCGCCGCCGTGATCTATCACAATCTGATTACCATAGCCTGTGCCCCAGCCGGCCACTTCAATGACGCCGGCATCGCAAGCGTAAATCGGCGTACCTTTCTTGTTGGCGATATCAATGGCGTGGTGGCGCCAAGAGAAATACTGCGTTAGTCGAGCGCCGACGGTCGGCCAAGCTAATTTATTGCTGATAATTGATTTTAAGCTTTCCGGCTTAAATAAATCCATAATTGAAGCCGCCGAAGCGCTTGGTGCAGCTTGGCTGGAGGCAACATAAACCTTCCTGCCGCCCGGTATAATCAGCTTTTGGCCTACGGCCAGCATTTCCGCGCTGGCTATCTTGTTGGCTTCTAAAATAACATTAACCTCAATGCCATATTTAGAGGCGACAGCAGCTAAAGTATCCCCGCGCTTAACGCTATGCGTTACTCCGGTCATCGGTAAAATAGCTAATTTGTTGCCCGGCCTGATTAAACTATAGGCGCTAAGGTTGTTTTCCCATAAGATGGTATTAACGCTGATGCCGAATTGAGCCGCAATCGTGCTGACGGTATCGCCGCTCTGCACCACATAATCAATCGTGCTTTCTCTCGGCCTTTGACCCCGGCTGGTAGCCGCCAGACCCGGCTTGACGATCGCGCCGCCGCCTTGAGTATTGCCTTGAGTGTCCTCGAATAAAGCGCCTTCTTCCGGCGCGGCCATCTCCGCCGTTGGCTGGATTCTAACCGCGGTTAAATTATCCAAATAAGTCTGCTGAACCGGAGTAATAGTCGCCTCTTCATCAAAGTATTCCTCAATCAACTGGTCGGTTTCGCCGAATTCACCGGATATTATTTCCGATAGAAAAGTCCTGCCGGTCATTTCTTGGGGCGATACCGCCTGGGTTTTTTGGGTTAAATTAAAAACCATGAAAAATATCGTCGCCGCCGCTACGACAACATGTATTAATTTTTGATTGACGAACAGAGCAAAGGATTTATTTTTAATGCCGCCGCTCCAACCTAAGCGTTTTATTACGGTTAAATACAGCCGATACAGCCTAACGATTAATTTATAAAACAGAAAACGAAGCACCGACTTACCCGGCTTATATAGTAAGCTTACAAAAAAAGCGGTTGACAACCTCTTTATAAAAATTAAAGAATTTATGAAAAATATCAGCAAGTTTACCGATATTTTCTTAATATTTCTACTAATATTTTTGTTGGTTAAATATTATAATTAACATCGTTATATTAACATTTTCACCTGGCTTAGTCAACCTCAATAACTTATATGGATTGTCAATGACAAATAACATAAAACAGCCCGGCGATACCTAGGCTGTTTTATTAATCCGCTTTAAATTCGCGGTTACACTTTGATCACGACCGGTAATACCATGGGCCGGCGCTTAGTCTGGCCGAAAAGAAATTGGCCGATGTCATTTCTGATTTTATTCTTGATGTAGTCATCATCCGCCGGGGTGCGAGGATTATGATCTTTAACGATTTTCTTCACTTTCATCCTGGTTTTTTGAATTAACTCTTTGTTTTCTTTCATATAGACGAAGCCGCGAGAGATAATGTCCGGATTGCCGATAGTGTCGCCGGTCTTGGAATCAATCGTGGCGATAATGACGATCATGCCGTCTTCAGCCATAACCCGGCGATCCCGCAAAACGATGTTGGAAACATCGCCAACGCCCAAACCATCAACCATAACATAATCGGTTAAAACTTTATCTTTGGTCAATTTACCTGAAACTCTGCCGTCAAGTTTAGAAAATTCAACAATTTGCCCGTTGTCGGCCACAAAAATTTTATCCTTGGGAATACCCACTTGCTCGGCCAGTTCGGCATGAGCCTGCAACATATAGTGATTGGCTTCTATGGGCATAAAATACTCCGGCTTGATTAAGCGCATCATTAATTTTAAGTCTTCCTGTTTGGCGTGGCCGCCGGCATGCACATCCATCATTTCATAGTTGATTACTTTAGCGCCTTGCCTGACTATAATATCTCTTAAGGTTTGAATTGTCCTTTCATTGCCCGGAATGACAGAGGAAGAAAAAATTACCGTATCGCCAGCTTTTAAATTAATACTGCGATGTTCGCCGTTAACCACCCGCATCAAAAAGGCGTTAGACTCGCCTTGCGCGCCGGTGCCGATGATAATAATTTTATTATCCGGCAAGCGGTTTAATTCATGATCTTCAACCAAGATTCTGGGGTTGAATTTAAGGTAGCCGATCTGGTGGGCGATTTCCACATTATCATTCATGCTCCGTCCCTGCAAGTTTATCCGGCGTCCGAATTTTTCCCCCAAGTCAAAAAGTTTCTGGATGCGGCTTAGCTGCGAAGCGAAAGTGCCGATGATAATCCTGCCGTCCAATTTATCAAAAATACGGCTCATTTCATCGCCGATGGAAGACTCGCTAACCTGATAACCCGGATGAGTGGCATCGGTAGAGTCCGCCATGAGTAAGAGAACACCCCGGCCGCCGATTTGAGCGATGCGATTTAAATCCGCCGGCCTATCGTTGACCGGAGAATAGTCTATCTTAAAATCGCCCGAATGAATAATCGTGCCCACCGGCGTATGGATAATAACGGCGAAACAATCGGGAATGGAATGGTTCACCCTTAAGGTTTCCACTCGAAAATTTCTGCCTAACTGCAATTTTGAATCTTCATTAATTTCGGCGATGTTTAATTTCGGGCATTTATTGAATTCTTCCGCTCTTTTTCGGACTATGCCGGCCGTCAATTTCCCCATAAACATCGGCGGATTGCCTAACTTGCCCATTAGATGAGGAATGCCGCCGATATGGTCGTAATGGCCGTGAGTGATAATTACGCCCTTGATCATGTCGGTTTTATCTTCCAAATAGTTTACATTAGGAATGATGTAATCAATGCCCGGCATGTCTTCTTCCGGAAACTGTAACCCCATGTCCACGATGATGATTTCTTTATCATACTCAAAAACGGTCATATTACGGCCGACTTCTTCCAAGCCGCCTAAGACTATGACCTTTAACCTGCTTTCAGGGTGAATTGCTGCCGTCGTTTTCATCGAATTGGATTCAAAACGCCCGGGAGCGAATTCCCTGCCTGTTCTGGCCAGACCGCCAGATTGCTTTCTAGCTCTTGATTTGTACTTTGTAATCATACTTTCATTGTTTTTCCTCTGCGGCAGTAGCCGCAGTACGAATTGTTTATTAATTATTGAGAATTCGAAAATCTAAAATCGACTTTCGAAAATTTTTTTATGTGCCGGAAAGAGGATTTGAACCTCCATGGGATTGCTCCCACAGCGCTCTGAACGCTGCGTGTATACCAATTTCACCATTCCGGCAATACAATTAATTATCTTTACCACTTTTTAATCTCGGGGTGAAAGTCAACTTGATAGGCTGGTATGCCTAAAAAAATCCCATACTGTTTTACCTCGTCATATTGTTTTTTACTTTGCCTGTCGATAAAAAATACTTTTTGACGAAAAATAATATAATGATGAGAATTATTTTTAAAATCAGCGTACCAGGAGTGGCGTGGATCAAGTGATTTGCTTAATTCTTCCGCTATTGGAGCGGCTTGATTTTCTAAAATTTCAACTGTATGTAAAGTCCAATGTTCAACCCAAGGGGTTTTATGCCTTGCGGTAACTTTTTCAATTTTCGTCCTAATAATTTTTACTTTTTTCAAAACCTCTTTTTTCTCAAGACTCTCTTCAATTATGACCCCAATGAAATTATTAGTCATATTTGATCGTGCAAATGAACAAAAATTAATCCCAGCCCCGACTTTCCACATTATGCGATACGCATTATGCGCTTTTACCAGACAATTTTTCTGCCTGTTTTCATATACCATTGATTAACATCGGCAAAACGATCGCTGGGTAAAATAATGCTTTTTACATTAAAGCCTTTAATATTTTTAGATTGAAGGTAGGTATAGTTGGGGCTATAAAGAAATATGGCCGGTTCATCCTCGGCAAGAATCTCCTGAAATTTTTTATATTTTTCCTGACGCACTTTTAGATCATTGGTCAGCCGGCCGTCTTCCAGCAATTTATCAACTTCCTTATTGCTGTAATCGGCGATATTTAAACCTCCCGGTCCGATTTGCGAAGAGTGCCAAAAAGGATAAGGGTCGGGATCGGCGCCGGTGATTTCACCGTAAAACAGCGCGGAAAAATTTCTATCCTTAATAATATCGGTTTGAATTTGATTGGCCGGCACCAGATTGATTATTGTTTTAATATTGACTGCCTGCCAAAATCCGGCGATTAACTCCGCCGTCCGGCTATATTCAGGGTTATCAACCGTAGTCAGCCTAATGGTTAAGTAATTATTATTTTTAATAAGCCACCGCCCGATTCCCATGTTTACTATGGCTTCGGCCTGTTTTTTAACCGCTTCATCTTCAGAAGTTGAATCAGTCTTGGCTTTTTCAACATCCTCGCTCTTAATTTCCGCTATTTTCCAGCCGGCTTCAGTCAGCAATCGGCTGGAAGTGGCGACATCGTAATTATATTTTTTGGTGTTATTATTATAGGCAAAACTATCCGGCAACACCGGCGAGTCAATCGCCCGGGCGTTACCGGCCATCACTTCGCTGATAATTTTATTCTTATCAATCGCGTAAGCCAGGGCTTGACGCACTTTTTTATCCGCTAAATCCACATTTGATTTAGAATTGAAAAATACGGCTGATAATTTCGGCAAATTAAGATTGTAAAAACTCAAAGAATCTTGCGCTACCACTTCGCTTTTTGCCTGCTCGGGCAAATAGCTGATGCCGTTTATCAAACTGCTATTTAAAGCGGAAATTGATTCGGTTAGATTGCCAAAAATCTTAAAGCTGAAATTAGTGATATGCGCCGGCCCGCCATAATATTCTTCATTGCTGATCAAATTATATGTTTTAATGTTGCCAGATTTATCCTTGATTAAAGATTTAAATTTATATCCGCCGGAACCGATCGGTTTTAGATTCAATTCCGCCAAACTCGCCGAGGCTGGCTCGATTTGCTGCCAAAGCTCCTCCGGCAGGATGCCGAAAGTTAAAAGGTCTAAAAATGCCGCGTAAGGTTCGGCTAAATTAAATTTAACCGTCTGTTCGTCTATTTTTTCAATTTCCACGCCGGTAAAGCTGGTCCGTAAAGGAGATTTATATTGCGAGTTCTTAATCGCTTCAAAAGTAAAGACCACATCGTCGGCGGTTACCTTGCCGCCGTTGTGCCAAACGGCGTCGTTTCTGATTTTTAAAGTATAACTCTTGCTGTCTTCGCTTATTTTATAGCTTTCCGCCAGATCATTGGCCAACTGAGCGTTATCTCCCCGTTTAAATAACGACGAGTAGACCAGGCTGGCGATATCGCTATCAACATCTGATACTATTGAATATAGAGGATTAATATATTTTATTGAACCGACCACTCCTTCAGTGTACTCGCCGCCGTTCACCGGTATAATCTCTAAATGAGTTTTATAAAATCTGCCAGCTAAAAATAAAGAACTTAAAAGAATAACCAGCAAACAACTGCCGATGGTTAACCGTTCGGCTTGATTTAAATATTTTTTAACATATTTAAGCTGCTTGAAGCTGGGCCATCTTGATTTGGACAAAGAAAAAACCAATTTTTTATCTAACTCGGTTTGTGCCTGACCGCCCCTAAAAACAGGTTTTATCTTTTTGACAAACCGATTTAGGCTAAAGAAAAATTTTTTCAGCTTATAAAAAAATTGAGTCATTTAATAAAAACTTAAGCCGTCCTCCTAAAACTAGCCCTTGTCCGGTTAAATTACCGCCTACTCCGCTGATATTTAACGGGCAGAGTATAACAAAACAACGGCTAACGAGATCGCGAAAAACAAAACGCCTAAAATTATAGTCAGAAAAAATAATTTTTTTTCAATACCCCGCTTTGTCCGATAAATATTGCCGCCGCCGCCGAAAACGCCGGATAAGCCGACGCCGCGACTCTGCAAAAGAATCGCCAGCATAAGTAAAATAGCAATAACAATCTGAGCTATTTGTATACTTTTCATAATAATGAGAATTTATCGGTATTATTAAGATTATGAGGATTAAAGACAGATTTATTTAACGGGATTCACCCTGTTAAATCCCTACGGGAGGCAAAGCCTATTTAACGGTGTTAACCTGTTCTAAAATTTTAAGCAGAACGGTCTTATTATTAACCGCTAAATCGGCTAAAATTTTTCTGTCCAGTTCAATTTTATTTACTTTTAAGAGATGGATAAACTTGGAATAAGACAAGCCTTGCTCTTTGGCGAAAGCGCTGATTTTAATCTGCCACAAAGCTCGGTTATCGCGCTTTTTTATCCTGCGGTCAAAATAGGCGTTAACTCCGGCCTTAATCACCGCCTCGCTGGCTCGGCGAATTAAATTCTTCCTGCCCCATTTATAGCCTTTAGCTCTTTTTAGCAAGTTTCTTCTCTTTTTAAGATGACTCTTGGCTCTCTTGACTCTTGGCATAATAAATAATGAAAAATGTAAAAATCAAAGTTCAAAGTGACAATTTAAAAATGTAAAATGCTTTAATTTAAAATTTTTTAATTTTTAATTTTGCATTGTCATTTTCCATTTTGATTTTTTAATTTTTAACTTTAGTTATATGGCATCAACTGCCTAATCACCCGATGTTCAGTGCTAGCTATACTAATATCACGGCGCTTACTGCGTGTAGTAACGCCGGATTCACGCGAATTAAAATGGTCTTGTCCGCACTTTCTTTTTAAAATCTTGCCGGTTCTGGTTATTTTAAAACGTTTGACTGTGGCTTTATGAGTTTTTATTTTAGGCATACGCACATAAAATTAAATTGTCTTATAAATTTCCCACAAATATACAAATCGGATACAAATACAACGAATTCTTATTTAATAATCTTTACTAATTTGTATTATTCGTAGCTAATTCGTTGATTTGTGGGTTTTTTAATAAAAAACAGGTTAAAATACCTGATTTTCGCCTGCCTGTCCGGTAGGCAGGTATTTCCGATTATTGTTTATTTATCAATATTATATTAAACCTTCCGCCTTGTTTTGTCAAGCCCTGCTCAATTTCCATGTTAAAGCCGGGGGTTTCTTTGAGTAAATAATAGAATTTTTTCATCATCTCTTCAGCCTTTTCCGGATGCTGGCGTTCCCTGCCTTTTAATATCAGTTCCAACTTTAATTTATCGCCTCGAGCTAGAAATTTCCTGGCTTGTTCAACCCTAAGGTCAAAATCATGCTGGCCGATTCTAACCGACAGCCTTAAGCCTTTAATTTCTATCTTTTTTTGCTTAACTTTTTGCTTTTGAGCCTCTTTTTCCTTTTCATATTTAAACTGCCCGTAATCTATGATTTTAACCACCGGCGGCTGAACTTTCGGGTTAACTTCCACTACATCCAAACCGGCTTCAAAAGCCAGCGCCAAGGCTTTGGCCGTAGGCATGACGCCGAGGCTCTGCCCGTTTTCATCAATCAAAAAAACTTCGGGTACGCGGATCTGCTGATTGACTCTGAATCTTTTTTTCTCTGACTCCGGCTTGGGCCGGTGATAAACTCGCCTCATTGGTTGAATTATTAAATATTATATGTTATTTATACCTCAGAAACGGTTAAAAGTCAATTAAACTTTGACATAATATTTAAATAATGATAAGACGATGAAGGAAACCGAGATTGCCTTAGGTTTCTAGGTAATGAAGCGGACTAACAGCCCAGAAAGCGGGTTAGATCGTATCTCGTCTTGCCAGAAGTGAGACGGATGGAACAGACTCCCATTGCCAATTCCGGCAAACGAAAGATAAGTTAACATGTTCATTAAAGCAAAAATTAGGGGCATTCCCCTTTACACGCTCGCCCAGTCCGAGCTATTCCCGCAAATTAAAACCCTCGCCAGCTTGTGGAAAAACCTCAACGGGGATAATCCAATAGGCCAGGCTAAACCCATGTATCCAACCATGCTTCTTGCGTGGCTAATGACTACTCTCGCCTTGCTCATATTTTTCGTTAAACCCCTGGAAAGCACCATCGGCGCAGGGATCTTAATACTTATCATAGGATTCTTCTTTTTCTCGTTAGCTATCCTAGCGCAACCTTGGAAATTCGTCAAAGCCGTCCGCCGGCTGGACCAATGCCTGGAGCAATTGCAAGACAACGGCATTGCCAGACTTCCTCACACCGGCGAGGAAATAGCGGCTTTTTTAAGGGAACGAATGACTGGCATAGCGTATCTGGTCCTACTCTATGAACGAGAAGAAGGCCGTGGATCCGATAGCGCGGAAAAATGGCGCCAGTGTATGAAGAATCTGGGCTATGTCGCCGTAGAATTTGGCCTTAATTTCGGCCGGCACGATCCATACTACGAGGAAGCTGCGGCCCGGCTGGCCCGGGAAAAAATTTCTGCCGGTCCCGTACCGGTAAGCGCCTAATCGGCGCAAACAACACCACGCGGCGCGTTCACCATCTGAATCCGCCGCTTTTTTATTAAAAAAACAGCTCTTTTAAAGCTGTTTTTTTTAGAGTGGAGCGGGTAACGGGAATCGAACCCGTATATTCAGATTGGCAACCTGACGTACTAACCATTGTACTATACCCGCCTACGCTTAAGCTTCGGCGGGCAAGCCCGCAAAAGTTAGCTGGCAATTTACATATTTGATCTTTACTGGTGGCTCAGGTGGGAGTCGAACCCACATGCCCATAGGACGCAACATTTTAAGTGTTGTGCGTATACCAGTTCCGCCACTGAGCCATTCTATTTTTTACGATTTCTGCCGCGATGCGTTGGTTTTAAACTATGGCAATTGGGACAAAGGATTCTTAAATTTTCTATTCTATTGTCGCGACTATCGCCATTTATATGATCGAGCTCTAACGGCAAACGCCCATCTGGTGAAACCCTTGCCCAACCACATTCTTCGCATCTAGGCAATTTTAATTTCTCTTTATATAATCTTTTCTTTAACTTATAGCTTTGAAAATTACTACCTTTGACCAATATTTTATCTAATGCAATTCTCGGGCTGCTAAAACCTGTTAATCCTTTGTTCCAGCCACGCCCTTTAAGATGGCTCGTATTTATTTTGAAAATAACCAAATATTTTTTTATTTGATTGTAATTTCCACCAGCTAGTTTAAGCCCAAGTAATTTTAATACTTGTCTAACGCTGGTTGATTTTTTAACCGCTTCTTTTAACTGCCGTTCGGTCCAACTTTTTGTTCTCATATATAATATTATATCATAATGGTAATGATATAACAATATACATACTAATACGTATACCTGTTCTATCTTTTCAATAAGTCGAGTGGAGATGAGGGGAATTGAACCCCTGTCTAATAAACTTCTTAAAGCATATTTACAGATTAGATCGATTTGTTTTCTCGCTACCGCCGTAAAAACCGAACAAAATCGGCCGTAGCAGAGCTTATTTTTTAAGATAACCGATAAAGCGATCGATTATTCGAGCCTATGATTTTACACTCGTATCCGGCGTATAGGCGTCAGCCGGGCGAATGGTTGCGGCTATTAAGCGGCAACAGGGGCAAAGGCCGGCATTTTCCAAGAAAATGTCGCTTTGCTCAATAAGTTTTTGACACTTATTATTTTCGAGCGCGATTAAAGTGACGGCTCGAGACGCACTCCTGAATGCTTTAAAAAAATTTTATTATCGATGCCTAGCATCCCCGGAATAAAATTTTTAATTTTCAATTTTTAATTTTTATACAATTTCCAACGATTTAATGATTAAATTTTCAAAATAAGTCGCTATCTGTTTATGTAATTGAAAATTAATCCATTGTTTGAAAATTGAAAATTAGAAATTGAAAATTCTTACCGTTTTGTTAAGGTTCTTATTTGGCGGTCTAACTCTCTCTTTTTAATAACCCCTCTCTTGTCGTATTTCTTCCGCCCTTTGCCTATGCCGAATTCCAGCTTAATAAAACTATGCTTAGTATATATTTTTATGGGAACTAATGTCAAGCCTTGTTCGTCTTTTTTCCCCATCAGATAACCGATTTCTTTCTTTTTTAAAAGCAATTTTCTGGAACGCAATGGGTCGTAGCCGGGGCGGTCGCCGGCAAACTTGTACAGAGGTATATGCGCATTAATCAAATAAGCTTCGGGCAAGTTTTTTCCTCTCATCTTTTTGAAAGTCACATAACTGCCCTTTAGGCTTACATGCCCGGTTTTAATTGACTTTACTTCATAACCCAATAGTACCAAGCCGGCTTCATAAGTTTCTTGGATGTCATAATCAAAATTCGCGCGTTTATTATAGGCCAGAGTGGGCATATGTAAAATTTTTAATTTTCAATTTCTAATTTCTAAACAATCAACAAATGAATTAATTTCCAATTTATTTTGACATTGAAAATTGTATGATTAGAAATTGTTTGAAAATTGAGAATTGAAAATTGAAAATTACTTAACCACATTCCACTCCCTTAATTTCTCCATAACCTTTTTACCGGTTAAGTTATTAGCCACATAATCGCGGTATGACCGGCTCTTTATCCTGTCGGCAATTTTTTGATCGCCCTGATATTGCTTTAAAACCTCTTCAATCGCTTTGTCTATATCATGTTCATGGGCTTGGATTTTTTCTAAATTCGCCACTTCTCTGACGATTAAAGAAACCTTCACTCGCTTAACCGCGTCCGGCGTCATCTCCAGCATCATCTGCTCGCGGGTCTTTTTTAAGTGCAGTAAATAATCTTCAAACTTACCGCCCTGTTTTTTCACGCCATACTCTAGTTCCGACATCATCACCTCGCCCTCATGCTTGATTAAAATCTCCGGTATCTCGCCGAATTTCGCGCCGGCGATTATTTTATCCAACATGGCGACTTCACTGGCTCGCTCTATTTCCTGCTTTTTTTCCGCCATCAGGCTTTTTTTAATATTACTCTTTAATTCTTCCGCCGACTTTAAGCCGAACCCTTTAGCGAATTCTTCATTAACTTCCGGCAAGATCCGCTTATATATTTCTTTGACTTTAACCCTGAATTCGGCCATTTTTCCGGCTAGGTTTTTATCATGGTGCTCGGCCGGATAGGGCAGGCTGAATTCTCGGACATCGTTTTTCTTCGCGTTAATAATCTGCTTATCAAAACCTGGAATAACATAATTTTTTCCGATAATCACGCTGGCGCCCTTGCCTTGGCCGCCTTCAACCGGAACTTTGTCTAAAAAAATCTCTATATCTAAAATTACCCGATTGCCGGCTTCGGCCGGAGCTTCGGAAATCGTTTCGCTGGCGCGCATTTCTCTTAATTCAGCTATTAATTTCTCCACTTCCTGGTCTTTAACTTCCGCCTCCGCCTCCTTTATTTTTAAATCTTTATATTTCCCCAGTTTGGTTTCGGGTAGCATGGTTAAAACTACTTTATACTCCATCGGATTATCGGGCGCGAGCTTAGTGATATTGATTTGCGGCTGGCCGACTATTTGTTCTTTCACATTATCTCTAATCGCCTTATCAGCGGTTTTATCAATGGCGATGCGCGCGGCTTCTTCTAATATCGTCATCTCGCCGATTTTAGCTTTTAAAATTTCGTACGGCGCCTTGCCCGGACGGAAGCCTTCAATTTTCACTTCCATAGAAACTTTTTCCGCTCCGCGCGAAACATACGGCTTAAACTCATCCGCCGTCAATTCCACGGTTAATTCAATTTGCGACTTACCTAGATCTTTTTTGGTTATGTTCATATGTTATATTGTCATTGCGGGCTTAACCCGCAATCTATTTATTTTTTTATCCAATATTTAGTTACCCATTTTTTAATAAACTCCTCTTCTAAATCAATCTTCTGAATTTCGGCAATACCCGCCACTATTCCTAATACATCCGATAATTCCTTGGCCATTTCTTTTTTTGATATCTTTGTTGGTAAATATTTTGCCGGCCGGCATCTTCTATAGTGCAATAAATAAGACTGAACAAATTCTCCGACCTCTTCGGTTAATTTCAATAGTAAATAATCATTTGACAGCTTAATACCGTCTCTTTTTGAATTACGCCGAATCACTTTGATCGCCTGTCTTTGCAATTGTTTAATATCCATATATTATTATTTCTATTTTATTGTCATTCCCGCGTAGGCGGGAATCCAAGAGCGTGCCACAGGAATCATTTCATTGTCTTCTATCTTTTTCTAAAGACATACTCCCAATGTTTTGCTAATACATCGGCCGTAACGCTGGGCCTGCTATGTAAATCCTTATAAACTACTTCAAATCTGCTAAATAAATTTTCTACTTCTTGATCAGTAAAAAAGTGATGCGGGAGAAAACCGTCTTTCTGCTTAATATTTATTTTTGTACCCGGCTCAAGCTCATCACCTGTTTGATACCTTGGATCATCAACGGAAGGCACGGAAAAAGCTAATAAACTTCCTTTTCTCAAAACTCTTCTTATGTCCTCAATCCATTTTCTAATTTGCTTCATGCGCCCATGCTCTACCACTAATGTTGATACAATTCCATCAAAATATTCATCTTGATAAGGCAACCCTTTATCTAAATCATTTATGAAAGTACGCATGGAAACATTACAATTTTTTAATATCCCTGTTTTTTTTATTACTTCATTTACTATCTCTATGGCTTCTTGTGAAATATCGAAAGACTCAATATGAATGCTCCGCTGACTTAATAAATTTTCTGCCATAAATATTGTGTGTCTACCGGTTCCACATCCAGCATCGAGCAATACTAGAGTTTTTTTCTTCTCATGAAGCAGAAGATCTATGAACCTTTTCACGCATGGCATTATTTCGCGCTGAACAATACCAAGCTCCTTATAAATATTTTCCCATCCTTTATTATCAGTATATTTATCCGCCTGATTTAAATCTTGTTTAATATGTGTCATAAAACAAGTTTTCAAATTTATCCGCTACTATCATTTATAACATATACCTACCATTAACTCATGGATTGCGGGTCCCATACCTACCGGCAGGCAGGAAGCCCGCAATGACAAAAAATTCTGGATTCCCGCCTTCCCTCGGCAGGCTCGGGACAGGTCGCGGGAATGACAAAAAAGTACAGTAAGCAGTGGGGTGAAATATGTTATTTTTTGAAACGAGGATTGTTTGAGCCACCACCAATTAATGCAATTCACACCTAATAGTCTTTATAGCCACTGACAGTTTTATTTAAGCTAACATCTGGCGAGTGCCGCAGTGAAAAAAATTACATATTTCACCCCACTGCCTTTTATATTTACTAAATCAACAATCCAACAATAAGTAGAGCAACAATATTCAAAATCTTTATCATGGGATTTATCGCCGGACCGGCCGTATCTTTATAAGGATCGCCGACCGTATCGCCGGTCACAGCCGCCTTATGAGCGTCCGAACCTTTACCGCCGAAATTCCCGTCTTCAATATATTTCTTGGCATTGTCCCAAGCCCCGCCGCCGGATGTCATGGAAATGGCCACAAAAATTCCCGTAATTATAGAACCCACCAATAATCCGCCTAAAGCTTCAACGCCTAAAATGAAGCCAACTAAAATTGGCGCGGCCACCGGTATCATGGCCGGAATTATCATTTCGCCGATAGCGGCCTTAGTAACGATATCAACGGTCTTGCCATAGTCCGGCTTGTCCGTGCCTTGCATAATACCCGGCTTGGCTTTAAATTGCGCGCGCACTTCTTCCACTACGGCTCCGGCCGCCCGGCCCACTGCTTTCATGGCTAAGGCGCCGAAATAATATGGCAATAGCCCGCCGATAAATAGGCCGGCTAGGACTCTGGGGTCATTAATTAAAAATTGATAAGTTTCAGGAAGACTATGAGTATAATCCGCGAACAAGACTAGGGCGGCTAAAGCGGCCGAACCGATGGCATAGCCCTTGGTCACGGCCTTAGTGGTATTGCCGACCGCGTCCAAAGGATCGGTTATAGCGCGAACTTCGTCGCCCATTTGAGCCATCTCGGCGATGCCGCCGGCATTGTCCGTAATCGGGCCGTAAGAATCAATCGTTACGATTATGCCGGCCATGGATAGCATAGCCATGGCCGCGATAGCCACGCCGTAAATTCCGGCGAAACTGAAGGCGCCTAAAATCGCGGCCACAATCACCACCACCGGCCAAGCCGTTGATTTCATAGACACGGCCAGCCCGGCAATGATATTGGTGCCATGGCCGGTTCGCGACGCTTCGGCAATATCTTTAACCGGCTGATAATCTTTTGAAGTATAGTATTCGGTTATCACTACCATGGCCGCGGTAACCGCTAAGCCGATGAGCGAGGCTAAATATAAATTCATCACGCTATAAGTTCCGTTATCCGCCATTAGCCACTTGGTTATGGGGTAAAAGGTAATGGCGGCTAAAACGCCGCTAACGATTAATGCTTTATACAAGGCACCCATGATATTATTTTTTGCTCCCAGTTTTACGAAGAAACTGCCGATGATTGAGGCAATGATTGAGGCCGCTCCTATCACTAAAGGATAGAGTACCGCGTTGCCGAAACCGGCGAACAGCAATGAACCGAGGATCATGGTGGCGATGCAAGTAACCACATAAGTTTCAAACAGGTCGGCCGCCATGCCGGCGCAATCGCCCACATTATCGCCCACATTATCGGCGATCACGGCAGGGTTTCTCGGGTCGTCTTCCGGTATGCCGGCTTCAACCTTGCCGACTAAGTCCGCGCCCACATCAGCCGCCTTAGTAAAAATACCGCCGCCTAGGCGGGCAAAAATTGAAATTAAAGAACCGCCGAAGCCCAAGCCGATTAAAGCGTGGGTGTCTTTGGTAATGAAATAAAATCCGGCAGTGCCCAGAAGCGCCAGGCCAACCACCAGCATACCGGTAATATTGCCTCCCTGAACCGCTACCTTCAGCGCCTTAGCTAGCCCGCCCTTGGCCGCTTCAGCCGTTCTGACATTAGCGCGCACGGAAATATTCATGCCGATATAGCCGGTTAAGGCGGATAAAAACGCGCCGATTAAAAAAGCCAGCGCCATGGTCCAGCCTAATTTAGGTATAAAGCCCATGATTAAAAAAAGCACAGCCGCCACGACCGCGATAGTTTTATACTGGCGGTTTAAATAAGCTTTGGCGCCATCCTGAATCGCCTTAGCGATGGCTTGCATTTTTTCGTTTCCGGCAGGCAAGCGCAAAATAATTCTGATTAGAATCGCGCCATAAATTATGGCGAGCGCCGCGGCGCCGAAAATCAACAGAGTGATTGAGGTCATAAATTTAAAGTTAATTTTAGCTTTTAAATCTTATATAATGTAAAATTTAAAAATCAAAATGCAAAATGACAGTTTAAAATGTAAAATTAATAATTTTTAATTTTGCATTGTCATTTTACATTTTGAGATTTACATTTTTAACTTTTCTTCTTGCTCTTTTTTTTCTTACCCTCAACCGCCAGTTCAGTCTTAGCTTCCGCCGGACTAACCGCGGTTTCTGCCTTCACTTCTTTTTCAACTTCCGCTTCCGGTTTTATCTCAGCCGCCTTTTCGGCCTCGACTACGGGTTCTTCTGTCTTCACTTCCGCCTTAGGCGCTTCTTCCGCTTTCACTACCGTACCCTTTTCTCCGACAATATCCAATTTCCAGCCGGTTAAGCGCGCCGCCAGCCTGACATTCTGCCCTTCTCGGCCGATGGCTAAAGATAGCTGGTCTTCCACCACTTTTACCATTGCCCTCTTCTCTTCATTATTGAGCTCAACGCCAATAACTTTAGCCGGCGCTAAGGCCTGAGCGATAAATTTGGCGATATCTTCATTATATTCAATAATATCGATTTTTTCCCCGCCCAGCTCGCTGATGATGGTCTGAATTCTCGCCCCTCTCTGCCCTACGCAGGAACCGATCGGGTCGACATTTTCCCCGACCGCGAAAACCGCTACTTTGGAACGATTACCTGCCTCGCGCGCCACGGCCTTTATTTCCACCAGCCCGTTGGAGATTTCCGGAATTTCCAGATAAAATACTTTTTTTAATATTTCATCCGAAGTTCTGGATAAAATAATTTCCGGGCCGCGGGAGGTCGTGCCGACATATTTTACGTAAACTTTTATCCGATCGCCCGGGCGGTATCTTTCATTCATAATTTGCTCTTCGGCCGGTAAAACGCCGACCGCCTTGCCCAAATCAACTAAAACTATCCGGCCTTCGCGTCGCTGAACCACGCCGGCCACTACTTCATTCTCCTTATCTTTAAATTCGCTAAAAATCATCTCCCTCTCGGCTTCTCTTAATTTCTGAATGATAACCTGCTTGGCGGTTTGCGCGGCCATGCGGCCGTATTCCGCCGGCGGACTTAACTTGGTTTTTATCACATCGCCGACCTTGGCCGTCTTTTTAATTAAAACAGCATCTTTAATTTGCAACTCGGTCTTAGGGTTGAATTTCCTCGCCTCTTCCACTGGCACTTCGCCCGATCCAATTTCAGCCACGGCCGCAACTTTAGCTCCGTTCTCGGGCATTACCTTAGTTTCTAATTTTTCTTCCTTAATTTTTAATTTTGAATTTTTAATTTTTAATTTTTCTTCGCCATCATCTCCAGTTATCGGCTTTAGACTACCCTCAGTTTTCACCTCTTCCGTCTCTTCTATTTCTGGCATATCCTCTACCACGGTTTTAACGTCAAAAACTTTGGATTTAGCCGTTTCCGGATCAAATTCTACCTTAATGTTCTGGTTTTTTTCGCCGAAATCTTTTCGGTAAGCCGCGGCCAAAGCCGACTCAATGGTTTCTAAAACCGCCTGATAGCTTAAATTTTTCTCTTCACAAATTTGCTTAATAGCATTAGTTATATCAGACATATTGTTTTGATAATTTATTAATTTATTACTCAACTTATTATATAATCCAAATACTACAAAAATTATCCGAATATTACAAATACTTTTTGTAGTATTTGAATAATTTTTGTAGTATTCGCATTATACTAAAGAAAAAGGCTAGTTTGAATTTAATCAACTAGCCTTAGTATCTATATACTAGCATTATATAATATAGAAGTCAACAATTTTTTTCCCCCTTAATAAAAGGGAATGAAGGGAGATTTATGCCTTCTAATTCAAGTTAAAATAAAATATATTCATTTCCTAAACATTCTAGGTAAGAACATGGGCACTTTCTTTTTATATTCAACATAATCATTACCGAATTTCTCCAGCAGCACCTTTTCTTCTAACCGCATCCAATAAAACATTACTAAGGTCAGCCAGATCACGCTAGTTAAGACGGCGAGGGTGGGCCAAAATAAAAAGATGCCCCAGGCTAAGACGATATCGGAAGCGTAGATCGGGTGCCTGACTACGCTGTAAACTCCAAGCTGTATTAATTTTTCTGTTTTTTCGGCACTTAAATAGGCTTGGCGGTTAAGATAAATGGACAAAGAGAAAAAGTACATCCAGTAGAGCACGGCGGAGATAACTAAAATATAAGTCAAAACATTTTGTGCCATCACCGCTTCGGCCGGAACCAGCCAAAGTATCAGCGCTACGCCAGAAATAATTATCAGCCACATCAGCGCCGGACTGACGAATTTTTTGTTAATCATATAATTACTCCCCCTTGATACCCGCCTGACTGAACAGTCATTCGGGCGGGAAGGGGGCTAGGGGGATTTTCCCTGTTATTTATTTTTCCAAAATTTATCCGCCTCATTCTCCATTTTCGTCAATCTGGTGTAATAATCGCCGAATTCATTTAAATGCGCCCAGGCGATTTTACCGGTCATGGCCAAATCATCGTCGGTGACATTGGTTCGACCGTCTACCAGGCCATGCTCTAGTTCCACATGAAGCCCTTGCGCGAATTCCTCAATCTTAGTTTCGGCCCAATTTATGCCGATCTGATCGCCGATTTTCTTCGCTTCTTCATTTGTAAAAAATTTTTTTGTCATAGAAAGTTATTTATAAATTATCTCGCTAATGGCAATCGGGGGAAAATTTGTTTTGAGCGCATACAAAATTGTATTATTTTTTCTTAAAATTATCCAGACCAATTTAATAAAATTTTAAGAAAAAATACACAAATTTTGTCGTAAGCGAAAAACAATTTTTTCCACCGATTGTCGTCTTATTATGGAATAATCCGTAGATTTGTGGGGCCGACTGCCAACTGCCCGCAAGCCGCCTTGATATCTTGACCGAACCTATATCTTTCGGTCACATCAATCTTTTGATCCCTTAAAGTTTTCTTAAAATCGAAAATTCTCTTGGCCGGCGACGGTTGAAATTCAGCTGTTGGATTATAGGCGATTAAATTTACGAAGAATAACGGCGGGTCTATCTTCTTGAGCAACATCGCTAATTCTAAGGCTTGTTCCTCGGAATCGTTAAAGCCGTCAATCATTAAATATTCAATCATCGCGCGGCGGCCGGTTTGTTCTAAATAATTATTCAATTCCGCCATTACTTCATCCAGCGGATATTTTTTATTTGCCGGAATTATTTGGGCGCGCAATTCGTCCGACGGCGCGTGCAGGGATAAAGCCAAATTGATTTGCATTTTTTCCTTGGCCATTTTTTTTATACCGCTGGTCACGCCAATGGTTGAAATGGAAATATGGCGCGCGCCGATATTTAAACCGTCTTTGTCATTAAGCATCCTAATAGCCGCCAGGACATTTTCGTAGTTTAAAAACGGCTCGCCCATGCCCATAAAAACGATATTGGTAACACGACTGTCTTTCTTTTTCAAAGCTCGGGCAAAAAACAAAACCTGCTCAACGATCTCGGCTACTGTCAAATTTCTCTTAAAACCCATCTTGCCGGTGGCGCAGAATAAACAGCCCAGCGGACAACCAACCTGCGAAGAAACGCAAACCGTATTGCGGCCATCCGCATGATTTAACAAAACCGTTTCAATTTTTAAACCGTCGGCTAAATATATTAAAGCCTTAACCGAATCAGCTTCTTTACTCTTAACAATTTCGGCTTCAATCGCTAAAGAAGATTTTTGATTTAATTGCTCTCTTAGCGCCAAAGGCATAATAGTCGCTTGATTCCAGTCATCTATCAAATCAATAAAAATCGCGCGCTTAGCCTGTTTCAGCCTAAACTTGGGTTCATCTTTCAACAGGTATTCTAATTTTTCTAAATTCATATTTTTACTAGTTGGCATGGGGAGGGCGGGCATTTTAAGTGAATACAAAATTGTATTATTTTTTTATTAAAATTGCTCATAATATAAATATATAGACAATTTTAATAAAAAAATACTCAAATTTTGTCCTGAACGAAAAATGCCCGCCCTTCCCATGCCAAATTTCGTCTTAAGCGAGAAAAAGACCTATTTGTCCCGCAACGGTTTACGGCTGTAAAATATCTTCGGTTCTGCCGTTTACCGATATTATAACGCTTTCCACCGTGGAAAATTGTTTTAAAGTCTGAATTATTTGCGCTCGTATCGCCGAAACGCGGCACGACCCGCCCATGCCCTCTTCCATAGTCTGGTCAAAATCAACTTTTGCCACTCCGTTTTCTATGGTCAGTTTCTGAATTTTCACGCCCGGATTAATACTGGTTGAATAACTATCGGTTTTTTCTTGATCCGACGGCCCTTTTAACAGCTCTTCTAAGGCCGCCCGCGCCACGGCTGTGGTTTTGGCAACCTGGCGATCAACCGGGAAAACTTTATTGCATGAAATCTCCGGATCTAAATTATTATTGTTAAAAAACGCCTTTACGGTTATAGTCTGGCTCGGATTAATTACTACCGGCATTTCTATCCTTTTGTCATATTCGGGCAAACCGGAGGGATTGTCATTTTTCAATATCAGCTTGCCGGTAGTGGTGGCCGTTGCTTGGTAATTTATTTCTCCTTTAAACGGCACAAATTTTTCTGTCATCCAATCGCTTTGCGCCTGAACATAGCTTTGGCCTAAAATATTTCCCTGATCATCAATCAGTTCAACCGGAAAACTTGCTTCAAAAAACCAATTGCCTCTGGCCTGCCCTTCTACGGTTAAGGGGCTATTAACCGCCTGGTTTACTTTTGGATTTGTCACCAGTACTTCGTCCGGCTGTTTCTGATCGCCGCAAACCGTGGTTGGCTGCGGCGCGCTGGGCTGGCCATGTTTAACCCACTGGCCGTCTTGGCAGATCCAAGTATCTTCCGGCCCGCTTAAGAACCGAACGCCAAGCACCGCAATTATTAACACTACGACCACTAAACCAATAATTTTTAATGTTTTCATATTTTTATTATTTAATTATTTTCAATATCCTTTATGTTAAATTCTTAATTTTTTTAACTGTTCAATAAATATATTCATTTTTTCGACGAACGAGCCATCGGCGACTTCTTTGGAAAATAACACTGTTGAGGCCGCGGCCGATGAGCCCAGTAATTCCTCAATACCCTCTATGGCTTTGCTGACACCTCTGCCGCCTTGAGTTAAAAATATCGCGAACTTTTTAATTCCGCTTTTTTCTTTGGATAAATATGCTCTGATCGGCGACGACATATGGCCGGCCCAATTCGGGGTGCCAATAACCACCAAATCATAATTACTCGGATTATATTTAGTCGCCATGATCTCCGGCAACATCTTTTTCATTGCCTCTTTGCCCGACCTTAAATAACCTAAGACGCCGGCGCGGCTTTTAATATCGCCGACTTTTTCCCTGTCGCAGGCTAAAACTTTAGAAATTTCCAGAGCCGCTTTTTCGGTCAGCCCGGTTCTTGAATAATAGACTAATAATATTGTCATATGATTTATTTTATGCTAGTCTATATTATAATGAAAATATAATAATTACAAGACTAAAATTATGTTTTATTTTATTGCTTTTGCCTTTCTGCTTTTAATGCCTCTAGCGGCGGCTAAGGCGATGGTGCCGATCTGCATCGTCTGCACGGCGGCCGTAAGCGCCGGAGTAGGCCTTTCCCGCTGGCTGGGAGTTGACGACACGATTACCGGTTTATGGATCGGCGGCCTGACGCTATCGGTCGCCTTATGGACGATAAATTGGCTGACTAAAAAAAATATAAAATTTTTTGGCCGCCAACCCCTGATTGTTGCCTCCTATTACGCTTTATTACTCTGGCCACTATATCATTATAACATGATTGGCCACCCCTTGAACAAATTATGCGGAACCGATAAACTCTTGATGGGTATAACGGTCGGTTCTATCGGTTTTATTGGCGCCATTCTGCTTAATGAATACCTTAAGAAAAAAAATAATGGCAAGGTTTATTTCCCTTTCCAAAAAGTTGTTATACCGGTTGGCCTGCTAGCCGTTCTAAGTTTGGCCTTCTACCTAATCTGCGCGCTTAATATATTAAATTAAATCATATGGCAATAAATAATTATCAGGAATTAGTCAATAAAATAGACAATTTAAAAAAACAGGATAAAATGGACCTGTCTAGCGATCAGGATCTGTCAATCGCTATCATGAACTTAATCAGTATTGAAGAGCATTTCTTCTTTACCGGCATAAAAACCGGAAAGAATAGCTACTTTGATTTGCTGAACCAGGTGCGTTCCATGCGCAAAGAACTTTTGAAAAAAATTATTAAAGACTATGAAGGCGAAGTCTGGTGCATTTCCAAGCATCTTCTGGCCGCCAGCATGCGCTTAATGGAAGTCGGCACTAAAGCGCTGGGGCAAGGGAAAAAAGAAGAGGCCGAAGATCTATTTAAAAAAGCCTTTGATTTATACTCGCTTTTCTGGGCGGTCAATATGGGCATGATTAACACCGACGGCATCAAAAAAATTGACGATAACATGCTGAGCGCTTCGGCGAGCTCCCCTCGGCCTGAGCTCGGGACGAAGGCAACACCAGGTAAAAAAGATGAAAGTAAAACCGGCCCAGTCACCGGACAAGCAGGCCTAATGGGAAAATTTTCCGCTATTGTTAAAAAGGTGATTGACTGCTGTATTGAATAATTTTAAAACAAAGGGAGTCTAAAATATTTAATTTTTGAAGTGAGGACTGTTTGAGCCCCCACCATTTTTTCTCCTTATGGCCCAAACTATTAGAAATTTCAATTTTTTATATTTATTTTACTTTTACATGAGTACTTAAAAAATGGTGTGGGCGAGTTCCGCAACGAAAAAATTAATTATTTTAGACTCCCTTAAGAACATAAGTTTACCAAGTTTAAAAAACAACCCCTAATTTATTCGGGGTTATTTTTTTTAAATAATTTTAACCAATTGGGATGGTCTTTGACTAATTGTATAATAACTCTAAAAACCAAAATTAAAAATGTCAGCCAAAATAACCCCAGCGCGTAACCGGCGATACAATCGCTAAACCAATGCGCTTTTAAATAAATTCTTGAAAAACCGACGAGCAAGATAAAAAACATACTGCCTGAAACGGCCAGAT
Organism: uncultured Gammaproteobacteria bacterium; assembly: GCA_964560005.1. Taxonomy (GTDB): domain Bacteria; phylum Patescibacteriota; class Patescibacteriia; order Patescibacteriales; family GWC2-42-12; genus GWC2-42-12. The sequence goes on from CAZLKB010000001.1 coordinate 117,498, forward strand.
ATTTTAACCATTTATTATTAATCTTTTCCAAGAAGAAAAACAAGGCCAAAGAAAAAAAGATTATAGCCATTAACGAGTGCTGGCTGGGGAAGCTCAGGCCGGTTTCTAAAACCAGGCCGCCGGCCGGCCTGGGGCGATTAACCAGCAATTTGGTGATTGCCCCAAGAATCAAGCCGCCGGCCGTGCTTAATAAAATCAGGCTGGACCAATACCACTGCCGTTTAATGAAAAAATAGACCGCAGCTATCAAGGTAATGGCAAACAATACTTCCGGGCTGAAAATGTTGGAAATAAAAATCATCAATTTGTCGAGCGCGGGCCGCCAAGCTTGCTGGATATTGGCGGTTAACCAAAGATCAAATCTATAGGTTGATTCTCGGTCGAAATAATCTTCAACCATCTTGGAAAAAACATAAATGGATAAGCCGTTTAAAATCAAATAATAAAGGTGGTATTTGGCGAAAATATGTTTTGTCTTATTAAGAAAACTATAGCCTAGAATAATTAAAATTATAGTAATGACGGCGGCTAAAATAAATCTGCCGAAATATTTAGAAGCAGTCTCAAAACTTTGCCCGAAAATATAACCGACCAATACTGATGAACCGGCCCAGGCCGCTCCGCCGATGACGGCGAAGAAGGCAAATCTGGAGAATTTAATCCGGGAAATTCCGGCGGTGAAGGCTGACACCGCTCGGACAAACGGGCTAAAGCGGCCGATGATTAGAGCCTTGCCGGCGTGTTCCCGCACCAAGTTTTTTGTTTTTTCATACCTGGCCGGATTAAGAAAAAAATATTTGCCATAACGGATAATAAAATCATTGCCGAACTGCCGGCCGATAGCATAAGCCAAAAAATCTCCGGATACGGCGCCCAAAAAGGCGACGAATATGGCCGCGTCCAATCTGAAGATGCCGAGATAGACCATAAAACCGCTTAAAAAAACTACCGCGTGACCCGGGAAAAAACCGCCGATGATCGGCAGGCTTTCAACCATGGCCGAGAGGAATAAAACCAAATAACCCCAATGATCAATCAGGGGAAGAGGCAAATTTAAAATAAAATCATTAATGGTTGACATTGAGGTTTATGATAACTTTTATATAAACCTGCTGAATCTTTCTTTAGTCGCGCCGCAAATCGGACAAACATCCGGCGCCCCGTCGCGGGCGCAGATATAGCCGCAAACTTCGCAGCGCCAAACCGGGTGGCTTAAATTATCTAATTTTTTATTCTCGTTGTTCATATTTTTAATTCTTTGTTCTTTTGACGGCCTTCGCTCCGGAATCGACTTTATCTTTTCTTTATTTTCATAGACCTTTTTTGAAACATACAAACCGCAGACGCAAGCGCCGAATTCGGCCACATCGGCATCGCGATAATAACAAGGGCAAATAATATCCAAATCCTCAAGTTTGACTCCCGAGGCCAAGCGGCAAGGGCAAGATTGATAGCCGTATCTTTTTTCGTTAAACAGCAAGCCCTTAAGTATGCCTTTAGCGTATTTTTCGTCGTGATTAAAATAGTAACCGCGCTTCCGGTTGCTTAAAACCAGCTGATTATAATAATTATCTACTTCATTTTTTGCGTTCTGGTTATTGTCCATTTATTTTTCTTAATTTTTCTTCGTCAAAACCGATAATAATATCCTCGCTGTTATTAATTATTACTGTAGGGAAAGAGGTGCTCTGGTGATATCGCCACATGGCTTCATGAGCTTCTTCCCGATCTCGGCCAAATAACAAATCAACATCAAGATAACTATATTCTAACCCGAGTTCGCTTAATAAGGCTTTGGTTTTTTTACACCAAAGGCAAGTGCTTAAAGTAAAAAGCATAATTTCTTTTACTTTTTTCCCGGATACTTTTTTTATATTTGATTGATAAGACATAAGCTGATGATTGATGGCCGATAAATCTCTTTGACTTTAGTATAAATCAGATTAACATATAATTCAATCGGCCTTCTATTTAATCTTGCATGCTTTTTTAAGCTCCGCTAAATCGTCTGCGGTAATCTGATTGTTCCCGCTTTCATTTAATCTATACATAATCGCCTCGGGGTTGTTTAAATGTTCCAGGCCTAAGGCATGACCCAGCTCGTGCGCCAAGACTCTGACTAACTGCTCCTTAGTATCAAATTGATAGATATTGATCCTTTGGCCGGATTGATCGCTCACATATTCCCCCTCTTGGAATTCACCGGTAGTTTTCTCGCCGATATTATTATAATTACTGACATTTAAATTAAGCTCGTAGATTAAGCGATTTATGACGCTGGCTGCCGCGTTAATATTTTCTACGGTTTTATTGATTATCTCCTGTTTCTGTTTAATTTTTTCCACTAAGTTATTTAAATTTTTTCTCTCCTCGTCCAGTATGGCGAATTCATCTGGTGTGGCTCCGCCGCGCCGGTTGGCCGCCTTGACCTCGTCTTCATAATCAGCCTTCTGCTCCTCGAAATATTTTATTAAACTGTCAATCTCGGTTTTTTGCGCTTGGTAGGTTTTATTAAAGGCGTTGTATTTACTTTTTAAAGTTTCATAAGTAGCCTGATCGCTATGTATCTCTATGCCTAATTTTTTTAATTTATCCGTGGCTTCCTGCCGCGAATCGTAAATTAGATTTATACTTAAGGCGCCGCTTTCAGTAAAAGCGAATAATTTCTTATTAAGCGGCTTCTCCCAGATCTCAGCCGCCCGGCTTATGGCTTTTAATAAATCATCTCGGCTGACGCCAAATTCTTCATCGAGATTATGGACGGTATACTTGATTGATTCGCCGCAGGGGCTGACTATTTTATTTAAATTGCTGATCGCCAGCTTAATATCGGCTTCAAAATATAAAACCAAACCGGTAACTAGCGCCAGGATTAATAGATATTGGGCTATTTTATAAAAAACTTTCATATATTAATCTAGACAGTTGGCTTAGTATCTAAAAACTATCATAAAACCGTTTATTTTTCAATGAATAAGACGACGGCTTGTTCTAAGACTGAATTTTAATCGGATAATCCAAAGGTTTTATTTGAATTTGCACTTTCTAAATAATAAGGTAGAATAGAAATATAGGAGAAAAAGACACTTGCCTGGAAAACGCTCAATGTGATGAATAATGTCACGGCGTAAAAGCAATATTTAAATTGATTATGAGAAAAATTATTTTTCTTTTCATAGTTGCTGTTATAGTTTATTCGCCGCAGGCCGCCAGCGGCGCGCATTACGCCGGGGCAGCCGTCGGTTATATACTTTTACAGGTTGAAGCCAACGGCGAGGCTTGGTATGTTTATCCGACTAACGGCAAAGCCTACTACTTGGGCCGTCCAGCTGACGCTTTTAAGATTATGAAGACGCTGGCCCTCGGCGCCAAGCATGATTTTGTGGCGAACACGGAGATTTTTCCCGAAAGGCTGTCCGGCCTGATCCTCTTAGATGTGGAAAATAACGGCGAAGCCTATTATATTTACCCGGGCGACAGAAAAAAATATTACTTGGGCCGGCCGGCTGACGCTTTTCGCATTATGCGCGAACTTGGCCGCGGCATAACCAATGCTGATTTAGCCAATATTCCCGTGGGCGTAATCGGAGAACCGATTGCCGATTTTGCTGTCCACGAAAAAATCCTTATAAACAATGTGCCTTTTACCTCGCAGGCGCCTTTCGGCGACTGGGCGGATCAACGCCAGCAGGACGGCTGTGAAGAAGCCTCGGCTCTAATGGCGGTCAAATGGGCGCGCGGCCAGAGCTTAACTAAGGATGAAGCCTTGAAAGAAATAACCGGCATGTCTGATTGGCTCTTAAAAAATTACGGCGAATACCGCGACATCTCTACGCAAAACATGATTGATTGGATTTTTAAAGACTATTTTAATTATAATAAAGCAGTCTTAGTCCACGAAATAACCGTAAATGATATTATCCAGGAGTTGGCCAAGGGCAATCTGGTGCTTACTCCGATGAACGGCCAAATAATGCATAACCCTAACTATAAACATCCGGGACCGCCGAGGCACATGATAGTTATCCGCGGCTACGATCCGGCGGCAAAAAAATTTATCACCAACGACCCGGGGACCAGAAACGGTGAACTTTACCGCTACGACGCTACCGTGCTTTATGAGGCTATCCGCGACTATCCCACCGGCTACCACGAAATCATTGCCGAAATAAAAAAAACCATGATCATTGTTAGCAAATAAACTGAATTTTTTCCTTTGTATTTTAAATTAACACAAAACCGCCAATCTACGGCGGTTTTGTTATTTATCAGTTGAAACAAATATTTGGATCCCTTATAAATTTATCCACTAAGCAGACAAATGGCCAAACAAAATTCGCGAAATTAGACTTTACCCAAATCCAAGTAATCATCAAATTTTATTTCTTTAACGAAGTCCGGCATATGGCTAACCATAATCATAGCGCCTTCATACTGATTAATCGCCTTGGCGATTACGGGCAAATGGCGAAAATTAATATGATTGGTCGGCTCGTCTAAAATTAAGAGCCCGGGCTGCATCAGCTTTAAACGAGCGAAAGATAATAATCCCTTTTGCCCTTCAGACAGCTCGTTGACTTTACGACCCATTAAGTCTCCGCCGATTAAAAATCCGGCGGCGATTGATCTCATGGTTTGCGAGTCGGTGCCTTGCGCCAGGACGCTTGAAAGCGAATCAAAAACCGTTTGGCTAAAGTCCAAATTGGCAAAATCCTGGCTATAATAGCCCACGCGCGCCTGATCCAAAATTTTCGCCTGTTCATTTTTATTGGCGACCAGCGAGCGTAAAAATGTGCTCTTGCCTACGCCGTTCGGGCCGGTAACTAAGAGATGCGTCCCCTGGCGGATGACCTTATCCACTGCTTTTATTATCGGCTCATGATTATGGATAACTTTGACGGCGTTAATTCTAACAATATCGCCGACAATTTCTTGTTTAATAATTTTAAACTCTCTAATGGTTTTATCTTCTTGCCTGACATCTACCATCTCCTCTTCAAGCTCGGCGGTTTCATCTTTAAGCTTTTTAGCCAGCTTGCGCATTTTGCCGCCCTTATAGGCGAAAAAATTCACCTTCTCTTTGCGATCTATAATCTGCTTTTTGAGCTGGGCGTTTTTCCGCTGCTCGCGCAAAACCCTTTCGGCGATTTCTTCCACCACCGAGTAATAATCGCCGACATAGGTCTCGATTTTACGAGTAAAAATATCCAGATATATTACGCCCTCGGTAAAACAATTTAAAAAATCCGCGTCGTGAGAAATTACTATCACGGTTTTATCATACATAACTAAAAATTCAACTAGATGGTCTATCCCCGGGCGATCAAGATTGTTGGTCGGTTCATCTAATAGAAGAATGTCCGGATCTTGGATTAGGGCGAAAGCTAATAATAGCCTGGCTTGCTGTCCGCCGGAAAGATCGCCTACCCGTTTGTCCATCGCCACCTCTAAGTTCACGGCTGATAAAACTTTGGCAATCCTGCTGGCTATATTAGCCGGCGCCACGGCGAAAGCTTTAATAAAATATTCTTTTATGGATAGGCTGAAATTTTCCCGCGCCATTACCTGGCGAGCGGTAGCGATAGTGGCTCCGCCGGTAATGCCTATCCTGCCGGAGGCTGGTTTTAACTCTCCCATGATTAAAGCAAAAATCGAGCTCTTACCCGCTCCATTCTGGCCCATTAAAGTAATTTTGGAATTTTTTCGTACGCTAAAACTAGCCTGGTCCAAAATAGGCTTATTGTGCTCGTATTCAAAGCTGACTTCGTCAAACCGTAAAATTACTTCCTCGGCCATATAAAATAAAAAAGGCGCCGATTACGCCGTTAGTTTCAGCATAGCATGTTATTTTAAAAAGTCCAGGTCAAAGACCATCCTCTGATTTTTCTTGGTTGCAAAAATATTCAAATTTTTTTATACTTAACCAATGAGAATACCAATCAGAAAACCCGGCAAATATACCCACCTCAAACCCGACCAGTATATTACCGAAGAAAAATATAATGAGCTGAAAAATAAGCTGGATCGTCTTAAATTTAACCGTCCGCGCCTGGCTAGCGAGGTTAAACGGCTGGCTGAATTCGGGGACTTTTCGGAAAACGCGGAGTATCAAATCGCCAAAGGCAGCCTTAGGGGCATGAATCAAAAAATTTTAGAGATAGAAGACCATCTAAGGCGCGCCGTGATAATCAAGCCGGTTAATAATTCAGGCAAAATACGGTTAGGCTGCAGCGCCACCGTGGAAATTGATGGCCGGGAAAGGACCTACTTGATCCTGGGCTCTGCGGAGACCAATCCCGGGCGAGGCGTAATTTCCCATAACTCGCCCATCGGTGCGAGCTTGATGGGCAAAAAAATCGGCGATAAAATAAAAATTAAATTAGCTGATAAAATGGTCGAATGTAAAATTATCAAGATTGAATAATAAATAATTAGTCATCAGTAATATTTTATTATTAAAATGTAATTATGGAAAAAGAAATGAAATCAAACCAAAGTGAAAGCGAATTTTTATCAACATTTTCTGAAGCAGTCAATAATCCGCCATCCTCAGAAAACTTAAAAAATTTAATCGAGATGGAGAACGGTCCGCGAAGAGATGCTCTGCTCTTGGCTTATTGCGTTGGTCATGGAAAAAATGAAATGAAATTTGGCACCTTTCCCAAACAAGAGGTCGTTAACTCTGAACTAAAGGCTTTCGAATCTCTAGTTGAGCGTCAAGCTAGTCCCTTGGAGCGGCAGCTACTCGAAAACAAAATTTAAAACAAATTAATAATCATAAAATCTGCCTATATCGAAAATTTTTATCATTTAATAAACCACTAAGCCCAGTATAAATTATCTTATAATTTATACTGTTTCTAAATATCCTTGGACTTCATTTGTTCATAATTTCTCTTTTTTCCTAAAGGCTCCCGATCATGGCCAGTTTGCTTTTTATATTCCTCGCTGGCTTCTTTAGTAATCATATAAACGCGGCTGGCTTCGCCCTTTTTGACTACCACGCCCTTGGTGCCGCCCGGTATTTCAAACCAAGTTTTCTTTTCGTAGCCTCGTTCAATCGGGATCTTAACCGTTTCGGGATGCAAATAGTCCCACTTGCCTTGCTTTAAAGATTCTTCTCTGGCCCAGCCGGTTTTTGGCAATTTTACATTTTCGTCGTTATTGCCCCAAAGAATTAATTGCTCGCCGTCTTTTCCGGCAACCGGCAGGACCGCTTCTTTTTGCCAAAAAAATGATTCAATCTTTCCGGTTGTTTTAAATCTCTTAATTAATTCCGGCGAATAATACTTCTTCAATTCCCGCTCCGGAATATTTTTTATTCTAAAACCCACTCCGCCGCACATAGGTTGAAAAGTTAATTTACATTTATTATAAATTGTGCTAATTGCAGAGGTAAAGTTTTGGCTAAATTTATTTATTTTTGAAGCGAGGACTGACCGGCCGGCACATAATGAATTTGATCCGCAGCGAAAAAATAAATGAATTTAGCCAAAACTATAATCATCAGCTAACACAATCCATATTTATATTATACCATTATTACCCCACTTTCCTAAAGCCGATTCTATCTTTGGCCAGACTCTCCATGCCGAACATCCGACCGCGCACCACCGTATATTCGCCGTACTTGTCATTAATCTTATCCAAGGCGCGGCTTAAATCTTTCTTAGCCAGATTATCCTCAAAGAGCGACATCTGGCCGGTGACTGACGACAGAGAGCCTACCGAAACCGCCAGCATCCGCACCGGCAGAATGAGCTCGGCTTTTTCTAAAATTTGATTGGCGTGTTTAAATATTTCTTCGGTCCTAAACATCCTTTCTTTGGTTTTAAAACTCTTAAAATAGCCACCCTCTCTTAAATACGACCAGCCGACCTGCAGACTTTCCGCCTCCATCTCGCTGTCTCGCAGGCGCCTGCCGGTTTTTTCGCATAATTTATAGAGCACGCCGCCTAAATATTTTTTGTCGGTCGTGCGCTTAGGCAGGCAATAGGAATGGCCGATTGACTTGGGCGCGGGCGCGCCTTGGTTCACTCGGCTAATCTCTAGTCCGTTAACATTGGCCCAGAGATAATAGCCGTAGCGCCCTAAGCTCCGCCTTATTTTATCCTGGCTGTAATTTCTTAGATCAAGTAAATTTTTAATTCCCAGTAAATTCAGCCGCGCCTCCAGCCGCGTATTTATTCCCCAAGCATCGCACAAGGGCCTGTCGCGCAGCAATCCCGCCAGTTTATTTTGATCTTCTATGACTAAGATACTTTTCTTCGGCGCCACATCGCCGGCGAATTTAGCTAAAAATTTCGTCCAGGAAATTCCGATTGAGCAGCTTAACCATTCTCCGGCCTCTGCTTTTATCCTCGCTTGTATTTTTTCCGCCAAACGAACGGCTTGATTAAAATCTTTTACCCAGCCGCTTAAATCAAGAAAGGCTTCGTCAATGCTATACGGTTCAACCGTACCGCTATAGCTTCCCAAAATATCAAAAATCTTTTCCGTGGTGGAGCGGTACTTGGCCGGTTCATTTTCTACCAGGATTACTCTGGGATCCAATTTTTTTGCTTCGTTCACTCGGCAGCCGGTTCTGATGCCGCGCGCCTTAGCTTCTACGGATGAAGCAATAATACAGCCGCCGGGAGAAAGATAAGAACAAACGCCAACCGCTCGACCTCTTAAAAATGGATTGGCCTGCTGCTCCACCGACGCGAAATAGCTATTCATATCAATATGCAATATAATTTTATTTTTCATATACTATCCAAACTATCAAGGCTTGGCTAAAAAAATCAACCGTCAAAAAATAATTCCTGGAGGCGCCAGCTTAAATCGCGGGTAAAAAAGGCCAAGCGAAAATAATTTACTTTATCCGAAACGCTGAAATAATAAATTTTATCATTGCCGCTCTTTTCCTTGTGCACTAAATTCAATTTTTCTATACGATAAGTTTTGCCGCGCCATTTAAAAAAGGTGGGCATGACTTTATGTTGAGCAAAATTAACTGAAACCTCAATTGGTTCATTTACTTTTTCCAGCATAATTTTAGGGTAAGTTATTACTTCTATATTATAGCGAACAAAAAGCGAAAGTCAAGCCTACCAAAAAACCGCTGATTTATAGCGGTTTTTTGTTTGCTTATTAGAAAATGTTGCTCCTTTATGGACCTATCTTACAAATTGAAAATTATTGTTCCCGATTATTAATCTCGAGCCACACTGTACCAATCAATCTTACGCGACACCGTCATAACCAGCGCTAAGATGGCTAACAGCCCGAGCGAACCGACCAGCAAAGAATAATCCTCCAACTGTAATATCACGAAAATAAAGCCATAGACAAAAGTAAGAATCAGCGCCTCCAGTAAGGCCGGCCGCCAGGCTTTAAAGATTGACTTTGAATACAAGGTAATTAAACCGATAATCGTCAGAGCCGATAAAAGATAGGCGGTTTTAAAGCCGAGATATTCGGAAATAGATAAGAGTAAGAGATAGAATAAAGCCAGGGCTAAGCCGATTAAAATATATTGAAGCGGATGCACGCGCGAGCCGCGCATCGCTTCGTAAAAAAATAGCACCAGAAAAGTCAGAGATAAAAGCATAATCGCATATTTAAGGGCTCGAACGATTTCCTGATATTCATCAGCCGGAACCAATAATCTTACGCCGAAATTACCCTGATTGATGACGCCGGCCTGGGAAATCGCCGGCATCTTTTCACTAAAGCTCGTCTGCATCATCGGTTCTACCGCTCCTAATTGGCCTAAAAACTTTTGCGGATAACTGCGATTGAGTTCTAAGACTTTCCACTTAGCCGTAAAACCGGCCTGATTGATCGTATGGCTTTCCGGTAAGAAAGCGCCCTGGAAACTGGGGTCGGCCCAAGCCGAACTTACTTCTACTTGGGTAGCGCGCCCTAAGGGAGCGAAATAAAGATCTCGGCTGCCATTAAGCGATAGGGTTATTTTAAAATTCTCGCCGCTGTTATTACTCTGGCTTAAATCTATGTCGGCATTGATTCCTATCGCCACCACATCACCGGTTTTAACCCCCGGATTAAACGGCTGCTTTTTATTTCCCCATTCCAAATCAAGATTCTCTTTAATGCCGCGCGTATCCGGAATGCCCAAAGTCACAAAGGCTTGCTTATATAGAATATCGTCTTTGGCAATATCCCACTTGGAAAAATCCGGGGCCAAAAATCGGCCGCTGATTTCCAGGTTGGCATTATACACCACCACCTCATAAATCCCGCGCTGGCGCTTTTCCGGATCAACCATGCCTTTAATATTTAATTCTTCGGGCAAAAAATGGGCATAACGAATCGTCTCGTCAATCACCGTGCCTTCAGAGGTAATTCGTTCAACCTTATCTTTATACGGTATGGATAAGATCGGACCGGTTATGGTCTGCTCATTGCCCCACTTGCCGCTGACTTCTCGGAAAGCTTCGTCCTGGCGGCTTTCCCTCTCATTGGTTAAAAACGCGATCAGGCCGATCGGGATCATTAGGATCGCGATCAAAAAACCGATCACGAATAATTTTAAAGACAAAGATGTTCTGATGTTTAGCATATATTTTCTCTTTAGTATTATTGCTTTCACCTTAGCACCTTAATCTTGGCTTAGCAATGGTTTAGTTATCAAAATTAAAAGCTCCGTAAGCGCAATTTTTCACGCAAAGGCCGCAAGTTATACATTTTTCTTGGTCAATTTCCGGAGCGTTAAAACCACGCTGGCTAATAGCGCCGACCGGGCAAACGCCAATAAGCGGACAAGGGTGGTCCTGAGGGCATTTTTCTTTATTAGCTATAATTTTTTTTCCTTCCATAAATTTATTTTTTATCTCTTTTAAAATAATAAGCCGCGTGCCAGAGGGTATGAAAAATTGATACCAGTAAAAATGCCCAGCCGAAAACAAAGTGCCAATAGCTAATAATTAACCTCTAAGCCTGGACACCAGCGAATCCTTCCAATTATAGAAATAAGATCCCTTGTAGAGCTATTTTAAATCAAAATTCCTTATTGAGCTTCCGTATTTCCCGCGTTCGGATTCGGGTCGTTAGGATCCGGACATTCGCCGTCAAAATTGGACTCCATATTGCAATAAGTGCCATCGCTTCGTTTGCACATCGGGACCGGCGTGTCTAAGCCTTCAACTTGTCCGCCGGTAATGGCGCAATAAACCTCGGCGTCATTTACATAGCCGGTAATTTTTACTCCGCCAACCGGACATTGGCCGCGTAAGAGCGCCCACTCTTCGCATTGCCGGTTGTCTTCAAAAAGGCAGACGCCGTATTCGCCTTTTTTATTTTTTCTAATTTCAATCTTACCGCCTTTTTCCGCGCAATTAACGGATGCCGGATTGGCTAAATTAGCGCTTGGCTCACCGGCGGTTTTATTAGCTTCAACTTCCGGAGCGCTTTTCCCGGCGGTGTCCAGCGGTTGGCTGGTAACGGAATTTTGGCAACCGGTTAAAATTAAAATTAAACCGGAGCCGAGAATTAAGAATCCTTTCATCATAATATTGGTAAAAAATTATTAGCTGTTTTAGACTTTCTCCATTAATCACTCTTACTTTAATATACCAGACTAAAAATATTAAATAAATAGCCGATCATGATAATTCCCAGCGCCACAATGCCGAAAAAAATGGCCAATAATTTCATGGTCATAACCTTTTTGAGCATAATCGCTTCCGGTAATGACAGCCCGGCTATGGCCATCATAAAAGCCAGCGCCGTGCCTAGAGGAATGCCTTGGGCGGCCAGGGCGAAAACGATCGGCACTAGCGTGGAGCAGCCGGCATAAATCGGAATGCCGATTAAAGTGGCGATCGGCACGGCCAAAACCGAATTGATGCTAAGATATCGGCTAAAAAAATCCGCCGGAACATAGCCGTGAATGGCGGCGCCTACGGCAACGCCGATAGCAATGACCAGCCAAAGTTTTTTAAAGGTTTTAAAACTCTCATTAAGCGAATATTGAATTTTCCCTTCAAGGCTCTTGGGCAGATATTCGGGTGATAAGCTTTCGCCGGCAATTTGGTCAAATTTTATAATTATTTCTTTTTCCAGTTTCATTCTTCCCAATATCAGCCCGGCGGTTATTCCTAAAATAATTCCGGCCAAAGCGTAAAGCGCGGCGATTTTCCAGCCGAAGGTTCCGCCCATCAGCACGAAGACGACTTCATTAACCAAGGGGGAGGTGATAATAAAAGAAAAAGCGATGCCCAGCGGTACTTCCGCCTTTAAAAATCCGATGAAAATGGGAATTGACGAGCAGGAGCAAAATGGCGTAACCGCCCCGAGAATTGAAGCGGAGAGATTGCCCGCGCCGAATCTCTGCTTGGCGAACAGCTCTTTAAGCCGGTGCGGCGCCAAAAAAGTGCGGATAAAAGCGATGACCGCGATAATAATCAAAACCAGCAGGTATATTTTAACCGTATCGTACACAAAAAAATTAATACTGCCGCCCAGTTTCGAGGCTGAATCAAAATTGAAAATGGAATACACCAGCCACTCGGAAAATCGCTGAATCATAATTTAAGATTAAAATAAATTTAGTTTTTAATTAAATTCTAACAACAGCTCCCGCTTTTGCCGCCGCAACAGCCGCCGGCGCTTTCCTCGTCGTTAGAATCGCACTCCCCTCCGCCTGCCTGCGCAGGCAGGCCGCAGCCGCAGCCGCCGGCCTTATTATCGGTTTTAAAAACATTCTTCATAAAATTGACTGCGGAAAATTCTTGCTTGATATTCCTTGACTGGCATTTCGGGCAAGAAAATTTTTCACTCTTAGCCTCTTCTTTTTCCTTAATGGTCGCTTTGATGTCAAACGAATTGCCGCAAGCCGAACATTTGTAAGCGTAGGTCGCCATAAATTTTTTAATTAATGAATTAAGTTATTTATTTATCTAAAATATCCTCTAATAATTTTTTCGCGCTTAATAACCCTTTTTTGTTTAGAGAATAATATACCCACTTGCCCTCTTTACGGTCCGCGATCAAACCATTTTCTCGCAAAATACTTAAGTGATGAGAAGCCAAGTTTTGAGGCAAGTCCAGTCTTTTAAAAATATTGCAAACGCATTTTTCTCCCGAGGCTAAATAGTCAACAATTCTAAAACGAATATCGTTTCCTAAAACGCAGAACAAGTCGGATGATTTATTGGTTAACATAATAACATATCAAATTATATTGATATGTTATCCTATCTTTATCTTTTAGTCAAACTCATCATATTTTATATCCCTATTATTAAAAAAATACCCTAATTCCAGAGTATTTTTTATCGCCGATTAAGTAGAAGCTTAGATGGCTGATCGTGCCGGTGCTGAAAAATTATTTATCAAAAATAAACAGCTCGTCAAGGCCGATTTTTAAAACCTGGGCGATGTTATGAGCCAGCTTTAAAGAAGGATTATATTTTCCCTGTTCAAGAAAAACGATGGTTTCGCGCCTAACCCCGGCTTGGCGCGCCAGTTCTTCCTGGGTTAAATCATAACGGGCTCTCAATTCTTTTATTTTATTCTTCATGGCTTAAAATTATTTTCCCAGCTTCTGAAAATATTTGAAAATTAGGCTATAAAAAATTAACAAGGCGCAAATCGCGTAAGCCAGAGTTGAACCGATGGCTTCATAAAGCGGATTTTGGCCGCGCCGGGCGAATAAAACAATAATAACAACCGCGGCCATCGCGCTGAAAACCGATAGGGCGTATCTGGCGGCTTTACCGGCGATTTCATAATCCCTCTCGTCTTCCAGCACTTCTTTAACCTGCTTTTTCAGCGCGCGCAGAACCAGGATGAAAGTTAAAATTGCCGCCACGGGCAAAATGTAATTGCCTAAAGTTATGGAGAGCGAGACGATCGCGCCGATCAGCGCGGCGGCGATCAGTCGGTAAACTAAAAATCTTTTGGCTGTCATAAGTTTGATTTAATTATTAATATCTTAATGTTATATAATTCTAACATTATTGTCAAGCCCATTTGACGGCGCGGCAAAACCTAGCCATCTTTGTTGACATAAATTAATACTGGTGATATAAAATAATGTTAGTTTCGCTCCTTAAATTCAGTCAACATTTTTGGAATCACAATAGTTAATAAACAACCAAACGAAAGGAAGCTTATGTTTACCGAAATTATCAGAGTTGGGCGACTTCAGAACAAAGAAGTCAATAAAAAGGTGTTGGAGGATATAAACCGACTGCTCAAGAAACAGCGGCAAGACGCGAAATCAATAACCGAAGAGCATCTTCTTGAGTGCATGGGAAAAATGGGGGTCGTCGTCGCCTGGGATGACAACGAACATGTAGTCGGCCTGGGGGTGCTTACGCAATCAGGAGGTCTCAACTTCTCTTGTGCTGAAATCCGTCATCTAATAATTAGCGACGGACAGGACATCTTGGCGGTCGGCGTGCGCATTGTGACCGCCCTCCGCGACATTTACCTACACGGAATTGAATACATTGACGCTGGAGTGTGGGTGCAGGACGAGGAAATAAAGAATGTCTTTACCGCGCTCGGCTTTAAGGAAAAACCGGGAAGCCGATTCCGCCTACGGACAAATCATCAGCGTAGATTGCAATCATAGCCCCGCGACAACATTTGCGGGGCTTTTTTTATACACAAAAACAGGCTTAAAGCCTGTTTTCAACTTTTAGGGTCCCTTATGGAGCTATCTTATAACTAATAAATTTTTTAATAATAATTAATTTTATAGAATTATTTTTTAAGATAAATTACAGTAAGTCTCTTTCGATAGCCAGGGCAATACATTTTTTTATAGCTTTCTCGTTGGTAGCGTTGGCCCGCCAGTCACAATAATCTTCGACAATAATATGATTTGTTGTTTTGTCTACTCTTGTATAGCCAGCACATAATTTACTCGAAGATATTCCTGCTTGAACCTGCATATCTAAATGGTGAGATCCTATGTAAATATTAAAATTTTCCATATTGACAGAAATAGCAAGAGGAGAACCTTTTTTAAGAATCTTAATTATTTCCATTTTATTACCATGCTGGCCAGGCAAACAAACAGTTTTATAAACAGAGGGGTCTGTTTCTAGAGATGCGTCCAATTTATGATCAATATTATCTTCTAAGTTTCGGCTTCTTAGATTAGGATCTTCGTCTGGATTATTAAAATTTTTCTCAATCATAATATTTGTCTTCCTTAACAAAAATTAAATAAAATATGAATATACCTGAATAAAAATTTTTATACTTTCATTTTACCACTTTCCCCAAATTAGTTCTAACCTCCCATTCCCCTATAGAAAAACTGCCCTTACGTGAGGGCAGTTTTTTATTGGGTCGCGTAGTGGAGGATATCGGAACTATTTTAAAGAATACCACTATTAATATCGACATTCCAGATTTAATTAAAATAAAATAAATTTAACCATAACAAACAGTTAGGTGATATAAAGGATATGGAACAAATTTAGTATAATTAAATTGTGAAGCAATTTAATTATAACTATAATTTGCATCCATATGCTCAAATTAAAATTAGATTTTAACGACCGGCAGCTGCAAACTAAATTACGAAAGATTGTTTTTAAAAATGGCCGGTTAAAATGCCCCCGTTGCGGTTCGTTCATAATTAGGAAGGTTAAATCGGAGAAAAGATATTACTGCAAACGCTGCCGTAAAAAGTTTTCTGCTTTGTCATCCAGCTGGCTGAAAAATATCAAAATACCTTTGTCTCAATTTACTGTTTTATTACAGCTCTGGTTGAAAGGTTACGGTGTGGCTGAAGCCAATGAACTGACTAAGGTATCAGTGCCAACTATTAGGAAATATTACAGTTTGTTTAGGTTAAATATCGTAAAATCCATTGATTTTAAAGCAGAAAACAACGTTCAGGTCGACGAAGCCTATTTCGGCAGGTTTCGCAAAGACGGAAACATCTATCATAGCTGGAGGACTTATCATTCACCACCCAAGACCTGCGTCGCCGGCATCGGTTGCCCGGTTAACGGGCAATTAGCTACCAGGGTGATAGAAGGAACCAAGGGAGAAAAGATCAGGCGGTTTATTCGTGAACAGGTTCCAACCAACATCCATGTTTATTCTGACGGCAGTTATATCTATACCAATCTGCGCCAGGACTATCATCACACTTCGCAAACCCATGATCTGGGATTTGAAAACGCCTATTACATCGAATCTTGCTGGTCCTGGATGAAAAGAAAACTGTTTAAACAATACCACCATTTCCACAAAAAGAATGCCGTAGATTATGTGTCAGAATTGACCTGGCGATTTAACACAAGAAAAATGCAGAAAAATGCCTTAGATTATTTACAAAAATCACTTTGACTGTTCCACATCCTTTACATGACCCAAACAGTTGACAAAATAATTTTATTATGTTATTATATTCTGTTCAAATACAAAAACAAACAAAAACGGAGGTTACTATGAATAATTGGAAAGCGACCTGTCTGAGCTGTGGGCGACAGTATGAGGTTGAAGCTCTTTCAGAATCTGCAGCCATTGAAGCTGCTAAAGCGAAGCATGAACGCGAGATGCAACATATCACAGTGTTGCGCTGTGACCAGGGACCTGTGATAAATCATGCTTTCAATTTAACTCATCCGGCGCACCCGTGCGCACCGAAAAAATGGTAGGAGAATTTCTCCGCAGAAGTCACAATGGCCGGCCTCATGTTGAAATATGAGGCCGGCCACTTTTTAAAAAAACCGCTTATTTATAGCTGTTTTGTGTTCACTAAATTAACAAGTCGCTGGGTGAGATATGGGAATTGAACCCATGATGCGAGTACCACAAACTCGCGTGATAACCACTTCACTAATCTCACCATAATATTTAAAAATCTTCGTTATGGTCATGCACTAACCAGTGGCAATTTCTGCACAACCAAACTAGATTATTTAAATTCGTATTCTTTCTATTTTTATCAATGTGATGTGCTATGATTACTCTTTTATCCGTCAACCCGCATTTTTCACAAATTATTTTTCTCCCGGACTTAATCAACTTATTTCTATAAACATGCTCACCGCCTTGCCAAAGATAATGATTTTCTCCCGAGTACACACCGTTCCGCCACTTAGTCTGGCAGGATTTACTACAGAAAAATTTACCACTCCTAGATCCTTCTATGTCCTTAGGCATCTTCCAAGTCTTTTTACCGCAAATATCACAATTTACATACTTACCCTTCCTTCTTGATATGTCGGCACATTTACGAGAACAGTTCTTACCCCATCCCAACTTCAGATGATTGGGTTTCACATAAAATTCCTTATTGCAAATTTTACATTTTATCTGAGGCATCCCTTAACTATACCACCCAAACCCCAAAATGTAAAACAATAGAGTTGTGGTATCATCTAATGCACTACCCTCATACTTTCTTTTTTCTTTAAACAAAAGTTGCCTCATCGGCAACTTTTATAATATAACAGAATTTGCTAAAAAGTCAACCTCTATCGTACTGTCGCCGCTACCTTTTTCTCTCTATATAATAACGCCAGACTGGCCTCGTAAGCTCCCACCAAGACTCCGGTATAGAACAAATCCCCTAATAGGCTGTTCCTAAAAAATGGTATGGCCATAATATATGATTGCATCAGACCGGCAAAATTATGCGCATAGAGCGAACCGAATGCCCAAACCGCTCCGTTGGTTGCCAGATAAAAGATAACACTGCCTAAAATCGTGCCGCCTAAAATCGTGCCGACTTTCTTGTTCCGCCTCACCCATAAGCCGATTAATGCCGTAAGCGCCAAACCGGCATAAACCGAAAGCATGATGGGCAGGCTGTAAAAACCGATAAAAATATCACTAAACAGCATGGCCGCTAACGGCAAGACAATCGCCCATTTTTTCGGCAGATACAGCCCGGAAAAAATCGCGATGGCGCCGATGGGCGCGAAGTTGGCCGGATGCGGCAGAAATCTGGCCGCGATGCCCAAAGTAATTAAAATAAAAGCGGGTAATAACTTTTTCATGTTCATATAATTTTATTTAATTCGTAATAATTCGCGTCTAATTCGTTATTTCCATTATACCAGAAAATTCGATAATTTCAATACAAAATTATAAACTAACTCCACTATATGCAATAGCCCGAACAGTGTCCCAATCTAAAGCCGATTTCGGCAGATACTTATATACTTTTACGAACACACCAATACCTGCCTGCTCCAGACTAAAATCGCGGCTGGCCGGCCGTAAGCCATAAGCCATTAGATCAATCGCTTCTTTATCATTAGTATTTTCCATATCCGCCTCTCGGCCATAGACTTTTTTAAACTCCGCTTTAGCTCTTGCTTCTGCCGCCGAATTGACCGTTGAAGGTAGCTGATTATTGCTGATTTTTATAATATTTTCCCAGTCAGTTTGAGTTTCCGGCGTATAACCAAAGGTTGACTTAAAAGAATTGAGCACACCGGCGCGCTCGCCCGCGCCTAACCTGGCGGTGCCAGGAGTTCCCTGCGCTATGAAATCAGGCGTCTGGCCGCTGATAATGCCGGCGGCTTCCGCGGCAGCACTGTCTAATAATTGCTCGGCCGAAGAGCTGGCGATTTTTACGCCCAATACTTCAGCCTCTAAATCAGCTTGATCGCCGACATCGGAAACCGGTTTAATACTTTCAACGGTTTCCGCCTCCGGCGCGACGCAAGCTCTCTTTCTCTCCGCATCTTGCTCGGCCGTTAAAGTGCAATTTACCGGAAAAATTGTTAGAACATTTCTATATTGCCAATTGTCAACGCAAGTATTTTGCCAAATGTCATATTCTACGCTCCGGCAGTCAACTGGAATAAAAATTCCGCCGCCGCCGGAAGACGGAGCCGGGTCCGGAGCGGGAATTTGATCCGGAATCGGCTGAGGAATATCATAATAGCCGATGGGAAAACTCTTGCCGGCCAGAGCGATAACCGCGTATGGCGTCATAGCCTTATTATTAAACTCCGGATTGCCGCTAGGATCCATCCACCAAAAACCGCCGTCCGCGCCATCTTGCAATAATTGTAAATGAGTTAACGGACTATTGCCATTTTTTATCCAAGCGGCTGGCTGCTCGCCGATTCTATAAATAGCGGAGATTACCCAGGCGTCAGAGCCGGAATCGCTGGCCGTGCCCCAGACCGGATCGTTCATAAACCCGCCATCGTCGTTTTGCCGAGTATGGAGAAAGGCAACGGCGTTAGTGATAACCGCGCTACCCGCATCCAGCCCCATTTCTAAAAGCGCCATTACAGCCGCGGCCGTGTCATTACTGCCGCTTGAGCCGCCGACCGCGTAGCCCCAGCCGCCATCGGCATTTTGATTGGCCAATAAAAAATCCTTGGCCGCGATCGCTTCAGCCGAGCCTGTCTTTTTGATTGAGGCCAAAGCTAAAATAGACCAGATATCGTCGTTTAATAAAGTGGCGTCGCCCATTTGGGTGCCGTCATAGTAGGATTGTAATTTGGCGACATAATCAATACTGCCAAAAGTGGTTGGGTTTTCCCCGGCCGCGGCCAAAGCTAAAATAGTTTTGGCATAATCATTGGTCGGATTAAAGCCTCCTTCAGCTACGCTTTTCAGATGATCAATCGGCACGCCGGTTTCGCCGGCCGCGACTAGAGCCTGGGTAATCCAGGCGTCCGGAGTTTGGTTTTTTAAATAATCCACGGCTTCCGGTAGGCCCGCCGAGGCGGCGTTAGGCAGATAGATTGCTACAAGCGCAAAAAATAAAATTAAAAAAATTTTTGTTTTCATAAAATTAATTATTTTATTATTAAAATTATTTATTTTCATATTTTATTGTTGTCATTGCGAGGAGCCCGTACTCGGGCGACGCGGCAATTTCATTAACGGGGTAGAATAAATTAAAAACTTTTTTTCTCATACTTCCATTCTATAACATCATTATTTTTTAATTTATAATATGACACGCCGACTTGAGCCGGTTGGCCGTTAACATAATATAGCCAATTTTTACCGGCCGGGTCATTCTTAACGCCATTAATTTCTTCAATGAAAAACCCCAGTCTGGAATAATCACGACTCTTAAAATCAATTTTATTCTGCTCTTTTAACAACCGCATTAAATCATAGACCGTGCTATCCGGGGAAACTTGCGCTTCATATTTAACTCCGCTGATTGCTAGATTGGCTAAAATTTTCTTGTTCGGCTCGGACGCCGGAGCTTTGGCTTGGTCCTGATTTAGCGCTCGTTCATTTTCTTGAGCCGCCTGCTCAGCCGATTTAGTAATGATTTTAGCCTGATTAAGCGCATTTGCTAAACCGCCGGGCGCGTCATTACCGGCCAAGGACATTAAACCTACTTCACTGTTTGTCAAATGCTTCACGGTTGAAACGCCAACCCAGGCTAATAGCAGAAAAACTAAAAAAAATATGGCTAAATTTTTTACTTTCATATAATCTATCGCCGTCATCCCCGCGAAAGCGGGGATCCAGAAATGCTTAATTACGAAAAACCCGCCCTGCTTCGAGCGGATCCGATAAATTTAACATTATTAAATTTATTTTCTTTGCTCGAAGAATAACTATATAAGTTAGTTATCAGCGTTCTGGCTTGTTCCCCCACCATCTTGGTGAAGGACATTACAGTTGCGGCACAGCGCCGGGTTTACACCGGACTTTCCTGATAACTATTGTTGTTTCTATATTATATAACTTTTGTAGAAAGAGTCAATCAGTACGCCCAGGGGGAATCGAACCCTCATATCCAGCTTAGAAGGCTGGTGTTCTATCCATTGAACTATGGGCGCAAATTTAAATATGGTTTTAGATTCACTTCACTTTAGAAAGAGCTGGTGTTCCCCGCCCGAACGTACCGTTCGGTACGGGCGGGTATCCATTGAACTATGGGCGCAAATAAAATAAAATTGCCTAAGATAGGCAATAACCCAATCTTAACGGCTAAAACTTAATTTGTCAAAAGAAAATGAAATGAATTGAAAATTAAAACACTGAAAATTCATTGAAAATTGATACTTGAAAATTAAAAATTATTTCTTCCTCCTCCCATGAAACGCCTTATGCACGTCCCTTAGTTGCTGATCGGTGATATGAGTATAAACTTGGGTGGTAGTGATGGAGGAGTGCCCGAGCATGGCCTGCACGCTCCTTATGTCCGCGCCGTTCATCAGTAAATCGGTGGCATAGCTATGGCGCATGGTGTGAGGGGTAACCTGCTTGGTGATGCCGGCTACCTTGGCATATTTTTGCACTAACCGTTGCACGCTTCTCGGTGTAAGCCCCTCTTCTTTTTCGCGTCCGCCTGAAGCTTTGTCATGGCTGATAAATAAATAGGGATTAATATCATGCCTGACTTTTAAATAATCTTCAATTGAATGCCTGGCCTCGTCGGATAAAAACACTACGCGCAGTTTAGAACCTTTTCCTCGCACCGTGAATTCATCTTTTTTTAAATTAATGTTTTCAATTTTTAATTTACATAATTCGGAAACGCGAAGCCCGGTGGAAAAAAACAATTCTAAAATCGCTTTATCTCGTTTTCTGATAATTTCCGGCAGTTCAATCTTAAACGGCGCCTCCAATATCCGCTCCAAGTCAGAGCCTTCTAAAAAATCTACCTGCCTTTGCTGCTGCTTAGCCAATTCCACTTTTTCCGGCTCTAAAGATTTTATGTCGGTCTTCACCAGATATTTTAAAAACCCGCGCAGAGCGATTAAATGATAATTTTGCGTATTTTTTTTCAAACCCTTATTTTCATCGCTTCCCAGTCTATTTAAAAATAAGCGGTATTTATGCACTAATTCTTTGCTAATTTTAGCCGGTGTGCTTACCCCCGCCTCTTTGGCGAAGGCGGCAAATCTATTTAAATAAAAATCATAATTATCAGTAGTATTGCGCGACAAACCCTTTTCCACCTCCATATATTCAATAAATTGTTTTATATATTTTTCCATAGGATCTATATGGCCGGACAAAGGTTTTAGTTTTGAGCGGCTCCTCTGTGCTTTCCTCGGAGCTAAAAAGGGGACGAGGGAGAAATTGTTGCATTTTTTAATTAAAAATGCCCAAATTTCGTCTAAGCGAAAAACTAAAACCTTTGTCCGGCGTATTTAACTCATTGTTTCTACTCTCATTTTACGACACCTTGCATTATTTGGCAATTAATGTTATCATTGCGTAGTAAGTTTAATTACTAATTAATAACCCTATCTTGGTTAGAGACTTGTCGCCTCTTACTCGGTTAGGGACACGAAACCATGTTAGATAGAAAAGCCAAGCAAAAAATCATTAATCGGTTCAAGGTTCATGAAACCGATACCGGCTCATCGCAAGTGCAGATCGCCATTTTAACCGAAGAAATCAAGCAGTTAAGCAATCATTTAAAGAACCACAAAAACGACCATTCTTCCAGGCGCGGACTGTTAAAAAAAGTCAGCGAAAGAAGGCGCTTATTAAAATATTTGCAAAAAGAAGACGGCAAGGCCTTTGACGAACTGGCAAAGAATTTAAAATTGAAAATTGCCAAAAAAATGATTGAAGATGAAGAAGCTAGGCAAAAAATTGAAGATGAAATTATCGCCAAACAGGAATTAAAAGCCGAAGCGGCCGAAGCGGCCGAAGAAGAGAGAGTAAAGGCTGACCATAAAAACAAAGAGGATGAAGAATAACAATATAATCCAAATACTACAAAAAGTACGCGAATACTACAAATGTTTTAGAATTATTTCGTAGTATTTGGATATAATTTGTAGTATTCGCATTATAATATATGATAAAACACAAAGAACAGAGAGTCGGCATTTTGGTAGATGTCTCCAATATGTACCACAGCGCCAAGAATCTTTATAAAAGAAGAGTTAATTTTAAAGAAGTATTAAAAACGGCCGTGGCCGGCAGAAAATTAATCCGGGCGACCGCTTATGTTATTAAAACCGAGAATGAAGAAGGCAACGCTTTTTTCGAAGCTTTAAGCCAGCAGGGCTTTGAAGTTAAAATGAAAGATCTGCAAATTTTTCCCGGCGGCGCTAAAAAAGCCGATTGGGATGTAGGCATCGCGGTTGACGCCATTAAACTGGCGGAAAAACTGGATGTAGTGGTTTTAATAACCGGTGATGGCGACTATATACCTTTAGTAAATTATTTACAGAATACCAAGGGCTGCTTGGTGGAAGTCATGGCTTTCCGCCAGACTACTTCTTCAAAACTCATAGAAGAAGCGGACGACTTCACCAACTTAAGCGAAGATAAAAAGTATTTATTAAAATAAAAACAACGAATTAAAACACGAATTTAAAACGAATCAAACGAATAAACTCAAAATAATTCGTGTTAATTCGTAAAAATTCGCGATAAATTCGCATTTAATTAACGCTTGACCGATAGATACATAGTGCTGTGAGCCATAACTCATAGTCCTACAACCTGTTGGCCAAGCAGAAAAATGTAAAGTTAAAATCTCAAAATTAAAAATGACAATGAAAAGTTTAAAATGGTTAAATTTAAAATTATTTAATTTTACATTTTAAACTGTCATTTTCCATTTTGATTTTTACATTTTACATTACTTGAGAAACATATGAATAAAGAACAAATGTTTAGTACCGAGTGGCTTGGCCGCACTCTCACTATTAAAACCGGAAAGCTCGCCCGTCAGGCTGACGCCGCCGTAACCGTCCAATACGGGGATACGTCTGTTTTAGCTACGGTCGTTGAAGCTAAGACAGAGCGAGCGGGCATAGATTTCTTCCCCTTGATGGTTGAATTCGAGGAAAAACTCTACGCCGCCGGCATAATTAAGGGCTCGCGCTGGATTAAGCGCGAAGGCCGGCCGTCCGACGAAGCGGTTTTAACCGGCCGCATGATCGACCGCTCAATCAGGCCGCTGTTCGGCGCCGATTCAAAAAAAGATGTCCAGGTGATGATAACGGTTTTATCCGCGGACGGAAAAAACGACTACGACATCGTTTCCTTAATCGCGGCCTCGGCCGCCTTATCTATCGCCGGCTTAAATTGGAAAGGTCCGATTGCCGGTGTCAGGGTCGGCCGAATTGAAAACAAATATATTTTTAACCCGACTTATGAAGAGAGGCTGATCAGTGATTTGGATTTAATCGTAGCCGGCACCGGTAAAAAAGTTATTATGATTGAAGCTGACGGCAAAGAAGTAAAAGAGGCCGACATGATTGAAGCCATTAATATCGGCCAAAAAAATCTTCAAGCCGCCATTGACATAATTGAAAAAATTAAAAAAAATGTTGCGGTAACGAAAAAACCGGCGGTTAAAAAATTAGTCAGCCAAGATGAAATTGAAGCGCAAAAACAAATGGAAAAAATCCTTGAACTGGCTAAAGCCTGGCTAGGTAAAAATATCCCGGTAATTTTATTTGACAAGACTCATTATACTAAGGGCGAAAGAAAATCAGCCGTCGGCGCCATTAAAGAAGGCCTTGATCAATATTTATTTGACCAGAATATAAGTAGAGAAAATCGCGCTGCCGCGATCAGTGATCTGGTTGAGGAAATGGTTGAGGCCGAAGTCACTCGCGCCATCTTAAAAGATAAAAAAAGAGTTGACGGCAGAAAATTAAACGAAATCAGGCCCTTATCCGCCGAAGTCAGCATCCTGCCGCGCATCCACGGTTCCGGCCTGTTTAACCGAGGCGAAACCCAAGTTTTATCGGTTATTACCTTAGGTGCGCCCGGCATGGAACAATCTTTGGAAGGCTTGGAAGGCGTGGGCACCAAGCGCTATATGCATCATTATAATTTCGCCCCTTTTTCGGTCGGCGAAGCCAAACCGGTGAGGTCGCTGGGCCGCAGAGAAATCGGGCACGGAGCGCTCGCGGAAAAAGCTTTAGTGCCGGTCTTGCCGACTAAGGAAGAGTTCCCCTATACTATCCGCGTGGTCTCGGAAACCCTGGGCTCAAACGGCTCGTCTTCCATGGCCGCCACCTGCGGTTCCAGCTTAGCCTTAATGGACGCAGGCGTACCGATTAAAAAAGCGGTCGCCGGCATTGCCATGGGACTGGCCTCAAACGCCGATATGAGTGAGTGGGAAATCCTAACCGATATTCAGGATTTGGAAGACGGCCAAGGCGGCATGGATTTTAAAATTACCGGCACGGCCGACGGCATCACCGCGATTCAATTGGACACTAAGACCCAAGGTTTGACCGAAGAAATAGTGGAAAAAACAATTAATCAATCCAAAGTTGCCAGATTACAAGTTCTAGACGCTATGAATAAAGGAATTGATAAGCCCAGGCCGGATTTGTCGCCTTATGCTCCGAGAATCACCAGCTTCCATATTGAGCCCGACCGCATTAGAGAGGTTATCGGCACCGGCGGCAAAGTCATTAACGAAATTATCGCCGCCACCGGCGTTAGCATAGATATTGACGACGACGGCTTGGTTATGGTCTGCGGCATTGACGCGGGTAAATGCGAAGAAGCCGTGGCTTGGATAAAAAATATCATCCGCGATTTTGAAGTCGGAGAAATCTTTAAAGGCAAAGTCGTAAGACTTATGGACTTCGGCGCTTTTATCCAATTAACTCCGAATAAAGACGGTATGGCGCATGTTTCAGAACTGGCTCCTTACCGGGTCGGCCGACCGGGCGATTTCGTAAATATCGGCGATGAAGTTACGGTTAAAATAATTGAAATTGACGATATGGGACGAGTTAATTTAACGCTAAAGGGTCTGCCGGAGAATGAACATCTCTGGAAAGACGGCAAAGGCAAACAGGAAATGAACGGCGCTTTCGGCAACGGACGGCCGTCATTCGGCGACAAACCAAGATTTGGCAATGACCGCGGCGGCCGGCCGGAACGGCGCGGCGGCTTTAGACGTTAAGTTGTCATTGCGGCCTCCCCGTCTCGCCTTAAAGGCGAAGCCGAGGCGGACGAGCCGCAATTTATTCTTTCTCACCTGCCATCGCGAGCGTAGCGAAGTGGAGCAATAGCATCTTATTCTTCACATAAAAAACACCCCTCCAAAATTCGGTGGGGTGTTTTTGTCTTATTATTTTTTTAGAACCACCCCGGGGCTTGGGGTGACGAGCTGAGCGCCAATGCGCGGGAGATAAAGGTCATTAAAGGCACTAGCGAATTGAGGCACCCCAAAACTTTTTGGTTACTTTTTAGTTATAAAAAGTAACCCTTAGCGGAGCGTCACGAACATATTTACTAACAAAAAATAAATTAGCAATAAGTACTTGGTAACTAAACCTGCATTCCCGCTTGCGCGGGAATGACAATTACACCGCCCTTTGATATAATAAAACCATGAAAACCCATGCCAATCCCAAAATGCACACAACCGAGCATATCCTCAACCAAACCATGGTTAGGCTGTTTAAGACTAAGCGCTGTTTTAACGCCCATATAGAAAAGAAAAAATCCAAATGCGATTATCGATTTGATCGTTTTCTGACCGCTGAAGAAATTTTAGAGCTGGAAAAAAAAGTAAATGAAATTATTCAAGCTGATTTGCCGATTACCTTTGAAACTATGCCAGCCGAACAAGCCAAAAAATTATACAACTCCCACGCGCCGGAGGGCGAAGACGATCTTAGAATCGTGCGTATAGGCGATTACGACGCTATTCCCTGCATCGGCAAGCATGTCAATTCCACCAAAGAAATCGGCCGATTCAAAATTATCTCTTCTGATTATAATGAAGGGGTATTAAGGATAAGATACAAATTAAATTAACAATGTCATTGCGGTTTTTATTGTCATTCCCGCGAAGGCGGGAATCCAGGCTAGTCGTGCGTGGAGCTTCTGGATTCCCGCCTTCGCGGGAATGACAGAATAGGAAATCGCTGGCAATGACAACGATATTTATGCTAAAATCCGAAATTCGCAAAGATTACTTATTAAATAAGTATGTTATTATCACCCCGGGTCGCGCCCTGCGCCCGCGCGATGTCAAAGAGCAAACCATCATCGCCCGGGTGGCCGATTGCCCGTTTTGCCCGGAAGAAATAGACCAAAAAAATGTCGTTGACCGGCTGGAAGGGCCTGAAGGCGGCATAGTAAGCGTTAAAAACATTTTTCCGGCAGTTAGCCTGGATAATAAAAAAGCCTACGGCGCCCAAGAAGTTATTATTGAAACGCCTGATCATCAAAAAGAATTGCATGACTTGTCCGAAGCTCAAATTGAACAACTTTTAAGAATGTACGCCAAGCGCACCGATGCTTTAAGCAAGATAAAAAACATAGAATATATTTTATGTTTTAAAAACCAGGGCTCAAAAGCCGGCGCTTCAATCGTCCACGCCCATTCGCAGGTTTTTGCCACTGATATACTGCCGCCGGACATAAAAGAAGAATTAACCATCGCCCGCTCCTATCAATCGGCGAACCAAACCTGCCCCTATTGCGATATCATAAAAAAGGAAATGAAATCTGAAAGAAAGATCTATGAAGATAAGTTCGCCTCCGCCTTTGCGCCTTTCGCCAGCCAATACCACTATGAAGCCTGGGTATTTAGTAAGCGCCACCTGGATAATATTACGAAATTTAACGATGATGAATTTAAGTCATTCGCTAAGATTCTCAAAAAAATATTATTAAAATTAAGCCAGCTTAATTTTTCTTTTAATTATTTCCTACACCAGATAATTTCCGACTCTGACCAGCATTTTTATTTAAAAATCCAGCCGCGCGACTCGGTTTGGGCCGGAGTTGAACTTGGTTCCGGCTTAGTGATAAACTCCATGCCTCCGGAAGAAGCGGCCAAATTCTATAAAGAATAAATGTGCAAAAACTGTGCTTACCCTGTTAAATGTCTTAATATTATTAACCATTCGCCAAATACCGAATAAATCTACCCTACGATAATTTGGCTAATATTAATATACTTACTTAAGAAAAGTCAACTAAATACAAGCATTATTTTATTAATATTAAATAAATACTTATACCCTCTTGACATTTATTAAATTTTTATTTAATATTACTTATACAATGTTAATTTATTCATAATTCAAAAGTTTATTGAATAAATATCAGGCCTGCCTTTCGGCAGGCAGGCACAACTTGAAAATACATGTAAGAAAAAAACAGTGATATCAGAACGCTTATATCCCTGTTTTTTTCTTTCATTAAGAAGGAATCGTAATTTAACAATTTGTGGTTTGGTAAAATACGCAGCAGCTTTTTACCAAACAATTTTAGTACTAACAGGCGCTAATTCTAAAGAGGAATTAATTTTCTTCAAATACTTAATACATGTTTTCGCAAGATTATGTGTATTGACTTGGAAAGTAACCAAGTAAAAAAATCTATAGTAAAGCCTATTCAAAAACTTACTAAGAGCTTGCTTTGCAAGCTTTTCCAGGTGAACCCTGGTTAAAAACTTATTGAGAGTTTGATTCTGGCTCAGGATGAACGCTGGCGGCGTGTCTAAGGCATGCAAGTCGAACGCCCCGCTCTTTTTGTTCTTTTAGATTTCGATTGAGGATGGTCAAATGGCCAAAAGTCTCCGAGGCCCAATAGGGTACAGAGTATAGGCAGTGGTGATTTCCCCTTGCGGGAATGACCTATAAGTTAAGACCACGCCATCCTCAATCGTCTTAATTTTTAAAAGAGAGCAAAAAGAGCGGGGAGTGGCAAACGGGTGCGTAACACATTGGTAACTTACCCCGAAGTCAGGAATAAGCCTGCGAAAGCGGGTCTAATACCTGATGGTAGTGAGGGGACTTAAGTCATTCTCACTTAAAGATTTATTGCTTCGGGAAAGGCCTATGGCCTATCAGCTAGTTGGTGAGGTAATGGCTCACCAAGGCTACGACGGGTAGCGGGATTGAGAGATCGACCCGCCTCACTGGGACTGAGACACTGCCCAGACTCCTACGGGAGGCTGCAGTCAAGAATATTCCCCAATGGCCGAAAGGCTGAGGGAGCGACGCCGCGTGTATGAAGAAACCCTTCGGGGTGTAAAGTACTTTTAACCGGGACGAAACAATGACGGTACCGGTTGAATAAGGGGCTGCTAAACTCGTGCCAGCAGCAGCGGTAATACGAGTGCCCCAAGCGTTATCCGGATTTATTGGGCGTAAAGCGTACGTAGGTGGTTTATCGCATCTCCTGTTAAATCCCGAGGCTCAACCTCGGGGCTGCGGGAGAGATGGCTAAACTTGAGACCGGGAGAGGTAAGTGGAATTGCTGGTGTAGGGGTTAAATCCGTTAATATCAGCAAGAACACCCAATGTGAAGACAGCTTACTGGAACGGTTCTGACACTAAGGTACGAAAGCGTGGGGAGCGAATGGGATTAGATACCCCAGTAGTCCACGCCGTAAACGATGGATGCTGAGCATTGGAAGTATCGACCCTTCCAGTGCTGTCTACCTAAGTTAACACCTTAAGCATCCCGCCTGGGGAGTACGAGCGCAAGCTTAAAACTCAAAGGAATAGACGGGGACCCGCACAAGCGGTGGAGCATGTGGTTTAATTCGACGATAAGCGAGGAACCTCACCAAGGTTTGACATCTAGCTGCAGACTCCTGGAAACAGGACAGCCTTCGAGGGTGCTAGACAGGTGCTGCATGGTTGTCGTCAGCTCGTGTCGTGAGATGTACCGTTAAGTCGGGAAACGAGCGCAACCCCTATCCTATGTTTTACATGTCATAGGAAACTGCCCGCTTTAAGTGGGAGGAAGGTGGGGATGACGTCAAATCAGCATGGTTCTTACACCTTGGGCGACACACGTGCTACAATGGAAAGTACAAAGGGACGCCAAAGCGTAAGCTGGAGCAAATCCTTTAAAACTTTTCTCAGTTCGGATTGAGGTCTGCAACTCGACCTCATGAAGCTGGAATCGCTAGTAAACGTGAATCAGCCACGTCACGTTGAATACGTTCTCGGGTCTTGTACTCACCGCCCGTCACGCCAAGAGAGTCGGTAATACCCGAAAAACCTCGTCAGAGGCGCTAAGGTAGGATCGATGATAGGGGCGAAGTCGTAACAAGGCATCCGTAGCGGAAGCTGTGGATGGATCACCTCCTTTCTAGGGAGATATTCGGTGAAAATCGAAATAGTCGACATTTTACTCCGCAAGGAGTTAGAGTGAACGGAGTTAGCGCCTGTTAGTACTAAAATAAGTTTATAAAGTTGAAAGTTATAAAGTTTATAAAGTAAAATTCTTTGTTTTAGTGTTCAACTTTATAACTTTAAAAACTTTATGAACTTTATAAACTTAACAGCAAATAGTGTTATGGGCCTATTTGTCATAAAAAGATTGGCCTGAACTATTGTTAAAGCCAGTCTTTTTTTATTCGGGCAACTAGCTCAGTTGGTTACCCGCCCGAACGTACCGTTCGGTACGGGCGGGGAGCGCGACACTAGTGCTAATAAAAAAATTCATTCAATACAAAAAACATGGGCAACTAGCTCAGTTGGTTAGAGCGCGACACTGATAATGTCGAGGTCGGAGGTCCGACTCCTCCGTTGCCCACATAAAAATTAAAAATGTAAAAATCAAAATTGAAAAATTAATGTATTTCATGAAAAATTTTATTAAAAATTTTTCATTCAATAATTTTTAACTTTGAGATTTGCATTTTACATTTTTTCATAGCGGGGTAGAGCAGTTGGCAGCTCGCCAGGCCCATAACCTGGAGGTCGTGAGTTCGAATCTCACCCCCGCAACATACAAAATTAAAAATGTAAAAATCAAAATTAAAAATTATGGAGTGAAAAATTTTTAATAAAATTTTTCATGAAATACATTAATTTTTCAATTTTGATTTTTACATTTTACATTTTCAAGGCCTCGGTAGCTCAGTGGTAGAGCAAACGACTGAAAATCGTTCTGTTGTCAGTTCGATTCTGACCCGAGGCACAAAATAACAGTTAAAAGTTTATAAAGTTGAAAGTTATAAAGTTCATAAAGTTACGAATTTAATTTTATAACTTTCAACTTTATAAACTTACTCCCGGGCTGTCGTATACCGGTAGTACGCCTGCTTTGGGAGCAGGTAGACTGGGTTCAATTCCCAGCAGCCCGACTAGTAAAAATATTCTAATAATTCAGCAGTGTTTTATTAAATAATCTAACTTAAAATATGGGAGATTTTATACAAAAATTCATAACTGACAATACGATTTTTTGGTTATTAAACCATGGAATTAAGATTCTTATTGTTCTTATCGCAGCTTGGTTAATTCATAAATTCGGCAAAATCTTCATGGAACGGATCGTTCGGAAAATTATCGTATCTGGTAGATTTCTCACTAAAGAAGCGGAGAAAAAAAGAGAAGATACTTTGATTCGTATTTTTTCAAACGTGCTTGGCGTCTTTATTTGGGTTTTTGCCGGACTTATAATCTTGCAAGAAGCGGGCTTTGCTATAGGGCCACTCCTCGCCGCGGCAGGCATAGCTGGCCTTGCCTTGGGCTTTGGAGGGCAGTATCTCATACGGGATCTCATCGGCGGGCTCTTTATTATTATTGAAAATCAGTATCG
The DNA here is from genome assembly GCA_964560005.1 of uncultured Gammaproteobacteria bacterium. Lineage (GTDB taxonomy): Bacteria > Patescibacteriota > Patescibacteriia > Patescibacteriales > GWC2-42-12 > GWC2-42-12. The sequence goes on from CAZLKB010000001.1 coordinate 148,935, forward strand.
CGTTAATGATGTAGTTTGTTTTGACGGAACATGTGGTCTGGTGGAAGATATTTCTTTGAGAATGACTACTTTAAGAGATTTAGACGGCGTCGTGCATCATGTACCGCACGGAGAGATCAAAAAAGTATCCAATCTCTCTAAATACTTCGCAAGAGTAAACCTAAATATCGGAATATCATACAGCTCAAATCTTGATCATGTCATATCTGTAGTGAATAAAGTCGGTCAAGAGCTCACGGAAGATCCTAATTGGAAGGAATTTATCCTTAAGGCACCGCAATTTCTTCGAGTGGACGACTTCGGCGATTCGGCAATTATTATTAAAATTCTTGGAGAAACAAAACCAATTAAACAATGGGATGTTACTGGGGAACTGCGCAAAAGATTAAAACTTGCTTTTGATAAGGAGGGAATCGAAATTCCGTTCCCTCAAAGAGTTATTCGACAGGCGAAATCTTAAAAATTAAAAATTGGAAATTAAAAATTTTCCCCGCGGGTATCGTATAGCGGTATTACCTCAGCTTTCCAAGCTGATGATAGGGGTCCGACTCCCCTTACCCGCTCTAAATTGACATTAGCTGACTTTTAGGCTAATATCCTATTAACCGTCATTATTTAAATAAATAAAAAAATTTTCGTGATCAATTTTAATTGAAAATTAAAAAATTTAATCATTCATTGAAAATTGAAAATTGAAAATTGAAAATTATCCTTATGTTAATGATCAGACTGGCCAGAATCGGCAAAAAAAGTAAACCTTTCTATCGCTTGGTCGTTTCGCAAAAGAAAAAAGACCTCTACGGCGACTCTTTGGAAATTCTGGGTTCCTATAACCCGCATACCAAAGAATTAAAAATCAATAGTGAAAAAACCAAATATTGGCTGTCCAAAGGAGCCGGCATGTCCGCGACTGTTAATAATCTGCTAATTGAAAAAAAAGTAATTGAGGGCAAAAAAGTAAAAGCCTCCAGGAACCGTAAGTCTAAGAAAGCCTCGACCGAAACTAAACCTGCCTCGCCGGCAAGCGGATCGGCCGCGGCGGAACCGGCTAAAGCTGAAAAACCTAAAGCCGAAGCCCCGAAGACTGAAGCTCCGAAAGCGGAGAAAGCCGCCGCTTAAATATAAACTTGCCTTGACAGACGAACATTTCGTGCTATAATAACAAAATCCCAAAGGGGAATTAATAATTAAGAGATCTTTCACTTCTGACTAATAATCCAAGGTCAGCTTTGAAAGAAAAAGAAAACTATGGCTGCTAAAGCATCCGATCAAGCATTTTTGGAGTTAATCGCACAGGCTGTTGTTTCTAACCCTGACGCGGTAAAGGTAGAAAGAACGGTAGATGAAATGGGCGTTTTGCTCACCCTTAAAGTCGACCCGGTTGATATGGGATATATCATCGGTCGAAAAGGCCAAACCGCTCAAGCCATCCGAACTTTACTAAAGATCGTTGGCGCAAAAAACAATGCTCGCGTTAATTTAAAGATCTATGAGCCGGAAGGATCTCAAAGACCGGCCAGAACCGAGAGAACCGAAAGAAATGAAAGCGCCGGCATTGATACCTCGTCCGTTGATGATTTAAAGATTTAACTTTAAAACAATCAAATAAACAAAAAACCACACACTACTGTGGTTTTTTGTTTTTATAGCTATTATGACTTTCCACATTATCACTATCTTTCCTAAAATCTTTGACTCTTACTTTAACGAGTCAATTCTTAAGCGCGCGCAAAAAAATAACTTGATCAAGATAAAAATTCATAATCTACGAGACTGGACAACAGATAAGCACAAAACCGTGGACGATGCTCCGTTCGGCGGCGGCGCCGGCATGGTGATGAAAATTGAGCCGCTATATAAAGCCCTCAATTCTGTCGTCCTGGAGGAAGCGAAGCGACCGATAGGATCTCATTTTAAAAACAGCCGGACCAAAACCATACTCCTTTCCGCTAAAGGCAAACCATGGAGCCAGCAAAAAGCAAAATCGTATTCACGCCTAAACAATATAATTCTCATCTGCGGCCGCTATGAAGGCGTGGATGAACGAATCACTAAATTCATTGATGAAGAGATCTCCATCGGCGATTATGTTTTAACCGGCGGCGAAATCGGCGCCATGGCTATAGTTGATTCAATCACCCGCCTTCTGCCCGGCGCCCTAGGCAACGCCGAAAGCGCTAAAAATGAGTCCCACACTACGCCCGGCGTCTTAGAGCATCCCCAATATACCCGACCCGAGATCTTCACCCCCTTTGTAAAGGGGAGCAGAGAGATTAAACCAAAATCTTATCGCGTCCCAAAAGTACTGTTGTCCGGAAATCACAAAAAAATTCAAGAATGGAGAAAAAAACATAGTAGACGCGCTGCTTCAACCTAACTCTGTCATTCCCGCGAAGGCCCCCTGTTTACTTTTTCTGCGCCGAGGTTAGCACCGAGGAGCAATCTATTCCTTAATTAATTTCACCCAATTTTAGCCATAAAAAAGTCAATTTTGTAATAAACATTGACTTTTTTTTAATTTTATGCTATGATAATAAATCGATTATTTTTATATTCTTATACAAAATAACTTAAAATCGAGCTCTTACTCCTCCCTCTTGCTCTGTCTATTTTTAGGCAGAATAAGGGTGAGGATTAAGGGTTTGATAAATGGAACGAACCTTGACAATTGAGTAAACAATAATAAACAACAATAGAAAAAAGAAAGAGAAAGGCAACATCATGGCATCAACACCGACACCTCCAACACCACCGGCTCCGACACCTCCAACACCACCGGCTCCGACACCTCCAACACCACCGGCTCCGACAC
>CAZLKB010000001.1:151846-299049 GCA_964560005.1 uncultured Gammaproteobacteria bacterium
CGGCGGGCGGCAGAAGGCCAGCCCCTGCCCCAGCGCCTGGCCCGGCACCTACACCACTAACTCCGCCGACGCCACCTGCGCCGATACCAGTAGCGCCGCCAACTCCACCTACTCCATCTACGCTGGTGACGATCAAACCGGCGAAGATTAGAGAGACTGACCCGGTCGAGCTACAAGTCTTAAAGAGCCAACGGCCTGATGGAAAGTTTAATCTTTTCGCCCGCGTTTTAAATGTCGCGGACAAGGGGTTGAATAAAAAGCAGGTGGTCTTCATCTGCGAAGGCGACCAGCAAGTCGCCACCACGAACAATCAGGGCGATGCTGATTGCCCCTTCAACCCGTTAACGGCTCCCGCAGACGGCAGAAAGCTGAAGGTCACAGCGCACATCTCTGGCATTAGGGATCTAACCCTAATGCACGTGGTCCAGCGGGTTATTAAGACGCCCGCGCAAACCGCCCAGGATGCTCGAAACAACCATCGGGCAAAGTGGTTTTTACTGACCGCCGTCGCCTTGTGGTTACTCTGCGGCTTTGTCATTATTCCTGTCTGGGGATTTGGCAAACCGCTGATTGACCCAGAGAAGGTTTCGTTCTTACCGCAGGCGCGGTCGGAATTGACCGAACAGCAAGTTGCTTATAACAACCTGCCGAGCGTCAAGGGAACCTACCTGGAAATCAAGACACCCAAACCGACGCCTTCAACTGTGCCGACTGGCAAATGGCAGAAGCCAATCTATCTGCTATTTCTGCTTTGGTCAGGCTTCAGCGTTATCTACGCCATTCTGTCAATGCGAGAAGAAGTTGCGGAAGCTTTCCGCCGCGGCGTGGATCAAATCATTGACCGGCATTATGCCACGGCCAGTGCCAAAGATCCGTTTTTTCAACGGCTCCTGGCATTTTCCGATCACCTAAAAGCCATTAGGCGTCCGGAGGTTATGGATATAACATCCCCTGCCGCGCCTACATCTGCATCGGCCACGACTGGCGCGACAACAACCACAACAGTTGGAGTTAAAAACTCCTTCTGGGAACTCTTCCGGTCCGACCTTCTGTCCGATTTTGTGACAGAGGTAGTTCCGGAAATCTTCAAAGCACTGCTTAGCTGGTTAAAACGAAAGTAAAAGAAAGAAAAACATGAAAAAAATCATTGTACTCATCGGATCAGCCGCGCTAGCCCTACTAGCGCTGGTCTGTCTCTCATACGGCATGGGGTGGGCTTTTTGGAAACTCACGGCCATTGTCGTAGTCGGTTCAGGGTTATTTGCCCTTTACTCCAAGCATCCACGGAGTGCTAAAGCAATCGCCGCAGCAATTCTCATCACGCTAGCTGGCACCTGGACATGGTGGTGGCTTAATGGAAGATTGCCGTTTTTAAGCGGAACTTTGCCTTACGCCGAACAAGCCAGGGAAGTACAACTATCTAAGGCGATAGACCCGGGCTTTACTAAAGCCCAGGCCGCGCTCCTTCTGGAGCTGCGGAAAAAGGAGGACGCTCTGGCGGCCGAAATCCCAGCACTGATGCAAACCAACAACTTCGCTCAAGTTAAAACTAATGCGGAGGGGTTGGTCAAGCTGCGCCAGGAAGTTGAAAATCTCCTTGCTCAGATGCCCCCTCCGCCGCCAACAGCGCCCAAATCCGCCATGGGAACGAATATGCCACCTCCCGTCAGTACATTTACTGTCAACCAAGGGGAGATCATTAGTACTTTGGCTGTACCGGACCGTTCCACGGTATACATGGAAGCAGACAAAGCCTTTTGTATTCTCGAGGGGTACAGTACGAACCCTGACGGATCGCAAAATTCATCAAAACTTACCTTTCCGCCTGGTAAGTCAATAAAGTACTTCGCTGGTGGCGGAACACTCCGTGTTATAGGTCTGTATACCAATACCACGGTTAAATTGCACCTTTAAGGGGCAATGCCCTATCAACAAACGCGTGAAAGTGGATATAAACATCCATAATTAGCGCGTTTCTTTTTTTTATAAGTATGATATAATAATAATATAACTATTTTCTATATGAAAAAATTTAAATTTTTCTTATTGCTAATGTTGTTAAGTATATATTTTTTACCGTTATTAACTACAGCGGCCGCAAACCCCACCAACCCAAACCCCACCAACCCAAACCCCAGCAATCCCGTCGTCACCCTCCCAAATCCCCTCGGCGGAGCTGATAAAACTGATATTCCCACCTTCCTCGGCACCATAATTAAGGGCGTCATGGGCATACTCGGCTCCCTGGCCTTAGTCATGTTCATTTACGGCGGCGCCACCTGGATGCTGTCGCGCGGCAATCCGGAAGATGTTAAAAAAGGACAAAGCATCATTATTTGGGCGACCCTAGGGATCGCCGTCATTTTCACCTCCTACGCCTTGGTCAGATTCGTCATTACCGCTATCAGCGGGGCTACCGGCTAACTCAGAACTCGTAACGCATAACTCATAACTCAAAAATAAAAAACTTCCTAATGGAAGTTTTTTCTATAATGTAAAATGTAAATATCAAAAATCAAAATGACAATTAAAAATACAAAATTATTTTCTGCCTTTCAGGGTTAAAATACTTGAAGCTAAAATATTGGCTATTTCCGTTAACTCTTTTAATAACCAATCTAATTCTGGTTTTTCCCCTTTGCTTGTATCCCTTAGTAAACATAGCCATACTTTTGATTCATTGGACGATTTTAAAGAGTGAGTGAAAAAATTAATAAAATCCTTTTTGGAGCTGGCCGAATTAGCCTCAATGTAATTAGCTAAAATGCTAGTGCCGCTTCTCAATAATTGCTTACCCATTGTCAAACAAACAGAATCTTTTGGTAATTTATCAATAAATTTTATCAGTCGTAAAACCCAATCATACAGCCTTTTTTTGAATTCATTTTTAAATTTTACACTGTCATTTTCCATTTTGATTTTTACATTTTTAATTTACTAACAACGCCGCGCCAATCGCTCCGGCATTGGCGCCCAACTTGCCTTTAACTATTTTAATCTTCTTGGTTTTCTCGTCTTTAATATACTGGCGCATAATTTTTTTCGTAGTGGAAATGAATAAATCGCTTGATTCTACCACGCCGCCGCCGATGATAATTAATTCAGGATCAATTACATTAACGATATTGGCTAGAGTAACGCCTAGGTAATGGCCGAACTCCTGATAAGACTTCTCGGCTAAAACATCGCCGCGATAGGCTTCCTCGGCCATAGTGGCCGGGTTATTTTGCGCTAATTTGTGGTAGGCCTGCTCCAGCCTGATACCTTCCTTATAATCAATAATTGACCAGCCCGGCCCTCTCACTCCCCCGTGGCTGCCTAAATAAATTTGGTCATTTAGCCACCAGGCTCCGCCGATGCCGGTGCCGATAATCACGCCTAAGACATTCTTATACTGTTTACCGGCTCCTAATTTCATTTCTGCCAGTAAAAAACAATGCGCATCATTATCCATTTTGACCGTCTTTAAGCCTAGCCTAGAAGACAAATTCAGAGGTAATTTCTGCCCATTGATAAAAGGTATGTTTGGCGCTTCAATGATTTTATCTTCCTGATAGTCCAGTTCAGCGGCTATGCCAATGCCTATGCCCTTGATCAAAACTTTATCTTTATTCGCCCTATCTTGGAGCGGCTCAATTAAAGCCTTAAGCATGATCATGAAATGCTCAAGGTTGTCCTTGGGCGTAGCCAAAAGATAATCGGCCACAACTTCCTGGCCATTAAACAAAACCGCGCTCATTTTAGTTCCGCCGATGTCCACGCCGATGGTATAAATTTTTTCTGATTTAGTCATAACATGTACTCCTTTAATGTAAAGTGTAAATCTCAAAGTTAAAAATGACAATGCAAAGTTGAAAATTATTAATTTTACATTTTAAACTGTCATTTTACATTTTGAGATTTACATTTTTAATTTTTCTTAAACAACGTTTTGGCATAATTCCACACCTCCGGCCGCCCCTGCTCCAACTCCCAATACCACCACTCCGCGCCCCAAAGGTAGAATTCGCGAAAACCGGCTTGCCGGGAGAATTTAACGATCTCCTTAAACTTAGCTAAGCTCATGGTCTGGTCCCGTTCGGCTTGAGATAAATTCTGATAAGGTTCAGGCCCCCAAGGCTCGGCTTGAAGCTCTATCACCAGCCAGTCCTTGGATCTGGCGAAAAGACTGACTAGATTCTTCTTGAAACGAAAAAACCCCGGGGTGATTGGATAATGAATATAGCGCTTAAAAAAATTTGAATAAGTATCCAAATACATGGTAGTGCCAAAGATATCGGCTCGCCTGGCCGCGCCCACCCAGATAGACAATTCGCCCGAATCAGTAATAACAATCGGCCGGGGATCAAGGCTTCTGGCCAAAATTATTTCCTGATCTAAAAACTTTTTATCAAATTTCGGGCAATCGCCGAAATGAGATAAAAAAGGCTCATTTTCAATCTGCCAGGCGGTAATCTCCTGATTATCTTTATACCGCTCAATTACTTTGGCCATATAATCCAAAGTTTTGTTTTCAACTTGAGCTTTTAACCGACCCTTGGTCCAGTCGGGAAGATGGCATTCGGGCCAGCGCGGCAGCCTGGCTCCCACCGCTAAAATGACCTTAACCTGGCGTTTCGCCGCCTCGCTCAACTGCCAATCCAAATCCTCCCAAAAAAAATTCCCCTCTTGGCGCTCAATTTCGTCCCAATAGGCCGGCAGCCTGATTTTTTTCACGCCCAGGTCGTCAAAAACCGATAAATAAATCTTCCGCCAGTCTAAACCCAATCCTTGCGCCTGCTTTTTTGAAAAGGTTAGGCCATACTCCAGCTCAGCCGGTTGATAAATATGCCCGCGGCTGGCCAAAAAAATGAAAAATAAAAATAAGATCAAAACAATAAAAAATATTTTGATTCTCCTAACGCCCTTAAGCATAGTTGATATTCAAATTTTTAAGCAAGGCTTAATCTTTAACAATTTCCACTATTTGCGTAATAACAAAGTTAACTATAATATAAGCGAAGATGATAATCACTAAGCCGATTAAGCCGGCAATCAGCATTTTCTTGGCATCGCCAATCTTTTCTTCGCTGCCGCCCGATAACATCCATTTAAAACCGGCGTATAAAACAATGATCACGGCTAAAATGCCTAAAAACCCCAAAACAAACTTAATAATATTAACTACCACCATGCGAAGATCGGTGTTTGGTTCGGCCGGCAAACCGGAATTCTCTTGGACATATTGTTTGGCCGTTTGGCCGCCCCAAAAATCATTGGCGTCAGGCATAGCGCCTGAGGCCGGCGGAGAAAAAATAAAAAAGAAATTCACCGCCAGCAAGAGCGATGTAAAAATAATAATTTTTTTTAAAATTGCTTGTTTCATAAATCAGCTGATTTAATATTTAGTAAAAGAGCACCGGCTGTCCGGTGGCGGCGCCATAAATATTATTAATGACGAAGTTAGCTATGATATAGGCGAACAAAATTATCACTAGGCCGATCACGCCGGCAATCAGCATCTGCTTGGCATCGCTAACCTGCTCTTCTTTGCCTCCGGCGGTCATCCACTTAAAACCGGCGTATAAAACCAAAATCATGGCCAGAATGCCCAAGAAGCCTAAAATAATTTTAATGATATCAACGACTATTTCCCTAACATCTCTGGGCTGGTCGGTGCCGTAGGCTTGGCCAACCTGATTTAGGCCGCCGTCTTGCGCCGTCTGCCACCAATTGCCTGATTGAGCCGCAGCCCGGTTAACCATTATTAAGCTACCGACTCCGCAAACGGCAAATACTATGGTAAATAAAATCATTATTTTGGCACTCTGCTTTGTTATTTTGAAAATAAATGTTTTTGTTTGTTTAGCCATCAGCATATTATTTTGCTATAATAATTATAATGCTAATACTACAAATGAATAACGAATACTACAAATTATTTTTGTAGTATTCGCATACTATTCGTAGTATTCGCATTATAATTATAACCAATAATCTTAAATTAAGCAAAAACAAGCATGAATTTATCCGCTCAAGTCGCCCGCAACACCCTCATACAAATCATCGGTAAAATTATTTCAACCATCCTCGGCCTGGCGGCTGTGGCTATCATGGCCAGATATTTGCGCGAGGCCGGCTTCGGCCAATATACCACTATTATAACCTTTCTTTCGTTTTTTGGAATTTTCGCTGATTTTGGCCTAACCTTAATAACCTCCCAAATGATCAGCCGCCCGGACGTCAACCAGGAAGTCTTATTGAATAACCTGTTCAGCCTGCGCTTAATCTCGGCAATCATCTTCTTGGGCTTAGCGCCGCTGGTTGTTTTTCTTTTTCCCTATGAACCGATTATTAAAATCGGCGTGGCTATCACCAGCCTATCCTTTTTCTTTATCGCTTTAAACCAGATTTTAGTCGGTTTTTTTCAAAAAAATCTAACTATGGCGATAGTTTCGGCCGCCGAGGTAGCCAGCCGAGCCATTCTTTTGGGCGGCATTATTTTAACCGCTTGGCTGAATTTAGGCTTATTAAATATAATGGTGGCTACGGTTGTATCCAGCGCTGTAAGCTTTTTAATGCATTATTGGTTTTCCCGGCGCTTTGTTAAAATCAAGTGGCAAATTGATTTAGCCGTTTGGAAAAAAATTATTAAAAAATCATGGCCGCTCGGGCTTACCATCTTTTTAAACTTAATCTACCTGCGAGCCGATATTTTAATTCTATCGCTCCTAAAGAGCCAAGAAGAGGTCGGCATTTACGGCGCTACCTATAAAGTTATTGATGTCTTAACAGCTCTGCCCTTTATGTTCGCCGGATTAATTCTGCCGCTCTTAAGCCTAAGCTGGGCTAACCGCGATACCGATAAATTCAATAAAATTCTGCAAAAATCTCTTGACGCCATGTTTCTCTTGGCCGTACCTCTAATCATCGGCGCTCAAGTAGCCGCCAAACCGCTGATGATTTTGGTGGCCGGAAATAGCTTCCGAGCGGCCGGTGATGTTTTAAAAATATTAATTTTAGCCATTGGTTTTATTTTCGTCGGCTGTTTATTAGCCCACGCGGTGATAGCTTTAGATAAGCAAAAAAATGTAATTGGCGCCTATATTTTCACCGCTCTAACCGCTTTGGCCGGCTATTTGATTTTTATTCCGCTTTATTCGTATCACGGGGCGGCCTGGGTAACGGTCTACAGCGAACTGGCAATCGCTTTATTTTCTCTTTACATAGTCGTTAAATACAGCCGCTTCAAACCTAATTTTAATATATTATTTAAAGCCATGGCGGCTTCAATAATAATGGCATTATCCGTTTACTTACTTCTGGAAAAGCTGAATTTAATATTAATAGTCTGCTTAGCCTGCCTAATTTATTTCGTTTGCCTCTTTCTGCTGAAAGGCATAACTAAACAAGATTTAAAAAACCTGTTAAATTAATTTAATTTTATAATACCTGGTTACGGGCTAAAGCCTGGGCATAGTTTATTAAATTTACGAACTCGCCCCGTTAAATAGGCTTCGCCCCCCCCGCAGGGATTTAACGGGGCGAGGACTGTTTGAGCCACCACTAGCTCATGATATTCACATCTGAACAAAGCGTAAAGAGGAAAAAACAATCATAGAATAGCTGAACGGAAGCGAATTCCGCAGAAGTAAATTTAATAAACTATGCCCAGACTAAAATAATCAACCCGAATAATCCATAAAAATTATTTCTATAAATTAATTATGCCGGTAAAAATCCTGGTTATAAATTCTTTAGCCGAAAAAAACTGCTTGCTGGTGCAGGCTTTTAAAGAATTGGAGCAAAAAAAATGCTCTTTTAGTCTTTGGTCGTCCAAAGTTAACTTAACTCGCCAATTTCAACAAAATCACTGGCCGGCTAAAAAAATCTTCCTAGGGCCAAGCTTAAAAAATAATCCTAATATTTTACTTTTTGTTATAATTTTATTATTTACCCGGCTCAAATTTTTTATCTCTTTGGCTAGCCTGAAAATGAAGCGCCAAGTTGATTGGATTATCTGTCTTAGTCTGAATGAAAAGCTGATTGCCACTATTCCGGCCAGACTCTTGGGCATAAAAATCCTTTGGCTGGAAGCGCCCGACTTGAATTATCGCCGGCTAAATAAATTTTTACTTTACCTATATAAAAAAAACCACAGACTAGCCAACCTAATCGCCTTTAACAGTTACGCCAAACTGCAGCTAACCAACCTGGGTTTTAGCGAAAATAAAATCAATATTATTCCTCCGGGCATAAAACTTTACCAATACCAGGAAAATATTTTTAGTAAGCTGGCGGTTTTAGGCCAAGCGAATTTCCACCGTAAATATTTTACCGTCGGCGTTATTGCGGAATTAAGCCAAAAGCAGAAAGTTGAAACTATTTTTCAAGCCATAAAAATTTGTCTGCCGGTGATACCTAATCTTCAGTTGATTATTATCGGCGAAGGCAAAGAAAGAAAAAACCTGGTCTGGCTAACTAAAAAAATGGGAATTGAGAATCTTGTCTGGCTGGTCGGAGAGCAGGAACAACTGAAAAGATGGCTCGGAGGCTTTGATATTTTTTTGGCTGCCAATGACGCCCCAAAGCTTGACGATTACGGCAATATTTTAGAAGCTATGGCCGCCGGACTGCCGGTGCTGGCGCCGCGCAATATCGGCCTGGAAGATTTAGTAGTTGAAAATAAAACCGGCAGCTTAATTGAATCGGACAATAACGAAATGCTGGCGCGCCAAATTATCAAACTGCACCAAGATAAAAAACTGCGCTTATCTTTGGGAAAAAACGGCAATGAGCGGATTAACCGGCTTTTTACTTTAAACCAAATGATTGCTATGATGGAGCAAAAGTTAATAAAATAATCAATCTTTAAATTGAAGAATAAGCTTATATCCAAAATAACTCAATAAAATATGATCATAAAAATAACCAAAAAAAACGCCGAAATCAGATTGGATAAATTTTTAGCCGGCGCTGATTCGGCCTGGCTGAAAAGCCCGCCTTCCCGCGGCCAAATTCAAAAACTGATTGAACAGAGCCTGGTTAAAGTTAACGGCTCGCCCGCCGTTTCTCACTACAGCTTAAAACCGGGCGACATAATTGAAATTCAAAAAAAACTTATAAAAAACAACCAACCGGTAGAAAAAAAAGGTGCTGTAGACGCGTGTTGGCAAAATATTGAAATTATTGACGAAACTGATGAATTCTTAATCATCAATAAGCCGGCCGGACTGGCCGTGCATGGAGCCTCCGGCTATACCCTGGCCGATTGGCTTAAAGACAAATATCCAAAAATAATAACCGTGGGCGATGATCCGGCGAGGCCGGGCATAGTCCATCGACTGGATAAAAATGTCAGCGGTCTTATGGTTATAGCTAAGACCCAAGCCGCTTTCAATTACCTGAAAAAACAATTTCAAAACCGGACCGTGATTAAGGAGTACACCGCCTTGGTCCACGGCAAAATCCAAAAAGCCGAAGCTGCGATTAACTTCCCGATTAAGCGGGCTAAAAACGGCTATAAGATGGCCGCCGTGCCGTTTACGGTAAGAGGCGAACCTGCGGATAGCGGCCGCGCGGCGCTAACCGAGTTTAAAATTGTTGCCAGGTTGGTTAACTACACTCTATTAAAAATAAAAATCAAAACCGGGCGCACTCATCAAATCAGGGTCCATCTGGCGGCTTATGATCACCCGGTGGTTGGCGATGATATTTATGGCACCGCCAGAGCCAGGATTCAAAACAAGAAACTTGGCTTAAACAGAATTTTCCTGATTGCCGACCACTTATGTTTTAATGATTCAGACAATCAGCCAAAAGATTATAAAATCGGCCTGACCGAGGAATTAAAAGAAATTTTAAAACAAGTAAAATAATTATGATAATTACTATCAACGGCACCCCGGGATCGGGTAAAACTACTGTGTCTAAAAAATTAGCTAAAAAATTAAACTGGCCGAGATTTTATGGCGGCGGCATAAGAAGATTAAAGGCTGAAACCATGGGATTGACTTTGGCCGAATTTAATAAGCTTGGAGAAATTGACGCCAACACAGATTATGAGGTTGATAATTATTTAAAACAGATGGCCCGAAAACATAAAAACTGTATCATTGAAAGCCGTACGGCCTGGCATCTTTTGCCGCAGTCTATTAAAATTTATCTTGATGTTAAAGACGAGGTTGGCGCCAAAAGAGTTTTTAAAGAGCTGAAAAGCGGGCATAACCGAAAAAACGAAGATAGGGAGTTAACCAGTATTAAAAATATCTTGAAAAGCCATAAGAAGAGAAAATTAAGCGATTTAATTCGTTATAAAAAATATTATAATTTTAATCTTTATGATAAAAAAAATTACGATTTTATCCTAGACACCTCCGGTTTGAATAAGAAGCAAGTTTTTGACCAAGTCTATAAATATATTAAAAATAAATTCCGAAAGATTGACAAAAACCAATAATTATTATAACATTGTTAAAGTATTAAACATTAAATCTACTTAAATAGAACGAGCTAATGTTCTATTTTTAAATTCCAAAAATATGGCAGAAAAAACATCAGGCGCAAAAGCAAACAGCCAGGAATTAAAACCCGGCATGACTGTAAGGGTTTATCAAAAAATTAAAGAACTCAACGCCAAGGGCGAAGAAAAAGAAAGAATTCAGTATTATGAGGGCATGATTATAGCAAAAAAGCACGGCCAAGAAGCCGGTGCCACCATAACGGTCAGAAAAATATCCGACGGCGTCGGCGTGGAAAAAATCTTCCCTTTAAACTTGCCCACCATAACGAAAATTGAAATCAAAAAACAAGCTGAAGTTAGGCGGGCTAAGCTTTATTATCTCAGGAATTATAATAAAAAGCTAAAAGAAACGATAATTGCGTAAGAGTTGCGCCGGATTCCAAGTCTGGCGATAATGCTAATACTTCGGCCGAGGTGGCGAAACTGGTAGACGCATCAGCTTGAGGTGCTGACGGGGGCAACCCCTTGCAGGTTCGAGTCCTGTCCTCGGCACTTTAAAGGATAACTCTATAGCCCAAACTTGGAGTCCTATCGCAAAAGCAATAGAACAACCCCTAGCCCCGCCGAGGCGGGGTCCTCGGCACCATCCCCGAAGGGACAGTTAGCTCAATGGTAGAGCACTGCGTTTACATCGCAGGTGTTGCAGGTCCGAGTCCTGCACTGTCCACATGATTTTTCTCTCTATTTCAGCAAAGCAAACCTTTAACTTCGCCGAAAAAATTTCTAAAAAATTAACCGGGGGCGAAGTTTTTGGGCTAATCGGTAATTTGGGCGCCGGTAAAACCATTTTTACCAAAGGCTTGGCCAAAGGCCTGGGCATTAAAAAAACCATTACCAGCCCAACCTTTATACTGATGCGCCCTTACCCGGTGAAGCACCCAAAAATCAAGCAGCTGGTACATATTGACGCTTATAGAATCGCCTCGCCTCGTGATCTTCTCGCTATCGGCTTTGAAGAATTGATCGGCCGGCCGGATACTGTTACGGTGATTGAATGGGCGGATAAAATAAAAAAAATCTTGCCGAAAAAAACAAGATTTATCACCATTACTCATAAACAGGATAACACCAGATCTATAAAATTTCAAAAGTAAAAATAAATTTAGCCAAGACTTAATTGACTTGCTAGAACAATCTATTATGATCAAATATCAGGCTGATCCGGCCTGTTTTTTATAGGAAAGCATAATAAACAGCATAACGCCAAGCACTATCAGTACATCAGCGATATTAAATATGGTAAAATAAGCTAAATCAAAATAATCAACCACCCAGCCATACCGCACCCGGTCAAAAAGATTACTGCTGGCGCCAAAAATTACCAGTGATAAAGACGCCCATTCAGCATATTCTCTCTTTTGATAATAGTATATAGCGAATATTATTAAGACTATAATAATTAACCAAATTATAACCGCCAGCCAAGTACCGGCTAGCGGCAGGGAAAAAGCGATATAATCGTTTGCCTGATAATTAAATTTAAACGCCTCTCCGATTAAATTAAACTCAAGATCTTTATCAGCTGCCGCGATAATCTTTAAAAAGCGGTCCAAACCAACAAAAAAAATGATGGCAAGATAAATCGCTATCATTTTTTTTATAGTTAAGAGCATAAGTCGTCTAAGCCATTTTTTGCATCTTGATTTTACAACTAATACAGGTGTTGGCTACCGGCCTGGCCAGCAAACGCTTTTCTCCGATCTCTTTTTTACAATACTTGCAGATACCATAAGTGCCTTTTTTAATTCTATCCAAGGCATTACTAATATCCCTAAGCGTGCTTTCTAAGACTTTTTCCGTAGCCAGGTTGGTGGTGTATTCATCAATTTCCTGCACATTCTCATCGCTTTTGTCGCCGTAGTTGGGAAACTTGGTATGATGCTCATCTTTTTCATGCGCGTCTTTTTTGGTGAAACTTTTTAAGTCCTCCTCTACCTGCTTTTTCCTGGCTAGCAGATCTTTCTTGATTTTTTCTATTATTTTCTTATCCATATTTTTATCCCCTAAATAAAATAAATTTCTGAACGGCAGAAATGTATTACTTCTATAATATACAGCAAATTAAACGATTTGGCAAGCCGTTTTTTGATATTTAAAAGCGGCCCAGAACGGGCCCCTTTTTATATAAAATTATTATATAGGCCGTAACTGAGCCGCATCCCCAAAGATTTATTTCTTCTCCATCCGGTGGATAGATAAGAAAATCCCTAGTCTTCGAGGTTGGAGCTTTAATTGTTCACTTAAAAAAAGCGATTTTCTACTGGCTATTGGTAAACCCCCAAAATTTATCTATGAAGATCTACCGTTATTTTATTTTTGTTTTGTTTAATTGCCATGTGAACTCTGGCAGTTAAGCTAGTAGAAAATTGAAAATATTCCCCAAATATCATATCATTTTGGAAATATTTTCATATGTTATGTTGTTAACGACCTAATATAAATATACCACTAAATTTTAATTAAGTCAATAACTTAGTTATCCCAACCTAAATCACTAATATTAAACAATTAATTAATAACTGGGTTATATAATAAAACTTAAGTCCACATTAATCTAGACTTAAGTCTGTTATTTATCCACATAACTCACTGGTTATCCACAGTTTTTTTAAACTAAAGTCCACGACAGCGTAGACTTTAGTCTATTTTACATTATTGTACTAATCAATTAGCACTAAAAGTAAAGTCTACATTATCCTGGACATAAGTAATTAATCGCTTTGAGGCCAGAATTGGAATTGCCAGCCTGCCTGCCGGTAGGCAGGCCCAAGGCTGGTCCGCCTCTGGCGGAAACCCATGTCTTAATTGAGGCCAGGATGGGAATTGAACCCATGTATAAGAGTTTTGCAGACTCTCGCCTTACCGCTTGGCTACCTGGCCTAATTTAACCGATAAATTATTACAATCTTAATTCAATATACCAAAGATTAACGCTAATAACAAGCTTTATCCTGTCAAATCCGCCTGCCTACCAGCAGGCGGAAATTTGCACAGCAAATTTATTTGACGGGGTGAACCACGCCAACCCCCTTTTAACAGGGTAAATAAAACACCCATTACAGGTGTGTTGGTTCAACGCTCTATGATAATCAACCAAGGGTTTACTCTAAAACTTCTATTTTAGCTATTTTAACGCCGAATTTTATGGCGTCCGGCTTTTCTATCATCCAAACATCAACTCTGTGAGAAAATCTCTTATTCATTCTATCGCGCACTACGAAGACTCTGTCGCCGAACAGCTCCGGAATCTTAACTTTGGCGCCAAAAGGCAAGAAATTAGCCGCAATCGTATCTTCAACCCCATTTTCGCAAACATTGAAATTGTTAGCGGTAATACAGGGGGAATCATCGGTTTGACCGGCCTCTGAATTATAGGCGGTAACCACAAAATTCTCTGACCATTTTATAGAGGTATTATCACTTTTTGGCAATTTTCCGTTAAACTCCATAAGATCAGTCGAAACATTTTCATTCGCCATGCTTTGTGATTCGGCAATCAATCCGTTATCTTGGCTAACGACAGTTAACTCTGCGGCTTGACTTGCCATAGAAGGGATGGGAAACAGTAAAAAATCAAAAAATAAAACAAAAATCAATGCAAAAATTACTTTTTTAGCTTTTTTTAGAGAAATAATTTTTTTATGATTTTTCTTTAACGCTTCCATATTGGCTAGCTATAAATAATTTTCCAAATAAAAATCCCTATCCTGTCCTCCGTAGGATTATGATAGGGATTTTCTTGTCTGATAATATTAGTTTATCACAGATAAGATCTTAAGTCAATCTTCGTAAATTAATATATCTAATATTAGCAAATTTTGTATAAAAAACCGAAAAAATAGCATAGTAAATTATAGCGAAACTTGCTTTTTTTTGCACTTTATGCTATGATATTAAATCGGTTCTTTAAAAATTTTCTTAAATTACCCTGAAAAGAAGATTATATCATCACCCTAAGCAACACATTTATGAGATTTCGTTTCTGTAGTCTCCTGTTCGGGGTAATTTAAACAAAACAAACACAAAATAAAAAAAGTTATGAAATCAAAGAATCTAATTCTTATGTTTGCCGCAGTGTCAATATTGCTCCTATTCTGTGGGTGCGCCCAGGTAGGCCCGGCAATGGTAAGCCCCGCTGTCTACAAGAGCAGCCGGGATGTCATGGTGGCTAATAACCAGGCCGCAAAACTAGACACAGAGCTTGAGAAGTCGCGCGCTAGCGCTTGGAATCAGGTGGCTTTAAATGAAATTCAGGGGAAAGCCACAGGCAACGGGAAAGACGCGGTGATCACCGCGGATGGCGTACTAGGAGGATTCTCCTGCATTTTCATTAACGACTCCCAGCAAAATAAAACGCTTACCATACAGAAAGTCGGGGGCTTTCTTAATGGGAAAAAGTTCAATTTTGAACTAACAAGCCGCGGTGGCCTGAAAAAATACAAGCTGCCGTCAGGCGACTACACCTGCCGCTGGACTACGGAATACTCGAGCCAGCGCTACCCAGTTGCTGGACCGGCACATTTCCGGGTAACGGTAGACCCCCACTTCTATTATGGAAGAACAGGGGAAAATTTCCACGGGGGATATAGGCTTTACGGCTATTAAAGCCGTACTCAACTCAAAGGGAGCGACCTGATAGGCGCTCCCTCTTTTTTTAAATTAATTTTATCCTACAATGGCTCACCGCCGCCGCCTCCGCTCCCGCTGCCTCCTCCCGGCAAATTGCTAAACACAAAATAAGTTATGGAATAAGCCGCGATAATAATAATTAAACCGATAACCGCCCGAACTAAAGTATCTTTGGCCATAGTTACTTTATTTTCATCGCCCTGCGCCGTCATCCAGTTAAAACCCGCATAAATAATTAAGACCAAAAAAATTACGCCTAACAGCCCCAGAAAAGCGGTAATCGCATATTTAATTATTTCGGCTAGGGTGGTCGGCGTGGCCTGAACCCAGCCGGCCTTTAAGCCTGTTTTATTAAGCTGATCCTTTAGATCCGCCTGCGTACTGGCATCTACCGGCGATAAAAAAATTGAAAAATTAAATAAAACAATCGCTATCATTAAACCATTAAGAATAAATTTCCAATTTTTTTTAAGCATACTGAAATTTTTAAGTTAATATGCCGGTAGTGGTCAGTAATTTATCAAATACCCAATAGCTGATGGCATAAGCGGCGATAATTATAATCAATCCGATAATCGCCCGCTGGATGGTTTCTTTGGCTTTATTGACCTTGTCTTCATCGCCTTGCGCGATCATCCAATTATAGCCGGCGTATATTATATAGACCAAGAATAGCACGCCTAAAATTCCCAGCATTGCCTGAATAATCAAACCAATAATTCCAGCCAAGTCGTTTTGGCCTTCAGCTATAGGTTGGTAAGGCGCGTTGCTAAAACCCGTACCGACATTTTTTAAATTATTAGTTGATTGGCTCTCGGCTAAAACTAAGGATGGCATAACCAGGAACGCCATTAAGCAGAAGGAAGCTATTATATGTTTTATTATTTTTTTCATATGGAATTTTAATTTGTCATTCCCGCCCGTCTCGCCGTAGCGTAGCCGAGGCGGACGCAGGCACCCTGTTTTCTTTTTCAGCACCGAGGAGCAATCCAGGAGGTGTAGCTTAAGACATGTTTCTAGATTCCGGCTCGGAGGCCGGAATGACAAGATAAGAAATTGTCCTGCCGGCGCTCGCCCCCTTTAAGGTTCCTTTCTCCAGCCTGGACATGACGAACATGCTGATGGCGTAAGCGGCAATAATTATAATCGCGCCCATGATCGCCCGCCTAATCGTATCCTTAGCCTTGGTAACTTTATCTTCTTCGCCCTGGGCGGTCAGCCAGTTGTAGCCGGCGTACAAAATATAAACCAAGAGCAATACGCCGATAATGCTTAAAAATATATTGATAATGGTTTGGACTAAAATTAGAGCGCTATCGTCATTACCAAGATCATACCCGGCTCTCTCGCCCACAATCCCCACGTCCACGCCTATGCCGTCTTTTACATTATTTTTTATAAGACCGGCATTAGCCTGATCGATAAAAACAAATATGGTCAAGAAAAAAGCTACAGCTAAAATTCCTATTTTTAAAAATTTTTTACGCATACTTTAAAAGAAATTAAAACAATCTGCTGAAAACAAATCTCCAGATGGCGTAAGAGCCGACGACGATTATAAGTCCGATAATTGATCTGGTAATCGTATCCTTGGCTTTGCTGACTTTATCTTCATCGCCCTGCGCGGTCATCCAGTTATAACCGGCGAAAATCATCAATACCAAAAAAATTATACCGATTAAGCCTAAGGCTACGCCTATTACGGTTCCAATGATTTCGTCCAGTGATAAAATAGTCGCCTGATTATAGGGTCCTTTTACGGTCGCAACATCATCTAATTCCAGTAGCGGAGGATTGGCGGCCAAAACCAACCGGGGCAATGCCAATACCGCCATTAAACCAATTAGGGTTATTAATTTATTATACAGCTTTATCATATAATAATACTGAAAGAATTGGTAAATTATTTAAACACTTTGGAACCAACTACATTAACAACCGACCAGCTGATTACATAAGCGGCCAACACCACAATCAGCCCGATAATGGCATTGGTAATCGTCTGCTTGGCTTTTTCTACTTTCTGTTCATCGCCCCGCGCCGTCATCCAATTATAACCGCCGTAAATCGCTAAAACCAAAAAAATAATACCCATAAAGCTTAATACCATGGTTATAACCTGGCCAATGATGCTTTTAAAAGTTGCCGTGTTATTAAAGCCGGCGCCCTGGACGGCCACGGCGTCTAGCGGTGAACCTGTATTAGTATTAAAAGCATTGCCTAGTCCGGTAGTTGATGGATTAACTCGTTTAATATAATTATCATAAGACTCGCCGCCCACCGGTTCTTGGTCTTGAGCTAACGCCGAGGTAACTAAAAACACTGAAAAAATAATCAAAAAGAACAAAATAAAAATTGATTTAACCGTCTTTATGTTGTAACGAATTGCCATAAGGGTATGATTAATTTAACTATCGCGTAAGCGGAAAAAATTACTATTATTGCAATAATAGTATTGGTTATTAAGGCTTTTGCCTTCTCCACTTTCTGCTCTTCGCCCCGCGCCGTCATCCAGGTATAACCGCCATAAATTAATATCACCATGGCGATTACGCCTATAAACACCGGCGCTAAAACCCCGCCCAGCATTTGTACGAAGAAGGCTCCGGGGTTTGACTCCGCTTTCGCTACCGGATAGCCGGCCTCTAAGCTGGTGTTCTTTAAACCGTCGGAAAATGAAGAACCGGCGGCGGCAACCGGTAAAACCTGAAAGGCGAAAACTAGTAAAACTATTAATACAAAAAACTCGCTAACCTTTTTCATAAAACCGGGCTTTAAAATTACTTAAGCGCGTTACTGAAAACATCAGCTATAACTTTAGTAATAGCGTAAGCGCCTAAAATCACAATCAGGCCCAAGACCGAACCGATGATAGTCTCTTTGGACTTGGTAATTTTCGCTTCATCTCCCTGCGCCAGCATCCAGCCGAATCCGGCCCAGACAATCAGGCAGAAAAAAATAACTCCGACAAAGGCTAAGATCGCGCCCACGACTTTTCCGATGATGGTCGGCAGATCGGTTTGACTGGTCTGTATGCCGCCTGTATTGGCCGTATTAACCAGGCCGCTTATCGCGCTATCCACTCCGTTCGCACCGGCCGCGAAAACTACCGGCGCCATTAGTAAAAAAAATATAACAATCATTAGGCTGCAGAAAATTATACTATATTTTGAAGTTAAAGACATAGAAAGTTTAAAATGCAAAAATTAAAATGAAAAATGCTAGCTCCGCTAGCACCCCGCAGATGCGGGGTCATTGCAGAGCAATGACAATGCAAAATTCAAAATTAATAAATGATTTTACATTTTGAATTGTCATTTTGATTTTTGCATTTTACATTTTTAACTTTTATCGCTACTCTGCCCGCGAGCCCAGGCTCCCGTTCAGAGTAGCGGTCCCCAATAAATTGAGGACGCGCTTTTCTCAACACCATACCGGTATTGAGAATGATTAGGGGTTAGTAGTGGTAACATTAACGAGCTGTGTAATAACAAAGTTAGCGATAGCGTAAGCTAATATAACGATTACTAAACCAATCAGGCCGGCGATTAGCATTTTTTTAGCCGCGCCAATCTTATCTTCACTACCTCCGGCAGTCATCCATTTGAAACCGGCGATTAAAATAATAATTACTGCAATGATACCTAAAAAGCCCATTATCCATCTTATAATAGATGTTATGGTACTATATGCATCTAGACCGCTTCCTGCCAAACCCGCATCTTCAGCAAATTGTGCCCCGTTAGGATCAGGGGTACCATTGGCATTCCAATAGTTATCAGCACTAACAGCTAAAGCTGGCAGAGAAAAAGCAAAAACCGGAGTTAGAATCAATAAGGCCATAACCAAGCCTAAACCTTTTTTCATTAATTTTTGTCTCATATTTCACCTCCGATCAAAGTCAACACAAATATAACAAAAAATGATTTGTTTATACCTGTGTTAGTGAAGTTATTAAAATATCATCTTGTTTTTATCGCTACTCTGCGCGCGAGCCCAGGCTCCTGTGCAAGGTAGCGGCCCCCAAGTGATTGAGGGCTCGCTTTTCTTAATACCGGTATTAAGAATGTTAAGCAGCAGTAGTAGTAACATTAACGAGCTGTGTGATAACAAAATTTGCGATAGCATAAGCCATTATAACGATCACCAAACCTATCAAACCGGATATTAATAATTTTTTAGCCGCGCCAATCTTGTCCTCGCTGCCTCCGGCAGTCATCCATTTGAAGCCGCCGATTAAGATAACAATCACCGCGATGATGCCTAAAAAGCCCATTATCCATCTTATAATAGATGTTATGGTGCTATATGCATCAAGGCCGCTTCCTGCCAAACCCGCATCTTCAGCAAATTGTTCTCCGTTAGTATCAGGAGTACCATTGGCATTCCAAAAGTTATCAGTACCTGCAGCAAAGGCTGGCAGAGAAAAAGCAAAAACCGGAGTTAAAATCAATACAGCCATAACTAAACCCAATATTTTTTTTCTCATGTTTCACCTCCCTTCTAAATAACGAATATAATGCAAATTAATCAAAAATTTATACGAACTTATAAAATGAAAATATAAAATTCGTATTAATTTTATTTAATTCGCGTGTTTATCCGTTTTAATTCGCTTTTAATTCGTAATTAACTTATCAACCTTAATTATATTTTACCATAAAAGCCAAAAACTACCAATACCCCATATCTTATTATTGCCAACAATCCGCCCAATTCAGCTATTTCATCTCGTAAATCAACAATTTCTCATTTTTAAAAACCAGCTCAACCTCTTTATGCAGATTATTTAAAGTCTTAACTAAACGATTGTTTTCATAATTAGACACCACTGCATATTTGGCGCGAAAAACGGTCTTAATAGCCAGGGGAACATACTTTATCTGCTCGGCCGGACTTAAATTTAGGCAAGGCTTTGGCTGATCGCAATACAGGCCTTGAGCGCTGATATTTCGCCAAAGCCAATAGGCCTGCGGGTCGTATTCATACGATAAAGTCGGGTCCATGCCAATAATATAATGATTATAATCATTATAGAAAAACATCATCGGCCACATATCCCATCTATCATAAAATACCATTGAATCCTCTTTCGTATTAGCTTTTAGCCAATTATTAGCCTGTTCGAAATTCGCGCCAATCTTATCCGTGTCGTTATAATAAAAATAATATAAAACATTGCTTAAATTATAAAAAATAATAACAGCCAGCATGCCAACTAAAAAAAAGCCGATGATCTTAAAATTTATTTTATTGGCTAGCCAATTCTTAATATACACAAATTCTCGGCTGGCCGAAAAATCTCTAAACATAACCGCGGCGAAAATAAAAGTTAGCGGCAGCCAATATTCTACTCCGCGCTGCACCAATAAGGCCAGTGGAAACCACAGGCTGGAATATAAAAACAAAAAATTGCCGGTGGTTGAATTTTTAATATGCTTCTTTGATGACAAAAATAAAACTACGGCTAAGATATAAAACGACAGAGCTAAAAAATTATTTAATAAAAAGTCAGGGAAGTCCATCAATCTTATTTCGCCGCCGACATTTAAATTAACGCCGGTTAATTTAAGGTAAAAAATCTTAAAAGATACGATAATCATCACATATATATAATTCAAACTGCCCGGATGGATTACTATACCGGCTAAAATTCCGCCGGCAGAAGCGATCAGTGGCTTTAAATTAACCCGATTATTAGCGTAAGCGTCTGCCATCGTATAAATCAAAGCCATCAGTATTATCAATGGCGCTAAGTGATAACAGAGGGCGTATAATACGGTTAAAATAAACAGCAACCGATTCTTGCCCTTAACTAAAAATAAAAAAGCCAACGGAAAAACTATCATTGATAGCAGATGCGGCCTTCCAAATAATAATCTATAACTGAAGATAACTGAAGAAGAAAACAAAAAAAGAGTCCAAACTAATGGATATTTTACCTTTAAACTACGCAAAACTAAATAAAAGACTAAAAAGATTAAAGCGGCTAAAAAGCTAACGAAGACCTTAGCCCCGGCCATTAGACCGAACCAGTGGATAAACAAAGCCATAGCTAAATGAAAGCCCCACCAAATATCGGTCGGCGCGTAATTTAAAAAGTGAAACTCCAACCACGGTTTTACTAAATTAAGCTGGCCGCTTTGCTCTATTAAAAAAGCGTGCTTGGCGTGATAATACGGATCATCGGTAGAGGTAAAGCCCGTTATTGAAAAGTGGGCTAGAAAAAAAATAGAGAAAAATACTATAAAAATTAAAAATGATTTTATGATTTTATTATTGAAAATCATAATTTTAAAACAGTCTTTTATAAAAAATCCAAGCTAGATTTTTAATGCCGTCTACCCATTTGTTTAGCTTTACTTCGCCCAATCTTTCGTGGTATAAAATTCCGATCTCCGCAAATTTATATTTATTTTTTATTACTTCTATTTTTATCTCTTGAGAAAAAGCCATGCCATCGCTTTTTAGTTTAATTTTTTCCAAGATTGCCTTTCTAAATACCCACATGCCAGACTGAGAATCTTCTAAAGACTTTAAAAACAACAATTTCATTATTTTAGTCAAAATTATATTACCTAAATAATTAATTTTTTTCATGGTCTTCGGACGGCCATTACCTAGGCGGTTAGCGGAAATAAAATCCAAATTCCTATCCTCTAAAATTCCAACTAATCTCCTTATTTCCAACACTGGATAAGTATTGTCGCCATCAATGGCAACAATAATTTCATTAGTAACATTTTTAAATCCCTTTTTATAGGCGGCGCCATAGCCTTTTTTTTTCTCCTCAACGACTCGGCAACCATAACTTTCAGCAATTTTAATCGTATTATCAGTACAATTATTATCAACCACGATAATTTCATCTATGTATGACAAATCATTTTTAAAAAGTTCGGCCAAGCCAGCTTCCTCGTTATAACAAGGAACAACTAATGAAATTTTTTTATTATTTATCATCTGAATAATTTAATATTAATCAAAAATGTTATTTATGTTCTAAAACAGCTAACTGATTAAATCCGAATTGGAATTTTTTATACTTCTTGATAACCAAACCGTTTTTTTCCGCTAAGGCGTAAATTTCTTTTTTGCGCCAATAATGCTTATGATCCGCTATGTTTTCTTTATAAATAACTCCCACAAACGCCATCAATTCTAAGATTGACTTAGCCGTTCTAGTCGGAGTAGTTAAAAAAATTCTGCCGTTTTTTTTTAAAATATTTTTAAATTTTTTAAAAATTTCAAAAACTTCGGGCAAATCAATATGTTCAATCACTGCCAAACAGACAATGGTATCATATCCGGCACTCTCCATTGTCGAGTGATCATAATTTACTGCCGAATATTTCCCCTTAACATATTTACCCAACTCACCCCGGTTTCCGCCGAAATCTAAAACATCACCTAATAAAAACGGCCTGACTTGTTTAAAACGGTAATTCTGTAAAAATTTATCAATTAATTTTGAGGTGTCCAACATAAATCTTCCTTAATTTTATCATTAAATGATTTATTTTACTACTTGCCAAAATCGTTCAAAGACAAAAATTGATTTTTCCCTTAATTCTTGTTATAATTTTTTATATATTTCACCATATTTACATTCGGATAATCGGCATTCGCAGGTGCCGAGCCTAATTTTCTATGACTATTTCCTATTCTTCCCGCAATATCAAATCGCCCCAAGAGTGGCGCCTAACCAAAAAAAAATATTTTTTAAATAAAAGAAGAAAAGCTTCGGCCGGTTTTAGTACCGGCGGAAAAATTAAAGAATACTCGGGTAAAAACCATAAGCCATTCAATCGAGCCAAGCTGGCTAAAATATTGTTTTATGGATCCTTGGTTTTTATTCTTTTCTGCTTCGGCGCCTATCTTCAACTGACCCGCGACCTGCCCGACCCTAACCGCCTGATTGAGCGCCAAGTGGCTCAAAGCACAAAAATTTACGACCGCTCCGGCCAAACCGTGCTCTATGACATCCACGGGGCGGAAAAACGCACTATCATCAGCCTGAAAGATGTTCCGGATAACTTAAAAAACGCCACTATTTCCATAGAGGACAAAGATTTCTATAAACATGGCGGCTTCAGCCCTTGGGCGATTTTTAGAACCCTGGTAACCAATGTGCTCTTCGGCAAAAAAGCCGGCGGCTCCACCCTGACCCAGCAATTCATAAAAAATTCCATTCTAACCACGGAAAAACTTTATACCAGAAAAATCAAAGAAATTATTTTAGCCTACCGCTTGGAAAAAAAGTTTTCCAAAGATGAAATTCTGCAGATGTACTTTAACGAAATACCCTACGGCTCAACCGCTTACGGCGTAGAGGCGGCCAGCCAAAGATATTTCGGCAAAGCGGCGAGCGATTTAAATTTAGCCGAAGCCGCGGTCTTAGCCGCCATTCCCCAGGCGCCCAGCCGCTATTCGCCTTACGGGCCGAATAAAGACCTGCTGATCGCGCGCCAGCAATATATTTTGGACTTAATGGTAAAATACGGCTATATTACCAAAGACCAAGCCGAAGAAGCGAAACGGACGGAGCTCGCCTTTAAGACGCCGTCCGATAATATGCTGGCGCCGCATTTTGTCATGTACATTAAAGAAATGCTGTCGGATAAATACGGAGAAAAAATGCTGGAACAGGGCGGCTTAAAAATTTACACCACCTTGGATTTGTATAAGCAAAATATCGCCGAAGAAGTTATTAAAGAAAAAACCGAACTTAACGAAAAAAATTATCAAGCCGCTAACGCGGCTTTGGTTTCCCTTGATCCGAAGACCGGACAAGTCTTGGCCATGGTCGGCTCGCGGGATTATTTTAATAATGAAATTGACGGCCAGGTAAATGTGGCGCTTCAGCCGCGCCAGCCGGGCTCGTCTTTTAAGCCAATCGTCTACGCCGCTTCGTTCATAAAAGGCTATACGCCGGACACCGTGCTTTATGATGTGGTGACCAATTTTTCTACCGACCCGGCCAAGCCCTATGAGCCGCATAACTATGATTCCAAAGAGCACGGCCCGGTAACGATTAGGCAGGCCTTGGCCGGATCCTTAAATATCCCGGCGGTCAAAACCATTTATTTAACCGGCATTGATAATGTCATCAGCCTGGCGCAAAATTTAGGCTATACAACGCTTAACGACAAAAACCGCTTCGGCCTATCCCTGGTCTTGGGCGGCGGCGAAGTAAAGCTTATAGAGCACGCCAACGCTTTCAGCGCTTTCGCGCGCGAAGGCATTAAACACCCGCTGGCCTTTATTTTAAAAGTGGAAGACAAGGATGGTAAAATCCTGGAAGAATTTAAAAATCAAGACGAGAAAGTCTTAAACGGCAATACCGCGCGCCAAATTAACAGCGTTCTATCGGATAATAACGCCCGCGCTTATGTTTTCGGCGCCAACAACTCCCTAACGCTCGGCTCCAGGCCGGTAGCGGCCAAAACCGGCACCACCAACGACTACCGCGACGCCTGGACCATAGGCTATACCCCGTCAATCGTTACCGGCGTCTGGGTGGGCAATAACGACAATACGGCGATGAAGCGCGGCGCCGACGGCTCAGTGGTGGCGGCGCCGATCTGGCATGATTATATGAACCGCGTTCTGGGCAATACGCCGATTGAATATTTCAACGCGCCTGAATCGGCAAAAACCGGCAAGCCTGTATTGGACGGCGTGATTGACCCGGACACTACCGTAAAAATTGACAAATTCTCCGGATATTTAGCCAATGAATTTACGCCGCCGAGCGCTATCGTGGAAAAACAATTTAAACAAGTCCATAGTATCCTTTATTATATTGATAAGGATAATCCCGCCGGACCGGCGCCGGCCGATCCTAAAACCGATCCGCAATTTGACTTATGGGAAAACGCGGTTTCCGCCTGGGCGAAAAAGCAGGGCATAGTTAATTCCGCGCCGCCGACAGAGTTTGACAATATTCACCGGCCGCAATACCAGCCT
This sequence comes from uncultured Gammaproteobacteria bacterium, assembly GCA_964560005.1. Classification (GTDB taxonomy): domain Bacteria; phylum Patescibacteriota; class Patescibacteriia; order Patescibacteriales; family GWC2-42-12; genus GWC2-42-12. The sequence continues at coordinate 176,946 of CAZLKB010000001.1, forward strand.
ATTGTCTCAATAGACTACCCGGCTAATAATCAGACCGTTGAAAATAAAACCCTGGAAGTCAGAATCAGCGCTCTGGCGACCAGCGGCGTCAGTCGGGCGGAATATTATATTGACGGTTATTTATTTGACACCATAACCGCCTCCCCTTTTAATCTTAGTAAATCCGTAAGTTTCTTGAATAACGGTTTTCACGGCTTAACCGTCAGGGTTTGCGACGCGGTAGATAATTGCAGCGAACAAAAAATTGAATTTAATTTAACCCAGAATACTAAGCCGGAAAAAACCGGTATTGGCATTGCTTTAACTCAACCCGCGGCCAACGCCAGTTTTATTAAATATGATTTTCCCTTATTACTAAAAGCCACTCTAACCAATCCGGAACAAACCGCCGGCGTTACTTTCTTCTTGCGCGAAGCTTCGGACAATATTAAAACGATCGGGCAAGCCCAGCTTAAAGACGGCTCCGCCCTTGGCTGGCTTAACGAAATTTTAACTCCCGGCGCTTATAAGCTTTACGCCGAAGCCCACGGCTGGCAGGGCCAAACCGCCAAGAGTAAAGAGATTAATATAACCATTAAAGACATGCCGGCAACCGCTACCACCACGCCTGCAATCGCCCAATAGCAAGCATTACCCCTTTGACAAAGGAGGAAAAACAAAAAACCGCCCAATCAATCTCGGCGGTTTTTTGTTTATGAACTTATTGCTTTATGGGCATTATAATATACAAATAGCTTTCGTCTTGTTCCGGCCGAATTAGGCAGGGAGTGTTGCCGTCTATTACTTCAATTTTAACCATCTCTTTTTCAATATTGCTTAATCCCTCAAGCAAGTAGCGATAATTAACCACCATGCTGTTTTCTTCGCCCGCCACCTTGGCCTGTAAATTAGTGATATTTTCTCCGGTTTGGCCGGAGACCGAGGATATTACCACCTGGTTTTTCCCGGCCGGAAAGTCCAGGTTTATATCATTAATACCCGCTTTGGAAAACAAAGAAGCCATTTTTACCGCGCGAATCAATTCTTGGCGGTCAATTATAATTTTAGTCTTGCAATTAGTTGGAATAATTTGCTTATAATCCGGGTATTGGCCTTCAATCAGGCGAGAAACCAGCTCAACCGAGCCGTAAGTAAATAAAATCTGGTTGTCTGAAATATAAAATTTTATTTCCCGGCTGTTTTCCTCTACCTCGTCTTCCAGATTTATAGATAAAATTCTTAATAGCTCCTGCAGGGTTTTAGCCGGTACGATAATATTTTTTTCTTCTTGGCCGCCCGCCTGTGCCGGCGGGTTGGATTTATCCGGCGCTTTCTCTTGGGTGGCGCTGGATTTAATTTGGATTTTTTTCTCTGCCAAGCGATAACTGTCGGTGGCGGCCAGGGTTAAATAATCACCGGAAAACATAAATAAAACACCGGACAACTCCAGCCTGGTTTCGTTTAACGGAGCGGCAAAGATTACTTGGGAAATCGCGTCTTTTAAGGCCGCGGCCTGGGCGCTGAAATAATTCTTCTTTTCCACTTCGGGAATTAAAGGAAAATCTTCAGCCGATTGCCCTTTAATTTTAGCTTGATAGTTTTCACAGTCAACCAAAATCTCGTTTTCTTTTTGGTTTAATCCTATTTTTTTATTCGGCAGCAAACTTATGCAATCTAAAATAATCTTTGAATTAACCGTGAATACGCCCTCGGCCTCAATTTTCCCCCTAACCGCGCTGATTATGCCTATTTCTAAATTGGTCGCGGCTAGTTTTATTTTCCCCTCATCCACTTTAATTAAGATATTGTTTAAAATCGGCAAGTTTACATTTTTTCCGGCTATATGGCTTACCAGCGCCAAGCCTTGTTTTAAATTTTCCTGCAAGCTGAATATTTTAATTCCGTTAGATTTTTCGTTGTTCATATTTTTTGCCCGCGTAGATTTAAAATCTTAATCTTACGGTTTTATTTTTATTAATTTAAATTAATAATATAAATATAAATAAATGATAACAATAATATGCGGGTTGATGGGTTATTATTTAGATAAATTTTAGCTAAAATTATTATTAATTTTTATTTATTGGCTGTGTTTTGGTTGTTGAAAAGTAAATCAATTTAATGGGCAGAGGGTGTATAAAAACGTGGTTATAAAAATAAAAAATTAAACCTTCAACAACCTAACCACCGCCAATCACCAAATTATTAACCGTTATAAATCAATTGTTTTATTGAATTGATGTTTTGCTTGGTGCGTTCATCTTCTTCGTATTCTTTAACGACTTTATTATAGGCGTGCATGGCGGTAGTATGATCGCGGCCTCCGAGTTCCTGGCCGATTGAAGGATAAGACGAGTTTATTTCTTTTCTCATCAAAAACATGGCGATTTGCCTGGGGACCACCAATTCTTTTTTTCGGCTTTGCCCGACAATATCTTTTATATTAATATCAAAAAATTTGGAAACCGCTTCAATTATGGTTTTCGCTGTTGTAGATTTTGATTGAAAATTGGAAATAATGCCGGCCAAAACATTCTTGGTTGAGTCAATTGAAGGTAAAGAATTATTAAATTCATAATAGGCGATTAATCTATTAAGCGCCCCCTCAAGTTCGCGTATATTACTGGTAATATTATTAGCAATATAAGCCAAAATTTCTTTATCAAGCTTATAATTTTTTTCCTTGCACTTGGTTTCTAAAATTGCGATTCTGGTTTCAACATCCGGGGCGCCGATATCGGCGATCATGCCCCACTCAAAGCGCGAAAGCAGCCTTTTTTCCAGAGCCGGAATAGCTTTGGGCGGGCGATCGGAAGAAATTACAATTTGACGGTTAGTTTGGTGCAGATCATTAAAAGTATGGAAAAATTCTTCTTGCGTGCCGTCTTTGCCGCCCATAAAATGGATATCGTCAATTAAAAGCAAATCAACATTGCGATAGCGGTCTTTAAAATCTTTGGCTTGGCCGTTTCTGACGGCTTGGATATAATCGTTGGTGAATTTTTCACAAGAAACATATAATATTTTTTCCGTTTTTTTGGACAATTCATGGCCGATCGCTTGGAGCAAGTGGGTCTTGCCCAAACCAACCCCGCCATAAATAAAAAGCGGGTTATAGGCGTGCCCGGGGTTGGCCGCCACCGCCTGGCTGGCCGCGTGAGCCAGCTCGTTATTTTTCCCCACGATAAAGCTGTCGAAAATATAGCGGTTATTTAAGCCAAAGCGGTTGATGGTTTTTGGCTTATTTTCAACGATATTTTCAGTTTTGGCATTTTTAATAAAACTACCGGGCAAGGCTTCTTTTCTAACCTCAACCTTGTATAAAATTTCTTTTACTTCCAGAGAACTAAGGTTCTTAAAGGCATTGGCAATTTCTTTGTGGTATTTTTTTTCTAGCCAGGCTTTAGTGAAAGTGTTGGGCACGCAAATAATTATTTGGCCGCCTTCATGGGAAGAGATAAAGGTGTTTTTAAACCAAGTGGTAAAATTAGCCTTAGATAAGGTTAGCTCGATTTCGCCTAAAACAGCTTGCCAAAGCTGTTCGTTGTTCATAATTTGGGGCATTATGATTGAATGTTAGCCAGCCTGGCTTTAAATATTTTTTCGGCAAAGGACATGTCTTGCCAAGTAAAAAATAAGAATATCGCCTGACTAGATCTATTTAAAAGTAACGAGAAAGCGTTTAATAATATAATATTAAGATTTGGTTATTATAACAGTAATAAAAAAAATATCAAACAGTGGATAGTGTTTATAAGCTGTGAATAAATAGTGTAAAAAAACCAATAATAAATTAATCGGTTAAAAAAACCGGAGAATACTCCCCCGGTTTGACTTAAGGTGTTTTAAATGTTATGTTTTATTACAGAGATGAAAATTTATTATTTGCTTAAATTCAAATTCAGCATAGAAAAATAATAAATTAATTTCCTTCCGGCGATTAATATATTCCGCCGACTTTTTAGAGCGGATTTATTTAATAAGAACGAACTTATCTATGCCAAAAAGAACTTATCAGCCGAACAAAAAAAGAGCCAAAAGAAAACACGGCTTTAGAAGACGCATGCTCTCTAAAAACGGGCGGGCGGTTTTAAAAAGAAGAAAAGCGCGGGGCAGGAAGAGGCTGACTAAATAATATGCTTGCCAAGCAATATCGTTTAAGTAAAGAAAAAGATTTTGAAAAAGTTTTTAAACGCGGCAGAGCTAATTATACCGGGCAGATAGGCGTAAAGACCATAGCCAACCAGTTTAGACATAATCGTTTTGGTATTATAGTAAGCGCTAAAGTCAGCAAAAAAGCAACGGAAAGGAACAGAATAAAACGGCGAATTAGGCAGGCGCTTAGGCAATTGGATAAAAAGTTAATCGGTGGTTATGACGTTGTAATTATAGCCTTGCCCGGCCTATTAAACTTGGATTATCAAGCCGTTAAAGGTGGGCTGGAAAGAGTTTTTATAAAATTAAAACTTTTTATTGATCGTTAAGACCATGCTTAAATATTATCCCAGGTTTATCGCGGTAAAATTAATAAGGGTATATCAAAAAACGCTTTCCTTTGATCATGGCGTTTTTAAATTTTTTTACCCAAACGGTTTTTGCCGGTTTAATCCGACCTGCTCGGAGTACGCGATTCAGGCGTTAGAAAAGTACGGGTTTATAAGAGGGGGTTTTAAGGCGCTTTGGCGCGTCTTGCGCTGCAACCCGTTTAATCAAGGCGGTTTTGACCCATTAAAATAAAGACAACTTATAATTATTGTTGGGCGGGAAGATTGGTTTTAAGAGCATGCAAAATTGTAACTATTTTTCTCTCAAAATTACTCAATCCAAGTTTAATGGTTAATAATTTTGAGAGAAAAATACACAAATTTTGTCTAAACGAAAAACCAATCTTCCCGCCCAACTACTTTTAATTAAGCTAATCTATGTTCCAAATTTTCCATCTAGTTTTTTATCAGCCTATCTTAAATTTGCTGGTTTTTTTATATAACATTATCCCCGGGCATGATATTGGCTTGGCTATTATCGCCATGACCGTAATTATCAAGTTGATTTTATTGCCCTTATCCAAACAATCCATCAAATCGCAAAAATCCTTGCAGACTTTACAGCCTAAAATAGACGAGTTAAAGAAAAAATACGCCAACAATAAGGAAGAATTGGGCCGAGCCATGATGCAGCTGTATAAGCAGGAAAAAGTAAATCCATTTTCTTCCTGTCTGCCGCTCTTAATCCAACTTCCCTTTCTCTGGGCGGTATTCATAGTTTTTAGGGATGGATTAAACAACCAGGCGTTGTCCAATATCTATTCCTTTATCAGTAATCCCGGCGTGATTCACCCGATTTCTCTGGGTCTGGTTGATTTGTCAAAGCCCAATATTGTTTTAGCGGTTTTAGCCGGAGCCGCTCAATTTTGGCAAGCCAAAATGATGGTAACTAAGCGTCCGGAGGTTAAGAGCGCTGGCGCCAAGGACGAAAATATGATGGCCATGATGAATAAGCAGATGCTTTATATGATGCCGATTTTAACCGTGGTTATTGGTATGACTTTCCCCGGCGGCCTGGCTCTCTATTGGTTGGTAACTACGGTTTTAACCGCCTTGCAGCAGTTGTATTTATTTAAGCAGAAAGATAAAGTATAAAACACCCCCTCAGCTAAAGTCTGTGGCTTTTCCGGTTAGTAAAAAGCCTTAGATTTATTGCTCACTCGAGAAAAATTTAGGGATTTGGCCTAAAATTTCCAACAAAATTTTTATCTGAAACGGCCGAAAGAAAATATTTGTAAGGTAATTTTAGACCAAATCTAATCCTAAATTTTTCTATGCTCGCAATAAAGCTAAGGCTTTTTACTAATTGTAATTTGTATAGTTTAAAAATTTCTATTTTTACCTACGATAACATTTAAAGCTTGCTTAACAACCGTAACTTCTACCGGCGCGGGAATAGAGATCGCTCCGTCAAGAATTAACGAAGACCAGGGATTATCAATGGTAACTTTTTCAATTTTAAAAATTGATCGGTCGTCTTGCTTAGAAAAAATTTTTTTATTTCCCCGGGCGTTAATGGCTAATTCTAAAATTCCATCATCAGGCGAAACTTTAACCCCCGGCGGTAAGCTGATGGCCGGGCTGGCTAAATTAAAAATATGAATTAAACCATTTTTTGTAGCCTCAACCGTATAGTCGTTGCTCATGTTGATTACCGTGCCTTGATTTTCTATGGAAGCATTACCCAAAAAATAGGTATGCTTAGCCAAACCTAGATCCAGTCTGGCTAAGAGTCTGGCCGCTAAGACATCGCAGGCGCCATCAGTTGATTCAATACCCAGACTCTTTGCGATATCGTTATTTTCCTCCCCTATCGGTATTATGCCGAGCGGCACGGAATTGCCGACCAGAGAATTTATTATCTGATTAACAATTTTGTTGTTGCCAACCGCGATTACGGTTTTAGCCCCCCGCTTTAGTTCATTAATAACGATATCATCTACCTTCCTGGTTAAACTAAGCCTAGAAATTTTTCCGTTTAAACCCAGGTCGGTTATTCTGGTCTCTATCCGCGCCAGCAGCCGGTCATATTTTTTATGATTCAAAAAAGAATCGTATATAAAAACATTCATTAGTAGTCGTATAGATATTTAAGTCTTAATTTTATTTATCTTTTACTGTTTTTTTAATATCTTCCACCCCGGCCGGCATAATGCATTTGCCGTTGAAAGCTGCACCTCGCTCAATAGAAAGGCTGGCGGCTTCAATATCGCCAAAAATTTTGGCCGCCGCGGTAATTTCTAAAAAACCTTTAATTTTAATATTGCCATTTATTTGGCCGCCGATTTTAGCTTCTCTGGCTTCTACATTAGCAGTAACTCTGGCTTTTTCTCCTACCTCCAGGCTGCCGGCGGTTTTTAGATTACCGTCGACCATGCCTTCAACTATAATATTGCCTTGAGCATTAAAATCCCCCTTTACCTTGACCGATGGTCCAATCACGGTTTCAAATTCGCTTGTTGCCCCTCCTTGATTTGGCTTGTTAAACATAGAATATATAAGATTATTGTTAAATCGCTAAAAATTTATAATTAACTCGCGAAACTTAGCTATATTTATTCTAGGCGAGTCTTCGGGGTTTGTCAAAATAAAATAATTAAGATATTATAAATAGATGCAAATTAAATGCCGATTGCTGGGGTATATTTGTAATTAAATTTGCGGCTTGTTTAGCAGGCGACCTAAGAGCTTAGGAGTGGGTTGTTTGCTGAATTATTGGCCTTGCCGGCGCAAATCAGTGGTATTAATTATTAGAACAGTTAAATTCGGCCATGGGGTCTAATATAAGATAATGCCCTCGTAGTTCAGTGGATAGAACAAGGGACTCCTAAGCCCTAGACAGAAGTTCGATTCTTCTCGAGGGCACCATTAAATTTACGCTAATATTAAATAAAATAGTTAAATTCTGGCTAATATTAAATAAAATATTTTGGCTAAGGTTAGAAATAATCTTGTTCTATAGGGAACATTGAAAATAATTGGGCCGTTAGCGCAGTTGGTAGCGCGCTTCCATGGCATGGAAGAGGTCACCGGTTCAAATCCGGTACGGTCCACATAGTATTAAAATTTAATTAAGAAATTGTGCTAGCAGGTCAATTTAACAAAGACCATAAAAATTAACTCGCACAAATAATATCGTTCTATATAAAACAAACATATGATATTAAACAAAGACAATTTTAAGCAAGAAGTTGAGAATAGTGTTGGTTTAGTGTTGGTTGATTTTTTTGCAAATTGGTGCGGACCATGCCAGATGATGCTACCGATAGTAGAGGAAATGATCAAAGAAAATAAAGACCAGAATGTTAAGATTGGCAAACTTAATATAGATGAAGCCCAAGATGTTGCTGTAAAATATAATGTAATGAGCATACCTACCTTTTTATTATTTAAAAGCGGTAAAGAGGTGAGTCGGATACAGGGTTATTGCGCCAAAGAAGATTTACTACAATTGATTGAAAAGTACAAATAAGTTAAGTCTACAATATCGTGGACTTAACTTATTTTTATTTTAGTGGATAAGTCCACAAGAATGTGGACTTTACTTTTTAAGTTATTTAATTTTAGCCAAAATAGTTTAGGGTAAGAATTGGGGATAAAATAAGGTGAAAACCAAAAGAAATTAGATTCAGATTATTTATAATAACTATAAAAATTTTATGTTTGATACAATAATTATTGGCGCAGGACCCACAGGCTTAACCGCAGCTATTTATGCTTCCAGACGAATGATGAAGACATTGGTTATAACCAAGAATATTGGCGGCCAGATTATCTGGACATCAGATATTGAGAATTACCCCGGTATCAAGTCAACCAAGGGGCCGAATTTAGCTAATATTATGCAAGAACAAGCAAAAAGTTTTGGCGTAGAAATCAAGATTGATGAAGTAAAAAAAATTACTCAAAAAGGTAATGGTGATTTTACGGTTGAAACCGATAAGATAAAATATGAGGCAAAAACCGTAATTATTGCTATGGGATTGGCGCCGAAATCTTTGGATTTAACCAACGAGAAAAAATTAATCGGCAAGGGGATCAGCTATTGCGCTAATTGCGATGGGTTGTTCTTTAAAGGAAAAACCGTGGCCGTAGTGGGAGGCGGCAACGCGGCTTTAGACGCGGCTCGGGTTATGTCGAAAATAGCCAGCCAAGTATATTTGATATATAGAAAATCTGAATTAAAAGGTTTTGAGATTATGGCTGCCAGGGTTAAGGAGCAAAAAAACATTGAAATTATGTTAAATAGTGAAATTACGGAAATTTTAGGAGAAAATAAGCTAGAAAAGATTAAAGTAATCAGTAAAATTGATAAGGCGGTTAGAGAATTAAATGTAGCCGGTTTATTCGTGGAGATTGGCCATGAAGCCAGAACTGATTTGGTGGCGGATTTAGTTAAAAGGGATAGTAAAGGGCAGGTTCTTGTGGACTTAAGTGGCAAAACCAGCCTTAACGGCATGTTCGCGGCCGGGGATGTAACGCAAAGCGAATTTAAGCAAATTGTGGTTGGCTGCGGCCAGGGCGCGGTGGCGGCTCTATCGGCTTATAAGTATTTGCAAGAAAAATAAGATATGCTTATGCTGGATTTGGCTGAAGAGAAAAAAATATTTTGCCGTAATTATGATATAATCGGTGGTTTGGATGAAGCCGGGCGCGGACCATTGGCCGGACCGGTGGTCGCGGCTTGTGTAATGATTAAGGCTAATTTTAGCATAAATAATGAGATTTCAGAGATCAATGATTCAAAAAAATTAACCGCAGAAAAAAGAGAATTATTATTTGAACTAATAAAAAAGCATTTCATTGAGGTCGGCGTCGGCATCTGCGATCATCAAACGATTGATCGGATAAATATTTTACAGGCTACTTTTTTGGCCATGAAAAAAGCCATTAGTTCTATAAAAAATAAACCGCGGTTTTTGCTGGTTGATGGGTCAATAAAGATACCTAATTGCTCAATACCTCAAGAAACCTTTGTCCGCGGCGATGGGAGAATTTTTACCATTGCCGCGGCTTCAATTATCGCCAAAGTAACCAGAGACAGAATTATGCTAGAAATGGATAAATTATATCCTGATTATGGCTTTAAGGAGCATAAGGGCTACGGCACTAAACAACATTTGGAAAAATTAAAGCAATACGGCCCTTGCGCGATTCATCGTTTGAGCTTCAATCGGGTTAAATAGTTTTTGGGGCAATAGTAAATTATTAGCAAGGCAAAAAACCAAGCCACCCCTTTTTAAAAACTTGTTAAAAAGTAAAAAGTATTTTATAATTAGCTTGCGGTATTAATTTTATTATATGTTAGAACCAATAGGGGGAAGTTCCCTGGTTAATGTAAGTTTAATTTTAAGCAAGGCTCAAGTTAAAGAAAAGACCAAGGTAGCTGATTTGGGTTGCGGCTCATCTGGGCATTTTATTTTTCCTTCGGCAAAATTAGTAGGAAAAAACGGAATGGTGTACGCGGTTGATATATTAAGAACCGTTTTAGAAACCGTTAAGAGGCGCGCGCGTGCTGAAAATTTGCCTAATATTAAAATAATTTGGAGTAATCTGGAAGTCTTCGGCGCTACGGCTATAGAGGCCGGCAGCCTGGATGTTGCCATGCTGATTAATACTCTATATCAATCGCATAAACGGTCGGAGATTTTGAGAGAGTCGATCAGACTGTTAAAGAAGAATGGCAGGTTGGTTATTGTGGAGTGGAAAGATGTAGCGGCGCCGTTCGGACCTCCGCCGGAGGAAAGGGTTAATAAGGAATTAATTGACAATAGCGTTAAAAAGTACGGTTTGCGTCCTGATGAAGAATTTGAAGCCGGACAATATCATTATGGCTTAATTTATATTAAGCTATGAAGTGAAGTTGAGGCAAAGATATTAGTTTATCCACCCGCTTTCGCGAGTGCTAAAGGCCGGCAAAATTTGTGTATTTTTTCTTAAAATTATATTATATTGGGTCTGGATAATTTTAAGAAAAAATAATACAATTTTGCATGCGCTCTAAACTAATATCTTTGCCTCAGATTAAAAAAAATAATTAATAAGATATGGGTAATTTTTTAACTTTAAATTTTTGGTTTAATCTTAGGCCTAATGTTTTTTTGGCCTCTTCTTTTAAAATTATTTTAGGTTTTATTCTTTTCTTTATAGTTTTAGCGATTATCTCCGCTATCGGTAAGAAAAGATGGGCTAAAGGCCTGTACGCGGTATTGTGGAATAACTTATATTATTTCTTCTTAACCAATGCTATCATCGGGCTGGTATTAACTTTTTTTAGTTACGAAACGGTTCCTTTTTTGTCGGCGCGTTTTTGGTTTTTACTTTGGGTTTTGAGCATGGCGGTTTGGCTGGTTTTTATTTATAGGCTGATGGCAAAAATACCAAAAAAGAAAGCGCAGTTGGAAAAAGAAAAAGAATTTAAAAAATATATACCATAATAAATTTAGCCAAGACTATTACAGTTAACCAGTAAGATAATGGGTTTTTCAGCCCATTTATTTTTTATGAGCCATAATCAAGAAATCGGAAAATTCGGTGAGACCTTAGCTAAAAATTACTTAATTAGGCATGGCTATAAGGTGATTGATGCCAATATTAAGCTTAGTTATCAGGAGCTTGATTTAGTGGCGTTAAAACATGGGCTGACTGTTTTTATTGAAGTAAAAACCAGAATCAGCCAATATTATGGTTCGGCTGAAGAGGCTTTCGGTTTTAGTAAATCCGAACGGTTTAGGCGGGGGATTGAGATGTTTATTAAAAATAAAAGAATTTCTGCGGACGATATCAGGGCGGATCTTATCACGGTGGATATCAATACTTTAAAAAAAACGGCAAAAATTAAGCATTTTAAAGATATTATTTAACGGCCTAATTTTATCCCCCGTTTTTACACCGCTTTATTAACAAGTTGTTCCAGGTATATCAATATTTTATAAACCCATTATACACTTGACGCCTTTTCAAGTTAACAGCTAGACTAAAGTTACTGCAAATATAGCAGTAATTTTTAAAAAGTTTTCTTGTAGGGCTCGTGGGAAAAATCGGCTTGCTTGATTTAACCCCTTTAGCCCTACTAAAGAAAAATTAATTCACCAGGAGGCGCTAAGCTTATCACATGTCTAAAGGGATAAAGAATTTATTAAGCATCGTCTTGGTTTTATTTTTCATCGTATTTTTTTCAGCCCAAGCCAAAGCCGAAGTTGAGGCGCCGAAAATAATTAAACTAACCGCGCAAAATTTTCTTTCGTTAAACGGTACGTCTCCGGTTAACAGTGAAGTTCTAATTTATCTTGATGGCAGTTTGATCGGCCAAGCCGAAGCTTCGGCTCTGGATCAGACTACCGCAGGCTTAGCTTGCCCGGTTTCAGCTGATTCGGCGGCTTTCTGTCGGTCGAGTTGGCATTTCCAATATAATCCAAACCCGAGATTTTCCGATGGCACTCATTCGGTTATGGCGGTAGCCAAAGATAAAACTTCTTTAGTTTTGTCGGCGCCGACCGAGGAAATAAAATTCGCGATTAATGCCGTGCCGGCGCCGACCCTGATCGCGCCCAACGAAAAAACCGTTACGGCCGACCCGCGGCCATTGATAGTCGGGCTGACCAGGGACAATACTTTAGTAAAGATTTTTATAGATGGCGTTTTGAATGGCGAAACCGTCAGATTAAGAGATGATAGCGGAACGGCAGATTTTTCTTTAAGACCACCTCAGAATTTAAGCCGCGGTTTTCATAAAATCAGCGCGGTCGCGGAGGATGACGCCGGGCTGTCCAGTTCCGAGTCAGAGGTTTTAACTTTTAAGATTGAGCTGCCTTTCCCGGCGCCAACGATTTTCAACCCTGTAATCAATCAGGATACTTCCTTAAGCCGTCCTTTTATAGTCGGTTTGGCAAAAAACGATTCTAAAATCAAGGTCTATATAGATGAAAAATATAACGGTGAATTAACGGTAAAAAACCACTCTAGCGGTACGGCGAATTTCGCCTATAAGCCTAAAGCGGCTTTAGCCAGGGGCGTTCATAAGGTTTATACCGTGGCGGTAGACAAGCGCGGCAAGGCCAGTATTCAATCAAATCAAGTAAGTTTTTCCACTAAAAATGCCGCTATTTCAGAATCAGTTCAAGAAGAAAGAAAAGATGTGGTGGTAAATATAAGAGAGCCGGAACAGTCTACGATAATTGAGCCGAATTCCATAATTATTTCCAGCAGTTCGGGCGCGGTGGTACAAGAGTCCGGCGAAGAGATAGCCGGGGAAGTCAAGCAACCGGCGCCGGCAGAATTAAAAACCGAGTCAATTAATGATAACGATCTGACCGAGAAACAAGACGCCATTAAACGGTTATTGGCGGATCAAGAAAAGGCAGCCTCGGAAAAAGTAAGCGGTTTAATCGGCGAGGACCGGGCGAATTCCGAAAACGATGGAGGCATGGTTAATGAAGACAAGCAGAATCAGGGTAGGCTTAAACTAAGTGTTATTTTATTTATTTTATTTTTAGTCGGCGTAGTTGCTTGGCTGTTATGGGTTAATCGGGAATTGGTTAAGGAGAGGCGGGCGCAAAATGAAGCCGAGGAAAAGGCTAAAGATAATAAAAATACTACGCCAACTCCAGGCGGAGAACAAAAGGATAAATTATTATAATATAATAGACAGATTGTGCTGGTCATAGTCGTAGAGTCTTGGCTAAATTTATAAGTAGATATTATAGATAGTTCCCAGAACGGGCCCCTTCTGCGCCCCTCGCCACATAGTGGCGAGGGGCGCTGCCTTTTTATTATTGTTTATTCGGTCTGGTTTTTTTATATTTTTGTGTTATTATGAATATGCAGTTTCAGCTGCGGCTAAATCAAGAAAAAAATTCAAAACCGGAGGTAATAATGAAAATATCAGCTGGTTTGGTTTCAGTCGCCGTCTTTTATCTAGCAGCGCTTGCGGTAAAGCTCTTTATCAAACACGACATGCCTGTCTTTTTTGCCTTCTTTTGGGCGACCATACTGTCAGGCATGGCCCTGTCCGGCATTAAATGGTCCGGCAAGCATAGTCAGCGCAAGGCTTCGTAGAAAACGAGGCCTCTTTTTTTAAAAATATTCACAACTTGACAAAAATATTAGGTATGGTATAATTTAGATAGTTGTCTAAATATCTAACTATACGAATTACGAATTTTGTACGAATTTACAAAAAAATAATATGAATTGTACCAGTAAGCCATAAAGTTTTTGTTAAATTTATTATATGACACTAAATATAACCTTGCAGGCTTTATCCGATCCGACCAGGCGTAAAATTCTGGAGCTTTTGAAAAAGAAAGATTTGGCGGCCGGTGAAATCGCCAAGAATTTTGCTATAACCCTGCCTTCGCTGTCGCACCATTTAAATGTTTTAAAGCAAGCTGATTTGGTAACCAGCCAAAGGCAGGGCCAGGAGATAATTTATTCGTTGAATTTAAGCGTGTTTGAGGAAATCGCGGAAAAACTGGTAAAATTTTTTAAAAATAAATCATAGCGGTTATTATTAAGGGCAGTTGCTTAAAATTATAAATTTTTTCACTGCGGAACTCGCCCACACCATTTTTTATGTTCCCTTTGAAAAGTATTTCTAAAGCTAAAGGATGAAAATAATAATAACCTGGGACATGGGACAAAAATGGTGGGGGCTCGAACAATCCTCGTTTCAAAAATTTATAATTATAAGCAACTGCCTAATGTAAACCTTAAACTTATGTCTAATCCAATCAAGTCAACCATAAAAACCGAATTTATTCCTTTGGCCTTAATTATTTTAATGGCCGTATCAGCTGTTTATTTCTATAATAATTTGCCGGCTCGCGTAGCTACGCACTGGAATATCGCCGGCCAGGTTGACGGCTACGGTTCGGGTCAAGCGCAGGCATTGGCTTTGCCCTTAGTGGCCGTTGGCATGTATCTATTGTTCCTATTACTGCCTTATTTAGACCCGAAGAAGGATCGTTATGAGCAATTCAGCAAGGTTTATCACACCTTTAAGGCTATAATTTTGGCTTTATTGACTGTGATTTATTTTATTATCGCCTTAAACGGTTTGGGTTATAATTTGCCGGTAGGCATAATCATGCCCGGATTAATCGGCCTGTTATTTATTATCATCATAGGGAACTATATGGGCAAGATAAAAATGAATTGGTTTATGGGAATACGCACGCCCTGGACTTTGTCCAGCGAAAATGTTTGGAATAAAACCCATCGTTTTGGCGGCAAGATGTTTATTCTGGCCGGCTTGCTGATGATTGCGGAAATCGTTTTACCGATAAGCTGGAAATTACCGATTTTCATAATTATGATGGTTATGCTATTGTTCGGAACAATAGGCTATTCTTATATTGTGTATTTACAGGAGAAGAGAAATAAGGGTTTATAAAGTTTGTAAAGTTTAATTATTTTGATAACTTTGAAAATGAAGCAGTCTGACAGGAGAATTAATTTTTCGCTTAGACAAAATTTGGGTGTTTTTTATTAAAATTAAAATAAATTGGGTCTGGATAATTTTAATAAAAAACACTACAATTTTGCATGCGCAAAAAATTAATTCTCCTGTCAGACTGCTCGAGTTTATATAAAAAAATATGTCTATAAAAATAGAAAGTTTGGCTAATGAAAAAATTAAAAATATAGTTAAACTGCGAGAATCAAGCCGCGAGCGGAAAGCGCAGGGGCTATTTTTAATTGAGGGGCATAGGGAAATAACTCTGGCTCAACAGGGCGGCGTCGAACTGGAAAGTTTAATCTATTGCCCGGAATATATCAAAAGGGAAATGACGATTGATATTGACGAAGAAAAAATTTTCGAAGTTACGGAGAAAGTTTTTAATAAAATTTCTTACCGGGAAAATCCGGACGGTCTTTTGGCAGTGGCGAAAATCAGGAAATTTGAGCTCGAAGATATTGAACTTAGCGCCGATCCTCTGATTATAGTTTTAGAAGCGGTGGAGAAACCCGGGAATTTAGGAGCAATTTTGCGAACGGCCGATGCCGCGGCAGTTGATATGGTGATCATCAATGATTCTAAAACCGATATTTATAACCCCAATGTAATCCGGGCCAGCCAGGGCGCGGTTTTCACCATAAACGTGGTTTTAAGTACATTTGAGGAAACGTTGGATTTTTGCAAAAAAAATAAACTTAGAATTTTCGCCTCAACCCCCGAGGCAAAAATAAATTATACCGAGGCAGATTACGGGCCGGGCTGCGCCATAGTCATGGGCGCCGAGGACAAGGGATTAAGCCAGGCCTGGCTGATCGAGGCGGATGAAAAAATAAAAATTGGCATGAGAGGAAAGATTGACTCTTTGAACGTATCGGTTAGCGCGGCCATAATTTTATTCGAGGCTTTAAGGCAACGAAAGATTGGGTAACAAGGACAGGGGGTTAGAAATAAAGCACAATTGACTTAGGTAAGGTTTTTTGTTAGGATAATTTTATCTCGGTAAGAGATTTTTTGTTATAGAATTTATTATTACCCAACTAAACAGTTGGGGTGGTAGCTCAATTGGTTAGAGCGCTGCCCTGTCACGGCAGAGGTCGCGGGTTCGAGTCCCGTCCATCCCGCAAAAAAGATAAAGCCCCCTTCGGGGCTTTATCTTTTTTATGAGATAGAAGACGGGACGAGAACGCCGGACCCCGCATTTGCGGGGGAGGCGGTGGCTAGGCCGAGGAGGCGGCAGCCGACGAGAGCCGAAGCCGAGTCCCGTCCATCCCGCATTTTTTGGAAAACAGAGCTAGAGCTCTGTTTTTTTGATAGTTAATTGAAAAGGGCAGGAACGCTTTACAGATATTACTTAATATGATATTGTTTCAAGACGGTAAATATGTAACACTATACTTCAATACACCGCCCCATTAATTTATGAGAATGCCAGATGACCCAAGACCAGACACAGTACCAGGTAACAGACAATATGCAGCGCTCGCTGCTGCTGCATTGCTTGGCGACGAGGCCGCTGCTAGAGTGCTCCTTGAAATTGACAAGAGAGGACAGGCGGATGTCGAGAAACCGCCACAAAGAAAAGAAGACGGGGTTGCAAACTCGTAACCCACCATCAAGAGACCGACTGCTATGGATTATCGGTCTCTCTTTTTTTATTTAATTATATATGGTATATAATAATATCCCTTTAATTCCCTGAAAAAGGTTATAATCTGGTCCACTTGCTCCCGCAAACGGAACGAGGTCATAAAACGGCTTCGTTTTTATTTTAGGTTAGGCAATTAATTTGGTTGTAGTGGTTGTGGTTTGGGCGTGGAAGTGGTAAAATAGAGGCATAATTTTTAAGTAATAAAAATATATGCATAAGAGAAAATATTTGATAATTTTAGTTGTTATTTTTTTCATAATTATTGGAAGTTATATTTGTGTCCAATATATTTTAAATAGTATACCGCGAAACGACAGTCAAGCACCGAGAACATTCGCCTGGTTTTATAAAAATTCTGATGTTATTAGCTATGTGGAGATATTAGCAGTAGATGTAAATGTTGTTCCGTCTGACAAATTGGCTCCTCCTGGCAGCTGGGTTCTTCACCCCAAACAAGCCGTCAAAGTAAAATTGCTAAAAGTTTTAAAAGGGTCAAAACAAAACGGAGAGACATTAGAAGTCTTGAAACCAAGTTCATATTTTTATTTTACGCCAGGACAAAAACTGGTAGTTTATCTGAAGAGACACGGAAAGAGTTATCAAGCCTTAGTTGATAGTGGCGAATGGAGGTTGGCATTTGTTATGGCAGAACTTAATATCTTAAAAGGAAAAGCTAATGGAGGAATTGTAGCGTCAGCCATTGAAGATGGGAGCGATGTTCCTCGGACTATCTATGTTCTAAGTGGCAGACAAAAAGCCCCGATGATTTTTAATAGCCAACAATGGAATGATGCTTTTATAACCCAAGGTCAAATCGACCAAAGTAATGTGGCAGAGATTCCTCTTGACCCGGGTTCTTATACAATTTTATTAGGTAAAACGGTAGAAATCCCTCTCGACTCCGATTTACTCGGGCAAGCTGTTGCCCTATATCCGTTTAACAGGCTTGTTGATGAATATTATCCTTATATCACTTTAGATAAATATCGTCCGTGGCGACCGATTGTCTTCAGCCAATAATTTATTAGATATTAACATTTAAATTTTAGACTTAAATAAGATTTTAGGAATATAATAATCAGTATTTTCCTTAAAAAAGGTGATAATCCCGTCCACTTGCTCCCGCATTAAATATTTCATTATTAAAACAAAACACCTCGCCGGATGGCGAGGTGTTTTGTTTTTGCTTTTTCTCTGATTCCTTTGCCTTTTAATAGGATCCTGAAACGATCACAATCGTATCTGCCGCTACTGTATTTTGATTATTATTCGCTATTCCGCGAATTCGTACAACGTTGCCGACCATAAGATCGCTCCAGTTGCCAAGTCTGCCGTTTATATAAATGGTTGTTGAATTATTGGTATTGACGGTCCAGGTTTTATCAGAATTGTCGGTTTTTAACAGCGTGATTCTTAAGGTTTTGGCCGTATTGTCAATGGATGTAACCGAACCTAAACGATGCGCCACGCCCAGACGCTGGATGGATTCATCCTTTATCACTCTGGCTACCAGGTGACCGGTGGTTTCATCCCGTCGGCCGATGATGCGGATGGAATCACCCTCGCTTAGTTCGTTTAAAAGCGCTTTGCCGTAGTATCTTCGTACCAGCATGGTGTCGGCAGAGATATCAATCATTATTTTCGTTCCCGGAGCGCCAATCAGGTTATTGACATCGTTTTTTTCGTAAAATTTTGAATCATTTACCGAGGCTTCGATTGTAATTGGCACGGCCAGGTTTTGCGGTACCAAAGTTATAGTCGCGGGCACTACCCATCTCGTGACGCGCATAAACAGGGTTTCGCCGCGGCGCAGGACGACCAGAATGCTGGTGTTCCAGGTAAGCTTGCTGCCGTCGTTATCATCGGTAACTCGCGCGCGAACGCGATCATTAATTTGCAAATCATTGATGCTCGCCGGATTCTTGAGACCGGCGACCATATTCGCGTTGTCTAAGTTTAGCGTATAGATAACATTATTACTCCAGAGTACGTCAATTTTATTGGCGTCAGTATTTATGGCCCTAATCCAGCCGTTGATTCCCGTATGTCCGGGCTTAAAAGAGGTATTTACGAGCCGAGTCGCCAGCAACGTATCGCTATTTATAAAGTGCCGCGCCGTGAAGGCGATAGAGTCTCCGGCGATCCAATCGCTCAGATTTGCCTGCGCGCCGCCGTTGGTGGCCAGCCTGGTATTATTATCAATTTCAAAGGTGCGATCTTCGGAAACTCCGCTCAAGGTGGTCGTTCGAATAATAATCGTCGTATTCTTTGCTGTCGTATTGCCGATTTCAATCAAGGCGCCGCTGCCGGACACGGTTTCAGTGGCTTCAGAGGTTGCTTCATTTACAGTGTTTTCTTTCGCCCCCAGCATCTCCGCCCTAACATCAATATTTACATCGGTGCTGATATGCTCGCCGATCCTCAAATGTTCATAGAAATCCAAACCCAAGGCTCGGGTCGTCATCGGCGGATAAGCGATCGCCAGCAGGCCGAATAGAAGGAGCGCGGTTTTCATTTTTTTTAATTTTTTCATATGCGTTTTAGTTAACTACGGATAGTAGTCTGGTTATATTAAGATCTTATATTAAGGTGGTTGTAAAACTATTCCTGGCGATAATTCGCTATTTTAGACCAAAACATCGTTTGACTGGCGCTAAATGATTTTTTTCGTAATTATTTACTGTTAAAATCATTTAGTTTGTCTTTTTTGCTTGGTCAATAAATATCTAATTTAGCCATGAAATAGTTTTATAACCACCTCATGATTTTTAAATTTCTTAACGCCGCAGAATTCCGACAATCCAGACAAGAATCACGGCTCCGAGTAGCGCCACCAGAAAGCTGTAAAAATTAAAACCGCTGACGCCGCCCCGGCCAAATAAGTTCATAATCCAGCCGCCTAATAACGCGCCGACAATCCCGACGATAATGTTCAGTATAATGCCCTGCTGAGCGTCGGTCTTCATAATTAGAGACGCGACCCAGCCCACTAAACCTCCGAAGATGATCCAGATAATAATGTCCATATAGTTTTATTAAATTAATTATTTCCTCTGTTAAATTCGCCCTAGGCGAATTTATTTAATAGGGTTTACTTAATTTTGGCTATCCAGCTTAGTATGCGCCTCCTGATCCGAGACAGGTTTGCTCATAACCAGTAGTTTAACCGCCCCCCAGGCGATAAGCGCGTAGATAATCATGGCCAAGAGGATGGACCAGTCAAAAATGCTTCTGCCGACTTGCGAAGGATTCACCACATTTACGAACGACCCGGCCAGAGGGGAAGATATAACATAAATAAATTGGGTGAAGCCGGCCGACATATTAGCGCCGATGAATTTTAGAACAAAGCGCAGAGCCAAGAGTATTTCAATCACTCCCAATATGTACCAAACGATTTGCGAGCTTCTGAAGCGAAGCCTAATCGGACTGACGACTGACTGCGCGTTTATGGGTTTTGCGCCTATAGTGGGTTCGCCGTTCCGCTCATTCGGCATTACCGAATTAGGCTGTTCTCTAGTTATTGTTTCCATAGTAATGTTAGTTATATTTTTTTAATATTTTTTTCAGTTGAAGATTTTTTCAATTCGTTTATTTCATTCTCTAATTTTCCAATACGAACTTCCTGGCTATGCAGCCGTTCCGCCGCCCTGGCCGTAGGCTGATTGGCGCGGCTGGCCAGCGTTTCGGCGACAAGCATTATTTCCGTGACATCTTCCATGGCCAAAAGGATAATGGGCGGGAACAATTCCGCAGTAGTGTCTTCTTTAAAATGAATCTGGCGGGCATTTAAGATCATTATTTTGCGTCCGACAAAAGGAAACTCGTGAGCCACTTCAAACCCTTTGAAAAAGGTATTTTTGGGCAAAATATCTTCCAGTAATTTCCGTAAGGCGGGAATATTCCATTGGCCGTTGCCGAGTTCATAAACGACCTTGCCTTCGGTGTCATTCGGTTCTACTTGGAATGTCTGATAGAAAGGCTTATTGGCCGCCATTATGCGAAGATCCTTATCTAGGACCAAGACCGGTTCTCGGATGATATCTACCACGGTCTTAATATAGGTCCAGCTTTTTTCCCATAAATGCTCAACGAAATCTTTTCCTAAAGGCTTAGCGGTTCGTGGCAGGCTTTTATTACTATCCTTATTATTTATTTTCATATTTATTGTTTTAACGGCATAAATGATTTAGGCATAAAATTTAGGCGTTATCTTTTCTCATCGGCGATATTAATATTATCTCGTTATTATTAAGATCCGGTTAAGAAGCTATGGCGCAAGCTTATAAGACGCCCGGTTAAACGACCGCAAAGCCGTGCCATCGTTGGTAAAATCAGTCTTGTTTTTAGAGAGGCTGGTGTCAGTTTGAAATTCCGTCAATCCGCTCTGATTCGCGATTATGGTGTTCGTTTCGTTAACCGGTGCGGCCCGGTCTTTAATTATAAAAAATATTCCACCGACTATGATTGCTAGGGCAACTAGGCTGATGATGATATTTTTGTTTATCATACGATTTGACTTTATATAAACAAAGCCGTTGGGAAAGGCGAATTATTACATGCCAACGCGCTTGCCCGTCCGGCCTCTAGGCAGAGTCGAGCAAAAAATAATTAAAGCCAAATAGTGAGTTATAACACAAACCCGTCCGGCTTTATGCGGGACGAGCTTTGTGTTATAGCTAGAAGCAGTTCATTTCTAAGAGCGATTAAGCATCCCCATGCTTGTTGATATTTATCAATTATTAACTATTAACTTAAAGATGAAAGCTGTAAAATCCGGTTATCCGTTTCAGCTTTCTTTTTAATTTTATAATTTTGATTTTGAAAAAAAATATTCTGGTTTTTAAGCACATATTTTCAAGGTTAAAAAACGCTCTTAATGAAAAATTAATATACCTTCTATATGCTTGCCAAGCCAGTCTTTCAGCCATTTCTTGTTAGCCTAATAAATATTAAGCCGTTTAAGAGACCGAATTATTACACATTGCTATTTAAATGATAGGGGTGTATACTTATGGCTCAAGCGCTTTCTCAACGGCAGAATAGATTTGTAGCGCCGGTGTAATTAAATCAAGCTGATATGGGCGTTATTTTTGTGCTAAATATAGCGATAATAACCTTGCTATTATATTTAAAATGTAATATCAGTGTAATATAACACCGCTCCGCACGGCTTCTATTTATGGCCCATATTTTACTCCCGAAACAAATTACGTCTCTACAAGAAACTTTGGCCGCGGCGCATCACGACTACGAGAAAGGTCTTAACGCACGCTCATTTTTCAAGGTACCCGACCGTGCTATCAGTGAAGACTTGGTACAAGAAACTTTTATGAAAACCTGGCGCTACCTCGTTAGAGGCGGCAAAATTGACATAATGAAGGCCTTTCTCTATCACATTTTGAATAACTTGATCGTTGATGAATATCGCAAGCGCAAAACCGTCTCGCTGGATATTCTTAGCGAAAAAGGCTTTATACCGAGCCACGATCATTCCGTGCGCTTGATAAATGTTTTGGACGGGAAGGCGGCATTACTCTTGATTCAAGACCTGCCCGAAAAATATAAAAAGGTGATGTGCATGCGGTATGTGCAAAATTTGTCGCTCAAAGAAATGTCTCTTATAACCGGACAGTCAAAAAACGCCATCGCCGTGCAGGCCCATAGAGGACTCGTAAAGCTTAAATTATTGTATCATCAAGCATAAATGAAAATCGCCGGCCTGTGCCCGCGGTTTTTTTTAAATAAAAAAAGCCGCGTTCTTATTGACGCGGCTGTGTTTTTATTTGTTATCAGCTCGGGGTTGATTAGTATTGGGGAACGAAGACGACCCTTCTTATGCCATCAATGTCGGAAATGCCGGAAGCCGGTAAAGACCATGGCCATGTCACGGTTATTAGCGGCGGCAATAACTTCGTCATCGCGCACCGAACCGCCGGGTTGAATGGCCGCGGTGGCGCCGGCCTCGGCGGCGGCAATCAGGCCGTCAGGGAAGGGGAAGAAGGCGTCGCTCGCTACCACACTGCCTTTAAGCGACAGCCCGGCTTTGCCCGCTTTCCAGACCGCGATTTCACTGGAGTCAACGCGGCTCATCTGGCCGGCACCGATGCCCAGCGTGCGGTCTTCGCCCGCGTATACGATAGCGTTAGACTTTACATGCTTCACCACCCGCCAGCCAAAAAGCATGGCCCTAAGTTCCGCCGATGTCGGACGGCGCACGGTCGCATATTTTACATTTTCAGAGGTGGTGAAGTGTAGGTCATTCTCCTGGAGTAGGAAGGAATCCGCGCCTACGCTGCGAAGGTTCCGGGCCAGGGATTCGCGCATGGGCCGGAGCAGTTCTATCAATCGTAGATGTTTCTTCTTCCGCAGGATTTCTAGAGCGTCCGGCGTAAAACCCGGCGCTACGATAACCTCGGAGAAAATCTCGCTGATCGCCTCGGCACAGTCGGCGTCGAGCGGTTTGTTGACCGCGATGATGCCCCCGTAAGGCGCTTGCTGGTCGGTGGCGTACGCCTTATCCCAAGCTTCACGCAGAGTACCGGCACGGCCGACGCCGCAGGGATTGGTGTGTTTTAAAATTACCAAGGTCGGCCCGTCGTAGGCGAATTCGCCGATGAGCCCAGCCGCGGAGGTGAGATCCAGGATGTTGTTGTAGGAAAGTTCTTTGCCATGGAGTTGCTTAAAGAACGAACTAAATCGGCCGTACAGAGCGGCCTTCTGGTGCGGATTCTCTCCATAGCGCAGGGGTTGAACTAGCGGAGCTTGGATGAACAGATGATTTGGCAGATCCCTTGATGCGTTACGGAAGGTTCGGCCGAGATATTCGGCGATGGCGCCGTCGTAGGCGGCGGTGCGCTCAAATACTTTCGCGGCCAGCTGGCGGCGCAGTTCCAGGGTGGTTTCACCGGTCGCCTTAATTTGTTCCGCGACCTCGGCGTAATCGGCCGGATCCACTACCACCGTGACGCTTTCATGGTTTTTGGCCGCGCTTCGAAGCATGGCCGGACCGCCGATGTCAATGTTTTCAATGGCTTTGGCCAGAGTGGCGTCTGGGTTGGCAATGGTCTGTTCAAAGGGATAGAGGTTGACCACCACCAGATCAATCGGCAGAATGCCGTGTTCCTTGGCGACGGCCTCATGTTGGGGATTGCCGCGAATAAAGAGCAGGCCGCCATGCGCTTTGGGGTGGAGTGTTTTGACGCGGCCGCCCAGTATTTCCGGAAAGCCGGTATAAGCGCTAAGATCCGTGACCGTCAGGCCGGCCTCGCGCAGGGCTTTGGCAGTACCGCCGGTGGAAATGATTTCTATGCCAGCTTCGATTAATGCCTTGGCAAGGGGTAGTAAGCCGGTTTTATCGGAAACCGAAAGAAGTGCTCGTAATATTCTGTTCATGCTGTATCTCCGTTGTTGATGTTTGTTGATGTTTTATGAGGAATGACTTGTTTTAAGGTACATCCTCCCGTGCGGTAAGATTAGAAAAAATCAACCATAAAGTCAAGTTAATCTCGTAACTCGCAACTCGTAACTCGCAACTCATCTTTTTCGGTGTGCAGATTATCTAATTACGCATTTGAGTTATGAGCTATGGGTTACGAGTTGCGAGATAATTAAATCTCTGCTAAATTCAAGATAGAATAATAATATGGATTGCACTAGTTAATGATTATAGTTTTGGCTAAATTCATTTATTTTTTCGCTGCGGATCAAATTCATTATGTGCCGGCCGGTCATTCCGTTCGGCTGAGCTCACGACGAAGCCTCGCTTCAAAAATAAATGAATTTAGCCAAAACTTTACGATTGCAACTCGCATTATTTATAATAATATAACCTCCCCTAGCCCCTCCTTGTCATGAGGGGAACCATAATTTATGTCTTTATCCATCGGCATTGTGGGTTTGCCTAATGTGGGCAAATCAACTCTATTTAACGCTTTAACCAAGAAAAATGTGGAAGCGTCCAATTATCCTTTTTGCACCATTGATCCGAATGTGGGCGTGGTTAAAGTACCCGACGAGAGACTGGAGAAGCTGGCGGCAATATCCAAGCCTAAAAAGATAATTCCGACCTATATTGAATTCGTGGATATCGCCGGCTTGGTTAAGGGCGCGTCGGAAGGCGAAGGCCTGGGCAACAAATTTTTATCCCATATCCGGGAATGCGACGCCATCTTAGAAGTAGTTCGGGAATTTAAAGATGACAATATTATTCATGTTAACGGAAAAATTGACCCGGACTCTGACAGAGAAACGATTAATCTGGAATTGATTTTGGCCGATCTGGCCACGGTGGAAAAAAGATTGGAGAAAGTAATAAAGGAGGCTAAGAGCGGCAATAAAGAAATGATCGTTTTAAAAAATTTGCTGGAGAAAATAAAAATACAACTGGAAGCCGGCAAGGCGGTGCGCGAGATGAGTTTAACTGAAGATGAAACTAGAGAAGTTAAAATTTTAGGATTATTGACGGTAAAACCGATTATTTATGTGCTGAATACTAAGGGAGAAAACCCCCTTTCCGCCGAAGGCGGATCCGCCCCTGTGGGAAGCCCCCCTCCGCCAGAGGCGGACAAATTTATCAAGGGGGCTGAAAATACTCGGAATGGAAAAGTTATAAAGATTGACGCCAAGATTGAAGCGGAAATCGCCGGTTTGCCCGAAGCCGAACAGGCGGAATATATTAAAGAATTAGGTTTAAACCAAAGCGGTTTGGATAAATTAATAAAAGCGTCTTATGAAATTTTGGGCTTGATAACTTTTTTAACCACCGGAGCGGACGAAACCCGCGCCTGGACGATAAAACGCGGGACTAAGGCACCCGAAGCCGCCGGCGTGATTCACACGGACTTCGCTAAAGGCTTTATCCGCGCCGAAGTGATAGATTGGCGGAAGTTTATTGAAGCCGGAAGCGAGGCTAAAGCGCGCGAGCTAGGGTGGATGAGAACCGAAGGCAAGAATTACATCATGCAGGATGGGGATGTATGTAATTTTTTGATTAATAGCTAACACTCCGCTTGGGCCCTCCGGGCAGGGCAAAATCCGGGGTGGTTATAAAATATAATAAAAAAGCCATCAGCGCCGGAAGGCGTTTTATTATTGTTAAAAATGTGCTGTACTAAGAGTATAAACTAATCACTCTAACATTAAATATAATCAAAGCTCTAAGCCAAAATGGTTGCATATTTCTCTTTTTGCCGTTTTAGTGGCTTTCTTTACTGTCGTTTCAATCCGCCGGTCGGCTGATTGAAACGGCAAGCAAGCAGGCGGTCGATCATCAAGCCGGCAAAATTATCGCTTAGCGAACGCAACTTAAAATTATTTAGAGTTTTGCGAAAAAAAACTTATGAAAAAAGTATTATTTATCTGCCTGCTGGCGGTTTTTACCTTCAGCCTAGCCGGCAGCGCCTCGGCGGCGGTTACTAATGCCAGTATTACTATTCCTGCTGATCAGGAGCTGAATTACCAGACGACAAAAGCTATTACTTGGACATATACCGGCGGGGTTACTGCGCCTAAATTTAATATTTCCATGGTCTCTCAGGCTACCCCCGCTACCGAATTGCCGATCGCGCAAGTTTTGTGCAGAGCTCCCGGCGTCGACGATCCTTGCACTTTCTCATGGAAAGTAGGCAGTCTTAAAAGCGGCCGTTTTTTGATGGGAGTAAATTATAAAATCAGAGTTTGTCGAGCAGGCGCAGATCCGACAGATCTGACAGAATGCGATGATAGCCCAACCGATTTCACAATTATACCTCCGGAGTTAAAAACTCAACAACAAGTTTTTGATCTCTTCAAAACAGCTATTGGCAATCGTTATAATGACTTAGATAAGAATAATAATTCAGGCCTAGCCGGCGTTCGAGATTTTATAACGGTGAACACGGCGGCAGCCGACGAAGCCCCAGCTTATAGAATTAGCAAGGATATGGTTAACCAAGCAAAGGCGTATAAACTGACTGGTAAAGATCTATTGGACTGGTTTAAGGATAAATTTACATCCACACCAAGCGGAGCATTCTTGAATGAGAGAGACAGGAGCGGAATCACATATGCTATGACAAACAGATATAAAGATTTGTGCGCTAATAAATTTAATTCAGATGTAAATAATATAAAAGTATATTATAATATAGCTACAGCTAAAGCCGAGAAAGCAAAACAAGCGGCTATAAAAGTATGTAATGATACTTATAAAGTATCTATAGCCGAAGTCAAAAATATGGCAGAGCCCAACCTCTTTATAAAAGCTATACAGCAGTTTATTGCGAAAGAGAAGGCCAGACTGATTAAAGATAGTTGCGTTAATATGGCCTATAACAGCTATTATAATAATGCTAAAACTCATGCCACCCCCGGCGTTTTAGC
Source organism: uncultured Gammaproteobacteria bacterium (assembly GCA_964560005.1). Classification (GTDB taxonomy): domain Bacteria; phylum Patescibacteriota; class Patescibacteriia; order Patescibacteriales; family GWC2-42-12; genus GWC2-42-12. The sequence continues at coordinate 203,938 of CAZLKB010000001.1, forward strand.
GCTTCAAGTAAAATTAGAGTTTGATGACTATCCAGTCAAAAAAACCAACTATACTGATTGTTTAAGTGATGTGGATGATTTGACTTGGCAATATACTAATTAGTATCATTCACATTTAAGAAAAAATAAGGTTGGTTGGTTGCGTATTTTATTGGTGATTTTGGGGTCTAATAAAGAGAACTTAGTATTATAAAACATCCTTGGTTAAGCCAAGGATGTTTTATAAATATTATTTTATAGATGAACTAAATATTTTTTTCTATTTTTATCTGGCAAATTAAGTTTGTACTTCTCTTTCCATCACCACTATCTCCCGCCAAACCTTTTGCAGTTCGCGGCCGTAAATAATTGTGTCGCGACCGGTTAGTTTTACAAAAATATTAGTTCTTAAATTTTCCGGAATCGGATTAATAATTTTTAGGCCGGCCAAGTTAGGATTAAGAAAAATATTTTTTCGTTTGCTATAGAACGACGGCCAGACTATGACGATTCTGCCGCCGGGTTTTAAGATTTTTTTAAATTCAGACAAGCTTTTTGTATAAAGATTTTCTAAGTCGCTCACGGTTTTATTTATATCAAACCAGCCTCGCTGCGGACCTAAGTAGGGTTCGGTGATGATGGCGTCAACAAAATTTGGTGCGATATGCTCCGAAATTTGAGTTGCATCCGCTTTCAGTAATTGAAAATTGAAAATTGCTTGTCCCCGGATGGGGGAAAATTGAAAATTTTTCTTGGTCCACTCAATATTAATTTTAGTGTTTTCAATCGCCTTATTTGAGATGTCTGAGCCGATAATGTGTTCGTAGCCCATAAGCATGGCCTCGGTTAAAATAGTGCCGGAACCGCAGAAGGGGTCTAGGATAATCTTTTCGCCTCTTTCCTTAATATTTTTTTCGTCCAGAGAATTTAACCCCCCTAGCCCCTCCGCCTCGGCAAGCCCAAGGCGAGACGGGCCCTTACAAGGGGGGTAGAGAGACGGAGCAACCGCTAAGTTTATCATTATTTGCGCCAGTTTGGGCGGCAGCATGCCGGAGCGGTCGTCGCGCGCCGGGCGGCCGTAATCGCGGAACGACAATTCTTTAAAAGGCTGGACGGCTAAGGTCTTACCCAGAAGCAGTTTATTGTTAAATTCAATAATTACGATCTCAACTCCCCTATCAGAGGTTAATTTGTTTTGTTCCACCACTACGCTGGACAGGGTCGGCTCCCGGCTTATGACCCAGCGGCTGTTAATACCGGATTGTTTTAACATTTTTTTAAATTCCATGGCTAATGCCTTAATGTTGGTTTTACTTTTCCCGTAATTGGAAATGCCGAACATGAATTTTTTTTCGCTTGAATCAGGCTTGGCGAAATTCGTCACGGCGTTTAAAATACCACTTGTGCTATGAGAATTTATTTCGTCGTAGATTAGGCCGAATTTAACCGTACCGCCGATTTTATTAATAATATTAGGCGATATTTCCCGGTTGGTTTCTAAAATTGCGATATTGGTTTGGATTAAAGATAGTTTGTCCTCATAGCTAAAAACAGCCGATAATTCGGCTAAAGATAGGGTAGGGTTAGAGCCTAGAATAAAGAAGTATTGCATATGTATTTACCCACAAATCTACAAATTAGCTACAAATATTACGAATAAGTATAATGCGAATACTGCAAATTATCTGCCGGCTAGTTGGGCGAATGCCGCAAATAGTATTTGTAGTATTTGTAGCTAATTTGTAGATTTGTGGGAATGTTTTCAATTAAACCTTAGCATAAGAACACGGCTCTTGCAATTTTATAGCCGGCATGTTAAAGTTAAAACACAATTTAATCTTTAACCTTTTCCAGGCCCTTTGTCAAAGAGGGGTGGCTCCGATGTAATGTTGGGGCTAAAGGTATTCTCAATCCCGATACTATCCCGAATTTTTCGGGAATCAGAGAATATCCGGGATTTTTTTAACCCTTTGAAAACTTTTTCAAAAAAAGTTTTCAATACTTTCCCCCTCCGGGGATAAACAAAAATTATAATGTATTAAATAAAATTTTATAGCGGGCAAAGCCCTACGGCCATAAAATTTTATTTAATTATAAACTATGTCAAAGGTAAAATCATCAGATCCGCCTCATTACGAATTGCTATACTTAGTCTCCAATAAGTTTAGCGAAACCGAAGTCAAGCCGATTATTGAGAAAGTGAACTCCTTAATTACCGGCAATCAAGGAAAAATTACCCAAAGCCTTGAGCTGGGGAAAAAAAGATTGGCTTACGCGATCAAGGGCTTTCGCTTCGGCTATTATAATTTAGTGGAGTTTGATATGCCCGGAGCGAACCTGGCTAATGTTGACCACGCTTTGCGCATGATGAGCGAAGTATTAAGGCAGCAAATTGTTTTAAAACAGCTGAAAACAGAAGAGCAAATCAAGCAGGATAAAAGAATCGCGGAAAAAATCGCGGCTAAAAATCTTCAGGCGGAAAAATTGGCGCAAGAAAAAAACACCGCTAAGAGCCCGGCGCCTAATAAGCCGGCGGCAATTTCCGGCGCTAAAGCGGCCGACCAAGACAAAGTAGATCTGAAAGATTTGGACGAAAAGCTGGATAAGATTTTAGAAACAGATAATTTATTATAATTTTTATAATTTAAGTTTTAATAAATTTACCGTCATTTTGCCCTATGCTAAATGACGGTGAAGACGGTATTTATGAATTTAAACAAAGCCATGATCATTGGCAATTTGACCAGAGATCCGGAAATTAGAACTACGCCGACTGGCAAGACGGTAGCTTCTTTTTCCGTGGCTACCAATTTCGTTTGGACGGATCAATCGGGCCAAAAGCGGGAAAAAGCCGAATTTCATAATATTGTTGCCTGGGCGAGGTTGGCGGAAATTTGCGGCCAGTATTTAAAAAAGGGAGCTAAAATTTACCTGGAAGGCAGACTGCAGACCCGTGACTGGGTCGGCCAGGATAATGTTAAGCGCTACCGCACGGAGATTATCGCCGAGAATATGATTATGCTTGATCGCGCCGGCAGTTCGGCCAGCCGCAATGAACAGCCGCCTATGCCAAGCGAGCCGGTAATAAATGTTGAAGAGGCTGCCAGCGCGCCGGAAGAGGGCGCCAGCGAAGAAGAAATCAGAGTAGAAAATATACCGTTTTAATAATTATAATTCAAATACTACAAAAAATAATGCCAATACTACAAATATTCGTAGTATTCGTGTGCCATTTGTAGAATTCGTATTACAGGACTATGGAAGAAACAATAAAAAAAGAAAAACAATGTTATTTTTGCGTCAATAATTTAAAAGAGGTGGATTATAAAGACGCGAATTTTTTGCGCCGGTTTATTAATTCTTACGGAAAGATTTTGCCGAAGAAAAGAGTCGGCACTTGCTCTAAACATCAGCGCAAATTAGCCATCGCCGTTAAACGAGCTCGGGTGATGGCTATATTGCCTTTCGTCAACAAATAATCAATCGGTTAGCGTTAGTAAAATAATAAAGAGCTTGGCTTCGCGGCCAGATTGCGAAAAAGTTTAATGTTATGATGTTAAATCAAGGAGAAATAAAGGTTGGCATATTGGTTCAAATTAATAATGAGCCTTATATGGTGATCAAAACAGATCATAATAAGACGGCGCAGCGCCGGGCGGTTTTAAAAACCAAGTTAAAGAATTTGGTTAATGGCAGTATCTTAGAAAAGTCTTTTCAGCAGGGCGAAAAAATTGAAGAAGCGGAAACCGAAACCAAGGCGGCTAATTATCAGTATAAGACCGAAACCGAAGCCTCGTTTATGGATAATAAAACTTTTGAACAATCCAGCTTGCCGTTAGAGCAGATCGGCGATAAAATCAAGTATTTAAAAGAAGGCACGGATGTGGATATTTTGTATTTTCAAAATCAACCGGTGGCTTTGAAACTGCCGATTAAGATCGCTTTAAAAGTGGTGAGCGCTCCCCCGGGGGTTAAAGGCAATTCAGCCGGTAATGTTACTAAAGTGGTTGAGTTGGAAACCGGACTGCAAATCAGCGTGCCCATGTTTATTAGCGAAGGTGAAATGGTTATAATGAATACTGATACCGGAGAATATGTCGGCCGGGCGTAGTCTTGCGGGTACTAGAAAATTAAAATAAATTTAGCGAATAAAAAAATGGCTCCGGAATAACGGAGTCATTTTTTTGTATGATTTACAGTGATTTTATTGAGGTAGGTTTTATTTTACTATTCCTCCACTTCTTTAGCTTTAGCTTCGCTTAAAATGCGTTTTCTCAATTCTTTCATTAATTTTTTATCGGCGCGCAAGAATCGCTTGGCGTTTTCCCGGCCAACCCCCAGCTTAATCTCGCCGTAACTGTATGAGTTGCCGGATTTGTTTATAACATTCATGCTGGCGCCCAGATCCAAGAGGTCGCCGGAGATGGAAATGCCTTCATTATACATAATATCAAATTCGCAGGAGCGGAAAGGCGCGGCTACTTTATTTTTTACTATTTTGCATTTTACCCGATTGCCGATTATTTTATCGCCTTGTTTTATTTGCGCCGCCCGCCTAACTTCAATTCTAACCGAAGAATAAAATTTTAAAGCCGTGCCGCCGGTGGTGGTTTCCGGATTGCCGAAAAAGACGCCGATTTTCATCCTGATTTGGTTTATGAAAATAACCACAGTCTTGGTTTTTGAAATTATGCCGGTTAATTTGCGCAAAGCCTGGCTCATCAGGCGCGCCTGCAGCCCCATATGCGAATCGCCCATATCGCCTTCAATTTCTTTTTGCGGTACCAGCGCCGCCACGGAATCAACCACTACTACATCAACCGCGTTGGAGCGAACCAAGGTTTCCAGAATTTCCAAGGCCTGTTCTCCCGTGTCCGGCTGGCTGATCAAGAGTTCTTTAATATTTATGCCTATTCTGGAAGCGTATTCAGGATCAAGCGCGTGCTCGGCGTCAATAAACGCCGCGATGCCGCCCATTTTTTGCACCTCGGCTATAATATGCTGGGCCAGAGTGGTCTTGCCCGATGCTTCGGGGCCGAAAATTTCTATAATCCTGCCTCGCGGTACGCCGTTTATTCCCAGGGCGATATCAACCGATAGGCAGCCGGTCGGTACGGCGTCAACATCGGACTTTACGGCATCGCCGAATTTCATTATCGCGCCATCGCCGAATTTAGTCTTGATTTGTTCCACGGCGGACATGGCAGCCTGCATTTTTTCTTCGGATTCGTTTTTATCTTGGTCGGTTTTATTGTCCATAAAAAATAAATTAAAAAAGGTTATAATTAACCTCCTGATTATTTATATCATAGACTATTATTTTCCACCTGGCAAGCCTGCCTGCCCGCAGGCAAGAGGGGCAAAATCTTCATTATTTTACCAAAATTTGCCTTAAAACAGTATTACTGCGGCCGTATTTTCTGCTGGCGGTTATGGTAATAAGATTAAGGCCGTTTTTTAAGTTAACCAGTTTTGAAAAATTTCCGTTTTTATCGCTTAAAACGCTTTCTTGGTTGATTAATAAGTTAGCTTCGGCTTCGGTTTTTCCCGAAACTAACAGAGAAGTTTGGCTAGTAATTAAATCTACGCCCGGGTTGTTCACCAGTAAAATCGGCGGCGAGATTATTTTATTTATACGGAAGCCTAAATAAACAAAGCAGACGGAAATCACCAAAAAAATTAAAACATTTCTAAGGATTTTTGGCACCGCCCAGAGGTAGCGGCTTCTTATCACTTGCTTGGAAAAGATTTCTTTTTGCCTCTTGGGCTCTAAAATAGTTATTTCGGCTTCGTAGTCTTTGACCAGCTGTTTGTAGTCCAAACCTAAAAAAAGCGCGTATTCGCGCAAAAAGTTCTTTCCGTAGACGCCGTGGGGCAGTTGGTTATATTCGCCTTTTTCCAGCAAAGCCAGATATTTTTCGTTGATATTAAGTTTTTTAGCAACCTCTTTCAGTTTAAGATTTTTGCTCTGGCGGCTGGAGCGAAGTTGTTCGGCCACGGTTTTTGAGTCCAGATAAATTTTATTGGATTTAAAAAGATTCATGGTTGGCTGGTGATTTGAGTTTTAGAACATTTTTGAGTTAGATGGATGATTAATTAGGTCCTTCCCACCCCTGCGGAAATGATGAGTTGTTTGACGATGATGAGCCATTATCTTTAAACCAATTAATTGTTGCCCATTTTCCCGCTTGTCCCGCGTCAATGCCCAATACCGTGAAAACCAGTTGAATAATCATATAACTGGTGAAAACTATGACCAGGCCAACGACTGCTCCGGTAATCGCTTTTTTACCTATGTCTACACGCTCGGCGCTGCCGGCTGAAATCAGCCACATAACACCTCCATAAATAAAAGCCAATAAAGCCAACGAGCCGACTATGCCTAGAATAAAGTTAGATGCGACTATTGCCACGCCGACTATTTCATTCAAGGTATAATTTCCGCAATTGCTGCTAGTACAGCCTTCGGGCGGAGGAGTACTTGGATTTTGTAATATTGGTACGCCCGGTTGAGTGGATGCTGGATCCGCCGCATATACGGTAAATACAGAAATAGAAAAGACGATAAATAAAAGTAAGGTTATAATTGATAATTTTATTAATTTTGGCATATTGTGTTATTGTCATTGCGGGCTTGACCCGCAATCTAGGTGTAAGAAGTAAATAATTAAAAAATATAATAAAAAAATTAGCAAGTGAAATAGTTTAAAGCGTTTTTCGATAATTTATAATTTGTACTGTTTGCTCCTGGATTCCGGCTCGGTGGCCGGAATGACAAATAAGGCTCTTTATTGATTCACCGTCTGCTGGACTTTGCTGGCGGCCAGATTAATCAGGTTTTGGGTTTTATCCTGGCTTAGGACCGCGGCATCAATCATTTCAGCGAAGAATTTTTCCGCAGCCGCCGAATCAAAACCTTCGTACCAGCTCTTAGCGGTTAGCACTTGCTCGGCGAAAACACCGATTTCGGGATCGCTGATTTGCTCATTGACCAGGGCGCGCAAAGCCGTGGGTTTTTTAGCTTTAGCCAGATAAGTTTTTGCCTGCTCGGCTTTTGTCATAAATTGGACAAAATCCCAAGCTTCATCGGCGTATTTGCTCTTGCTGGACACGGTTTCCACCCAGTAGTTGGCGAAATTAACCGGCGTATTGCCTTCAATTTGCGGCAGTTTGACAATGCTAAAATTTAATTTAGGCGCTTGCGCCATGATAGTGGGCAGATGATAAGAGTAGCCCAGCATAATCGCCAGCTTGCCTTGAATGAATAGGGTTAAAGAATTTTCCAGATCGCTGTTCCACGAATATACTTCTTTAGACGGATTGGCGAAATCGCTGTAAAAATGAAGCGCTTCCAGCCCGGGATTGTATTTTTGATCTTTGAAGATTGATGGAATTTGGTTAAACATAACATTATTTCCGTCCATCATTATGGCCCCGTTCTGCATCATTAGAATTGATAAAATATCGCTGTAACGGTCAATATTTTTTGAACCGCCCAAGGCTATGCCGGATTGAATGATTTCTCCTTGGCTGTTCTGCTTGGTGGTTTTTTTTACGTCCTGCAGCATCTCGCTGTTCCAATAAACCGGAGGCTGAACTATGCTGGCGTTATTGAATAAATCCTTATTATAGTACATTGCCAGAGTGTCCACGAATAAAGGCAGGCCGTAGACTTTTTCTTCGTTTTTTTTGGTTTTTTCGTCATATTTCAAGTCAACAACATCTTTATAAACTATGTCGACAAAATTATTTTTTACATCTTTTAAACTAATGCTCGAGGTGGTTCTTAACTCCGGTATGACTTCTTTTTTAAGCGAGCCGCGGACAATCGGGTAAGCCATAGTGATGGTCGGCGGCATAGGGGTAATTTTATTTTTATATTTTTTTATCCAGGTATTATGGATGGAAAAAATATCCGGCGCGCGGTCTTCGGCCAGAGCGTTTAAAAGTTCGCTTTCATACTCTTCATAGCGGAGTTTACGGTAGTTTATTGTGATAAAGGGGTGGAGGCTTTTGTAGGCGGCAAAAATTTCGTCAAAAGTATCCGAACCGTCCCAAACTCGCCAATAATTCAAGGTTATGGGCTTCATGGCTTCTTGAGTTTTTGTATCCACTAATTTACAGCCAAAGCCGGAGGTGAAGAGAAAGGCGAATATTAGTGATAAAATTATGACTTTGCTTTTTATGTTATCCATAAATTTTTTGTCAAAAGTTCAAAATGTAAAAATCAAAATGTAAAATGACAATGTAAAATTAAAAATTATTAATTTGACATTTTTAACTGTCATTTTTAACTTTGAACTTTAAATTTTAAATTAAATTAAGTTGAAGATAATAATATTATAACACAAATCACATTATAAAAGAAATGTCTATTATTATTCCACCCTCGGCCGATACTGCAGGGCTTCGGCGATATGGCTGGTCAGGATTTTTTCCTCGCCGCCCAAATCGGCAATGGTTCTGGCCAGTTTAAGGACGCGAAAATAGCCGCGAGCTGATAAATGCATTTGATCAACGGCCCGGTGGAGCAAACCGGTTGAGGTATTGTCAACTTGGCAGAAATGCTTAATCGCTTCGGATGACATTTCCGAGTTGGTTATAAATTCGGTGTCTTTAAAACGCTCGGTTTGCAGGAGCCTGGCATTTTCCACTCGCAGTTTTATATTTTCCGAACTCTCCCCGTTAATATTGGAAGCTAGTTTATCAAATTTGATCCTCGGCACTTCTATATGCAAGTCAATGCGATCCAGAATCGGCCCGGAAATTTTTTTCTTGTAATTGATAATCTGTGAGCTGGAGCAAATGCAATTTTTTTCCTGATCATTATAATAACCGCAGGGGCAGGGATTGGTCGCGGCGATTAAAACGAATTTAGCCGGAAAGCTTAAGTTTGAGGCGGCGCGGCTGATATGAATTACGCCGTCTTCTAAAGGCTGCCTTAAATTTTCCAGCACTTGGCGAGTAAATTCGGCGAATTCATCAAGAAATAACACCCCGCGATGGGCTAAAGAAATTTCTCCCGGCCGTGGCCAGGCGCCGCCGCCGACTAGCGCCACGCCCGAAGCCGTATGGTGAGGCGATCTAAAAGGGCGAGAGGTCATTAAGGGGGTTTCCGGCGGCAGTTCTCCGGCTACGCTGTAAATCTTAGTAATTTCCAAAGCTTCTTTTAGCGACAGGTTGGGCAGGATTGAAGGCATGGTACGGGCGATTAGGGTTTTTCCCGAACCGGGCGGGCCGCTCATCAGCATATTATGCGCGCCGGCGGCCGCGATTTCCATGGCGCGCTTAACATGCTCTTGGCCTTTAATGTGCGCCATATCAAAATTTATTTTAGCGTTGGAAAAATTGAATTCCGCATAAGCCGCTCCCGGGATTATTTTAGCGCCCTCCAGATGACTGACCAGTTCAATCAAGTTATTTATCGGTATGACTTCAATATCTTTAACCAATTTAGCCTCGGCCGCGTTGGCCTGAGGCACGAACATAGTGGTAATACCGCTAAGCTTGGCTTTAATCGCAATCGGCAATAACCCGTTAACCGGCCTGAGTTCTCCGTTTAAAGCCAGTTCGCCGACGAATAATAAATTATCAAAATTATCACGGTTGATTTTTTTAGTGGTGGCTAAAATACTTATGGCAATCGGCAAGTCATAGCTGGGCCCTTGTTTCTTTAAATCGGCCGGCGCCAGATTAACCGTTACTTTTCTTTTGGGAAAATAAAAGCCGGAATTTTTTATAGCGCTTCTAACGCGTTCGCGCGATTCCGATACGGCCGTATCCGGCAAACCGACGATAATAAAAGCGCCCAGCGGGGCGTTTAAAATATCCGCCTCAACTTCAACCAGTTCGGCATCAAGGCCGACCACGGCGGCCGAGAGAATTTTTGAGGACATAGAATAAAAATTTTCAAATTCTAATGACTAATTTTTCCGCCAGAGGCGGATCCGCCCTTGGCGGACAAACAATTTTCAATGATTAAATTTTTCAATTTTTAATAAGTTAATTACTTGAACGCCAACCATTCTAGTTAATTTCATTATAACACAAAATAAAAAACCGCCTAAGGCGGTCGGCTATGGTTCAATGGCTTAAATGGCGACTGCTTGCCTGAAAACTTAAGTGGGAATGGAAAATAAATGGATTCCGGCTCGCCTCCCGCCCGAGGCGGGCAGGTCGGCTTTAAGGCCGGAACGACAAATTGGGGATGGTTAATTCTTAATTACCGCCTTAGCGTCGTCCAGCTTAATACTTAATAGTTTTGATATCCCGTTTTCTTCCATGGCTACACCGTAAAGAATATTGGCTCGGCGCATGGAAGCGCGGTTGTGAGTGATGATGATAAATTGAGTTTTATGCGATAAGTCATCTAAAATTTTTGCCAGCCTCTCTGAATTAGATTCATCAAGCGAAGCGTCAACCTCGTCTAAGACTACGAACGGCGCCGGATTGCAGCTGATAATGGCGCAGATTAGGGCGATAGCGGTTAAGGCGCGTTCCCCTCCGGATAGCATGGTAATTGATTTAATTTTTTTGCCGGGCGGCGTAGCTAAAATTTCTATGCCGGCCAAGCCGGTAGCGTTATATTTTTGTAAATATTTTATCCTTTTTAAATTACTATTGCATTTATCTTCAATTACTTGGGTTTCGGCCGCCGGTTCAATCGCTTGGGTTTCGGTTTTATCCTCGTTTTTTTCGTCAGCCGCGCTATCGGTGATTACTTTCATAATTTTTGCTTGCCCGCCGTTAAATAAAATTTTAAAATATTCTTCAAATTTCACGGAAATATTTTTAAACTCCTTGTCAAAACGATCTTTGATTATAATATCCAGCTCTTTAATGATTTTTTCCAAAGAACCGATGGCTTTATTTAAATCATTGGTTTGCCCGTCCAAATAGTCAAACCGTTCTTTGGTTTCTTTGTATTCTTTTTCTATTTCCGGATCAATACCGCCGATTTGATCGATCTGCCGTTTAAGCGAATTGATTTTTTCTTTAGCCGATTCAGTGTCGGCCGGCCCCTCAGTCTTAGTTTCCATAACTTCTTTAAGCTTTACGGAATTGTTCCTAATCTCGGTTTCTAAATCCTCCAGTCTGGTCTCGTAGCGGGTAGAATTAATCTTTAACTCGTTTAGCTGATTGTTTAATCCGTTAATTTCCTGTTGCAGGGATTGTAAGTTTTTTTGCAGGGCAAAAAGTTTGGCTCTTTGTTCGCTTTCTTTGGCGCTTTGTGAATTTATTTTTTCTTTTAAGTGGTTTATTTTTGCGTTAATTTCAGCCAGGCTGTTTTTTAAATCAGTCTGATTTTTTTTGTTGCCGGCCGAGTTGATCGTTTGCTGGTCTTGTTTTAATCTTGTTTCTATATTTTTAGATTCTTTGATAAGCTGTATTTCTTTTTCTTTGATAAGCTTAACCCTTTCCGATCTGGCGGAAATGCGGAAATTACTTTCATTAATTTTTCCCATTACCGCTTCCTTTTCGTGTATATGCGACATTAATTGCTCTTGGGTTTGTTTTAGATTTTCTCGCTCCAAAGCAACGGTAGAAAGGCCTAAAATCAATTTTACTTTCAGATGGATTTTGTTTAATATGATTTTAATATTAGCCAAGTTTTCCGTTGATACAGAGTCTTCCAGCAGTTGGTTTAAACTTTTTAACTCTAAATTAATTTTACCTAAACCCTGGCCGTCGCTACCGGCGCCGTGTTTAAGCAGGTCATTATTCAGGAGGTTGACTTTAGAGTTGATCTCGTTTTTTTCTCTTTCCAAATCAATCAGGATTTTTTTCTCCTGTTCAATGTTTTTTTCCAGTCCGGTCGCCTCTTCAATAATATTGTTCAGTTCTATTTTTATTTCGTTATTTTTGCCGTAGAGCCAAGATAAGTCAAATTTTCCATTAACTTCAAGTTTCACCTCTAATTCCGCTTCCAGTTTGGCTAATTGTTTGTTTAAAATTTCTTTTTGGCTTTGCAGTTCATTTAATTCTTTTTGCCAAGCGAGGAATTCATCATTATTTTGATTTTGTTTTTCCAATAAGCTTAATTCCCGATTTAACTGGGAGCTTCTTTTTTCTTTTTCAGCTTTTATTTTTTCTATGCCTAAAAAATTTTTATTATAGTCTTTAAATTTTTCGTTAATTTCATGCCAAATTTTTGCATAATAGTTTTTTTGCAGATCCTTCAACTCAGTTTCTATTTCATCTCGTTTTTTAAGCTTATTTACCTGTCTGGTCAGGCTTTTTAAGCGCGGCTCGATTTCCGATAAAAGCATCAAGGCTTGATTCAAGTTTTCGTAGCTATGAATCAGCTTATTCAGCGAGTCGTCGCGTTTTATTTGAAATTGTTTAACTCCCGTAGCTTCGTCGAAAAATTCTTTCCTTTCAGAGAGCGTGGTATTTAAAAAGCCCTCCACCATGCCCTGGCCGATGACGCTGTAAGTTTTTTGGCCGAAGTTTGATTTAGCCAGCATGATTTGGACATCGCTCAAACGGACCCGCGACTGGTTGATGGCATATTCGCTTTCGCCGTCGCGGTAAAGCCGGCGGGTCAAGACAAGCTGAGAATAGTCTATATCCGCTTGGTGATCTTCGTTATTCAGAAACAGCGATACTTCGGCCATACTCGATCTGCCCTTTTTATCCGAACCGGAAAAGATTATATCTTCGCTTTTTTTCCCTCTTAAAGTTTTCATGCTTTGCTCGCCCAGAGCCCAGCGCACCGCGTCGGCGATGTTTGATTTGCCCGAGCCGTTGGGGCCGACGATGGAAGTAATGCCATGAAGACCCTTGCCCAGCATGCCGGGGAAGATTAAGATATTTTTATTGGCAAAAGATTTAAAGCCTTGAATTTCCAGCTTTTCTAAGTACATAAAAAATTATGTTAAAACTCAAAATTCAAAACTCAAAACTAAAATTTAAATTCAAAAAGATATGGCGGGTTTTGCTGGTTTTGAACTTAGTGTTTCTCGTTTTGAGTTTATGTTTATATTATACAACATTTTAATCAAAACAAAAACACCGCATCGTTGAGTCCGGCGGCGTTTTTGTTTTCCCCATGCTTGCCCTACCATAGTAGGGACTTTCACCGAATGCCTGTTCGGTTTAAATTTCCAAATTATGGAAATTTATTCTTGAAAGAGCGTCCGGTGGCAGTCCCCCTGATAAAGCAGGAAAGGGAGCTGTGTTAATTATGCAATTTTTTTGATTGTATTTTTTTTTATGTTTTCTCTAACCAACACAGCTTCTTTTTATGTTTTTTATGACATATTTTTTTATTATTTTTCCTCCTGGTATTTAGTTGTTAAGGTACGCTTTTTTGCGGTCGATATTTGTTTTAGGCCGCAATTTATATATAAATTTATATTTACATTCTTTAATCGACGATAATTGCTTGGTTGATAAAATTGAGAGCAGAGGCGCTGATTATGACAATAAAAAAAGCAATGGACAGGCTAGTTAAGAGTCCAGACCAGCTGAACTCCTGCTCCATTGCTTTTTTTCTGATTGAATTGTATGTCCAGCCAATTCGCTTCAAATTGAGGCTTTTGGCTTGATTTTTCAGTGATGACATTTTTATTTTTGTTTTTTGCCGTAGTTTTTAGCTATGGCGGATTTATTTTTGAGGAAGTTAATTTTTTTTACTCCCTATCTACATTCTAGCAAAAATCTGGTAATTTGTCAATGTGCAAAAGAAAAAATTTATTTTTTATGAAGTAATTTTTTATAAAGTTTTAAATATTCTTTGGCTGATTTATTCCAGGAAAAATCTTGTTTCATGCCATTAAGTTGAAGCCGGCGCCAGATCTTTGGCTGCTGATAAAAAATATTAAGCGCCTTAGTTAAAGTTTTATTGAGTTCGCCAGGTTTAAATTTATTAAAAGTAAAACCCGTTGTTTGGTTAACCGTGTCTTTCAGTCCGCCGGTAGCGCGGACAATCGGCACGCTGGCGTAGCGCATAGCTATCATTTGCGTCAGGCCGCAAGGCTCAAAACGCGATGGCACCAAAAAAATATCGGAACCGGCATAGATTTCGTGCGCCAATTTTTCATCAAATTTAATTTGTACATTCAATTTTTTAGGATATTTTTTTGCCAATTTAAGCAAATATTCTTCGTATCGTTTTTCTCCCGACCCCAGAAAAACAAATTGACAGTCTGATTGTAAAAATTTTTCAGTAATTAGGCTTAGGCCTTTTTGCCGGACAAAACGGGTAACAATGCCAACCAGAGCGACTTTTTTATTTAGCGGCCAGCCGAGTTTTTTTTGCAAAGTTAGTTTATTATCCGGTTTTTTTTGCAAAGTTTTTTGGGAAAATCTTTTGGCAATTAATTTATCAATTTTTGGATTAAAGAAGTCGGTGTCAATGCCGTTAAGAATTCCGAATAGCTGTTTTTTTCTCAAGGCTAGCACCCTTGATAAGCCGGCGCCGTATTCTTTTGTTAAAATTTCTTTAGCATAAGTCGGGCTAACCGTATTAATCAGATCAGAAGCTAAGATGCCCTGAACCATCATTACCAGGTCGTGATTCTTTAGATCGTTTTTAACAGTGATTAAATTCTGGTCTATGCCGGTGAGATTAATAATTTTTGGAGAGGCTAAGCCTTGGTTAGCCAGGTTATGAATGGTAAAAAGAGTTTTAATGTTATTAAAAAAACAATCGTGCTTTTTCAAAGTATCAATAAAATCAGCCGCCAGGCCGATGTGCCAATCGTTGGCGTGGACTATATCGGGCGGGAAATTCAGTGTTTTAGCGATTTGGAGCGAAGCGCGGGTGAAAAAAGAAAACCTTTGCAAATCGGTCATCCCCCTTGAGTATTTATTTTTGCTGGTCGACCTGGCTGTCTGATAAATTTTTTGGCCGGAGAAATAGCGATGTTCAATTAAATATATAGGTATATTAGTGTTCGGCAGAGTGGTTTTCCATAGATTAATTTTTTCCACCTTATTATTAAATGGTACGGCGATATTACCGATTATTTTTTTTACTTTATATTTATTTCGGTCAATTAGGCCGTAGAAAGGCAGGCATAACCTAATGTCAACGCCTAATAATGATAGAGCTTTTGGCAAAGCCCCGGCGACATCGCCTAAACCGCCGAGCTTAGCGATCGGCGTAACTTCGGCTGAGAGGAATAAAACATTTATTATTTTATTATTTTTCATGGATCCAAGTTAAAATTTTATTAGTTAAATTCTTATCCGGCAACTTTTGGGTTTCAATGATTAAATAGGGCAGGCTGGTTTTTTTTATTTCTTTAATGTACTCCCGTTGTTGTTTAATATACCATTCCGGTTGGCGCAAAATCCTCTTATAATGCGGGTAGAGTTTTAAACGGTCATTAATTCTGGCTTTAAGTATTTTTTTATCAGGCGGAAAAGCGATTAGGATAATCTTAAATCCCAATTTCTTCAATTGCCGCTCAATGTTCTTAAAATTAATTTCTTGGTTTCGATTCAGGCGGTTGTAGATAATATCGGATAAATGGAATTTTTCCACCAGCAGGTTTCGGCCTCTTAGCTCTTTGAACATTTCTAAATACGACGTTATAACCGGCTTGCCATGCTTCGTGCCATAAACGCCAATATCGCAATTAAACCAATGGCAGCCGTCGAGCAAGTAATTGCTGGTTCTGTATTTAGGCTCCAAGTAGCTGTAAATTTGAGACATTAGCCAGCTCTTACCGGACAATTCCGCACCTTCAAAAATTAAATGATGTTTTTTCATATCAGCCGATAATTTTATTTATGCCGTTTAAATATTTTGACTCAACTCTGAAATAAGCGTAAGCATTTTTAATAGTCGTAGCCCCGCCCTCATCAAGATGATAATCCGAGCTGCCGGTCATGATCAATTTAAAGCGCCTGGCCAAGTGCTCAAGCTGCATAACCGCGCCGATGCTATGATGCGGCGATATTACTTCAACGCCATCAAAGCCTAATTTCTTAATTTTAGCGATAAAACCATTATCAATGCGCCCGAATTTGCCCGGATGGTTTAAAATGATTTGTCCGCCGATCTTTTTTCTGAGTTTAAAAATATGGTCAAGATTGATATAACATTCTTCAAGTTTATTAATCTCCCTGTTTTTAAAGAAATGTTTTATGATTTCGTCCAGACGCGGACTATCGGCGCCGAGCCTTTCGGCGATTTTGCTTCTATTGTGGGAGATTCCGCGGATATCTTCTATGATATGGTTTAAGGGAATATAATGGCCGTATTTATCTAAAATTTTATTTTCGTCAATAAGCAAACCTATTTTTTTTAATTTTTGCAAGGCTCGTCTCATTTGATGGCGTCTTCTGCCCTGGCTTAATCGTAAAAATTTATGGAGGTCGGAATCTTGGTAGTTGAAATTATACCAGAGTAGATTGAATTTTTTACGATTTAATTTCGCATAAATCTCAATACCGGGGACGGCTTTAATATGATTTTTTTTGCAGGCCAGCATAAATTCATCTAAACCTCCTACGGTGTTATGATCGGTCAAGGCTGCCACTTTAACTTTATTGGTCAACAAAAAGTCGGCTAGGGCGGTTGGCGTTAGATAACCGTCAGAGTAGGTAGAATGCAGTTGTAGGTCAATTAGCATAGGGTTATTAAATAAAATTAGAACTCGGCTTTTATTTTAAGGTTTCTACAGATTTTTATGAGCAATTTACGGGCCCTGGCCGGTTCGGGTCTGACTTTAAGCAGAAAGAAAGTGGCTGTGCGCAGGGCTGTCCAATTATAATAGTTATTAATCCTTTTTTTCGTAGAGCCATCAATTTTAATTTTAGAGTGAAGTTGGTAGTTTTTTATGAATATTTTTTTGATTTTTTCAATGTAAGCCTGATCTTTGATTTTTTCCGAACCCATAAAATCAAGCTGCTGTAAAAACGAGCCCAGGTCTCGGGTAAAATCGGCTAAGCACATATCGGTGTAGTCAATGATGGCAATTTTGTTTTCGTTTATTTTTATGACATTTTTCGCGTGGGCGTCGCCATGGATTAAAAATAATTTTTTTTGTCGGCTATAATATTCCGACTCTTTTTTATTGATTATTTCATAAATTTTTTTGTACGATTGATAGTAAGTCGGATAGGCGCGTTCGATTTTTTTCAGAATTTTTTTTAAACCCGGAATGGTGGTTCTAATTCGGCTGTTGGCCGGGTTGAAATTTTTAAATCCGCCCGTCGGCAAACCATGAAGTTTGGCGAACCAGGCCGCGGTTTTGGCCACCACTTTTTCAATAACTTCGTAATTCTTTTTGCACAGGTAGTAATAGAGGGTTTGGCCTTGGACGCCGCGGTAAAAATAGCCGTTAAAATAATCGGAAAAAATCAGCGGGCGGGGAACGGTCAAATCGCTTTGGCCGAATCCCAGCCGCCATAAAAACGACAAAGCGGCGAAAGAATCTTCTCTGGGTTCGCTGGAATGAGCCGTGCAGTAGATCGGCAGTTCAACCGTTTGCCCGTCACCAGCCGAAAAAGTAGTCGCGAACCTTATAACTACATGGTAGGTCGGCGCCCAGGTTTCATCGGGTCTGGGCGACCAGACCTGTTTTTTCATCGGAATAATTTTTATTTTTTTTATCTTCTTAAAGCCGGGGTAGAGCGGCAAAATTTCCCGGTTAAACAGATTCATTACATAAGCTTGATCAAACAGATTTAGTATTTTATTCATACGGTTTTATTTTTTCCAGTAGTGATTCCAATGCTCATGCCAAATTAACTGTTTAATTTTTAGGTAAAGTTTTTCAGCCGCCATTTTAGCCTGTTTAGTGTCTAGTCCGGCTAAAGAGCGGATACTTTTGATTAATTCGTTAGTACCCCGCTCAATTTCATCAGGATTCCAAGAAATGGAGCTGAACAGTTTAAAATCGCGCGCTGAAGCCCACCAAAAAGTACAGCTGGCCAAGCCCCTGTCCAGATGATGCCTGGCCCAGGAATAATTTGCGTCGTCTTGGTGCCGGTTAACCGTAGCTATGGCCAGATGGGCCAGTTGCCAGAGTTTTTTTTGAATTTTATTTTTGTTATTCTGCCAAAGGATGAAAGGCTTGCCCCGTTTTAATTCATTGGCCGTGGACTCCCAAGAAGAGGCGAGCGGTTTTAATTCAACTTTTTCTTTTAAGCCTGATAGAAATTCACTTACCGTTAAGGTTTCTAGGCGATGGGACTTAAGCAATTTTTCGAAATCAGAGGCAAAATCATGATGCCTTAGGCCGTAGAGTTCGGCGTCAGTGATGGTTGGGGCAACGCCGTGGTAGTTCCGGCCGATTAAATCCGCCATCGCCCTGGGCACATAGCTTCTTGACCATAATCTTTTGCGGAAGAAAATTTTAAGACCGGATTTTTTGTCCAAGTATAATTTATTTAAATCTAATTTATTCAGCTTGCCATAGGCTGAAATTTCGTCCAAAGCAATCCATTTATAGCCAAAATCGGCTATTATTTTAGCGGCCAGAGCGTTATAGGCCAATTCCGGCATGAAGAATCCTTGAGTTTTTAAATTTTTTCCAAAATATTTTTTCAATATTGTCTGGTTTATTTTTATATTTCTAATTACTTCTTTTTTCGGTATGAGAGGCAGAATTTGATGGAAAGCCGCAGTGCCGGTAATTTCAATTTGCTTCTTGCGCTCCAGCGATTTTATGTCAGCTATTAAATTATGATAGCCAAACTGGTTTAGTTTTTCCAGAAGGCAGCCGGCTAAGTTAAAAGTAAATTTAATATGAGGATTTTTTTTCAGAGCGCGGATAATTCTTTTGTAGCTCATCTCCACCGCCTCAATCACCGTTTCCTTATCGGCTGTCGGCGGTTGGTAAAAATGCATCAGGTTGACCCAGGTTATTCGGTTATTTTTGCTTGGTGTTTGCTTGGTGTTTGGTTTCATAAAAATTATTTATTTTCCTTTATGGCTTTTCGGTACAGCGCCACATATTTCTTCGCCGGTATCTCCCAGTTGTTTGATTCTTTCATCGCCTTAACTATAAGCTGGTTCCAAGAAATTTCATGTCGGTAGTTTTCCAAGGCTCTAACAATCGTAGCAAATAATGAATAATGGTTAAAAGCGGAGAAGCTAAAACCATTGCCCCTGGCAGTCTTGGGATTATAGTTTGTGACCGTGTCCTGGAGCCCGCCGACCCGCCGGACAATCGGAATGCAACCGTAGCGCATGGCAATCAGCTGGTTGATGCCGCAAGGCTCGTGATATGATGGCAGCAGAAATATATCCGCGCCGGCATAAAGCAAGGTTTCCATTTTCTGGTTTTCATTAAAAGACAGCCATGATATTTTTTTAGGATAACGCTTGGCGAATTTTTTAATTTCATTGATATATTGTTTATCGCCGTCGCCCATAAGAATCAATTCTAAATCAAGATGCAGCAGAGGCTCAAGAATTTTTATAATCAACTCAAATCCCTTCTGAAAAGTTACCCGGGAAGTCAAGGCAATAACCGGCAAATCGCGGTCAACTTTTAATTTCAGTAATTTTTGCAGGTGTTCCTTGTTTAATATTTTATTGCTGATTTTACCGAAGTCATAATTTTTGAATAAACCCGGGTCATTTTGCGGGTTATAGGTGGCGTAATCAATGCCGTTAATTATGCCGAATAGTTTGTTTTCCCGGTTTCTAAGAATTAAGTGCAAGTCTTGTCCGAACTTTGTGGTCATTATTTCTTCGCGGTATTGTTCGCTGACCGTATTAATAATATCGGCGTTCATAATCGCCCGTTTAGCGAAATTTACATATTCAATATCAGGATCGGTAATATGCGGCAGTCTGTTTTTTCCATAATCCTTTTTTTCTAAAGGCACGCCCCACCAATCGTGGCCCAGTTGAAAGGCTAAATTATGAATAGTGAAAATAGTTTTGGCTTTGCGCAAGGTTTCCGAATATTTAAAATCGGTTTTTAGGTAATAAGGTATCAGGCCGGTATGCCAGTCGTGGCAATGAACGATGTCAGCCTCATATTTTAAAAGCGAAATTAATTTTAGCGCCGCCACATTAAAGACCAGAAAACGCACATTTTCCTGGGTTGAACCGTAGAGGTTTTTATGGGCGGAAAAATATTTTTTATTTTCAATAAAATAAATCGGCAAATCTTTTATTAAATAACCTTGCCAGACACTAATCAGCACTTTATCAACGGAATTTAAGCTTACTTCAATATTTTCGTAAATTAATTTCAAATTATGCTCTTTAGTATCAATCGTCTGCCCGTAGAGCGGAGTAATTACAATGACTTCATGCCCCAGCCTCTTTAAGGCTTTGGGCAGGCTTTTGGCCACATCCGCCAAGCCGCCGGTCTTAGAAAACGGAGCCACTTCGGCGGCGATGGAAACAATTTTTAATTTTTTAGCCATAGTATTTAATAAACTCTAAATTCAAAATCCTAAATTCTAAACAAATTCAAAATTTAAATATTCCAAACAAGATGCGTTGGCATTCGCTTTGAATTTAGAATTTTAATCATTTGGATTTGTTTAGGATTTACCTGCCTGCCGGTCGGCAGAGATATTAGAATTTAGGATTTATCAGGCTGTTGACGGCACAGATTGCGATAGCCAGGGCATCGGCCGCATCATCGGGTTTCGGCAACTCTTTTAGATTTAAAATCAGCTTAACCATTTTTTGTACTTGGTTCTTGTCCGCGTGGCCATAGGCCGAAACCGCCTGTTTAACCTGATAGGGGGTGAATTCTACGCTGTTAATTTTATTGAGTTTAGCCGTTAGCACCACCACGCCTCTGGCTTGGCCGACGATTAGCGCGGTTTTAGCGTTATTGCAGAAAAACAACTCTTCAATGGCAATCAGATCCGGTTTGTATTTTTTGATGAGCGCGGCAAGTTTTAGATTGATAATTTCCAGGCGGTCGCCCAGCTCGGTTTTAGCCGAAGTTTTTATTGAGCCGTAAGTTAGGCAGGTTAATTTATTATTCTCAATTCTAATCAGACCGTAGCCGGTATCGGCGATTCCCGGATCAATTCCGAGGATGAGGTTGGAAGTTTTTTTTGTCATTTATGATCATCTAGTTCGGCTGAACAAGAATTTTAATTTTTCCACCCGCTTTCGCGAGTGCTAAAGGCCGACGAAATTTGGGTATTTTTTCTTAAAATTATTCAATTAGGTAAAGACCGAAATAGCTAATGGTGAAATTGAATAATTTAAGAAAAAATTACTACAATTTCGCATGTGCTCAA
This sequence comes from uncultured Gammaproteobacteria bacterium, assembly GCA_964560005.1. Taxonomy (GTDB): domain Bacteria; phylum Patescibacteriota; class Patescibacteriia; order Patescibacteriales; family GWC2-42-12; genus GWC2-42-12. Next base: position 225,097 of record CAZLKB010000001.1, read on the forward strand.
AACTAAAATTCTTGTTCAGCCAAAAAGTGCGTTTAAAGTGTTTATAGGCTTATATTAGTATAATAATCCGTGATATCTTCGTTACTATCCAGCGTATCTATAAATTTTTGAAATTTTTCTTTTTCCTCATCTTTCAATTGGCTGTGCTCTTTGGCGACATGTTCAATGTCGGCTGATTCGGTCTTTAGGCTCTTGCTCTCTATGAATTGTTTAACTTTTTGCAGGTCTTCAGGCTTGGTGTAGATCGTGGCGCCGTCGCTTTCTTTTTTAACATCTTGGGCGCCGGCATCAATTAATTCCAGTTCAAAATCATCGTTGTTAATCAAGCCTTTGCTTTGAAGTTCTTCGGCGGTTATTAAAATCACACCCTTTAGTTCGAAGTTCCACATAACTGATCCCAGAGAGCCGCCGGCATCGGCGAAGAGATGCCTAATTTCCGCCGCCGTCCGGTTTTTATTATCGGTTAAGCACTTAACAATAAACTGCGATTTAGCCGGGCCGATGCCTTCATAAGTTAATTCCTCGATTTGCGCCCCGGCCAGTTCGCCGGTGCCGCGCTTAATGGCTCGTTCAATATTTTCTTTAGGCATGTTGGCCTCTCTAGCCTTCTCCATAGCCATGCGCAGACTAAAATTGGTCGTCGGATCGCCGCCTTTCTTAGCCGCAATAGTAATCAAATTGCCGTATTTGGTAAAAATAGCTCCTTTCTTAGCGTCAACGATGGCTTTTGATCTCTTGGTTGTGGCCCACTTGGAGTGTCCTGACATAATAAAAATCTCAAACCTCAAATGTCAAACTTATAATTTTTTAACTTAAGTTTTTAGCTAAATTATTGAGATTTGAGCTTTGACTTTATAGTTAATTATATGATTAGAATAGCATAAAAGGCTATTAAAAATCAAGCCTTTGTTTTATTAAAATAATTCAGCGCCAGTCTATTTATAAGACCGGAAAAAATGTGCTATAATTAAAGTATAATTTAAAATAACAGTGAATATGATTAATAATTTAGATGAGCAAAAAGTATATAAAAAGTTTGACACGAACAAGGTTGCCGAGTCGATAGAGTCTTTGGCTTCGCAGATGGAGCAGGTTTTAGAACAAGCGAATTCAATAAAATTACCCAAAGAATTCAGCTCGGCGACTCAGGTCGTGGTTAATGGCATGGGCGGTTCAAATATCGGCATTGGTTTAATTAAGGCGGCCTTAAGCGATCAGATTAAGGTGCCGATCACAATTACTCCGGGCTATCAGGTTCCGGCCTCGGTTCAAAAAAATACTTTATATTTGCTGTCATCGTATTCGGGCAGCACCGAAGAAGTTCTTAGCGTCTACGCGGAAATTAAAAAGCGCGGCGCTAAAATTATGGCGATCTGCGAGGCCGGGGATAATCAGCTGGCGCGGCTGATGAAGCGAGAGAATATCCCGGGCTTTAATTTTAAGCCGGATAATAATCCCAGCGGCCAGCCCAGACTGGGTCTCGGGTATTCGGTTTTAGGCGTTGCCATGCTGCTGGCTCGGGCTGGCTTAGTGGAAATTAAGTCAGGAGAGATAGAAAAAATAATCACTAATTTAGCGACTTGGGGAGCAGAACTGTTACCGGTTAAATCAGCTAAGACGAACCAGGCCAAGCAAGTAGCGCTAAAACTATATAATAAGATACCGGTGATCGTGGGCGCGGAATTTCTAGCCGGCAATATAAAAGTTTTAAGAAATCAGTTTAATGAAACCAGTAAGAACTTCTCCTGTTTTTTGGAATTACCTGATTTGAACCACTTTGCTTTGGAAAGCTTAACTAATCCAAAGAGTAATAAGGTTAATTTGATTTTCTTTTTTATTGATTCGGGGTTTTATCATCCGCGGGTTCAAAAACGATCCGACCTGACCAAGCAAATTGTCAAGAAAAATAAGATTAATTATGTTGAGTATAGCTTAATCGGCGGTTCTAAGTTTGAACAAGCTTTTGAGATGCTTCAGTTCGGTTCCTGGGTGACATATTATCTGGCCATGTTGAACCGGGTGAATCCGGTTAAAATTCCCTGGGTAGAGTGGTTTAAGAAGGAGTTAGGGGGTTAATTCGCTACTAGCTGAGATTCAGGGGAAAAGAAAGAGAGGTACTAATAAATAATTAGCGTTAATATTATAAAACTCGGCCATCTCTTGGCCGAGTTTTTTGTTCTAAAATAAAAGGCTATTTACTTAAAGGCTTTAAATATCGGGCCGTACATATCTTCTTTAATATTTATCTTGAGCTCGTTTTTGTATATTTTATGGCAATACTCAACCGGGGCTTCAGAAATTATGGCCAGGGGTTGTTTTTCATCGCCTTCTCCCATCAGAAGAACCGCGGCCGTGGCTAAACTGTCCGCCACATCAACCCGGGAATATTTAAACGGCCGTCCGAAAATGTCCAGTTGGCGCCGGTATTCTTTTAACCCCTTAAAGCCGGCGTAACCCAAGGCCAGGCCGGTAATGCCGGCGCGCAAAGGCAGGCAGCGGCTATCGGTGATGATGACGCCAAAGTTTTTTAGATTATGTTTTTTCCTAAAGTAGTTTCTTATTTTTGCGGCCGCCTCAAAACTGTTTTTCGGCAGTAAAATAAGCTTGCCGTCGGCGTTCGATTCGTCAATTCCGGCGTTAGCTAAGATCTGACCGTCTTTGATAGTTAAGTAAACGAATTTAGAGGGTAAGACAAAATCACTTTCCCGCTTGATAATTTTATATTTGTTTTTTTCGTTCACTTTGGCTCTGAGGCGGCCTTCGGCTAAAGCCACTATTTTTGAAGTTACAACTAAAATGGTTTTTTCTTTAATTCTTGGCAGATAGCCGGCAATGAACCGCAATAGATTTTCTTTAGGACGGAAGATCCTGGTTTTTATGGCTTGGATTTTCATGTTGAAGTAAATATATTCCTATGTAAGACAGGGGAGTATAGATTAAGCCCATGGCGACTTTATACAACCACCAGGGCAGGCTGATTAAAAGTATGGTTTTGACCGGATAAATGCCGAGAAAGGCGACAAACATAAAGATTAAGGAATCAAACAACTGCGACCATAAATTGGACAGATTTGACCTTAGCCAGAAGGCTTTAATCTTCAATCTGTTTCTGAAAAAGAAAAAAGAAATAACATCTTGGTATTCGGCGATAATATAGGCTAAGAGTGAAGCGATTGACATGCGGAAAGAAACGCCAAAGATGGTGTTGAACGGTTCTTTAGCCCAGAGTCCGTCCTTAGACCAAGGCAGGGCTATGGCAATTATTGAATAAATTATAAATAGCAAGATGGCTATAAAGCCGGCCCAAACGAAATTCTTAGCCATTGGCCTGCCGTAGACCTGCCCGATCACATCGGTGGTTAGAAAAACAAAGGGAAAGAAAAAGACCGCCACTGATAAATGGGTGCCGAAGAGAAATGGCATGAGTTTCAAGCCCAGTGTATTGGAGGCGAACAAGGAAACTAGATAGAGGGTCAGAGCGATGATGATTTTGAAATCTATTTTTACATTTAACATATTACTATAATCCAAGTTTTTAAATAAAAAAAATTTTAAATTCGGTCAGCAACATTTCGTTTAACCTGGTGTTATTCCGCGAAATCAAACGGGGAAATCAGTTGGCCCTTGGCTTCTTGGGCATCCAGCAAACGGCGGCGCTGTTCATGTAAATGGTCAAACAAATTGCGCGGCACGCCGGTTTCCTTATTATAAACCGCTTCCACGCGCTTTAACCGATCTAGCAGGGCGGCCGTGCGCAGAGAAAAGCCTTTAATATATTCATCTCTTGAGTAATCGCGGGAAAATATTTGCCAAAACAGGTCACGCAAATCATTATATTTCGGAATAAAGCCGATCGGCGTTTCTAAGGCGGTATAATCGCCGTGAATTCTTCCTTCCATCCATAAGAGCCAGACCTTTTTATCTACTTTTTGATTTAAAAATCGGCCGTTGTCTTTTAAAAAGTAGTTAGTGGCGAAAATTTTCGGCTGTTTAGCCAGTTTGTCGCCGAATTTTAAATGGTTTTCCAAATAAGTTCCCAGCGGCACAACCATAAAATCAATATTAGCCATGGGATTATGAGCCATCTCTCCCACCGATCCGACTACCGCGCCGGTCGTGACTGATTCTAAAATCGCTCCGATAAAAACTCCGTGCGCCCAAGAGAGCGCTTCAACTACCGGTGGAGAAACATCATAATCCCGGCCGCCGTAAATTATGCCGGACAATGGCACGCCTTCGGGGTTATCTAAATTAGGATCAACATTGGCTAAATCCTTAATCCGAATAGTATAGCGGGCATTAACATGCGCCGGTTTTATTTCTACCCCGTTAGCATCGGTTTGGCCTAGCCGCCATTCGCCGGTGTAATTAACCCCGGACTCGGGTAAATTTCGCCCCATACCCAGCCAGAAAGGCGCGTCATGGTTGACCAAAATATTGGAAAAGATCACTTCTCTCGGCGTAGTCAGGGTCTGGTATATGAGCGGGTCATCGATTGGATTCACATCCTCAATAATGCCGAAGATGCCCTGCTCCACATTAGCCGCGTAGGCCAGCCCATCAGCGCCGATTTTCAAATAAGCGATATCGTCGCCGATAATGGTTTGCCCCGGGATCATGGCGGTTGAAGTTTTTCCGCAGGCCGAGGGGAAAGCGCCGGTAAAATAAGTGGTGCGATTTTTACCTTCAGTTTTAACGCCCATAACGAACATATGTTCGCACAGCCAGTCTTCGGCGTGTGATTTTTTTATAGCCAGCCGCAGAGCCAATTTTTTTAAACCTAGCGAGTTGCCGGCGTATTGGGTATTAACGGAAAAAACGCGATTAGCTTCCAGATCTATATAGATTCGTTTGGCCGCGGTATTAATTGAGGTTTTGTTTTCGCTTAGCTCTCCGGCCGAATGGATAAAGTGGAAAAAATTATTTGCCAGTTTGGCTGACTTAAATTGTTGATAACCATTGCGATAAAGAATAGTTTCAGAGTGAATAACATAGGCTGAATCGGAGAGCTGCATGGCGCCGATGGCGAAACGGGAATTAACCGGACCAAGCGTAAAAAAAGCCACGAACATTTCCTTGCCCGCCATAATATTTTTAAGTTTTTCCCTGATTTCTAATAAGCATTCTTCTCGCTCGCCGGTATTAATATGCTGACCCAGGCGCTGACCTTTGGGCAGTAAGACTTTGGTTACCGCTTTGTCGCGTCCCTGGTCGGCTGGACCGTCAAAATGATAAGTGTGACCCGGTGTGGCCAGCGGCGTTTCTTCGCCGTTTAATAAAGACTGCTTTTTAACATAGGCTAGGTCATCAGCCGAACCGTCTATGACAGTAATTTTCGCCGGCCGACAGAGTACGCTATACTCGGCCACAATATCTAAGACAGCCTGGTTATTAAGAGCGGTTAATTTGGCCAGGTTGGTTTCGTCAATTAAATTGCTGGGGATGTTGTTTTTCATCAGATTTACGTGCTTAGTAATATTTGATAAAGCAATTAGCAAAAATTAGTAATTTTTTCGTTGCGGAACTCGCTTTTGGTAAGCTATTATAGAACTATTTATCCCTTCTTACGCTTTGTTTTGATGTGAATACCATGAGCTGGCGGTGGCTCAGACAGTCCTCACTTCAAAAATTACTAATTTTTGCTAATTGCTAATCAAGCGCGCGGATATTTTTTAATGGTTGCAATTTATTGATTTCCAGACAAGCGGAATAGATATTTTCTATTAATTTAGGGATGTTTTTTACGGCCACGGAAGAAAAAGCCAGGCGCAATAGGTTACCGGGCAGGGCGATAACGCCGGTATCGTATTTTTCTAAAAGTTTTCGCCGTACTTTTTCCGCGTCTAAACCGTGAGCCAACTGTAAACACATAAAATAGCCGGAGTTAAACGGCAAGGCGGTGAAGGCCGGGGTGTATTTTGGATCGGTTAAGGCTTTTTTAACGGCTAAATAGCGGGATTTAAGTAAATCAAATTTTTTTTGTTTTTCTTCCGCGTAGCCGGGCGAATTCAGGCAGGCTAAGATTAAGGACTGTGATAAATGCGACACGTTGGAGATTTGGCCGCGGATAATGCCGGCGGTTTTTGCTTCCAGGGCCTGATATAGTTCATTGTTTCCGCCTCTCACGCCATAAGTCAAAAAGCCAACCCTTAATCCCCAGGCATATTCTTCCTTGCTGACACCATCAATTTTAACGGCTAAGACGCGTTCATCTAAATTCGCCAGTTTACTGAAGAGTGATTCTCTAATAATACCCTCTTCATAAACCAAGCCGAAATAGGCGTCATCCAACAAAACTACTAATTCATCTCCGGCTTTGGCGCGTTCGCCGATAACCGCGACGATTTGCTCTACCTCCGTAGTTGTCGGAGTATAACCGGATGGATTATTGGGAAAATTCAGTAAAATTATTTTTTTATTCGCCCCGTTATCGCGGTGGTTTGCCTTTTCGGCCAGCTTGGCTTTAAAGCTCTCTATATCAAACCTTTGATTATTAAAAGTATTAAACGGGTCCAGTATCCCGCCGGAGCCGAGTTCAAAAATAAGGCGATAATTACCCCAGAGTTTATCGGCAATAATTATTTTGTCGCCAGGGTTAACGAATAGGGTTGCGCACACGGTCAAGCCATGGGTTAGGGCATTGGTAACGACCGGCAGGCTCAACGGCGAATTGAGTGAAGGGTTTTTTAGCTTAATTAGTTCTTGCCATTTTTTACGCAGTTCGGGTTTACCGTAGCTGGGCGCGTAAGGAAAAATTTCCTTGGGTTCTAATTTAATTAAATCAGCCAAGCCAGCAAGCCTGACTGGCGAACCATTGTCTTCGGTGGCTATGCCAATGGTGGCGTTTATGGTTTTGCCCTTGGCTTCGGCCGATTGTCCTAAAATGCCGGTTTTAGGAAAATAAAAAGCCAGTCCGCTCTCGGATAAGAGGCGAAGAATAACCGAGTTATTTTGGCCAATGATGGCGTTTAATTCTGTAGCCAAAGGGTTCAATTGTTGTGGTCGATGATTAAGTGTCATTTTTAAGTTAGATTAGCCCGTTTATGCTGTTTTTATATTATACTATTCAGCCGGTAATTTCAATGGCTTGTTTATTTATTTTAAAAAATATATAATTTAAGGATTAAAACTTGGTCATAAATGAAAATAGGTAAAGCTATGATGCAAAAAAAATTTCAACGCACAAAGGAAGATTTCGTTTGCGAAAGATGCGGTTTTTTTGTGCGCGGGAGCGGCTACACCAATCACTGTCCGCAATGCCTTTACAGCAAGCATGTTGACATTAATCCCGGCGACCGCCGGGAAGTTTGCCGCGGGCTAATGGAGCCAGTCGGCGTGGAGCTTAAAGGCAGTGAATATATCATATCGCATCGTTGCCTCTCCTGCGGCTTTAAAAAAAAGAATAAGGCATCGGCGGATGATAATTTTGACGCCATACTCCAGCTTTCAGGCCGTCCGGCGCCTATAAAGTAATGGATATTTGTTTAGCTAGTACCAGCCCTTGATAACAATTAAAAAAGCTGTTATCCTGGTTTTGTGGGCATTATATCATTGTGATCATGCCTTTTATTATATCTTTTGCCGCTATCGTCTAGTGGTTAGGACACCAGGTTTTCATCCTGGTAACAGGGGTCCGATTCCCCTTAGCGGTACCAATTTTGAGACAGGCTGAAAGGCCTGTTTTTTTATTTTGAAGGCCGTTTAATATACATTAAACTCAAACAAAATCGTGGAGCGTGTCTTAGCGGAGAAGATGAGATACATAGGTAACACCTCTAAATCACCTTAGTTGACGGCTTAGATGTAATATATTAGGATATTATGATTGTTGTTCATTTAAAACTTATGGGTTGGCTGCGTCTTTTAGGGCGTTTTGCGCTTTAAAAGATGCGGCCAACAACAGAGCTGCAGAAAACAAAAAGAAAGATTATAACTTATGCCAACACCTAAAGCATCACTGGCTCGTATTGAACGGGCATTGCCGGTAATTCTGAACACCTATGGGACGCCTTGCTACCTTTATGACGAGCAGGGAATCCTGGAGAGAGGCTTGGAACTTAAGCGCGCCATGCGCGATGTTCCGGGCTTTCAGCAATTCTACGCCGTTAAGGCCTGGAACAATCCGGAGAACTTGAGGCTCCAAAAGCAGATGGGCTTCGGGTTTGATTGCTCGTCTCCTTACGAGATGGATTTAATGGAGTGGATCGGCGCTCAAGGTCGGTTTATTCTAACTTCCAACAACAGCCGGCCGGAATGGTTTGAACAAGCCAATCGCCTGGGCGGCATCATTAACCTGGATGATGTTAGCCTAATTAAGAAGGTTCGGGATTTTCCCGAATTGATTTGTTTCCGGCTAAATCCGGGCAAGCGACGGACCGGTTCAAGTATCATCGGCACACCCACGGAAGCCAAATATGGCATCATGTGGGAGGAGATGGTGAGCGCTTACCAGCAAGCCTGGTACCGCGGAGCCAGACGTTTCGGCATGCACACCATGATCTGCTCAAACTGTCGCGACGAGGAATATCTGGTCGCAACGGTCGCGATGCTACTTAAGGCTATTGAAAAAGTTACGCGGGCGACCGGGGTTACCTTTGAGTTTATCAATATGGGCGGCGGATTTGGCATTCCTTACAAGCTGATCGATAAGGTATTAAACATCAACCGTATCGGTGAACGAATCGCCGAATTGATCCATGATTTCGAAAGAAGTCATGGCTACGCCCCCAAGCTCTACACCGAGATGGGGCGCTGGATGACCGGTCCCTATGGGGTTCTGGTGACTAAGGTGATCAACCGCAAGGAGATTTATCAGACTCATGTGGGCGTGGATGTGGGTATGAACGGACTGATGCGTCATGCTATCTACGGTGCTTATCATCATATCACCGTACCTGGTGTAAGCGCGCGGCGCAGGAAAGAACGGGTCAATGTGGTCGGTCAGATTTGCGAAAACCGCGATCGCTTGGCAACCCAACGCTTACTGCCCAAGACCGAAGAAGGCGACATTCTCCTGGTTCAGGACGCGGGGGCTCATGGCTGGGTTATGTGCTTCAACTATAACGGCACCACGCGCGTTCAGGAAGTCATGTTGCGTAAAGATGGCCAGGCGGAATTGATTCGCCGGGCCGAGACGCACCACGACTTGAATGCCACACTCGAGTTCAAGCCCAAAACAGCACAGGCGTATTAACAAAACCATCCGCCTACGCTTTAAGCTTGGGCGGATAAAAAAAGAAAGACAAAAACAATGAATAAAGAAAATATAACAGTTGATTCAGCGGAACAGCGTTTGATAGATAGTTACGTTGAGCCGGAACGGTACTGGCGAAGTATGTTTAGCCCGCAAGTCGGCGGAGTCAAGTTTGACGCTCCGGGCGGAGGCTACTCTTTTCAAATGACTGTTGACGATGAGCGTGAGAAGGAAAAGGCAAATCGCACTGGCGATCCAGCATCGGCTCTGCTTAAGCTCTCGGTGGCTGACCCGACCTGGAAGATGCCAGAGGGAGCAATGGATGCCGCGCGCGATTACTTCAATCTGGCCTGGGACGCCAGCCGGTATACGGACACCACTGGCGCTCGCCGGACGGCGTGCACGATAATGACTCGTGATACCAACGAGATGCTGGCCGAACTGGTTCAGCGTCTGCGCGGCGCGGCAACCCAGAACGGGAAAGGACTGACGGCCGATTGGGTGCAATACTCGCCGGGCGCGATTAAGCGGGCACTGGCCGAGTCTATACCGACATTACTGTTTGACCAAAATACAGAGCTCATCTTTCCGACCCCGAGCTACCAGGTGATCACCAGCCCGATGAATAGCCGCGGGGTGCCGATTGTTTACTTCCCGCTGGTTTATTGGGGAGGAAAGTGGGCGTTCAAAGTGTTGGAGTTAACCGATTGGGTGACCGCAGCCCATAACCGGTCCAAGAAGATCGTGATGTACCTTAATGTGCCTCACAACCCTACGGGCATGGGGTTCACTCTGATAGACTGGCGGATGATCATCGCTTGGGCTAACTCTAACAAGGTTACCCTGGTGGTTGACGAGGCCTACATTGACCTCTGCTACCGCGACGGGGTGGTCTCGGTTCTCCAGGTACCGGGCTGGGAAAAGTGCTGCATCGTGCTCCAGAGCGTGAGCAAGGGCTGGAACGCCACGGGTTTAAGGTTCGGCTGGGTCGTGGCGCACCCTACGGTCATCCAAGCGCTACGCAAGGTTATGGATGTGAAAGATTCGGGCATGTTCGGCCTGAGCATCGTGGCCGGACTCTACTGCTTGCTTCATCCGGAAGTGGCCCAGGAAACGGTTAAGAAGTACCGGATGCTTCATCAGAAACTGGCCGATGGTTTAAAGGCCGCGGGATTTAAAGGCGGCATGCCTGACGCCGGACTCTGCCAGTTCACGCCGGCGCCGAAAGCGGTGAAGATAGGTCATCTAGGCTTTGACGATGTTCTCAAACCTTTTAAAGATGCGGCCGATTGCGCCAAATGGTTTCGCGAGACATTGCGTATCTCGGTGATGCACGCAGAAGCCGCGGGCGGTCAATGGCTTCGCTGGGCCGTCACGCTTCAGCCAGTACCCGAATGCGGACTACCGACCGGAGAGTCAATTATTAACGAGGTGGTACGGCGCCTCCAGTCTGTGAAATTCACATTCTAAACAATGTTCCTTAATATAAGTTGTCGGCGAGCAAGGCCGGCAATTCCAGCGGTTGAAGACTCACTTCAGCCGCTTTTTTTATATTTTATTAATTCATTTAATAAAAAACACCCGGGAAAAATTAAACCCGGGTGCCTATTTAAAAAATATTATGCCTTATACCTCTTCATTGACAGTGAATTCAGGACTACGCTGACCGAGGAGAAGGCCATGGCGGCAGCGGCTACGGCCGGGTTTAACAGCCAGCCGGTTAGCGGGTATAAAACCCCGGCGGCCACGGGAATGCCGATTAGATTATAGAAAAAGGCCCAGAATAAATTCTGCTTGATTTTTTTTAGGGTATAGGCGCTTAAATTTATAGCCGAGACAACATCACGCAGATCATCTTTAATTAAAACTATCTCGCCGGTTTCCATGGCCACATCCGTGCCCGAGCCCAGGGCGATGCCTAAGTCGGCTTGGGCCAGAGCTGGCGCGTCGTTGATGCCGTCGCCGATCATGGCGACCACGGGATTTTCGATTGACGATTTTCCCCCCTTCGCTGGCGCTTCGGGGGACAAGCGATTTTCGATTTTTTCTCCTGACTGGATTTTTCTGATAAGCTCGGTTTTTTCCTGCGGCAAGACTTCGGCGAAAACCAGATCATAATGCAATAAACATCAGCTTCCAGCATGGCGATGATTTTTTCCATTAAGCCCTTGGTTTTTTTAAAACTGATCAAGGCTGCGGTTTTTTATGGAGTCATAGTTTTAATTAAAAATAATTATAGTTATTGATTGTGTCAATTAGTTGCGTTATAGTTTTGGTTGAATTTATTTTAAGCCTTAGATTAATGAGCGGGGATCTGATATACCTATACCTAGGGTGGGGGTATAATTAGATAATATCATTTTCTATATTTTTGTCACTAGACTTGTTTTTTTGGTAATTTTAGGGTAGAATAATGATTATGATTATTTTAGGCATTGAAACTTCTTGCGATGAAACCGCGGTTGCAGTGGTACGCGGCAGCGGCGAAAAAATTGAAGTGTTATCTAATGTAGTGTCGTCGCAAATAGAGATTCACAAAAAATACGGCGGCGTGGTGCCGGAAGTGGCGGCGCGCGAGCATGTTTTAAATATTCTGCCGGTGATTAATGAAGCGCTCGAAGGCGTCAAGAAAATTGACGCAATCGCGGTGACGACCGGACCAGGGCTGGTTACTTCACTACTCGTGGGAGTGGAAACCGCTAAGACCTTAGCTTACGCTTGGAAATTACCGGTGGCGGCGGTTAATCATATTGAAGGACATATATACGCGAATTGGCTACCGCCAATTCGCAATGACAAATGTCAAATGTCAAATGTCAAAAATAAAATAAAATTTCCGGCCGTGGTTTTGACTGTTTCGGGCGGGCATACGATGTTAGTGTTGATGAAAGGCCATGGCAAATATAAAATACTCGGGGAAACGCGCGACGACGCGGCCGGTGAAGCTTTTGATAAAGCGGCGCAGCTCTTGGAAATCGGCTATCCGGGCGGACCGGCGATTGCGGCAGAGGCCGCAAAATTTTCAATTTTCCCCCCTTCGGCAAACCTTCGGAGGACAAGCAATTTTCCCCCATCCGGGGACAAGCAATTTTCAAATAAATCAAAAATTCAAAATTCAAAATTTAAAATTTCATTACCTCGTCCCATGATAAGAGATAAAAATTTTGATTTTTCTTTCTCCGGGCTGAAAACCTCGCTATTATACGCTTTGCAAAAAGACCAGAGCTGGAAAAAGAGGATTCCCGAATACGCGGCCGAGTTTCAACAAGCCGTGATAGATGTGCTGGTGAAAAAAACCATCAGAGCGGCCGAGACGGAAAATTGTAAAAACATCATGCTCTCCGGCGGCGTGGCCGCGAACATAGAATTAAGGCGCCAGCTAAAGGCCGCGGTTGAAACCAAGCTGAACGGCGCTAAACCGATTATTCCGGATTTAAAATACTGTACCGATAACGCGGCCATGATCGCGGCCGCCGGCTATTTTCGCGCCAAGAAAAAAGATTTTATGGCCTGGCAGAAGCTGAAAACCGATGCCAATTTGGAATTGAAATAACCCACAAATCTACAAATCAACCACAAATAACGAATAAATGTAATTTAATTACTGCGAAAATTAATTTTTATATTTGCTAATTTAGATTCCCCGTCCAAGCCGCCTTCCCTCGGCAAGCTCGGGACAGGTCGCGGGAATGACAGTAAGAAGAATGAGTTAAAAAAAAAGAAGGCTGGGTCTTAGGTTATAAGACGCAGCCTTTGAGTTTTATTGGGGGAATTTTCCAGTGAAACAACCTAGACAAAGCTGTTCCTCGGGCAGCCCGATGGCGGCCACTAGATTGTCTAAACAGTTGAACTTAAGAGTATCGGCTCCGATAATTCTGCGAATTTCTTCTTCCGAATGCCGGCTGCCGATCAGTTCTTCACCGGTACGAGTGGAAGTGCCATAACGGCAGGGCGCTATGAGCCGCGGCACGCCCACGCGAATGTGGATTTCCTTGGCGCCGGCGGCGCGCAAGCGCTTGATCAAGCGGCTTATTTGGAGCCCTTGGACGATACAATCTTCAACCAGGACAATTCTCTTACCTCGGATCGCTCCTGGAATCGGAGAGTGTTTTTCCGTCGCAGTATTATCGCGGTCTGCTCGCAGCAAACGAAGATTGCTTCTGCCGGCGAATTGATTATAAATAATCGCACTCCGGTAGGTAATACCCGAGATTGCGTGGAAACCCTCGGCATAGCCGATGCCCGACATTGGTATGGGCGCTACTAAATCAGCTTCTACGCTATCGCCTTCGGCCAATTTTTCTCCCAGGGCAAAGCGAACCTGATCTACCGCAATGCCATCAATTACCGAATCACGGCGAGCGAAATAAGTCAATTCAATGGCGCAATGAGCCTTCCGCTGGCCGTGGACTTGACCGACCGAATACGCGTTCTGTTTTTCCAGGAAGATTATTTCTCCCGGACTTACATTCCTGACTATATTCCCGCCTATTTCCGTTATAGCCGGAGATTCAGAGACCACGGCTATCCCATCCGTTGTCTGGCCGATAATTAAAGGCTTAAAGCCGAAGGGATCGCGCATAATGTAAATGCCGGCTTCGGTTAAGAGAGCTAAAGCATACGAGCCTTTAGCTTGTTCGGCCATGATCTTAAGCCCTTCAATCGGGTCGCTGGATTGGCAGATTAACCTGGCCAACACCTCCGCTTGGTTTTTGGAAGTAAACGGCTGACCCCTCTGCTTAAATCGCTGCTTAATGGCTTCGGCGTTAAAAATATTGCCGCTAAAAGCCAGGCAGATCGGGCCAATTTGGGTGTGAGCGAAATATGGCTGGGGTTCATTTAGGCTGACATGGCCGATGGCCGAGCTGCCTTTCGCTTTCTGAAAGAGCTCTCGGTTTTGCTTAACCAATCCCAGGGCTAGATCATGGCTGATTCCACCATCTTTTTGCTTGACGGCAAAACCGACTGAATCCTGACCTCGGTGCTGGAGACAGGATAAGCTATCGCAGAGCTTGGGCATAGCATTGCAATTCAGGCAAAAGGCGGCGACGCCGCAATTATCTTGGAGCATTTTGGGCATATGAACTATTTCTTTCTTGATTGATGGTTTTATTTGGTTTACAAAGAACGAATAAGGTTAATTTTAATCTCGGAATGTTATATTTTAGCATCCATTTCTTTTCAAAGCAAGGCCGGCGGCTTTGAATCAATGGCTTTAATAAAAAAACCGCCGAGCCTCAAGCCGGTGGTTTTTTTATTTATAGCTATAAATTATATTTAACTTAACTTTGTCCCGGCAATTCCAAAAAGAAAGTAGAACCTTTATCTTTGCCTTTAAATAATATTGCGTCAATATTATTAAGTTTGTTCATATCAATTATACTAAAATCAAATTAAAAAATGTTTAAATTAACTTCTTTAAAGCAATCTTTTTTACCGTTAATTATTATAGAATCGTGACCAGGAATTATTATCGAAAAATGTTTTTTAATATACTGCCTTGTTTTTCTCATCTGTTTTTGATTTTCTGCCGAAGCATCGATTTTTTTTATCACGGAAATAAAGTCGATGTAAGTTTTTAAGGCATCGCCAGCGACTATTAATGGCTGGCCTAAACCTTTTACGACCAAAGAAGAATGACCGGAAGTATGCCCCGGAGTCTCGATGACGGATACATGAGGCGATAATAAAAATCCTTTTCTAAAAAAAGTTAAATATTTACTATCAAGAATATTGTTAAAATAATAGAAAGTATAAAAATCTTCACTCTTTCGATGTTTCAAGCGTTTAATTTCCTTTTCGTGCACATATATTTTAATTCCATTCTTAGCAAACAGATCAGCATTAAGACAGTGATCAAAATGTAGGTGGGATAAAAATAATGTGTTAATTCGATATCGTCGAATATATTCTGCTATTGATCCACGGACACTGTAGTGGCCAGTATCAAATAGTATGCGACGGCTACCATCAATAATCAGGGTTATGCTACAATATCCTATTCCACCAAAGTGCGTTTTAAGAGGAATTCCAGGTATCAAAATTTTAACGATCGGTTTTTTCATTTTTAAGTTTTAATATTTAAATTTTGCTTATCCTTTTAAATAATCAGAAAGAGTTGAATTGATTTTTTCCAAATCAGAAAGCTCGACTTTTTTGCCGATCCATTTTTCTAGGGCGCATACCGCTTGAAAAATCATCATGTACATACCTGAACATGTTTTTGCTCCACGCTTTTTAGCCGCAAGCAACATTTCGGTTTCGTATGGATTAAATATCGCATCAAAAAAATATTTGCCTTTTAGAGAGTTGAGTCCTTCGAAGCCGCTTAAATCTATTGGACTTTCAGCTGTATTAGGCGACATACCAACAGATGTCGCATTAATAATATACCGGCTATCCATTATTTCTTTTATTATATCTTTATCACGTAGCCTCATAAACCTAATATGTTTTGACGGCGATAAACGGTTAGCCAACTCTTTAGCCTCTTTTACGGTTTTGTTAGCAATAGTAATGCGTGGCGTTCGCTTTCTAATTTCCGAAGCAATGGCCCGAGCTGCACCACCGGAGCCTAGAATAACTACCGTGTCTTTTGCTTGAATCGGTTTTAATTTTCTTTCTATGGCCATTAAGGCGGCAGGTGGTCAGAATTAAATCCAATAGACTTGCTGTTTTTAAAGTAAATGGCGTTAACTGCTCCAATTTTTTTAGCATCAGATTCAATAATATCGAGGTAACCCATAACTGCTATTTTGTATGGCAAGGTAATATTAATGCCGGTGCAGCCGAGCTGTCGTAAATATTCAATAAATACCGGCAATTGTTTTTTTGTCGGGACATTGACTTTAATATGAGCATATTCAATGCCTAGACCTTCCGCCAGCAACGAAAAAAGCTTGGGCGAAATGCTATGGTCAACTGGCTTCCCCAATAATACGGAAAAATACATAAGGTTATTGTTTATCTAAATATTTTTTTAAGGCACGTGCTTGCCGCCTAACCTCCATCTCAACCCACCTGGCGCTTTTTTTCTCACTATCATGCCAGAAATTCACTGCCCTGATCACAAAAAATGGCAACAGTTCAGCAGCGTACTGATCACAGTCAATATTCGGGTTCTTTATAGCGAACCAAGCCCAATCGCCTAGTATAGAAATCCATTTATTGGCATCAAATTTTTGATAACCACTCGGAAACAAATATTTTAATTCATTGTTTTTTTTCTTTTCAAGCCAGGCAGGCTTTCTATTTAACATCAAGACTAAATTATGAATTTCTTCGTGGCAGATGTTATCCGCTTCTTCATTATGAGTAAATTTAGTTTTATTAATAATATTAATGTTAGTATTATTCTCCAGCTCAAAAGCAGATGACCGGGGATATAAGCGCATGGTTTTAATCGCCGACGACGCTATCTGCGGAAACATTTCTCTCATTCTTGGAAAACTTGGTTTGTGAATTTTTTGACCAAGTTTCGCCGAGTCAATCATAAAACCGCCGCCAGCGGCGTTCATTGACATAAATATATCAATTCCATATTTAAGCGTCCAGCCGGATATTTTCTGCATCAATATATGACGAGCGTAACGAAGACTCATGGCAAAATCTCCCCCGATCGGTTGGCGCATGTTTCGACCGAAATAGGCAAAAAGCAATGGATAAGCAAAATGATTGGTAGTGCTTCCCTCAAATCGATCGCGTTTATATTCAGGATAAACAAAATCAGCCTCCTCCTTGATGATGGGTTCGGAAAATTTCACTACCCACTCGGGGGTAATACTTTCCAAATCAGCATCAATTGTGAGTATAACATCAAAATTTTTATCTACTGCGTATTGTAATATTGCCTGCACATTTTTACCCTTGCCTGGATGGCCGCTGGTAAAAATTGATTCTTTTCTAAAAGAAGTATAAGTATTTATAAATCTGTCGGCGGTATTATCGCTACTGCAGTTATCAGCATTTACAATTACGCCCTCTATTTGAGAGTACTTTCTTTGAAGTAGTGATAGCCCCTTATCAATTTGAGAAATGACAAAAGAGATTCTATCAACTTCATTATATGATGGTATACCAACGCATATTTTCATACATTTTTTATGATATTATCATGGCTCACTACTGTAATTTTTCGTGACTTTATGCTGATTAATGTATGTTATTACTTAATATTTTATTATAAAAAAAAGCCGCAGTTTTGTCAACTACGGCTGTAATCCCCTTTAAGGGATGAAAAACGAACAAACTTGCTACGCTACAACTCAGCGATAGCATGAACCACCTCATCAATTCTGCCAGACACATAGGTTACTCCCGCCGTATCAAGCAAATATGTGATTAGTCGACGACGTTTTGCGTAGAATTCGGGCGTATCCATTGACGGGATATAACCCAAGAATTCGTAATGCTCTCCACCGAGCAGAGTTGTGGTTGTGCTTCTGATATAACGCGAGAAGTTTTCGTTTAATAGCAAGCGCAGCACAAGATCATTTTTCGTCTGCACATTAAGCTGTTGGGTTTGATCGATATGAACAAGAACCACCCGCTTTAGTTCAACAGGATCGACCTGTGTGGCGACACCGAGCTCGGACGGATCGAAGATAGCCTTGTTCGACCAAGTGTCAATGTCATGTCGTTCAGGAAAAAACGGCACCAGGTCGGGTAGGTTGCGGTATGCGGACTCTAATCGTATATGGAAATCCTTGGTTCCACCAAGAAGACCACAACCTTTTTCCCCGCCGACAAGGCACAAGTCATTGGCAATCAGCTTGGCGCCGAATTTCCGGCACAGTTCAAGCGCCGTTGATGTTTTTCCGGCGCCGATTTTACCGATTACCATTATACCGGCCTCATTGAGAGAAACGGCGGCGGCATGCGCAGTAACCACCCCGACTGCCTGGTGTTGACACTCGACAAACGGATAAGCCGCGTACAAAATCGTCTCCCCCGAACGCATCAGTTCCCAGGGAAAATCAAGCGTCGCGGTTTTACCATTATAGTCAACGGCCATACGATCACTGCGCTGATAGCGGACCAGGTAGGCTGTATCAAGATGACGATCAAAGCAACGAAACTCCGGAAAATGCCGAGTATAACCGGAATTCATGAAGAGATCGAAGAGGGGCATGTCGCTAGAGAAGTTAACTGCAGCTCCTGCCGAAGTAATTGCACAAGGACACGGAGTCATTTAAACCACCTCCTTTGCCATATGCCGATCAACAAAATCCAACGCCCTGAATACCGTTGGAAGTAATAGGATTTCTGACAGATAATCAGTGGACAATAGCTCCTGTTCGACGATTTCGGTAATCATCGAACGAGAGACATCCAGAGCCGTACTTATAATCAGTTGATCAGGAGGAATCAACGTCCCACCATTTATCGTCAGGGAATGAATAATATTAGGCGAGCCGGTTTTTCGGTAGATGGCCCAAGCTAATTTTTGGGTCAAGTAGCCTAAAACACGTCCGACGTGATAGACAGGATTCTTGCCGTAGGCAGCCTCCATGGAATGAGGTCGACCGGCGGCGATAAACCCGCCGGATGAATTGCCACGCCCGACGACTCCTTCTTCTCCGCACTCAATGCAGCTACCAATACCTAGCATATACAAACGCCCGCCAGTGTTGACCTGAACAGTAACCTGATAATCTTCGCCGGCAATTTTTTCGGCGCGATCTTGAAGTAAAACTTCGATTTCATGCACCCGTTCAAGGTAGTAATCATAGGAACTCATCAGGTTGCTAATAAACGGCACGCACAGCGTGATGTAGATCCGCTTTTCATGTCGCAGAACCATCACTTTAATGTCCTGGCCGATATCGGACCAACGCGGAACCCGGCTGCCGTCCGCCTGAGCAACCCATAGAGCCTGTTCTAAAGCGACACTCAGTAATTCACATACTGATAGCGGCGCATATGCAACGCACAACGATGTATCATTAGCGGTTAATTTCGCCTGCTCGGGTAAATCTTTGACCGAACGAGGAGAGAACCAATGATCCCGCTGGGTATACTGAGTCGCATTGGGGTGTATCTCAAGATGCTCACTGACATCAAAGTGTGGCATTAGCGGTTTGAGATAGGTAGACACGGCTTCTCTCTGGATAGTTTGGACATCTATCGTCGATCCGTCCATGGTATTGCTAATTCTGCCGTTTACTACGACTTTGACCGGCGCAAACATCATCCGCGATCCGAAACTACAGGTAAAATGTCCGCCGCCGATATACACCTTATCCAGGTTGTGGTGAGGAACAATCCCAAACTTGTTAAGGCAGTGTTTGGAGTAGGCAATCGAAATGACGTCGGCCAATCCATCCGCCAAAGAGTCGGGATGGCCTAAGCCTTTTCTTTCAACGATTTCAATCGGCTGAAGATTTATATCCAGCCAGTTATGGTTTAAGACCAAGAAGTTCATGACAATTCCTCCGTAATCAGGAGCTGCTGGATTGAAGCTTGCTCATCTATGGTATACTGTACTCCTCTGACTAGCACGACCGGAAGTTTTTCGTCCGCTTGGCCCATGACAAGAGAGGCGGCAGCCGACGCCTCATCAACTATGGCAATGGCCGTGTTAGCCTGATTGCCGAACAGGTCCTGCTGGTGTCTGACCTCAATTGGATTAATGCCGGCGACACCGATAGCCAGACCGATGGATCCTTCCCTGTCATGTCGACCGAGCGAATCATTAATAACGACAGCGACAGTAATGCCGAGTCGGTCACGGACCACTTGGCGGATACCGCGAGCGCTCTGATCTGGGTTTTCAGGTAAGAGAACGACTATACCGTTTGAGTGGGGGGCGACATTTGAACGATCAACACCAGCGCTGGAACACTCGAAGCCCAGCTTATGACGGACTATAACCATCCGCCCCTTGATGCGCAGTACCGCCTTAGACTCATTAAGGTAAACCTGGCAAAGCCGAGGATCGCGACCTGTTTGTTGGGCGATACTTTTTGCCCTGCCTGACGGCTCAATCGTCGCCAGATCGACAGTTCGACCTTCAGCTTTTGACACGATTTTTTGTGCAACGACAATAACGTCGTTTAAACGCAATTCAATTCCCTGTTTCGCCGTAGTTTCGACAATTAATTTCCCCAGATCATCTCCCCTGCTGATAAGCGGCAAACCGCCCAGACCAATCAATTCAATATTTCGCATAAGTGCATTCCTTTCTTCTGCTTGTGACAACGCTTGTTTTTAAAGGACTTGTATTTTGATATGTTTAGACATATCTAGTGAATATAACCATAAAAAAGTCTATTAGTCAACCGTGAAATTATGATAATTTTACTTAATAAATTAAGAGATATTGATATATTACCTAAAAAATGTATAATAAATTATATTAAGAGAAAAAGTATGGTAAATTTCTATTCAAAAAAAGATAGCCGGCTTATAGAGAAAGCGATTATATTTCTTGTAACTGAGTATTCCAGAAGCGGTTTTAATAAAAAGCCGGTTATTTTCCATAGCTTAAGAGTCGCCTGTCTGCTTGCCGAAAGCGGATTACCAGCTACCACGGTCGCGGCGGCGGTTTTACACGACTTATTGGAAGACTCGAAAGTGACTGTTAAACAAATACAAAAAAAATTTGGTAGCAAGATAGCAGATTTAGTAACAGCAGTTTCATTTAAGCCGGAAGTTAATGACAAAGTTAAACAGTACCAGGAAATGTTTGAAAGAACTAGAATAGCCGGTTTTGAAGCTTTAATGATTAAATGTGCTGATATACTAGATAACAGCACCTATTACAATTATAACAATAAAAAAAAAGTAGAATGCTTGCTCGTAGATAAATTATTATATTTTATGAAAATTGCTGAACCGAAATTGAAAAAAATTCGAATTTATAAAGAACTAAAGATGCGATGTCAATTATTACTCACACAAAAGAAAAAATAGAAATAAATTCAGTTGAAGATATAAGAATTTTATATAAAAAATATATAATAAAAAACCGCCGAGCCTGAAGCCGGTGGTTTTAATTTATTGCTATGGATTGTATTTAATTTAACTTTGTCCCGGCAACTCTATATAGAAAGTAGAACCTTTATCCTTGCCCGCCGACTCGGCCCAGACCCGGCCTTTGTGCGCTTCCACCACCATCTTGGTTGAGTACAGGCCGTAGCCGGTAGAGTCTACATTAATCCTTAACGAGTCCTTGCCTCGGCCGCCTTCGGTAAAAAGATGTTTTTTGTCTTCATCGGTTAAGCCTACGCCCGTGTCTTTAACCGAGAAGAGGATTTTGCCATTCTTTTTTTCCAACCCCACGGTGACGTTGCCCTGCAAAGTGTATTTTAAAGCGTTATCCACTAGGCTCTGGGTCGCTTCTCTTAGCCAGAGAGCATCGCCCGAGACCAGATAGCCGCCGTCTTTAATATTGGATTTAAGTTCCAAATTTTTCTGATTGGCCTGCTCCTTTTTAGCTTCAATAATTTCTTCAGCCATTTTTTTAAAATCCAGAGGTTTCATATCGTATTTAATCAGGCCGGACTGCAGATTGTCCACATTTAAAACCAAGTCAACCGTATTAATGCCTTCGTTATCAGAGTCCAAGCCTTTCTGGACTATATCTTTAACTTTTTTAGAGATCGGGCCGAAAGTGCCTTCTAGAAGCTCGGCGAAAATGTATTTGGAGCGGGTGAACGAGCCTTTGACCTTATGGGTGACTAGATGTACCAGGCTTTGCCTCTGCTTTAAAAGGTTTTCCAGGTCAATGTTAAGTTTGGCCAGCTCTTCTCTTTGCCGGACTTCTTTTTTAACCGAGCGGACCAGCATGTACCCGCCGATACAGGACAAAAACAAGGTTATACCGGTAAGAACTTGATTGGTAAAGGTACGGATAAAAAAGAATTGGGAACCGATTAGAACGACCATTGAAACTATTAAGGCTTGGGTGGCAATCAGCTTAATATTAAAGGCTTTAAAACGGACGATCATAATAGTTAAGAAGGCAATAAAAGCGAGCATACCGATTGGTCCAGCCAAGGCTACTTCATAAACCGTGGTGATATCTCCCCAAATACTGGCAGCAAAAAATATTAATAAAAATAAAATTGCTCCCGTAATAAGATAAATAATTATGCGTCTTTCTTTAGGATCTTTTCTGTTTTTAATGAAGCTTTTAATGCCAAAAAATAAAAGCCAAAAAATAGACAATATTTCAAAGAAATGAACTATATTCCATAATTGGCCCGGCACGCCTTCGCAGTTTGATAAATCAAAATATTCAATATTTAAACTTGTTGGTATTAAAATAATCACAGTTAAAATAAATATGCCGGTGATATATTTTACCAGACTCAATGTTTTATCTTTTCCGATAAATTCATATACAAATAAAACAGTAAATATTGGAACTAATACTCTAAAAAGGGGAACTAGCAGCCATCCGAATAAGACCACGGATACAGGAGAACCTACCCATTGGATAATTTCATTTAAAAGCAGTAAAGCGAATATTAAGGATAGATAAAGCAATAATTTAGATCTTAGCGATTTACTGTCTTTCAAGAATACATAAAAACCAAAAAAAAGCGATAAAATGATAATTGGTATATAG
This sequence comes from uncultured Gammaproteobacteria bacterium, assembly GCA_964560005.1. Classification (GTDB taxonomy): domain Bacteria; phylum Patescibacteriota; class Patescibacteriia; order Patescibacteriales; family GWC2-42-12; genus GWC2-42-12. The sequence goes on from CAZLKB010000001.1 coordinate 247,863, forward strand.
GAATAAAATAATAATGATGGGGCGACAGATAAATCAAAAAGCCCCAGGAATTTAGGGGTTGAATCAGGACAAATTAGACCTAGATTAAACATAGAAATAAGAAAATTAATTTTTTATTTTTTCCAGTAAGTAATACTGGAAATAATCCTTATATTTTTTTTGTAATTTTTTTATTTTCCAATCGTTATCAGTTATTATACCTCGGCATTCTTTTGATCCACACCAACACTTCATACTATATGGCTTGGATTTTTTAGAATGATACAGGGTCATGGCATAATCAAAGACTATCTCCTCTCCTTTATTAATTTTTCTCATTGCAACAAGAAATATTTGGCCCTTAAAGCCAGCGTTAGGATTACAGCTATGATTAAAAAAATTGATTCCGCCTAAATCCTTCCGTTGCATCACGCAGAGAGAATGATCTTCTGTTATTTGAGCGCCGTTATCATTAAAACTTTTTGGAAGTTTAGCTTCATCCCTAAGACTCATTACATAACCGCCGAAGGCTAATAGCCTCTCACCTTTAGAAATATTCTTTTTTGCAAAAGTTCCTTTACCGCGGTTATTAATTTTTTTAACTATTAATTTTGGATTTAGCCAATAAAATTTTGGTTTCATAAATATATCACGCCCTACTATATAATAGCATATTAACTTTTCTATATCACCTTTCCAGAAGATAGGCCCCAGCTACTATTAAACTTATACCGATCACTTTTTGAATTAAAGGTCGCTTCATAAGAGATTCTTGACCAATTCTTGGGAATAATAAGGCCAGGGCAATTCCAACAATAAAGACAAATAATGGTTGAAAAGAGTTTACTAAGAGTACCAGAGCTACCGGCGCTAAGAGCGTGGCATACTGCATGACGGCTTCGGCAACAATATAAAGCGATTCGCTCAATGAATTTAAACTAAGTACAGCAACTTTGTTTTCTTTCAACATTCCTAAAAATTGCTTTCGATATTTTGCAATAAAGACTAAAAAAATTAAACCAAGAATGATTTTTCCGATTAAACCCCAGAAAATTGATGGCCAAAATCCTTGATTTACCGCGATTAATTTAAAAACAACTCCATTTATCGCATATAACAACGAAGCTCCCAGCATAAGCAATACGACATTCTTTTTAAATCTAATTTTTCCTAGACCAAACTCAAAAGAAAGTATTAAAGCCCCGATAATGATGATAATCGATGCTAGTCCTTGGAAAACAGATATCTTTTCACCGAGTATAAAATATCCAAGAATAAAAGCAAAGATAGGTATGGTTTGATAAAATGGCACAACATACGAGGCTTCATCTTTCTGCAGCGCATACAAATATAGCAAAATAGATATGACAACCAGCATGCTATTAATTGCCAGTGCTACGCCTTGCCATAGACTGACGCCAAAGACTGAAGGGTGCACGAACAGTACTATCGGTAAAGCGATAATGCTAAAAATTGAAGAGAAAATAATCAATGCGCCAACCGCGCCATTTTTTAAATATCTTGAAATAAGATATTTGTCCAGGTGATTGGAACAGGCATAGAGGATCGGTCCCACCAGCGCTATAAAAAACCAATTCATAAAAGATTAATTTTATTAATGGGAAAGATGAGCAATTAAATCCACCCCCATTTTTTCAATGACTCGAAATCGCTGTTCATAAATTTTACCCCGATATCCGTCCGATAAAACATTTTAGGAATAACTACTTTGTTGATTAAGCCGTAGACATTTTTTCTAGCCTTTTCAATATTTTTGCCAATACCAGTTATAAATAAAATAGATCCATTATGACCGCTAATAAAATATTTACCAGATTCTTTATTAAAAGAAGCTTCTTCAAAGTGTACTCTGCTTAGTTCATCTTTGGTTAAGTTGTTTTTAAAGGATATCTCCACTCCTTTGAGGTAGCCATTATAATCATCTACCTTATAGGGAAATGGTGGCGTAACTAGACAGACTACAATTCCCATTCCCTTTTTGTATTTTAAATCAAATTTTTCTCCCCTAGCTATTGAGAGAAGAAAATCTTTCCATTTTGAAATATGCAATTCGTCTTGAAGGTGAAAGGCAGGCGAACCTAGGCGCATAGTTAGCTCAAGCGGGTTGGCCTTATTTTCGTTAACAATAAAATTTATATCAACATCCCCCTTGAAACCAATTTTTTTTAATAATGGCTTAAGTTTTTCCAAGTTTTCTTTAAATAAGCGAAAACTATCATCAGCTTCATACCAAATTATCGTGCCCATTTCTCCTGTTTTCGGCCCGATATCATCATTAAACAGACTTTTGTGCTCTATATTAATTTCTACTGGGCCGACCCAGTCGCTACCGTTAAAATATCGAGCCGTGCCTATTTCTATCCCATCCACTCTTTCTTGCAGATTGATGGAATGTAATTCTTTGATGTTTTTGTAACTTTTCAGCAAGCTGATCACATCTTCTCCGTTATCCAGCTCGCCGACATAATTTATTATATTAATATGGTCGTTTTGCTTTAAAACCCATTTTTTTGGATTTTTTTTCACAAAGTTGATCGCTTCGTCTAATGAATTAAAATTTTTGGAAAATAATGTCTCGATGCCGTATTCAGCTAATATTTTCTGCCCAAACTCCCTGTCTTTTTCCAGCTTATCTCCGATTTCGCTCCCGCCAAAAACCAGATAGCCTTGTTTTCTTAAATCATCTTGCTCTTTTCCGTAACCCACATCATCGAAGACAATCAGGCCGTCTTTGCCGACCCAGTCGAGTTCCTGGCGCCAGTCGTCGGTTTTTTCTACCATATTCTCAAAACTATCTTTTCTGCTCTCATCTTTAATAAATAGCTTAACTTCGCAACCCTCCTGTTTTAGCCGATAGGCTAAGTCTCCCGCGATCAATTCTCCGGAAACAAATAATACTCGCATAATAAATATTAATTAAATAGACTAATTAATAACTTCAAAATTGTCTGGCGCCAGGCTTTCGCTATCAATATTTTCTTGGTCGCTTACTTCGCCAGGGCAATTTTCATCTCCCGTTATGCATTCGCTGCTTTTTCCAGATTCTTTTTGATTTTTTAAATATTCTGACGGGTCGCTGCACTGTTCGTCTTCAGTTTTAGTTGCTTCATCACATAGCGTTTCCGTGCAATCTTCTCCTGCTTGGCAAATAAGCGGCGGGCAGTCTGATCCGTTAGGGTCACATACGGGAATAGCGCTAGCCTTTTTTTCTATAAATTTATAATAACTGATCCGTTCATCCGGATTTTCCGGACATTCGCTATCGTCAACCGGGTCGCACTCATAGATAAAACATTTTTCCGTTGCCGGGTCGCAGTCTGCCTCTGACATAATATAATAATCTTTCAGTATGTAAAATTTATAAAAAGAGAAGACGGCTACGATAAAAATAATAGAAAAAAGGACTGAAAAAAATATTTTTGATTTTTTATCCATATTTATTAGATTATATTTTTCTAAAATTAAAGCAAATAGGATTGTAAAGAATACATTTAAAAATGGCTCTTCTAGGGAGTACCTATTAAGAGTTTAACATTTTATCGGGAAGAAATCCAGTGCATACAATAGTCAAGGATTATAAATGCTCGGGTTTATAATGAATTTATATCAACCCTCTACCATCTTCCCCGGAAGAGTGATATAAATAATAGTAAATGGAGGAAAATTGACCCTGATGTTTTAAATTCGCTCGAACCGCGCCGGTTTTAATTAAACCCGGCGTCTCCGGCTCGCTTAAAACAAAGGGGAGTTCTTTCAAAATGTTTTAATTTAGTAAGAGAAAGAATCGAATATGAATGTACTATTACTTTACGCCAAGTTTCCGGATACTTTCTGGAGCTTTATACATGCGTTGAAATTCGTTAGCAAGAAAGCATCGTTGCCGCCTATGGGTCTCGCCACCGTGGCAGCAATGCTGCCCCGGGAGTGGGGGAAACGGCTGGTGGATGTAAATGTGCGGGAACTGCGCGATGATGATCTGGCTTGGGCTGACTGCGTTTTCATCAGTGCCATGAATGCCCAGTTAGATTCGGTGCGCAAGCTGATCGCGCGATGCCGCGCGGTAGGTAAAATCATCGTAGCCGGCGGGCCGCTTTTCACGCTTGAGCATGAGCAGTTTCCCGAAGTGAATCACTTCATCCTTAATGAGGCGGAAGTGACTTTGCCGAAGTTTTTACGGGATTTCGCCAGTGGTAATGCGAAACGTTTGTATACTTCAAGCGAATTTGCCGATATTCATCAGACGCCACCGCCGCTCTGGGAGTTGGTGAACTTTAAACAGTATGCATCAATGAGCCTGCAATTCTCGCGTGGCTGTCCGCATGGCTGCGACTTCTGCAGTGTTACCGCAATGTTAGGACATCGTCCCCGCACTAAGACCACCGCCCAGGTTATCGCCGAGTTGGATATCCTGCATCGGCTAGGTTGGCGCAAAGCAGTTTTCTTCGTGGACGACAACTTCATTGGCAAAAAACAATTCCTCAAAACCGAGCTCTTGCCAGCGCTAATAGCCTGGCAAAAGAAAAACGGCTACAGTACGCCCTTCTTCACCGAAGCATCCATCGACCTGGCTGATGACGATGAATTAATGCGGTTAATGGTAGAGGCCGGATTCAATCAGGTATTCATCGGCATCGAGACGCCTAACGAGGCGAGTTTAAAAGAGTGCAATAAACGCCAAAACCTAAAACGCAATTTGGTCGAGGCTGTAAAGCACATTCAAAGCATGGGGCTGGAGGTGCAGGCTGGGTTCATCATTGGATTTGATCATGACGACGAGACAATCTTTCAACGTATGATTGATTTCATCCAACGAAGCGGTATTGTTACGGCTATGGTTGGTCTGCTACAGGCCATTCCGGGTACGCCGCTTTATGAGCGGCTGAAAAAAGAGCATCGTCTGACCGGAGACACCTCCGGCAATAACACGGATGCGACTACCAACTTCCTCACGAAGATGAATCCGGAGACATTGCGACAGGGATACCGGGACTTGATTAAATACATCTATTCACCCGGTCCGTATTACGCGAGAATTCGCAGATTCCTGCGTGAATACCATCGGCCGAAAGTCACGCGCGCGCTTAGCTGGAATAACTTCAGGGCGTTTATCCACGCCAATGTCCGCCTGGGCATTTTCGGCCGCGAACGGTTTCATTACTGGAGCTTATTGGTCTTGACGGTTTTTCGCCGGCCTTTCCATTTTCCGCTGGCAGTTACCCTGTCTATCTACGGCCACCATTTTCGCAGGGTGGCCAAATCAGTTTTGGCTGTAGTCCGCGCTAAATAGCGCAGCCATCACCAAATTAAAACACCAAACCGTACGGTTTTCTCGCCTCGCTAAAGCGACAGCGAAGTAAGCCGTCCGGTTTTTTTTATTCGCTGTTTTAGAAGTAAAAAGCTATGATTAGCCGTAATTCTTGACAAAAACGAAAGATTCGTAGTAGGGTATAACGATATGGAAAACCAAACGGGCATGGTTTTCCGTAAGTTCGTTGCAAAAAACAAAATGCCCAAAACAAAACAAAGAAATACAAAAAGTAAATGAAACCGAAATTAATGAAAGTGGCGGTGTTAACCGCCGCTCTGCAACAGATCGTATCTCGAGAAAAACAGGACAAATATCCACTTTTGCCAGTTCTACAATGGCTGGAGCTTGCCAAAAAAATCGGTTGCGACGGCATTGAACTCGCGGCCGCCCTGCATCCGCTCGACTCCTACGTGCCGGCTGAAGCCATGCTCGACCCGGTGGCGGATCATCTGCCCTTAAGGCAAGAACTCTCGGATAGGGATGCCGGATTTATTATCGACTGGTCGAGAGTAACCGGGGTGAAGATCTACGACCTGGGCGTTTTCGAGAACCTGCTTCATCATGATCCGGCCATCCGCGCCAAGATCCACGCTCATGTGCTCAAGGCGGCCAGGGCGGCTGATAAATTGCGCTCGGCCGGCTGCCGGGGCGTGGCCGGCTTCATCGGCCGCGACATCACCGAGGACATGGACCAGCAACTGGCCCTGTTCGAGGAGCGGGTGATTCCACTGTTCAGGGAGTTCAAGAAGCTGGGGCTTACTTATTGGGTTGAACCCTGCCCCATGCCCGGCTGGAACACCACCGACACTTATATTAATAATGTCGCCTACTGCCCGGGCATGTGGATCGCACTGTACAAGATTTGCGAAAAGCACAATGTGGAAGATGTTTTCCGCATCACCTACGACGAATCCCATGACATTCTCATGGGCACCTCGCATCATGGTTCGTTCTCCGCCATGACAGCTGCTGGCTTGCCATTCGTTGTCAGCCGTTTTCACGGCAAGGACCAGGTGGCCGATCAGGCAAAACTGGCTGTTTGGGGTTATCGCGGCCAAACCGTGCTTCGAGGCGATCGGCACGACGGCAAACCGGACCCGGACCCGAGGAAACAGTGCAACGCCTGGGGGGTCATGACAGCCAGCCATGGGCTTCCGGGTTTGGTCTTTTATAATCCGGCCAATATGGCCGCCCGGCGCCAAGTGGATTGGCTAGACCATCAGCTGGCGGCTAGGCGCGTACTGGGTTTGGACCCGGAAGAAACCGTGTTCATCATCGAGCACGAATGGGGTTCGGCCAGGAAACAGAATCTGGAAATGGTAACTGCCATCCTCTCCGCCTCGGTCGAGTTCATCAAAGGCATCGATCGAGCCGCGGCAGCTATGTATCAGGCCGAAACCGAAATCTGCCCGCAATTTAGTTTAGATCTGCCAAGCGACCTGGACAATACCATGTATGATATTCTGGGGCTGGCGGAGGCCACGGCCCTGGACCCCTCGTCGGCGCTTCAAACTGCCGAACAGCCCGAGGCCGTAGAGCCGGCCGTTCCATTGCCTCCGTTCGCTGCCGTGCCGCCGGCCGAAGTCCCGGGCCTTAAGTCCGAACCGCCGGAAATCGTTGAGACGCCTCTTGCTCCGCCCCGCGATCAGCTAGATAAGGGGATAGCGCCGCCCGGACCGGCCGCAACCGATGTGAACGAGTCAAAGCGCCGAGCCTCAGAAGCGGAACCGTTCGGGCCCAAAGCTGAGGCGGCGGCTGAACCGCCCTCGTCTGCGGTTGCGACTAACGAAGCAGAATATCCAGGCCGCGCCTGCGATTAAATCATGAGCGGGCGCACCCGCTCTTTAGTAAACATAAAGCCCCTCCAGATAATTCTGGAAGGGCTCTTTTTTTAATAATATAATACGAATACTACGAATACTCAATCAGCAATATTTGTAGTATTTGCGTACAATTTGTAGTATTCGGATATATTATAGGTTAAAAAGCTCTAAGTGTATCTTTTTAGCTTCTTGGTCGGATAATTCTTTATATACCACCCTGACCGTGTATCTTATTTTATCGGCCAGAGGATAAACATCGGCGACAGTTAAGCTCCAAAGATGGTTTTTATCCAGTTTTTTTTCCAGTTCGCCCAGGCGCTTATAGATAGATTGGTTTTTAGGCAATTCAATATTGGCGTCCAAAGAAATTAATTTTTGCGTTATCTCAACCACCGGATTATTTATTGCCTCTTTGAGCAGGGAGGTAATCAGGGTTAAATTAATTTCGGCAAAATAAACATTTAATTTATTATCGTCCGGCGCCAGCTTATAGATTATGCCGGTAGATTTTTCGTTAACAAAAATGTCCCAGCAGGAGTCGGGGTTGGCGATCTTCGGTTTTACTTTAGAGCTAAAATATTTAATATCGGAAAAGCCGATTGAACGCAGTAAGGTTTCCAGATTATTTTTAAATTGGCCGAGCGACTTATTTTTTTCGGCCGACAAGATGCCTAAAGATTCGTGTTCAAGATATTTTCCTCCCTGCTCCCCGAAAATTTTTCCGATTTCAAAAATTTGAATAAATTCCAGATTTTTTTTGAAGTATTCATTTAACTGAATTTTTAGGCCGGCCGCCATTGACTGCCTTAAATCAGGGAATAGGTCGTTGATTGAGTTTTGAGTGGTGATCGCCTTCCAGTCAAGATAATTAACCGAGTCTTTGCCTTCCGGTTTAGTCAGAGGCCAAGACAAAACTTCGTCAAAGCCTCGGGCGGTCAATATATCCCTGATAATTTCCGCCAGAACAATATTTTTCGGCGTGATATCCGGCACGACCTCAAGACTGGGAGCGGCGTCAGCAGGTATTTTATCATAGCCATAAATTCTGATAACCTCCTCAACCAAGTCTTCCGGCAATTCCAAATCCTGCCGGTAGGTCGGGGGCGTGATCAAGAATTTTTTACCCGATTTTTTAACAATAAAATTTAGATCATTGAATATTTTGAGCGTCTTGACTTGTGGAATGTCTATGCCGGCTAATTTACTCGGCGATTCGGCTTCAAATTCTATGGTCGGAGAAATATACTTTTTAGGATAATAATCAAACAGCCGGCTGGCGACTCGGCCGCCGGCGTATTCTTCAATTAAAGCAACAAGCATTTCCAAAGCGGCCCGGGCGCCGTTCGGATCCAATTCTTTTTCCAGCCGATGGCTGGCTTCGGTTACGATATTCAACTGGCGCGAATTTTTTCTAATCACCGCGCGGTCGTAGATCGCTACCTCGGCGATAAGGTCGGTGGTTTTATTGTCAATTTCAGCCGCTTTGCCGCCCACGATGCCGGCCAGGGCGATAATATTTTTGTCGTCTCTGATGATAATTTCATTATCTTTTTTGAGCGCGACCGCGGTGCCGAACAAAGTGGTAACCTCGTTAAAATCATTATTGAGCGACCAGGCGAGATTTCCCTGAATTTTGTTAAAATCAATCAAATGCGACGGATAGCCGGTTAGGAACATCACATAATTTGATAAATCTACCAGCAGGTTAACGCTATTCAGCCCCTGCAGTCCGATATATTCCTTAAGCCAGGCCGGCGATTCTTGATTTTTGAGGCCGGTCAATTTAACGGCGGTTATTCTTTTAACGAATTTACCAGCCTCAACTTTAATTTCCAGCTTTTCCTGACCCGGAGTAATTTTTTTTATTAACGGCAGTCTTACTTTTAAGCCATAATAGGCGGCTGCTTCTCCGGCCAGTCCGAAAACCGACAGGCAGTCGGCGCGGTTTTGCCTAACCTCAAAACTCAAAAGATAATCCGAACGGTTTTTATATTTAACTTCGGTAAAACCGTCCATCATAAAACCGGTCAAGGTCAGAGCCTGGCCGACTTCTCTAGCCCCGGCTTTAAGGCCGGGCGCTAATTCTTTAATTTGACTGTATAGTATTTTCATTTTCGTAATATTTATATCCCAGGTTTCCTCCCAGTAAAGTCCTGATATCGGTAATTTTGTATTTGGCCATGACCAGGCGGTCCAGCCCCAAACCGAAAGCAAAACCCAGCCATTTTTTAGAGTCAATCCCGGCCATTTTCATAACCTTGGGATGAATCATGCCGGCGCCGGCGATCTCCAGCCAGCCCACGCTTTTACAAACCGCGCAGCCCGCCCCCCGGCAGTTAAAGCATCGCAAATCAACGCCCAAGCCCGGCTCCACTTCAGGATAATATTTATTGCGGTAGCGGATGATCACATCAGATCCGTATAGTTTTTTTAATAAAATATTCAGTATGCCGAATAAATCCTTTAAGCTGGTTTGTTTTAGCACAGCCACGGCTTGATATTGGTGGAAGATAAAATGATTGCTCTTATTTACATTTTCATTGCGGTAGACTCGGCCGGGAGAGACGATTTTAAAAGGCGGCTTATAATTTTTTAGCGCCCTAGCTTCAATTGAAGAAGTCTGCGTTCTTAAGAGAAAATTCGGTTCTTTAATATAGATAGAGTCCTGCATGTCCCTGGCCGGGTGGTCTTTGGGCACATTTAATCTTTGAAAGCAGTATTCGTCTTCTTCTATTTCCGGGCCGTCCATAATACTAAAGCCCAGGCCTAAAAATAGCCGGTTTATTTCCCTGATCGTCTTGGTGATGGGGTGAAGGTGGCCGATTTTCGGAATATTGTAATTTAACTCTTCAGCTTCGGATTTTAATTTATCGGCCAGTTTATGGCTAGCCAAGGCGCTTTCTCGCGCCTTAAATATATCCATGGCTTCAAGATACAGTTTTTGCATTAGCGGTGCCTTGGTTTTCTTTTCGGACGCGGGCAGGTTTTTTATTTCTTTTAGCGCCAGTTTAATTGAACCGGAATCGCCCAAATACCGGCGCCAGATTTTTTCCGTATCCGCCGTAGCTTTGGCGGATAAGAGATCCGCCCTTAGGGTTGCTAGTAGAGTTTTTATTTTATTTTCAGGCATAATAAAGCGGCTCAAAACTAGATTTAGATGTAATCTAATCTTACTAAATTCAAAGGAAAATAGCAAATTAAATATGTATAAAATATTGACAAAAATTAGAAAATTATTTATTCTAATGTCTATGTTCTTATGGCTCTTTTGAAATTAAAATAAGAGGGGGTCGTAAGGATTGTCTGAAAACAAATCCCGCGCAAAAGGCGGGGCAAAAAATCAACAAAAAACTAACAATGGCAAAATTATTACCCAGAGGAAGTATGTTTATGACCGTTCAAGAGACAGAGGGCGATAGGCTGAAGTTGCAGGCGCACCTGGAGCGCCAGGTGCGACATTTTATGTCGCGAAACGGCAAAGGCCGGCAAAAAGACAATAAAATTGTTAAACAATTTATCCAGCAAGGAGGCCAAGGCAGTAAGCGTGAGGTGCTCGCCGCCGTGCGCAACATTCGCCGAGGTGATCGGCTGGACTCCAAGGCGAGAATAAAGGCGGAGCATTCTGTCCCGTTTCCCGACATCCGCCGCAACCTCAATTACTTTGCCCGCTTGACGCAATGCCAACAAGGCGGTCGTTAACCCGCTAATCTCATGAGCCGTTAAGAAAACGGCTCTTTTTTTACTGTTTTTTTGATTTTTAATTTTTCATTATATGTCAGATTTGCACTAAATTTATGTAAAATATTTTGCCAAACCGAGGCTTGACAGGTTGATTATAATAAAATATACTGTCTATACTTATTAGTTAACCGCACCTTGCAATTTTGGACAACCGGTAGGGTTACGAAGCACGAAAACAAGCCTCTTTTTGGTTTGAGGCCGACTTCGTTATGTGGCCGATAGTGGCGGTTCGGTTCCTCCGCCGACACTCCGTCTCGGCGTCCCGAGACGGCTTCTCGCCACATCGGAGCGTGCTTGTGAGTCTCCGCCATGCTCATAGAGTTACCCGCTTATCGGTTGTCCATTTTTCCCCGCCAGAGAGAGGGGGTCCCGAAGGACCCGGTCCTTGAGTGTCACCATCGTTAGAGTGGTTGGCCGAATTCGTTCGGCCGAAAACCCAGATGGAGATCTCCCCCCTCTCTCCACATTTCCGAGCTACCGTCAGTGCCGCTAAAACAAAAAAGCGCCACCTCCGGTAGCTTTTTTATTTGTCTCTCAAGATGTAAAGCGACGATTGGTTTTTTATCTAGCTTCCCAAGGCCTTTCTCTTAGATTCTTAGCCGGAGTATTAAGGCGGCCATGCCGATTATAACCCCTTTACAAGCCGGGTAATAAAATATAGAATAAAACCATGGATTTAAATAGGCAAAATAAAGACAATAACCTGCCTACGTTGAAGCTTCGGCAGGCAGGGAAAACTGTTTTTTCCGGGGTTCAGCCCTCGGGTGTTTTACATCTGGGCAATTATCTAGGCGCAATTTCCCAATGGGTGGAAATGCAAAATCAATATAATTGCATTTTTTGCGTGGTTGATTATCACGCCATTACGGTAAAGCAGGCGCCTAAAGAATTGTCTAGGCGTATTTTGGATGTGGTAAAAATTTATTTAGCTTCGGGTATAAATCCGGAAAAGTCAGTAATTTTCCAGCAGTCGGATATTACCGCGCATACTGAATTAGCCTGGATTTTAAATTGCGCCGCCGCCCGCATGGCTGATTTAAATAAGATGACCCAGTTTAAAGAAAAGGCCTGCCTGTCCGGTAGGCAGGGCGCTAACAAAGCGTCGGTCAGCGTCGGCTTGTACGACTACCCGGTGTTAATGGCGGCCGACATTTTACTCTATAATACCGATTTAGTGCCGGTGGGCGAGGATCAGGTTCAGCATGTGGAATTAACCCGCACTCTGGCGGAAAGATTCAACCGCGATTATGGCCAAATCTTTAAAGTGCCGGCAGTGGCGGTAAGAAAGCAGGGCGCGCGCATTATGGGGCTGGATGATCCGACTAAAAAAATGAGCAAGAGCGCCGGTTCCCCGGCAAATTATATCGCCTTGGTCGATTCACCCGAGATAGCAGCGAAGAAAATCAAGCGCGCGGTCACGGATTCGGGAAAAGAAATCATGTTTGACCGAGAGAATAAGCCGGCCATCGCCAATCTATTGGCTATTTATTCATTCCTATCAGGTATAAAAATTGAAGAATTGGTAAAAAATTATCAAGGCCGGGGCTACGGCGAGTTTAAAGACGATTTAGCCGAAGCGGTAAAAAAGTTTTTAATGGAATTTCAGCTAAAGTATCATAGTTTTAAAGACGATGAAGTCAGGCAAATTTTAAAAGCAGGCGCGGCTAAAGTCCGGCCGATCGCCGAAGATACATTGAGAAAAGTAAAAGACAAGTTAGGTATTATATAATTTTTTTATTATTGCGAGACGAAGTCTGCCGGATGCGGATGTTTGTTTTTCGCTTAAGACGAAATTTGGGTATTTTTTTTAAAATTATTCAATTAGGTAAAGACCGAAGTAGCCAACAGAAAAAATTGAATAATTTTAAAAAAAATTACTACAATTTCACTCTGATCAGTTGTTTTGGCTCCGAGGAAAGCACCGAGGCGCTGCTCAAAACAAACATCCGCATCCGACAATTATTAATTAACAGCTAAAGTCTATATGGCGAATCAATTTAAAAGCGCGATCAACCAATTGAATAAAACCGCCGGTTTAATGGATATAAATTACGATGAGCTGGAAATTTTAAGAATGCCGGACCGCATAATCCAGGTTTCTTTGCCGGTGCTGATGGATAATGGGCGGATTAAAGTTTTCACCGGTTACCGGGTGCAATATAATAATATCCGCGGACCGTATAAGGGCGGCATCCGCTTTCATCCTCAAGTGAATTTGGACGAGGTAAAGACCCTGGCTTTTTGGATGACTATAAAGTGCGCGGTAGCCGACATTCCTTACGGCGGCGGCAAGGGCGGGGTGGCGGTTGACATTAAATTATTAAGTCCGGGAGAGCTGGAGCGCTTAACGCGCGCTTACGCCAGGGGTTTTGCGGATTTCATCGGGCCGAATATTGACATTCCGGCGCCTGATGTCTATACCAATGCCCAGACTATGGCTTGGCTGATGGATGAATACAGCCACATTAAAGGCGAGAATGTGCCGGCCGTAGTGACGGGTAAGCCGGTGGAGATCGGCGGTTCCGCGGGGCGCGAGACCGCCACCAGCTTGGGCGGATTTTATATTTTAGAGCAGGTTTTAGAGAAGTTTAAGAAGACTAAGAGCCAGTCCGGCATCGCGGTTCAGGGGTTCGGCAATGTGGGCATGAATTTCGCCTTGATCGCTTACCGGGCGGGTTATAAAATTGTGGCGGTTTCGGATTCTCGGGGCGGCGTTTATAATAGCAAGGGGTTGAATCTGGTAGAGCTTTTATCATATAAGCAGGCGACCGGCAGCGTGGTTAACTATAAAAAGGCCGAGAATATCAGCAATGAAAAATTATTGGAATTGCCGGCGGAAATTATGGTTCCGGCCGCCTTAGAAAATGTCATTACCGAAAAAAATGCCGGGCGCGTTAAAGCCAAAATTATTTTAGAACTGGCCAATGGCCCGGTCAATCCGGCGGCGGACGAAAAATTGATTAAAAAAGGCGTTATGGTCATGCCGGATGTTTTAGCCAATGCCGGCGGAGTTATCGGTTCCTATTTTGAGTGGGTTCAGAATTTCAGGCAGTATTATTGGAATAAAGAACGGTTTGACAACCGGCTCAAGAGCCAAGTCATTGACGCTTTTAAAAGCGTTTGGCAGACTATGGAAACCCGCGGCAATTGCCAAATGCGCGATGCTGCTTACATGGTGGCGGTGGAAAGATTGGTCAAGGCGTTAAGGATTCGGGGAATCTAAAAATATTGTCATTCCGGCCTTTAAGCCGATCCGCCCGCCTAGGGCGGGAGGCGAGCCGCCCCGCAAAGTGCGGGGTGGATTGCGGGTCAAGCCCGCAATGACAGATAAATTTTATGGATCTGCAAGACTTATTGACTTCAGCCAAAACGCAATCTTTTGATAAGTTTGAGCAAAAATTGGATTCTTTTGTTAGGCATCATTATAGTTTTCAAAATTTGAACGAAGCTAATCGCCAGGTAGTCTTAGATATTATTAAAAAGCGCTTACCCAATATCCATAATGGCACTGGCATTTCCGACCTGGTGCTGCGGCAGGAAATGTATCATCTTTTTGAGCATAGAATTGAGCTTAATTTAACCGAAGGAGATTTAAAAGACATTAAAGAAATATTGGAGTTGTTTAAAAAATAGAATATAAATAAAAAAACTGCCAGCTCGGTGCCGGCAGTTTTTTGATGCTGAATTTTAGTTTAAGCTTTCCACATTAACGCCAAAACTCCAATCAACTTCCTTATAGCTATGTAATAAATTTTTGAGATAATTTTTAAGTTTGTTATATTTATCTTGCGTTAAAGCCTCAAATTTAACGGTTAGATATGGGCCGTTTTGCGAATAGCGGACAACGAACATAGAGTCATTCATATCCAGCCTGACGCCGTCGCCCGCCCGCTCATCGTCAATTACTTCGGCCTGCGGGTAATCGGTTCGCAATTTTTCAGAGATTTTTTTGATTAAACCAACTTTTACATCTTCGCCGCAGCCGATTTTAATTTCCGGGCTGGAAATATATTTTGGCAGCTGGTCAATCGCCTGGGCTAAGGTTTGGCCGGTTCTGGATAAATAGCGCAAGAGTCTTAGACTGGAATAAAGGCCGTCGTCATGATTATAAAAGTCCGCGGAGAAAAAGAAATGGCCGGACAGTTCGCCGATAAAAGCGGCTTTCACTTCCTGATTTTTCTTTTTTAAAAATGAGTGTCCGGTGCGCCACATAAAAGGTATGCCGCCGTATTTTTTAATCGTGTCCGGTACTACCTTGGAGCATAAAGTATTAAACATAATTTTCGCGCCCGGGTGGTCTTTTAAAACATCAACGGCGAATAACGCTACTAGACAATCGTTCCAAATAATCCGCCCGTTATTATCCACGATACCAATGCGGTCGCCATCGGAATCAAAAGAAAAACCCAGATCGGCTTTTTCAGCCGAGACTTTCTTGCTCAATCTTTCACCGACTTTAATTTCGGTAGGATCAGGCGCGCCCAGAGGGAAAGACGGATCCAACTGACAGTTGCTTTCGATAACTTCGCAGCCGGCTTTACGCAAAAGTTCCGGCGCAATTTGACCGGCTGTGGCATAGCCGGCATCAACCACCGCTTTAAACTTTTTTTTGAGCGGCAAGCATTTTAAAATATCGCTAAAGTAGGCTTGCCTGATATCTTGAGCTTGATTTTTCCCTAAAGTTTTACCCGGCTCGTAGTCTTCTTGCTCAATCATGAACCGTAATTTCTGAATACTGTCAGCCACTAAAGTTTCGGAGAAGTCTATGGCGATTTTAAAGCCATTATATTCGGCCGGGTTATGCGACCCGGTAATGAAAGCTCCGCCTTTTATCTTTAAATAATATTGCGCCCAATAGAATGTTCCCACTAGATTCAAACCAATATCAACCGTGTCAACTCCGGCCCAGTTAAAGCCTTTGATTAGGCTGGCAGAATATAGCGGACTAGTCAGCCGGGAGTCTCGGCCCACCAGAGCCTTAGTAATGTTATGCCGTTTTAGATAAGTGCCGTAAGCTCGACCCAGATGTTCAACGATCTCCGGCGTCAAGTCTTTACCGGCGATGCCTCTTAAATCGTAGCCGCGGAAAATATTCGGATTTACTTTCATAGAGTTTAAAGTTATAAATCAGAATTATTTTTTTAGCGTCAGCTTCAGGGTTAAGAAAATTCCGCCCAAGCCCCAAAGCATGGCGAGAAGCGACATAATTCGGCCGATAAAAGGCGGGGCAAAAATCAAATGAAGCGCGATAATGCCGACTACCATGCCTAAAATCAGGGAATCTTTTTGTTGGGGCATCAGCTTATTTAACAGCCAGCGGCCGGTTAAAATACCCACTAAAATTTTGCTTAAATATAGAGCGATCAGCCAGAGCGCCATGATTATGAGCGAAAGCGGGATGCCGATAATGGTAATTAATAAAATAATCGCTATAATCGGAGTCAACAGTAAAACCAGGATTCCCCAGCCCAGCGAAGCGTTGGCTCGGGCCAGCATCAGGTCGGTAATTTTAATGATCGGCTCGCGCCAAAAATTAATCAGAACCATGCCGATGACCAAGGCCGAAAATATGGAGATCAATTTGCCCCACCAAGAAAAATTGATATCAGTGGATTTTTTGGCGGCGATAATCGGCAAGCGATGATTGGTTTTGCCTTTAATTACCGCGCCGTCTTCAATGGTAGCGTTTTTTTCGGAGGTATAGTTGAGGTCGCCGTTTATTTCGGCTGTGCCGGCGATAGCTAGAGGTTTTTCATAACCATTTCGCGCGCCGAAATTAAGGTTTATGTTTTTGCCGACTTTTCCGGCCAGGCTGGCTTTGCCCACGCTGCCGTGCAAGTCGCGGCCGATATCGCCTCTTAATTCAAAAGCATTGCCCAAGACGAATAAGTCCCAGCCTATGCTCGAACTGGCCGAGGTGACAATGGTGGCGCCGAATGCCATGGCGTTTCGAGCAACTTGGCCGGTAAAATTAATCGTGTTGCCGGCCAGGCGCAGATTACCGCCGACTTGGCCGTTAATGTTAATGGATTGTCCGGCGCAGATAACATCGCCGGCCACTTGGCCGTTAATGTTAATGGATTGTCCGGCGCAGATAACATCGCCGGTGACTTTTCCCTCAATGTTCAAGTTTGAGCCTACGGCGTAGAGATTGCCCTCTATAGTTTCGCCTTTGGGCAGATAAACCGAATCGCCTTTTTTAATAGCATAAGCCGAGACGGTCAGTGGCAGAAGCAAGGCAATAAAACATACTGCGAGAATTGATTTTTTCATAGGTTTATGGTTAAATTTAGATGTTTTTAATATCGTGTTTTGTCTATTGGTGTCGGACAGCTGTTTGAGTTTTTCACTTAAGATGAAATCTGGGCGATTTTTCTTAAGGAAAAATCGCTACGATTTCATATGCGCTCAAAACCCAAACAGCTGTCCGACACCTATTCATTATGCCAAATCGCCAAGGAAAAAACAACCGGATTAAAGCCATAAGTGAATTGTTGAAGAAAAAAATCAATTCGCGCTATGAGCTCATGGCTTTAAAAAGAAAGCTGTCAAAAAAATACGGTTTTGAGATTTTAGCAAATTCGGAGATTTTAAGTGAGTATAAAAAGAGGTTGAATGGAGGGGCGAGTAAGCGTTCGCCCGCGCTGGAAAAGATTTTGCGCAAGCGAACCGTTAGAACTATGTCCGGCATAGCGCCGGTGGCGGTGTTAACTAAGACCTACCCCTGTCCGGGCGAATGCGCTTATTGCCCGACTGAAAAAAATGTGCCCCAAAGCTATTTGTCAAACGAACCGGCGGTGATGCGCGCAATCCGTTGCGGTTTTGATCCGTATAAGCAGGTGCGGTATCGGCTCCAGGCGCTCATTACCAACGGGCATGAACCCACTAAGATAGAATTAATCGTTATCGGCGGTACCTGGAGTGTGTTGCCAAAGGCTTATAAGTATTGGTACATAGCACAATGCTTTAAAGCGGCTAATGAATATGGGAGGAAAATCTCGAATTTCGAATTTCGAATTTCGAATGAATTTTTAAATTCTAATTCTGAAATTAAAAATTTTAAATTCAATCAAAATTCAGAATTAAAAATTCAAAATTTAAGAAGAAAATTATTAGTTGAGCAAAAAAGAAATGAGAATGCCAAATATCGCATCATAGGCGTTACCCTGGAAACGCGGCCGGACTATGTCAACGAAGAAGAACTTTTAGAAATGAGGGAGCTCGGGTGCACCAGGGTGGAAATCGGCGTGCAGGCGATTGATGATGAGATTTTAAAACTGAATAAGCGCGGGCATGGCGTTAAAGCGGTGGCCGAGGCGACTAAGCTATTAAAAGATTACGGTTTTAAAGTGACTTACCATATTATGCCCGGCCTGCCCGGCTCAACCGCGAGAAAAGATTTGGCCATGTTTAAAAAATTATTTAAAGACCGGCGCTTTCAGCCGGATCAGATAAAATTTTATCCCACCGTGGTAACGCGCGGCAGTCTATTATATAAATGGTGGCGAGCGGGAAAGTATAAGCCATACTCGGATAAGGTTTTACAAAATTTAATCGTGGCGTGTAAAAAAATCGTGCCGCCGTATGTGCGCATTATCAGATTAATCCGCGATATTCCCAAAGAATCCATCGTGGCCGGCAATGTCATCACTAATCTGCGCCAGATGATGAAAGATCGGGGAGTGAAATGCAATTGCATAAGATGCAGAGAAGCGAAAGAGAAGCCAGAAGTAAGAATTAAGAAGTTAGAATTAAGAATAATAAAATATCAAGCGTCTAATGGGATGGAATATTTTTTGAGTTATGAATCTAAAGACAATAAAGCGCTTTTTGGGTTTTGCCGATTGAGGTTGGTAACGCATAGCGTACAACGCATAACGCATAACATAAAATCCCCCCAACCCCCCTTTATTAAAGGGGGTAAGATGGCGTTGATTCGGGAGCTGCATGTTTATGGCGAATTAGTGCCCATGGGTTCTCAGAAGAAGGTTCAGCATGCCGGGCTGGGCAAAATGCTGATGAAGGCGGCGGAACGGATCGCCAAAGACAATGGTTGTAAAAAAATCGCGGTTATTTCCGGCGTTGGCGTCAGAGAATATTATCGTAAGTTGGGCTATAGATTGGAGCATAGTTATATGGTAAAAAATTTGCTATAGTAAGAGTATGGAATATCCTTTATGAAAATTAAAATAGGAGAAAAAAATGAACAACTAAGTTATCATTGCCGGAAATTCAAATCTGCTAACGCAATAAATAATAAATTAATATTCTGGATTCCCGCCTGCGCGGGATGACAAAAAAGTGTATGTTTGACTATAAAAATATTTACGCCCAAGACCCCGAAGTTTTGGCCATTATAAAAAAAGAAATGAAGCGGCAAAGCGAGGAAATGGAGCTGATCGCTTCGGAAAATTATGTATCTAAAGCCGTGCTGGAAGCTATGGGTACGGTTCTAACCAATAAATACAGCGAAGGTTACCCGGGGCATCGCTATTACGGCGGCAATCAGGTGATTGATGAAGTGGAAACTATTGCCATTGAGCGCGCCAGGAAATTGTTTAACGCCGAGCATGTTAATGTCCAGCCTTTGTCCGGTTCTCCGGCTAACGCGGCGGTTTACTTCGCTTTCATAAAACCGGGCGATAAAGTTTTGGGCCTGAGGCTTGACCATGGCGGTCATTTGTCGCACGGCCATCCGATAAATTTTTCCGGCATGTTATATAATTTTACGCAATACGAGGTGGATATGGCGACCGGCAGAATTAATATGGACAAAGTCCGTGAAATCGCCTTACGAGAAAAACCGAAAATGATCGTGGCCGGTTACAGCGCCTATAGCCGTGAAATTGAATGGCAGAAATTCAAGGAGATTGCCGACGAGGTCGGGGCTTTCACCTTTGCCGATATCGCTCATACGGCAGGTTTAATCGCGGCCGGAGAAATGGCTAATCCGGTGCCGATTTTTGATGTGGTTACTACGACTACTCATAAAACTTTACGCGGCCCCAGGGGCGCAATTATAATGTGCAAAGAAAAGTTCGCCAAGCAGGTTGACCGGGCGGTCTTTCCCGGCATGCAGGGCGGTCCTCACGAACATATTATCGCGGCCAAAGCCGTGGCATTCGGCGAAAACCTACGGCCGGAATTTAAGCAATACGCGAAACAAGTGATGGCCAACGCCAAAACTATGGCCGAGGAGTTTATAAAATCAGGCTACCCGGTAATTTCCGGCGGCACGGATAATCATTTAATGGTGGTGGACATGACGGCTAAGGGCATCTCGGGCAAAGAAGCGGAAAGTATTTTAGACCGGTGTGGCATTTCGGTTTCCCGCTCCACCATTCCGAACGACCCGAATCCGCCGATGAACCCGTCCGGCGTGCGTTTCGGCACCCCGGCGGTTACTACGCGCGGCCTAAAACAGGAAGAAATTAAAAAGCTGGTAGTTTGGATTAACGCCGCCATAGAACATAAGGACGAAATTGAAATGTTGGATAAAATTAAGGAAGAAGTTAAAGTCATGTGCTTAAGTTTTCCGATCCCGAGTATATAATTTTTTTCTGTCATTCCCGCGAAGGCGGCTTGCCCGCCTTGGGCAGAGAATCCAGGCAATATCACCAAGTAATTATTATTTCCACCTTTTTATATTAGATGCTTCATTCGTGACGCTTCGCTAGGAATTTCGCTCCGCTAGGGGTTACTTTTTCTAGAAAAAGTAACCAAAAAGTCGCTCGCTAGAGAAAAATTTAGGGATTTGGCCTAAAATTTCCAACAAAATTTTCATCGAAAACGACAGAAAGAAAATGTTTGTAAGTAAATTTTAGGCCAAATCTGATCCTAAATTTTTCTATGCTCGCATTATAAAATTCTCAAACTTCGGCCGCTTAATTCGTCTCCCAATCCCCCTTGGTGATTCTAAAACATAAGCAACAATATAATCAAGGCAACAGATAATTTATATGAAAATTATTGACGGCAAAAAATTAGCGGAGAAAATTAAAGACAATATTGTCAAAGATATTATTAAAATTAACGATGGCCGCGCTGAGTTACCCTTAATTCGGCCGAATTTGGCGATTATTTTAATCGGCGAAAGAGAAGATTCCCGAATTTATGTTTCCCGCAAGGAGCAAGCGGCAAAAGAGGTCGGTATTGATACGCATCTATATAAATGCAGTGAAGCGATCAGCGAGGGCGAACTTTTAGAAACGATTAGATGCTTGAACGAAGACGAAACGATTGACGCCATCTTGGTTCAACTGCCACTGCCGGAAAAGATTGATACGGATACGATTATATTGTCGGTTGATCCGGTTAAAGATGTTGACGGCTTTCATCCGGATAATTTAGAGAAGCTGTTAAAAGGTTGCGATTTTAAGGGCTTCATGCCTCCGGTTTTTGCCACCGTGCTGGAAATGCTTAAAAGCATAGATTTTGAAATTAGAGATAAACAAGTCTGTATTATTTCCAACTCCGATATTTTCGGTAAGAGCTTAGCGCATATTTTAAAGTGCGGCGGAGCCAAAGTTGAAGTGCTCGGACCGGAAGATAAAAATTTGGTTAAGAAAACCGTCCGAGCCGATGTTTTAATTACGGCCGTAGGCAAGCCGAGGTTTATTAAAAAAGAAATGATAAAAGATCAAGCGGTCATCATTGATGTCGGCATTACCAAGGAAGAGGATAAAGTGTCGGGCGATGTGGATTTTGAAAATGTTAAGGAAAAGGCCGGCTATATTACCCCGGTGCCGGGCGGCGTCGGTCCTATGACCATCGCTTTGGCGCTAAAAAATACGCTGGAAATTTATAAAAAAAGGCACAAATAATGACCCCACAAATCTACAAATAGGCTACAAATATTACGAATAATTTCAATTCAAATACTTCGTAAAATTGTAAATGTCGAAAATTATATTTGTAGTATTCGTAGCAGATTTGTAGATTTGTGGGAGTATAAAAAAGAAGGCCGTCTAGTTAGACGACCTTTTGTGTTTATAAGCGCGCCTTTTTCAGGCGTGTTCTTTAATTATCTTTATGGCCTCGGCCGGTTCAAGCTTGCAGACCGTGCAAATACTGACGGCGTCGGCGCCGTTGCGGAAGTAATAATCGGCGTTGTATGAGCTCATAACCCCGCAGCCCATAATTAGCGGCGTGCCAGGAATCATTTCGCGCACGCGCTGGTTATAATCAAGCGCCAGCTTAAAAGCCGGTCCGCCTGATACTCCGCCCCCGCCCACTGCCTGAAGCGGCGACGGCGGACCGTCCGGATAAACCAGGTCGTACGGAATGGTATTGATGGCGTGGATAATGTCCACGCCGGCCTTAACCAGATCTTGGGCGAATTCGTGCGGGTGCACGATGCTGATTTTGGCGATTAAGCAGAGTTCGGGATAGACTGCCAGAGTTGCCTTGACGCAGGCCAGGGCGTCTTTCATGTTTTTTCGAATTTCTTCCTCTGAATTCGGGCAGGAGAAATTAAATTCCAGCACCCGGAATTTTCCCCCCAGCCAGCAGCAGTAGATGGCGATCGCTTGGATAGTTTCTTGGATTGCCAGGGTTCGCCCTTTGGCGAATTGCGGGTAAAAGCTAGGGATAATGTTATAGCCTTTGTTAGTAGCTGACGCGATGGTTAAGGCATTCACCTCAACGCCGTGGTTGGTTAAACCATAGGCGTTCAGCATGCCCATGCCCTGGAGCCGTCTAATGTATTTCCAGGTAAAAGGGTTCCACCACCTGAAAAAACCCGTGTGCTTCATATAAGTTGACGACTTGGCGATCACGGTTGTGCCGGTTTGTAAAATAGCTCGCCTGACTGGCCAGAACGGGGGATAGAGGCCGAGCGGCATTTCACGGCCATTGCCCGAATGACCCATGATGGTTGAGACTAAGAGTCTGGGTAATTCGAAACCTTTGATTTTTATTGACATGATGTTTCTCCTTATTTGTTGAATGTGCGGTTTTTATTGTTTATTTTTTGCTTGAATTTTTCCGTTGTGTTAATCTTAAGTTAGTTTATTTGCCCTGTCAAATAATTTTTCTTTAAGAAAAATTAGCGCGAAGCGCTATTTGACAGGGTAAATCAAGTTAAGAGTATAAATTCCCCCTCACTTCCTTTGCTAAAGGGGGCAAGTGCAATATGGAAAACAAGAAACAACAACTTCTGGAACTTCTGAAAATCCACTATGGCTTTGATTTTTTTCGGCCAGGGCAGGAAAAAGTCATTGATAATGTCTTAGCCGGTATTGACACGGTGGTAATTATGCCCACGGGCGGGGGCAAGTCTTTATGCTATCAATTGCCGGCCTTAGTCTTGGACGGCGTAACCCTGGTTATTTCTCCTTTAATCGCTTTAATGAAGGATCAGGTAGACGGGCTATTAAAAATCGGCATCCCGGCCACTTTTATAAACTCCTCAATCAGCCAGGCCGAGACTTTGAGCCGGCTGGAAGCGGTGAAGCAAGGCCGGTACAAACTGCTCTACATCGCGCCGGAAAGATTTTATAGCGCCGAATTTATGGAAGCGCTCAAAAATATTAAAGTCAGCCTATTCGCTATTGACGAAGCCCATTGCATCAGCCAGTGGGGGCATGATTTCCGCCCCAGCTATTTAAGATTAAAAAAGGCCATTGAATTATTGGGCAACCCCGCCGTTTTAGCTTTAACCGCCACGGCCACGCTGGAAGTCAGAGAAGATATTATGAAACAGCTCGGCATCACCGGCGCTAATTTAGTGATTACCGGTTTTGCCAGACCGAATCTGCAATTTGGGGTGATTAATACCGTAGACGCGCGCAAACCGCAGTTTGTGCTAGACGCGATTTCCTCAGCGCCGGACGGCGCGGGTATTATTTATGTCGGCACCAGGGCGCGGGCCGATGATCTCCTGCAGGTTTTACTGGGCAATAATATTGAAGCCGTCAGCTATCACGCCGGCATGGACGCGACCGACAGAAAATGGGTTCAAGAAAATTTTATGAGCGGCAAGGCTAAAGTCATAATCGCCACTAACGCCTTCGGCTTAGGCATTGATAAGCGGGATATCAGGTTCGTCATCCACTACGATATGCCGGGCACGATTGAAGCCTATTATCAGGAGGCGGGACGCGCCGGCCGCGACGGCAAACAAAGTTTTTGCTTATTGTTATACAGTCCGCGCGACCGCTATCTCCAGGAATTCTTTATTAAAGGCGATAATCCGCCGCCAGAAATAATCTTGGAAATTTATGAAATTTTAAAAAATTATGAATCCGATATTGTGTTGGTTACTTACGCGGAAATTGCCGAAAAGCTCTCCGATAAGTTGCCGGAAATGGCCGTGGGCACCAGTTTAAAAATTTTAGAGCGAGAGGGTTATATCGCCCGTTCGCACGAACGCGTAGGACAGGCCTACGCAAAATTACGAATTACGAATTACGAATTACGAATTAAATATGCTGAAAAAAGAAAAAAGAGCACAGAAACTCTGGAAAAATTATTAGATAGATATGGCAAAGAGCTGGAGGCCGGCTGGTATTTTAATTTGGAAGAGATAGCGGAGATTTTAAAGATTAAGAAGGACTCGTTGGCTCGCTTAATTAAAAAGCTGGTTGATTTGAACTTGGCGGAATATGTACCGCCGTTTCGGGGCACGGAATTAAAAATTTTAAAACGAGTTGAGGGGAAAGAGGTTAAGCTGGATTTCGCGGCTTTAAAATACAAGCTGAAGCACGCCTATAAAAAATTAGACCTGATGGAAAATTATATTTATCATTTTAATTGCCGGCAGAAATATATTTTGGATTATTTCGGTGAGATTGAAGCCAAGATCTGCGCTAAATGCGACAACTGTTTGACTAAAAATATGGACGAGGTGGAAAAGGTGCAAGTTGAAACCAAGCACAAAAAAAAGACCAGCCAGTTGTCCACCAAGCTGACCCAGTTGGAAACTTTGGAATTGTTTAATAAGGGCATGAGCCTGGAAAAAATCGCCGAAGCGCGCGAGCTGGCGGTGACCACGATTGCCGGCCACCTGTGTTTTTTAGTGGAAAAAGGCTTGGGAGTTGATATTGATAAATTAGTCAGTCCGGCCAAGCAGAAAAAAATCATGGAAGCGGTAAAAATTGTTGGCGCGGATAAATTAACGCCGATTAAGGAAAAATTGGGAGATGGTTTTAGTTGGGAGGAGATAAAGTTGACCCTGGCGAAAAGGAAGTCGCTCCGCTAGGTTTTTTCGCTCCGCTGGGGTTACCCCGCAAATGCGGGGTCGCTCGCTAGAGAAAAATTTAGGGATTTGGCCTAAAATTTTCAACAAAATTTTCAACTCGCCTAGACGGCTCAAACAGGAAAATGTTTGTAAGTAAATTTTAGGCCAAATCTGATCCTAAATTTTTCTATGCTCGCACGAAGAAATAATAAAATAAATCAGTTTGACTTTTTATCATAAATTAGGTAAATTTTATGCAAATACAGCCGACCCCGAAAAAGGAGGTTGGTTTTTATTTGTCGGTCCTTGACAATTTAATTGAGAGAAATAAAAAAAACAAAACAAAAAAAACCAAAAGAAAGCGAGAGTAAAAAATGAAAAGACCAAGAGTATTAGTGTTAGCGTCGGGAACGAAAGACGGCGGCGGCAGCGGTTTTCAGGAACTGGTGGAATTTTCCAGAACTGATCCGCCGGTACTGGACGCGGAAATAGTCGGCGTGGTTTCTAATATCCAGGGAGGCGGAGTAGAAAAACGAGCTAAAGCGCTGAAAATCCAATTCACCCACTGGTTTGGCTGTTTCGGAGCTGATGGCTACCGGCACTTGGTGGAAAGCTTCCAGGCGGACTATGTCGTTTGTTCGGGCTGGCTTAAGTATGTGCGCGGGCTTGATCCTAGCAAGGTGGTAAATATTCATCCCGGGCCATTGCCTGAATTCGGCGGACTAGGAATGCACGGTCATTATGTACATGATGCCGTAATCAAAGCTTATAGTGAAGGTCGTATCACCCAAAGTGCTGTGACCATGCACTTCGCCATCGAGAAAGGCCCGGAGGGCAGTAAGGATGGGTATGATAGAGGGCCGATATTTTTCCAGTTGCCGGTGTTAATTCGGCCGGACGATACGGCTGAAACTTTGGCCGCCCGGGTCAACGAGAAAGAACGAGCCTGGCAGGCTTATATTCTAAATCTGGTGGTTCACGGCTTAATCCATCTGGAAAAGGACGACGAGAGCTGGAAAGTTGTCTACGAAAACGGTTTGGAAAACATTATCCCTCATTAGAGGGGAAAGAGAAAGAATTATGAATAAGTTTCAAATAACCATACACGTGTTTCGCAAGCCGGATTGTCTAAATCCGCAAGAACCAGTAACTCTGGGTGTGCTACATCGGCAGGGTTTCTTAGGTGTCGAAAGTATCCAAATGGGTCAGTGTCTCGTGTTGACCATACGGGGCGATACTAAAGACGAAGCAATAAAGACAGCACAAGCAGCCTGCAAAGATAAATTATTGGTCAATGATGTCCCGGACTATTATGTAATCGCCGGCATCAAAGAATTGGACGGGTCAACATCAGCTCAATCCAGTATGACTGGTTAGGAGGTTGTACTTTTTATTAATCATCAGCTTCTTGGCTCGTGATTACGCCCCCGCTAGCGACTAGTTAGCGGGGATTTTTTAAAATTTGATTTTTTATTACATATTGGATAAGATAGAACCAACAAATAACCAAAGGAGGTCTGGCGGCATGTCGCTACCGGAGCTCTTTTAAAAACCAAAGAAAGAGAGCAATAAGATGATGACATCAAAAAGCATATATGCACAGCTGGGTGTAGATGCCGGCAAGGAAAACGTGCGCCAGGCTTTCTCAAGAATCGTACAAAACGATTTTCCCGGCGCTTTCGTCAATGTCGTGCGCGATCCAGAAGTTCCCAATAAGGTCTTCACCATGCACACCTATGGCGACGGCAGCAAGTTCGTCCAAAGATTGCTTCATTATCGAGAAACCGGCGACGAGACAATCATCCAGGGCGCGGTGGACGACGCCTTTGCCATGAATTTGAGCGATATCGCGACCAGCGGTTTCGTTTTCGGGCGCTGGGTAATCACCCAGATCATCGACATTGGTCAGGACATGCCTAAGGAGCTGATTATGGAGCAGATCGCCAGGCGGGTGGAAAGCTTGCTTGAGTTGTACAAATCGTACGGTTTCAGACTAGTATTTTTTTTAGGCGGAGAAACCGCCGATCTGCCCGATCAGATTCAATCGGTTGTTTATAATGCCAATATCTACGCTGAAGCCAAAGAAACCGATCTAATCAGGGGTAATGTTGTGCCGGGCGATAAGATCTATGGCTTTGCCTCTAACGGCCAGGCCGCCTGGGAATCAATTCTCAATTCCGGCATGATGGCCAACGGGCTCACCTTGGCGAGAATCTGCACTATGCGCGCGGACTATGGGGTTAAATACCCCTACCTTATCAGGCGAGGCGGCGCATACCGAGGTGCGTTTAAGGTAACGGATAAGCCGGACATTCTCGCCGGCCAGACGGTAAGCCAGGCGGTATTGTCGCCGACCAGGCAATGGGCGATATTAATTCGCCTGTTGGTTGAACGACTGAAAGCCGCGGGTATTTTGAATATGCTGCACGGTATCAGCATCAACACGGGCGGAGGGGCGACCAAGATCGTTCATGTCGGCCGTGGCATCACCTATGAAAAAGCAATGCCAGCGCCACCGTCGATTTTTCGCTTGATCCAGCAGGAATCGGGCGAGAACTGGAGAAACATGTTCCAAACATTCAACTGCGGCGTGGGTGTTGACATCGTGGGGGTAGATGGCCCAAGATTTCGAGGGGTTCTGGAGGGGGTGAGCGAGACAACAAAAATCAAATTGTTTGATCTGGGACTTTGCCGTCGCAACACGACCGATAAAAACCAAGTGGTCCTGCAAACTCCATATGGAGATTTTGGAGATTATTAATTACCCGAAATATGGGTATCATCGGGCGAAAGTAGTACACTCTCGCCTTTTTTTTATTTTAAAATAATAAGCCAATCTTCCCAGCCTTTTAATAAGGTTAATTTAAAAAAATAGGCTCAAACCCTTGACAAACTTTAAAAAGTATGCTATTGTGTTTATCATGAAAGATGATCTGTATAAACATGAAATTGTCGACCTCGGCGAAGAAGATAGACGGGCGTTTATCAATCCGCCACCGGCTAAGAGCATATTAGATCCAGTGTCGCCCACCTGGCGGGAAATCTGCCCCAAAGGTTTTTGGGGTTGGTCAAAAGCCATCTTAGCCGTGTTGATAACAGGAGTATTGGGGTACATTATTCTTGTACTGGCTCTCGTCATGTAGGCGAGAACATCGGCGTGAACGCCTTCGCCCAATCGGGCGGCGGCGTCAGCCACAATTCAAAATCGGGCGCATCTTCGGATCGCCCTTTTCTTTTTGGCAAATAAATGGTAAAGAGAAAGAGGGAGAGAAAAAATTTCTGGATTCCGGCTCGCCTTCGGCTTTAAGGCCGGAATGACATATTTATTATATGCATAAAACAACACAGAAAAATTTATTGGATTTGGTTAGGCGCAATTACGATGAAATCGCCGGCGGTTTTAGCCAAACTAGAGCTAACCGATCCTGGCCGGAGTTGGTTAAATTAACCGCACCGGTAAGAGATGGCGACAGGGTTTTAGACGCCGGCTGCGGCAACGGCAGGCTATTAGAAATCCTATCCGATAAAACCGTAGAATATTTAGGCATGGATAATAGCCATGAGCTAGTGAAGATTGCCCAGGCCAAGTTTCCGAATAAGGCATTTTTAGTCGGCGATATTTTGGAATTAAACAAGCTATCGGAAAAAGATTTTGATTATCTATTCTGCGTTGCCGTTCTGCATCATCTGCCGGGCCAGGATTTAAGAGTTGAGGCCTTAAAACAAATGAAAGATAAGATAAAGCCAGACGGCAAAATAGTTATCACGGTCTGGAATTTATGGAGCCAGTTGAAATTTAGAAGATTGATTTGTAAATTTACGATTTTAAAAATAATGGGCAAGAATAAAATGGATTTCGGCGATATTCTGTTTAATTGGAAAAACAATCAAGGAGAGGGGATTAGCCGGCGCTATTACCACGCTTTTACCAAGAATGAATTAAAAGTAATTGCCGATAGAGCCGGATTGAAATTGGAAAAGCTATATAAAGATAGATATAATTATTACGCGATTTTAATTAAATAAGCCTTGATTTATTAGGATTACTGTGGTATTTTAAAATAGAACTCCTAATTAAGGAGTTTTTTGCTATAATATAATCAGTTAGTTTTCCGCCCTTGTAGTGAAATGGATATGACGCGATCCCGCACAAAGTGTATCCGTAGCTCAACTGGATAGAGCATCTGGCTCCCGCCCCGCGCCCGTGCCCCGGTAGCTCAATTGGATAGAGTGTGTGGCTTCGGACCACAAGGTTAGGGGTTCAAATCCTCTCCGGGGCACAGGCGTTGGCGGGCAAGTCGGACTAAGAAGGTTGTTTCTGTTTTCTTTTTCAGCTCCGAGGTCAGCACTGAGGAGCTTCAAGTCCTGCCGGATACACTTTGTGCGGGAAACATTTAAGCAAGCTCCGTTTTGAATTTTAGGCTCCGAGGAAAGCACCGCTCTGTTTTCTTTTTCGGCTTCGAGATCACCGCTCTCTTTTTCTGCGCCGAGGTCGGCACAGAGGAGCCACCGAGGAGCAGCTTCGAATCCTGGCGGGGGCACATAAATAGTTAAAAGTGTAAAAATCAAAATGTAAAATTAGGCTGGGTAGCTCAGTTGGCTAGAGCGTAGCACTCATAACGCTAAGGTCGAGAGTTCGAGCCTCTCCCCAGCCACCATTAGGCGCCGTTAACTCAGTTGGTAGAGTACCTGCCTCTTAAGCAGAGAGTCGCTGGTTCGAATCCAGCACGGCGCACAAAAATAAAAAAACAAGGCTCTGATCAGCCTTGTTTTTTTGCGATATCTTTAGGCTCTATTTTCCCTTGAGCGCGTCTTTTAAGGTCTTGCCGGTTTTAAATTTTGCCACTGTAACCTGCGGTATCTGGATTCTTTCGGTGGGTTTTTGCGGATTGACTCCGCCTCTGGCATGCCTGGTTTTTGCCATAAAAGTGCCGAAACCGGTGATGGTTACTTCATTGCCGACTTTAAGTTCGGAAATTATCGTGCCGACTAAAGTCTCAATCATGTCTTCGGCTTGTTTTTTTGTGACCGCTACTTCAGCGGCGATTTTTTCAATTAAGCCTGCTTTGTTCATAAAATTATAATTGGGAAGCAGAGTCTATATTTAGTCTCTACCACCCCATTTAGTTTATTATTTTATATTAAAAATATAATACGAATACTACGAATATGGTACAAATATTACAAAAATTAATTAATTTCTACAAACCTGGTGATTGGCTTGATGGTCTTGGTTTTTTTCGTCTTGGGATCAATTGACAGTAACACCGCGTTGAAAATCGCTCGGCCGGTTTCGGGAATAACATGCGGATATTTTATTTGCGTTAAAAAGGTTTTAAGAATGCCGTCTTTCTCTACTCCTAAGACTCCGTCAGCGAATCCGGTCTGGCCGACATCGGTTATCAGCGCCGTACCGGCTTTAGAAATCTGCGCGTCAGCCGTCATAATATGAGTATGCGTGCCGAGAATGGCGCTGGCTCGGCCGTCTAAATAATGGAACATCGCTATCTTTTCCGAAGTGGCTTCGGCGTGTATATCAACAATTATACCAGATATATTATTAATGGCAAGATTAGATAAAATTTTATCGGCTTCAGCAAATGGATTATTAAAATCCATAGGCATAAAGACTTGGCCGATTAAGCTGATGAGCAATATTTTATGGCCATTTTTTTCAATAACCGTTTGCCCGCGTCCGGGCGCGGCTTCAGCGTAATTGGCCGGCCGAAGCAGGGGCAGGCCGCTATCGTAAAGGTTAAGATGCGCCGTATTGCCGAAGCAATGATCGCCGCCGGTAAAGCCGTCTACGCCGGCAGCCATCATTTCATTAATGGTGTCTTTGGAAATGCCGTTGCCATGAGCCAAGTTATCGGCGTTGGCGATAATCAAATCAGGCTTAAATTCCCGCTTTAAATCGGGCAGAATTTTTTTTACGGCTAGGCGGCCGATTTTACCGTTGATTTCGCCGATGAAGAGGATAGAAAGCATAGTTTAAAGTTAAAATCTCAAAATGTAAAATGACAGTTTAAAATGAAAAATTAAAATTTCTTTATTGTCATTGTGATCAACTAGAAGTAGCGAAGTAATCTCAGTCATCAGTCATTCCGGCCTTAAAGCCGACCTGCCCGTCTAGGGCGGGAGGCGAGCCGGAATCCAGGGGTTATAAGTATATACGTATTTACTGCTCTCACCTAGATTGCGGGTCAAGCCCGCAATGACAGAAAGATTTTAAATTTTGCATTGTCATTTTTAACTTTGATTTTTGCATTTTACATTTATCTTGCGTATTCGGTCACTCGCATTTCTCTAATGACATTAACCTTGATTTCGCCCGGGTATTTTAATTCTTGTTCAATTTTTTTAGCGATTTCCTTAGCCACATTGATCGCCGCCAGATCGTCAAGCTTGTCCGGGGTAACGAAGACTCTGACTTCCCGGCCGGCCTGAATGGCGTAGGCTTTTTCAATGCCATCAAACGAAGTGGCGATTTTTTCCAGTTCTTCCAGGCGCTGGATATAGTTTTCGAAAGTGTCGCGGCGCGCGCCCGGACGGGCGGCCGAGATGGCGTCGGCCACTTTAACGATAACGGAAATCAAACCGTTAGGCCGGTCATCGTGGTGAGTTAAGATCGGGGCGATCAGCTCTTCGGTTAAGCCGAATTTCTTAGCGATATTGGCGCCGATTTCCGGATGAGTGCCTTGGACTTCGTGGTCAACCGCCTTGCCGATATCGTGAAGCAGGCCGCCTTTCTTAGCCAAGGTGACATCGGTGCCCAACTCTTCCGCGATTAGGGCGGACAGATGAGCCACTTCAACCGAATGCTTAAGGCAGTTTTGGCCGTAGCTGGTTCTGTATTTAAGGCGTCCGAGAATTTGCACTAATTTAGTATCCAGGCCGGCTACTCCGACTTCGTAGATCGCTTCCTCGCCGGCCTTTTTAATATCCAAGGCCAATTCTTCCTTGGCCTGCTTGATGGCGTCTTCAATCTTGGTCGGGTGGATGCGGCCGTCTTTAATTAAATAATCAAGAGTTCTCTTGGCCACATGCCGCCTGATCGGCGAGAAGCCGGAAATAGTGATGGCATTAGGCGTATCATCAACGATGATTTCCACGCCGGTCAGTTGTTCAATTACTTTAATATTTCTGCCTTCGCGGCCGATAATTCTTCCCTTCATCTCATCATTGGGCAGGTCCACGGTGGTAGTGGTTATTTCCGTGGCGAAAGTTGAGGCCAGGCGCTGCATGGCTCCGGCCATTAAATCGCGTGCTTTTTCGTCCAGGCTGTCCGAGGATTCTTTTTCCAATTTATTAATCCTGATAACCAAATCATCCTTAATTTCCCTTTCAATGTTTTTAAATAAAACCTGCTTGGCTTCTTCTTTTGACAGGCCGGCGATTTTTTCCAGCTTAGCCAGCTGTTCATCGTGGATTTTTTTTATTTTTTCCTTGACTTCCTCTACTTTATTGACTTTGTCGTATAAGAGCTGCTGCTTATCTTGCAATTCCAAGAGTTTTTGGGAAAAGACGGTCTCTCTTTTCTCCAGCCTGATTTGCAGATTGTTGACTTCTTGGCGCCTTTTATCGTCCTCTCTTTTAGCCTCGTCAATGATTTTTAAGGCTTTATCCTGGGCGGCCAGGAGCAATTCTTTTTGCTTAGCCTTAGTCTCGGTTAAGATTTTTTCGGCGCGCGATTCAGCGCTTTGAACCATGGCCAGGCCTCTTTTTTTTCTGGTATAGTAGCCGACAAAAAAACCGCCGATTACGGCTAGAATTCCAATAATGATAATATCCATAGATTGGTATTCCAGGGTCGGTGGTCAATATTATTCGGATGTGCCGCCCCGCATGTTGCGGGGTAGTGCGGCTCGCGAAGCGATAACAAAAACAAAACCAAATTTAATTTAGTTTGGGCAAATATTTTGAAGTGGTTTCAAGATTTTAGAGAAAATTTTAATTGCCACAAAATTGCTAATCTAAAGATAAAATTTGTTCTTGTCGCGTCTCGCTTTAATCTGATCGACCGCTGGAATTTATAATTAATTATTTACAATATTTACCTTAACATAAGGACGAGAGTTTGACAAGGGCGGAATATATTGACAGCAACCGGCATGAGGTGTTAAGTTTGGGTCATCACCAGTTCTTTTAAATAGCGGTTCGGCGGGTGGCTAACTGCCTTGAGCTTCTTTCATAGGGAGTTTAGGGCAGTTAACCAATCAATCTTTATTAAAATTATGCCGACCGCCAATTATATTATCAGTTCGTTTTATAACATCAGCCCCATCAATACGGTTGAGGAGGGTATTAGTCGGGGGCGCTTCCAGGACCAAGACCCCTTTATTGACAATCAAACAGTGCCGCTCTGGCCAGCCGCGGGAGAAAAAACCGTCCATGTTGTTTGTTTTAATAAGGAAACCGGCAACTGCGAATACCCCGAGCTTTTATGGCAGATTAGAATGCGGCCTTGCCGCGATGCTCCGAACTATTTCTTAGGTTTAATGGCACAATGGCCGGAGGACCAGATGGCTTCAACGCAGTTAAGCAACACGCATATTGTCGCGGCCGAACCGGATGGGCTCGCCGCTTCCTTTTATAACAGTGAAGGCGATAACTGCTATCTATATGCTAACCGTCGCGGGTTGGTTCGCGGGCTCTTCCTTATGGATAAGGAAGGAGCCAAATGGCCAGAAAACTTTGGCTTTCTGGCGGAGGACCTGGCGCCCTAAGCGCCTTAATTAGACTATTGAACCCTTGGTACTTATAGTATTTCGGGTTCTTTTTTTACGCGGATATTTTAGGTATGATCAGCAGGCATTTTGAATAACAAAAACCCCCGCTGGGCTATAGGTCGGAGGCAACGGAAGTTATACGAGCCAAGAAACAATAGTTAGAGGAGAGAGTTTTTTGAGAGCCTACCTCAAAAATAGCTTTAAGTCATTTTCAAGGATTTTTCCGGCGAAAAATTAGAAAATTGAGAAGTAATAGTGTTACTATTACGACGAAATTTTATAATTTTTTTAGCCGAAAAAGACTGAAAATGAGCCATAGATATTTTTGAGGTAGGCTCGAACGCTCATATTGTAGCCTGACTTGATTCTGTTGCGCGATCTATAGCCCGACGGGGGCTTATTAATATTATAGCACTTTTATTTTCTCTATGAATCCACAATCCTTTAGAATTATGAACTCAAGTGAGAGGGTGAACGCCGCATCGTTCACCCTATTTTAATAAAGTTTGGCATCATTGCGGAATGCCTTAGTAAACTATCCGGCCGATTGCCGGTAGCTTTGGAATGCCCGGCACACCCGGATTATCAGGTCCACCCCCCACCAGACCAAGGTTTCACGCCAGTCGGCGTGAGAATAGTCCAGCTGCCAGTCATTACCGCCAGCCGACACGCTGGCCAGCAGACTGGCTGGCTTGGTTCCTGGGGGCGGAACCAGGAAGACTCCGTCGAAAGATCCGCCGATACACTTTATTAATACCATAACTTTTCGTATTTGGTTTTTTTCTAACTCTATGAACCCACAATTTTTGCCTCTTCGGCCAAGAAGAGTTAAATTACGGACTCAAGTGAGGGGAGAAGCAACCGGTTGATCGCTCCTCCCGGAAATGACCGACTGTCGGTTAGTCGGCGGCGGCCAGTTCGGCTTGGCGGGCGAGAACTGCTGCTCGCTCTATAGGCAGCCTATAAGGAGACAGGGCATTGAAAGCGACTTTAATCGCCTCAATCTCGGACTCCTTATAAAAGAGGCTATCTAAGTAGATTTCCTCGCCGTCGGCCGTTAAAAAGCCATGGCGAAGAAATTCGTTGTAAACTCCATGGGCCGACAATTTTGGCTTAATAGTGATGGTATAGACCCTGCGGCCTCCGAGGCTGGACCGCATCTCGCCGATGCGGTCGGCCAGGAAGACTATCAACGTTTCAAGTTGCGTCGCCATTTTTCTGGCCGCAACCTGTCGGCGCGCCTGTTCGGCGCGAATTTCTGGATCCTCCGGAGGCGCTACCGGGAGAGCCGACGTCTTTTTCCTGGCCAGGAGGCCAAGGATAAATAGGACTAATCCTCCGATTGCTTTGGTCATCTTTTTCATGTTTTTTATTTAAGCCTGTTTTTAGTCGGTTGACTCAACGACTTTTATTGTACTGGATTTCGGTTTGCTGCCAAGCTAACCTCTGTCCAGTTTTTTGATCTCTATGAATCCACGATTTCGCCTTTTGATTTTTTAGTATTGGCGGATAATTATGGACTCAATGAAGAGGAGATTTAAGGGCAATCTCCAAACCGAGAAATCAACAGGCAAAAGCCTAGTTAACTTTGACGAGATGCTCCCCGTTCTGTTCAAAAACAGGGACATACATCCCGTTGTCAGTGCCCATAAGGAAGGTTTTCCCTTCTTCCGGGCGAATCTTAAACCTTTCCCAGGGGATCACCTCAACCCCTTCTTTGCCTGTGTTGACGTATGTCACCTTAAAGGTCAGGAGCAAATTTGGAAGGTCCTGGGTTGAGCCCAGGGCTGTGCCAACCAGAGTATACTTCCGGCTGGTGTCGACCGATACTTCTCCGCTAATACCGGAGAATGAAACCGTTTTAACGATTTGTTTCCATTCGCCCTCCAGGCGTTTCCATTCCTTCTCGTCGGCGCGCCGTTCCGCGTGATTTAAATGGATTGCGTACAGATTGGGGCCTAGGACATACTCGGAAAAGTCCCGCTTGGGATAGATGATATACACGGCAGCCAGCTCCTGGGGCTTATCTACCTTGGCCATAAAGGCCTTACTGCTTCCCTCCTTCTGGAAGGTGATGAAGTTGCCCTGGACCGATACCGTGATTGGTGCCGCATTGACTGTTAAGGCCGTCAAAGCAAAGGTGGCCACGATTACAATAAGATTTTTTTTCATTTTCTGTTTTTCTGTTTTTGTATTTCTACCAATGAGCCTACAAGCAATCTTTCAGCTTATAAGTTCAAGAAGTAGGTGAACGCCGCATCGTTCACCTTATTGTTAAATTGTTTTGCGCTAAGCGGAGCGCAGTTCTATTCCGGCTGGACGATTTGTACCTCCAGCCCCTCCTCGTTGTCTCGGGCGACTTGGACATCATACCTGGAGTCGACCAAGGCGTCTTCAAACGCCTGCAAGTCATTCTCCCGGGTGTATTCCACCCCGAGAAAGGACACCGAGCGGCCGTTTTTGACGGCGCGATAAGCTCGCGCCATCAAATCCGCCCCGCCCCAGGCGATGGTTTCCTCCCGACTCGCCCGGGAGAAATCAATTTCCCAGCCCAACCCACTATTGACCAGGCTAAAAAGGTGGCCAATCGGTGGTTGCTGGAAGGAAGGTTCCCACACCTCGCCACTATTAGGTCCACCAATACATTTAATCAGTATCATTTTTGCCTTTCTTTTATATTGTTTAAACTCTATGAACCCACCATTTGCCCTCGCGCCAACGCGCGCGCAAATCATGAGTTCAATTGAGAGGGGGAAGCAATTGACCAACAATTGCCTCCCCCGAAAACCTTTGTGACTATTTTCGTTCGTCACCCGAACGGGGAGTCAGCCGTCCCACGCCTCCAGTGTGTCGGTTTGAGATGTTAGTGAGGAACCGTGCCCTGAGATACATAAACTCACTTTTTATCGGTAATATTCAGGGTTGGTGTTAAGCCAACCCAGCGGGCTTCATGTATAAAACCCGAATTTTTCCATCGGAAGATTCATTGTCTTCCTTTCTTTTGCCGCCTCTCTCCGCGGCCGAGGGAAGCCTTGTTTTGGAAACGCGTAATGTTAGGCAGTCAGTGTCTGGCAGTATTTTTCCAATCGCCCTGTGTTACGGGGCGTCGGGTTAAGCCTAGTTCGGCGTTTTTGCGCTACAAGCTGTCGCGCGATTAATTGCTTCATTGCCTGTCGGAGTTCTTCGCCCCGAAGAGTATAGGGGGCCGTTGCCCGAGCTTTTTCTTTCAATGCAGTGTACCTGCCATAGCTCATGCCACCAGGGGCTACTGAGCTATAGATTGTCGTGCCAGAAGAAATTTCGGCAGTAAAACCGCCGAAGGCATGAAGCCCGCCGAGAAGGCAGCCTTCACCTCCGTCAAACTCGCCTTTGACATGAAGGCGGATGCCGGTTTCGCTCGGCTGCGGCCCGCCGAATACGGCCGCTCGTTGCCGCGCCTCAGCAGAATCATCCGCCGAGTAAACTTTAACCTTTTCCAAGGTACCACTAATTGTACCGTGGCGAGTATCGAGGCGAAATTCATCACCCTCCTCCCATTTCGGGAGAATAAACGTTTCTTCGGCACCACCGTACCATACTCCCCTATGCCACACCGATGTGCTGCACAGGGAGTCGGTTACGATTTCCGTCCCGGGAGACGGAAGAGCCACCACGAATTTTGTGAATACTTTCATGTTTAATCCATCATGCCGATGTAGCTCACCATATGGACATGCCGCCCAGGTGACTGGCTCGCTCCATTTGTTTATTGTCGGAGCAGTTTTCTTGAACACCTCTTTCGCACACGCGATGAGACATTCAAGATTCTGCCCTTAATAAACAAATAAGCTTTTTTAAAGAGCTGTCCTCTATAAGCCAACCAGTATTAAACTGACGGGCTTAAGTGAGAGGGGAAGTCGCAACCTTACGACCTCCCCTGAAAACTTTTTTCTTCATTGTCTTTCGGCTTTTGGACGAGTGATCAGCACTGGCCAATCACTTGCCTCCGCCTGAGTTCGAAGCTCTGGCTGACGACGGGCGTCGCCCTGTCGCCGAAAACGGCAGAGGCCAACTTTACCTCCGCCTGAAACTTTTCTTTGTTACCCGGCAACAAAGCTGCCATGCTATTGGCATGGCGTTCCGCATCCTCTAAGGATGCCCACTTCTGGGTAACGGGATTGGCTTTTTGCCAACCCTGAAGGATCTGGATCGCCAGATCTACCTGATCGCAGATGTACCGGTCGCAGGGGATGCCCTGCGATGCATAGCCTAGGGCCATGCGAAGTTTTTCAGTTGCCTCGACGATTGCATCGATATTCATTTTCATAACTTGAGTCGTGCTTTTATCGTGTTTTTAGGACACAGTCGGTAGCACATACCGTCACCTTTAGGAATTACTTCCTATTTTTTAGTCTTGGTGACTTACTTCGCTAACTCGAGATGAGTGTAGCTATACCAAAGCTCATAAAAGCTCTTGTATCGCTACACTCGCACACTCTTATGATTTGTTTTTATTATCCAGCTTTTAAAGAACAATTCTCTATGAATCCACGATCCTCTATTATCATGGATTCAATGGAGAAGGGAAATTTAACCAAATTTCCCTTGTAACCATTTTTTTGAAAGAAGAATTGGACGAAGCTGCGCCTTCGTCCAATCTGGGGTGGGTTTGCGCGCAGTAAAGGTGGGATTAGGCGGAGTGAAAAGTTCCGCCGAGGGACCAATTAGGAATCGCTTATGCGACCCCTCTTGCCATGCCGAACTTTATTCAGCATGACGAAGAGGAATAACATTGCAGTCCAGCTTTCTAATTATTGTCATTCTGGAGGCCGAAGGCCGATAGAATCTTATTTTAATGAGACCCTATCGCTACACTTCGTTCCGCTCCAGGGCGACAGAATAGAATTGGCTGTGTTGTTCTGCCATACTCCTGATTCGCTATTTAGTTGTCAATGTTCTTCCTTACTTGTCCGCCGAAGCTTTAGCGTAGGCGGACTTTTCAGGACCTCGGGTCACAAGGAAATTTTTGCAAACGAAGTTGGTTAGGCTTCCTTTGCAATGTCTCCTTATGAGGAGATATTTGTAGAAAAGAGCGCTAAGCGGAATTTTCCGCCGATCTCTCCTCGTTGAGAGAATGACGGAGACAAGCATGGGGCTAAAGCCTATAAATATAATTTGTAGCCTTGCCCGATTATCTCCTCTCCATCATTCCGCCAACGAAAAAGGCGACTAAGAGTTCTCCTCTAAAATGTTCGACCAGCTATATGATGACATATATATGGTCGTCTTTAGAAGAGATCTCCCAACCGCCTTATTTATAAGCAATTAGTATCAATCGTTCATCTGGATACAAGCAGACCTCAACTTGTATCCTTAAGTATTCGTCATCCTGAACTTGATTCAGGATCCATTAGATTCCGGCTCGCCTTCGGCTTAAAGGCCGGAATGACAAATAGTCTTAGAACCGATTGGCCCGGATTGAACTTCTCGGGCTTGAAGACTCTCTCCTCTAAAGATTGTCTTTTATTCGCATGTGCCCCATTTGAAGTGGGGCTCGCGAAGCGATAACATGTAAAGAGCTAACTGTTAATGATACCTATATAATAGCATACTTTCATTAATTTGTCAAGGGCAATTTAACCTTATTTCTTTTAGACCTTTTTTTACCTCATCTTTTAATCTTCCATCATAGCACATATTAATATATTTGTCAAGTGTATTTCTACTCTATTTTTTTGTTGCTTGTTTTATACTCTATGCCTATTTCTTAATTAACATTACATCATAGCATATAATGGTATATTTGTCAATGGGTGTGGGTTCTATTTACAAATTATAATAGGATAAATGTTTTAACTGTTCACAACTAGATTGCGGCTCGGAGGCCGCAATGACAATAATGAGGGACTAAATGAGGTAAAAATTATACAAAAAAACACGCCATTTCCAGCGTGTTTTAAAAGCTATATTTGTTTTAATTAAACGAAAAGTTTAGAAAACGGTTCAAGAGATAGAATCTGTTTTTCTTCGCTTTCAGAAATTACTTTACGATTTTTTAGTATATCAACTAATTTCAGAAGCTTGGTATCTTCTTTGCGCATCAGCACCACCAGGTCGCCGCGCAAGTCAGCCATCTTTTCGTCGAGATAGTCCTTGGTAACCAATGTGGTCATTTTACCCTCGGCCTTTTCAAATCGTTCATCGATTTTTTCAAATCGTTCATCGATTTTTTCAAATCGTTCATTAACATTTGTTGAGAAAGCATTGATGGCGCTTAAAATTTCTCGGGAGGTTGGTTCTTTATCCATATAATTAAAATTTGTTTACGATTTAATTATATACGATAGCAGTTAACAGGTCAAGCTTATTTCACAATTATCTTATCAACAATCCCGTACTTTTTAGCGTCTTCGGCGCTCATAAAATTATCCCGGTCTGTGTCTTTTTCAATGGTAGTGATAGGCTGGCTGGTATGTTTCGCCAGTATTTTATTTAACTTTTCCCTGACTCTTAAAATGTGCTCGGAATGGATTTTTATGTCCGAGGCCTGGCCCTCAAAACCGCCCATAACCTGATGAATTAAAATTTCCGAGTTAGGCAGGGTAAATCTCTTACCCGGCGCGCCCGCGGCTAGGAGCACCGCGCCCATGGAAGCGGCTAAGCCGACGCAGATGGTGGAAACATCACTTTTAACATACTGCATGGTATCGTAGATGGCCATGCCGGCGGTCACCGATCCGCCCGGAGTGTTAATGTAAAATTTAATATCCTTGCCCTTATTCTCCGCGTCTAAGAATAGGAATTGGGCGATGATGATGTTGGCTGTATGGTCGGTAATGGGCTCGCCCAAGAAAATGATGCGGTCTTTTAAGAGGCGCGAATAAATATCGTAGGCCCGTTCAATTTGGCCTGATTTTTCTATGACCGTAGGTATTAATGGCATATTATTATTATGTTAAGAATTAAATTTGATGAATTACGAATGAATTGTAGGAGATTTGGAAAGTAATGTCAAACTTCATGCTGTCATTGCGGCCTCCGAGCCGCAATCTAGGAGTGAGCAGTACGCCTGTTATTATTAACATTATCATTGTCAGTACTACGTCCTCCTGGATTCCGGCTTCGCCCCGCAAATGCGGGGCTCTCCTTCGGAGGCCGGAATGACAAATTGTAATTACTCCTCGCAATGACAGCTAGACTATCTTCCACCCGCTCTCCGTCTTTTCCAGCCTGCCGGCTACCGTAAAGCCGGCCGCTCGGGCGTGCCCGCCGCCGCCGAAAATTCTCGCCAGCCGGGAAACATCAAGGCCGGATTTAGAGGTGCGGAGGCTGCCTTTTATTTCGCCGTCTTTCAGCTCTCTTAAAAGCAGTAAGCCGTTGACTTGATCCAGGTTGCTTAAAAATCCGGACATGCCGTCCAGATCTTCTTCCGAGACATCAGCGGGCACATCATCGGCCAAGAGGACGGTAAAAGCGAAGTTATATTTTTTGTTAACCTGCAGGTTAGACATAGCCTTGCCCCAGGCTTTCATGGAGGCCACGCTCTTGTTGCGCCAGGTATTTTCCATAATCTGGGGCAGGCGCGCGCCGGCTTTTAGCATCTCCGAGGCGATGGTGATAGTTTCCGGCGAGGTGGAGGGATAGAGGAAATTGCCCGTGTCGGTCATGATGCCGGTCAAGACGCAATTGGCCATATTCTTATTTATTTTTATTTTATTGGCTTTCAGGAAGTAATATAATATCTCCGTGGTGGCGGCCGCGGCCGAGTCGCGGATCTCCAAATCGGCGTAGTTTTCGGTCTTGGGATGATGGTCAATCTCCAAGATTAACTGATCGGAGGTTCGGTTAATAAGCTCTTTGTCCAGCTTGGTGCGCTTGATGCTGCCGCAGTCTAAGGCAATGATTAAATCAAAGTTAAAATTATCATAGTGGTTGGTAAATTTCTCCAAATGCGGCAGAAAGTTGAATTGGTCATTGATTTGGCTATAGCAGTAAATAGAGAATTTTTTATCGGCCAATTTTAAAACCTCGGCCATTAAGCAGGCCGAAGCGATCGCGTCGCCATCCGGGTTATCGTGGGTGACGAGGAGGATGTTATTTGAAGATTTTATTAAACTATAGGCTTTAGTGAACAGGGAGTTGTCCATAGTTTCTTGTCATTCCGGCCTTAAAGCCGAAGGCGAGCCGGAATCCAGAATTTTTGAGTTGTAAACAAGTTTCTGGATTGCGGGTCAAGCCCGCAATGACAGTTAAAATTAATTTAACCCCTCCTCCTTTATCTGCTTAATCACGGCTTCAATTTTAGCCGCTTCGCTTTCGGTATTATCAAACACCCAGTGAAATTTCGGTATTTGCCTGATTGCGAGCTTGCCTTTTAAAATCCGGCTGAAGTAGCCGGAGTTCTTACTTAGTTTTCTTAAAACCGAAGGCCCGAATTTTTCCGGCAGAACTGAAATTCCGATTTTAGCGTGCTTTAAGTCGGTTGAGCAGTCGACAAAAACCACGGTTATCAGGCCGTTGTTTAAAGGCATTTCTCTGGTTATCAGATTCGCCAGCTCAGCTTTAAGCTGTTCGTTTAGTTGTTCAATCCGTCGAGGCATAGCTTTTTTGTTTGTCATTCCCGCGAAAGCGGGAATCCAGGAGTTAGCCAAAAGCAATTAAATTAAATATAATTATATTTTTTTAGAATAGCCGTCCGCAGTATTTAATTCTGGATTGCGGCTCGGGGGCCGCAATGACGGTGAGGACGGTCGCCCGCAATGACAACTGCTAGGTTTTCTTTTTTTCCATTTTATAAAATTGCAGAATATCGTCTACCTTTATCACCGGCTTGCCTTCGTAGCTGATGCCGCATTCCTGATTGGTTTCCACGATGTTAACATCCTGCTTGGCGGTTTGCAATTTAATTAATTTGCCTTCGGCTAAAATTTGTTTATCTCTCAGTACTTCTATTAGAGCCTTAGCCTCCACTTGGCCGTCAATAATCCGTCCGCCCACGATTTGACCACCTTTTTCGGTTCTAAAAATTGCCAGAACTTTCATTCGGCCGATATTCACTCGCTCCAGTTCTTCTTCAATCAGGCTGGCGACCTCGGCTTTAAGGTCGTTAATCAATTCGTAAATAATTCTATAGCTTTTTACTTTCACATTTTTTTCGCGAGCCAGCCTCAACGCCAAAGGCGTGATTTTTACATTAAAGCCGATCAGTTTGGCGCCGGAAGCTTCAGCGCGGGCGATATCGCCCTCGGTAATATTTCCCAGCCCCTTATTTAAAATGTTGATTTTAATTTCCGGCGTTTCGATTTTAGCCAGCGAACCCTCAATGGCTTCGCCCGAGCCTAAGACATCGCTCTTAATCAGTAAATTTATATTTTTACCCTTAGTCGTTTCTTTTTTTTCTTCGGCCGGCTTTACCGTATGTCTATTTTGGGAAGTTACTTTTCTGACTTTAACCTTTTCGCCTTCGCCGACTTGCATAATATCGCCGATGGCAGGCGCCATTTTTAAGCCGATAATTTTTACCGGCATTGACGGACCGGCTTCTCGCGTATTTTTGCCCAGATGATCTTTTAAAGCCCGGACCTTGCCGTAGAGCAGGCCGTTGAAAATCAGCGGATCACCGATTTTTAATTTGCCGTTTTGGATTAAAACCGTGGCCACCGGACCCTCGCCTCGGTCAATATGCGATTCAATAATAGTTCCCGAAGCGCTAGCTTCCGGATTGGCTTTTATGTCTTTAGCTTCCATTTCCGCGGTTAAGAACAGCATATCCAAGAGTTCGGTAATGCCGGTATTGTTTTTAGCCGAAATCGGCAGGCAGATAATCTTACCGCCCCAGCCTTCGGATAAAATATTAAGCTTTTCGCTTAATTCTCTTTTTACCATGTCAATATTAGCTTCCGGCTTATCAATTTTATTAATAGCCACGACGAAGGGCAGTTTGGCGGCTTCAATGATGCGGTAAGCTTCAACCGTTTGCGGTTTGACTCCGTCGTCAGCCGCCACGACCAAGATCGCGATATCGGCGATTTTCGCGCCTCGGTTTCTCATGGCGGTAAAAGCCTCATGCCCGGGCGTGTCAATAAAAGTGATGGCTTTATCTTTATGGGTGATTTGGTAAGCGCCGATATGCTGGGTAATGCCCCCGGCTTCGCCCGCCATAACATCGGTGTTGCGGATAGCGTCCAGCAATTTAGTTTTGCCGTGATCAACATGCCCCATAACCACGATAATCGGCGGTCTGGGCTTAAGATTTTTATCGGTTTCTTTGTCCATTAATTCTTGCATCAGATCGGCGCTGCCGGTTTGATTTTCTTCGGCTGCCTCGGCCAAGACTATATTAAACCCTAAGTCAGCGCCGATAATCGCCGCCGTGTCAAAATCAATTTTTTCATTGAGCGAGCTGAAAATGCTGTTCTTCATGAGCTCGGAGAGAATCCGATTGACCGGAGCCCCGGTTAAGAGCGAAAAATTTCTGACGGTGATGAAGCCGGGAATTTTTATTTCTTTTTTTACTGCCGGCGCGGCCGTTTTTTCCGCGGCTTCCTTCTTGGCCGCTAATTCCTTGGCTTGATGCTGCTTAATTAATATCGGCCATTCCCTGATAATCCTATCCGCGATTTTACCGTCTACCTTAATGGCTTTTTGGCCAATATCAAAACCAAGCTGCGGCAGTTTATCGCGCAACTCTTGGGTCGGGACTTTTAAAATTCTGGCGAGTTCGGTTATATTCATGGTTTAAATGTCATTCCGGCCTTAAAGCCGAAGGCGAGCCGGAATCTATATTTATTTTATTTTCTAATACTACAATAATTTTAGCGAAAAGTCAATTAGTTGTCAGTGTTTTTATATAAAAGATAAAAATGTTATAATATGTTTATATGGAAAATCAGAGAATTTTAAAATTTCCCAAAGGTTTTCTTTGGGGCGTATC
The DNA here is from genome assembly GCA_964560005.1 of uncultured Gammaproteobacteria bacterium. Taxonomy (GTDB): domain Bacteria; phylum Patescibacteriota; class Patescibacteriia; order Patescibacteriales; family GWC2-42-12; genus GWC2-42-12. The sequence goes on from CAZLKB010000001.1 coordinate 292,555, forward strand.
TACTTCGGCCTATCAAATTGAAGGCGGAATTGATAATGATTGGAGCTGGTGGGAGAAATTAGAAATTAGAAGTAAGAAGTTAGAATTAGAAAATAAAAATTCAAATGACTTTATCTGCGGGCAGGCCTGCGATTCATATAATAGATATGAGGAAGATTTGGATTTAGTAAAACAGCTTAATTGCGGCGCCTACCGCATTGGCCTAGAGTGGTCGCGGATTGAACCTAAAGAGGGGAGATTCAACCAGGCCGAAATTGAGCATTATCGGCAAGTGCTATTAGCTTTTAGAAACAGAGGCATAAAGTCGGTAGTTACGCTTTGGCATTGGACTAATCCGGTATGGTTTTCGGAACTGGGCGGTTGGAGTAATAAAAAATCAGTGGAATTTTTTTCGCGTTATGTAGAATTAGCGGCGCGCGAACTGGGCGAGCTGGTTGACTATTGGGTAACCATTAATGAACCCATGGTGTATTTGTCCAATAGTTATGTTAGAGGCAAGTGGCCGCCGCAGAAGAGAAGCCTGAGGCAGGCAAGGCGAGTTTATAATAACTTAGTAAAGGCGCATCGAGGGGCTTACGCGGTAATCCATAAGCGCCAGGCTAGGGCCAAGGTCGGCTTAACCATGCTAACTAATTACTTTGAGCCGGCTCGAGGCTGGTGTCCGGCGGAATGGTTTATGGCTAAGCTGGCTAACTATTTTTGGAACGATCGGTTGATTAAAAAATTAAAAAATAAATACGATTTTTTAGGCCTGGATTATTATTTCCACGACCGGATTATTTGGCGCCCGCCGTTCGTAAAAAATTTAAATAAAGCAGTGTCGGATGTGGGCTGGGAGATTTTTCCCTGGGGCATCTATCATGTTTTAAAAAATTACGGTAAATTTAAAAAGCCGCTCTATATCATGGAAAACGGCTTGGCGGACGCGTCCGACAGCCGGAGAAAGAAATTTATTATTGAACATTTAAAGAATCTGCATCAAGCCATAGAAGCCGGCGTTAAAGTGCGCGGTTATTTTCATTGGTCGCTCCTGGATAATTTTGAATGGTCAGAGGGCTTCGGACCGAAATTCGGCTTATATTCAGTCGACCGCCGGACGTTGGCGCGCACCGCGCGGCCGAGCGCGAAAGTCTATGGTGAAATTTGTAAAAATAATGAGGTTAGGGTAGATTAAAGTTATAATTATGTCATTGCGGGCTTGACCCGCAATCTAGGGGTGAGCAGAGGGAATATTTTTGCTGACACTACTTAGATTCCGGCTTCGCCTGCTAGTGAGCAGGCTCTCCGCCAGCTGGCGGAGGCCGGAATGACAGACATACTTTTATGCCAAATAAAATAAAATTCGGCAATTGGCCGGAAGAAAAACTGGAAAATTCCAAAGTGGTGATCTTACCCGTGCCTTATGACGGCACATCTACTTGGATAAAGGGAGCGGATCGGGGGCCGAGGGCTTTGTTGGAAGCTTCAACCAAGCTGGAATTTTATGATATTGAAACCGACTCGGAAGTTTATAGACAGGGTATATTCACGGCCGAAGCGGTAGAGGAGAAGAGTTCGCCGGAAAAGATGGTTGAAAAAGTTGAACAAGCGGTTAGCGGTTTTTTAGAAAACGGCAAATTAGTGGCGACCGTGGGCGGCGAACACTCGGTAACCATCGGCGCGGCCAGAGCCCATAAAAAGAAGTACTCCGGCTTATCGGTTTTGCAGCTGGATGCTCATACTGATCTACAGCCGGAGTATTACGGTTCAAAATACAATCACGGCTGCGTCATGGCTCGAGTCCGTGAATTGTGCCCGATTGTGCAGGTCGGCATTAGGAGCATGAGCGCGGAGGAGAAGCCGTTTATCCAAAAAGACAGAGTATTTTTTGCGGAAAATATTTACGATAACCAGGCTTGGCAGAGTACAGCTTTAGCAAAATTAACGGAAAAAGTTTATATCACCATTGATTTGGACTGCTTTGATCCGTCCATCGTGCCTTCTACCGGCACGCCCGAGCCCGGCGGTTTGGGCTGGTATCAGGTTTTAGGGTTTTTAAAAAAAGTCAGCCGAGAAAAAGAAATTGTGGGTTTTGACGTAGTCGAGCTTTGCCCCAATCCAGCCGCCAAAGCTTCAGATTTTTTAGCGGCCAAGCTAATTTATAAGTTATTGAGTTATATATATAAGAAGTAGAACAGAGAACTGAAAAAATATTTATTGGTTAAATTAGACGGCTCCATTCACCTTGGGGTCGTTTTTAATGTAAAATGTAAATCTCAAAATGTAAAATGACAATGCAAAATTAAAAGTTAAAAATTTTTAATATCTAATTTACCTAATTTCTAATCAATGACCAATTTCTAATTAGCCAGCCGGCAGGCAGCCAAGAAAAATTAGACATTGATCATTGGAATTTGATTAGGTCAATTAGGAATTAGAGTAATTAGACATTTTTCATTTTAAACTGTCATTTTACATTTTGAGATTTACATTTTAAATTTTATCAAAAAATGCTAAAATAGATATATAAAATAATTAGTTTATTATGTGGCTATTCATTACCATCGGCGCTTATTTTATTAATGCCGGCGTTTATGTAGCGGATAAATTTTTATTATCCAAAAAAATCCACTCTTCCATCGCTTATGCTTTCTATGTGGGCATTTGGAGCATTTTTAATGTTGTTTTATTGTTTTTCGCTCCTTGGTGGCTGCCGAATCTGCGAGAACTGGCCTTGGACTTACTGGCCGGTTTTTTATTTTTAGCCACCCTGGTATTTTGGTATAAAGCCCTGCACCAAAGCGAAGCTTCCAGAGTGGTTCCCATCGTCGGCGCCTTAGTGCCGCTTTTCAGCTTTATTCTATCTTTTATTTTCTTGGATGAAACCTTAAGCCGGCAGCAATTGCTGGCTTTTATAATTTTAATCTGCGGCGGCGTTTTAATCTCCATCAAGCGCACCAAAGTGTATTTATATCAAAAGGTGATTAACCGGTTTAGAGAAATTATAGGCGATATTATCGGGGGCGTACCGGCTCGTTTTCAGCCAACCGGCCGTTTACTGATTAATTCGGTTACGGCGGCCGTATTTTTCGCGGCCTATTATGTTTTGATGAAATATATTTATCTCGGACAGCCGTTTATCGGCAGTTTCGTCTGGTCTCGCTTAGGCTCATTTTTAGGCGTGCTCTTAATGCTCTTAGTGCCTGATTGGCGGGCTTTGATCTATAAGCAGCAGCAAGGCGCTTGGAAACGGCCGAAGAATATGATATTCTTTTTAACCGTCAGGCTCTTGGCGGCGGCGGCTTTTATCATGATTAATTGGGCCATCAGTTTAGGCAATGTGGCCATCATCAATGCTTTACAAGGCGTACAATATTTATTTTTGTTTGTTATAATTTTATTGATTTCCAATAAATACCCCAAGATGCTTAACGAGCAATTGGGCGGCGGCGTCTTTATCCAAAAATTAATCGGCACGGTTTTGATCGGTTTGGGGTTGTATCTTTTTATTTCATAATGTTCAAGGCTACGCGGAAATTGGACTGGGTTTATAAATTTGTTATTGCGCCTGCCCGTTGATAGATTTGTAGCGGACGCTTACCAGCCAAAGATATTTATTTTTCACTTCAGATGAAATTTGGGTATTTTTTCTTAAAATTATAATAAACTGGGTCTGGATAATTTTAAGAAAAAATAATACAATTTCATAGGCGTTCAAAATAAATATCTTTGGCTGGTAAGCTAAACTTAATTTTTTGGTATAGTGAATAGAAAAATATGATTTACTTGATTTCTATTTTTACAATTTTATTTTTTATTTTAGCCTGGTGGCGCCTGGATTTGGCGGTGATGCTTTTAATCGCGGCAATGCCTGCCTATTTAATCAGGTTTAATGTCCTCGGTTTACCGTCAACGGTATTGGAAATCATGATTTGGGCGGTATTCTTGGCGTGGTTTTTTAAAAGTTATAAAGATATATTTAGAAATTTTAAATTTAAAATTGGCTATTTATTAAAAATTAAAAATTTAAAATTAAAAATTTCTCAAAGGTATCCCTTTGATTGGGAAATTGTGTTAATGTTATTCATCGCTTTAGTAGCCGTGGGCGTGGCGGGTTTTAGCGCCAGCTCGTTCGGGATTTGGAAAGCTTATTTTTTTGAACCGGTTTTATTGTTTATAGTGGTAATTAATGTGATCATTAAATCCCCCTCACCCCTGTTTCCGCCCGAGGCGGATCCGCCTTTGGCGGAAAAGGGGGCAAACACAACCCCCTTCGCCCCCCTAGTCAAAGGGGCAGAAAAGATTTTATGGCCATTAGCCATAAGCGCGTTAATTGTATCGGCGTTGGCGATTTATCAGAAATTTACCGGCGCATTTATAGATAATCCGATTTGGGCGGCGGAAGAAACGCGGCGAGTGGTTTCGTTTTTTGGCTATCCAAATGCTGTAGGACTGTATCTTGGACCATTAGTGCTGGTAATGACAGGGTGGCTGATAAATGTCATTTCGACCCCGCGCTTAGCGGGGGGGAAATCCCTTCAAAGTGAAATCTCCAAGTTTAAGGGATTCCTCGCTTACGCTCGGAATGACAAGGTTAAAATTGCTTTTATCAGTCTAACGATTGTTATGTCCGCCCTATCAATTTATTTCGCTAAATCTAAAGGCGCATTGCTGGGAGTGGCGGCCGGGTTGGTGGCGTTTGGTTTATTAGCCAATAAAAAAATCAGGTGGGCGACCATTATTATCGCGCTGATTTTTGGAATAGGCATAATGGCTTATCAGCCAGCCAGAGAATTAGCGTATAACACTATAACATTCAAAACTTTTTCCGGCCAGATTAGGCAGGCCGGCTGGTCGGATGCTTGGAAAATGATAAAAGACGGCCGGTTAATTACCGGCGCCGGCTTGGCTAATTTTCAGACTGCCGTCAGGCCATATCATACCGAAGGCATGTTCGTAAAAGATTATAGCGACCCTGATTTCCAGCGCAAACTGGTGTTTAATGAAGCCTATCGCACAGCCCATTGGCAGCCATTGGAAATTTATTTGTATCCGCATAATATTGTGTTAAACTTTTGGAGTGAGCTAGGGCTGGCCGGATTGTTATTATTTATTTGGATAATCGGGAAATATTTTTGGATGGGAATACGCGTCTTGTCATTGCAATCCCACCTTTCCGGTAGACAGGGAGTATACTCTCTTTGTCATCCTCGGGCGAGCCGCCAGCAGGCGGCGAAACCCGGGGATCCAGGCGTTAATAGTAAAACCGTTTCTACTACTCGCTCCTGGATTCCCGCCTGCGCGGGAATGACAACAGAAAAGGGGTCGTTTGTAATAGCAGACAAGTATTTAAACATCGGTTTAATTTGCGCTATGGTAGTAATAGTCGTTCACGGCTTAGTAGATGCTCCTTATTTTAAAAATGACTTAGCCGTAATGTTTTGGCTATTCATTGCCCTGATGGGTTTAATTAATTTAGAAAATAAATATGGAAAAAATATACAATAAATTGGTGCGCGATAATATTCCGGAAATAATAAAAGCGGACGGTGGAGCGCCTAAGACTAGAATTTTAGCCGACGCGGAATTTATTATTGAGTTATTAAAAAAATTAAAAGAAGAAGCTGAAGAATTGAAAAAAGCAAAAGAAGACAAGCAAGAGCTGATTAAAGAGATCGGCGATATTTACGAAGTGCTTGATGCCATTATGGAATATTATGATATAAACAAGGAAGATGTAATGAAATTAAAGGATGAACGACGACAGCAAAGGGGCGGTTTCAGGAAAAAAATTTATTTAGCCAGCGTTAATTAACCCAGTTAAATAAATTTACTCCGTAAATTTTCGCCTGTCTGCCGGCGGATTTAACGGGGTAAACATAAAAACGTATGATGTTTTTTAAATCCAACAAGGAGACCAACAAAAAGCTGTTCCTGGCGGGCGCTTTAGATTCGCTGGGCACGGTGGCTTACATTATCGCCGTAACTACTTTTTTAAACAACGCCCAGAGAATTTTCGGCAAAGAAGAAAACGAATTCTTCATACCGATAATTATGATGCTGTTGTTTGTTTTATCCGCGCTCATCACCGGATCGCTGGTTTTAGGCAGGCCGGTCATGCTGTATCTGGACGGCCAGAAGAAGGAAGGCATTAGTTTGTTGATTTACACCGCTATCGGCTTGGTAGTAATTCTCGCTCTTGTAATTTTGGCTTATTTGGGTCTAAGATAAGGAGAAACCTGGCACAATGTAAACAAAGCGCCAGGCAAATTGGAGAGGTATCAAAGTGGTTGAATGAGCCGCTCTCGAAAAGCGGTGGGCCCTTACGGGTCTCGCGAGTTCGAATCTCGCCCTCTCCGCCAAGTTTCACTTTTTGTGAAATCGTAAGAAACAGCCTCGGCGCAAAGCGCCTCGGCATGGTATTTTTCCGCAATTTTGAAGGCATTTTTGAAATCCAAAAACAAAGTGCGGTCGGCAATGCGGAAGTTCGAACCAATCTTTTTGAGAAAATCCCGA
>CAZLKB010000002.1:0-288955 GCA_964560005.1 uncultured Gammaproteobacteria bacterium
AACCCAACCCAACCCAACAACTTCAACCCCCCAACTCCACCCCCTCTATCCCCCCTCTTCTACAACTTCTTTATATAAAAACGCTCCACTTAGGAGCGTTTTTGTTTTTATAAAATTTGCTTATTTAACGCCTTTGGCGAAAGGCGGATATACAAATATACTAATTAGCTGTATATTATAATTGTAAACCATCCCCAATAGAAAGTAGAGGTGCATATGAGACCGGAATTAGGTTTCGCCGGAACAAAGCGCGTCGTTAAAGTCAAAGGCCACGGCAAAGGCAGGCGCGGTCGCATAGTAGAGACCGACATGCCGTCGGGCACATGGATGGTGCTCTTTGAAGACACGAGACTCATTGAGAGAGCAAACCCCTACGAGTTTGAGTACGAAGAGGCCGTGGGCAGGTATGCTTGCCGATGAAGTAATAGGGAGACGCGACATCTCGCGCCTCCCTTTCGCTTTTAAAGTTTTACGGCTTTTTATTTGAATAAAAAGACTCTTCATGCCCTCTAAGCTATATAAAATTCTACTCATTCTAGGAATAGCCGCTTGCCTAGCCGCTATTCCTTTATTTTGGTTAACCTATAATGCGCCGAAAAACCTGGAAGTGGATTTTTTGGAAGTGGGTCAAGGCGATGCGATTTTAATTAAAACGCCGGGCGGGCAGAATATTTTAATAGACGGCGGGCCGGATAAAACCGTGGTCAGGCGCTTGGGCGAAAACTTGCCCTGGTGGGATAAGCGGATTGACTTAATGGTTTTAACCCATCCGCACGACGATCATGTTACCGGTCTAATAGAAGTTTTAATAAGATACCAAGTCAAGAAAATATTATATACCGGCGCAACGCATAACGCGCCTAATTATTTAAGCTGGCTAAAGACCGTTCGGGATAAAAAAGTACCCATGACGATTATTGATAGAGAGCAGACTATAAATTTGGGCCAGGGTGTTAATTTAGAAATATTATACCCGGATGAAAGTTTTTTGAATAAAACCGTTGATGATCTAAACGACAGTTCAATGGTGGCCAAGTTAATTTACGGCCAAACTAAAATTTTACTGACCGGCGACGCCGGATTGGCGGTGGAAAAAATATTAGTAGATAAAGGCGTGGATTTAAGCGCCGGCGTTTTAAAAGTCGGCCATCACGGTTCGCAATACTCTTCGGGCGAAGATTTTTTAGAAAAAGTTAAGCCCGATTTTGCCGTCATCCAGGTTGGCGAAGGCAATCAATTCGGCCATCCTAATTTAAGAATTATAAAGCGGCTGGAGCGGGCGGGCGCGCGGATTCATCGGACGGATTTAACCGGCACAGTTCGGTTAATCAGCGATGGAGAAAATATAAGCCTAAGATAAAATTTTAGGTTTCTAATAAATTGGAAGTTTTATTTAGACTTTAGCTTAAATAGAATTTGCACTTTTTTGAATTAATGCTATAATTTATAATAAATCATAGGGTGAGAGGTAATTTATCCAGCACCTTCCGGAATACCTTGCGGTCTTTGCCGCAAGGATGAATCCAGCGCCAGTTTGGTGCTGGATGAATGGAACTTTTTATTTTCGCAGGGTCAATACCCTGTGGTGAAGGTGCTTGGATTAATTTTTAAAAGAAAAATGTATGGCAGAAATCAATAAAACAATTTTACTAGTGGAAGACGACGCCATGATTAGCTCCATATATAAGGCGAAATTTGAAGCCGATGGTTTTAAAGTTTTAATCGCTCCGGACGGAGCTAGCGGGCTAGCCTCGGCTAAAAAAGACAAGCCGGATATTATCATGCTGGATGTAATTTTACCCGGACTGGACGGCTTTTCGGTTCTAGAGGAAGTAAAGAAAGATAAAATCACTAAAGACATCCCGGTGGTGATGCTGACTAATTTGGGCACCGAAGAGGATAAAACCAAGGGGCAAAAAATGGGCGCCATGGATTATTTAATTAAAGCCAGCTTAACCCCGGCTCAGGTTAGCGATAGAATCGAAGAAATTTTAAAGGCTAATAAATAAATCCAAGCACCTTCACCGCAGGGTATTCCGGAAGTTGCCGGATTAATCGCCGGATGCTCTTGCTTTGACTTAGTTACCGGCGGCAGGCCGGAGGTTTAGCGAATCATAATGAATAATATTTGAAAAATTATATGGATCACCCAAAAAAAGAAAGAACCCTGGTAATAATCAAGCCGGACGGAGTACAAAGATCTCTGATTGGAGAAATTATCAAACGCTACGAGAGGACCGGGCTTAAGCTGGTAGGCTTAAAAATGGTTATTCCGACCGAAGACGAAGCCGTTAAACATTATTATGGCGTGGGCGGCGACGCCTGGCTGGAGGAAGTCGGCCGGAAAGCCCGGGCGGCTTATGAAAAAAAAGGCTTAAAGTCTCCTTATAAGACTAATATGGACAACGGCAGAGCGGTGATGATGAGCAATGCTAAATATTTAAGCTCCGGGCCGGTCATTGCCATGATTTTAGAGGGGAATGGAGCGGTTGGCCTGGTCAGAAAGATTACCGGAGGCACCGAACCGTTAACCTCGGACGTCGGCACCATCAGGGGAGATTTGACGCTTGACTCCTACGCCATTGCCGACCTCGACCAAAGAAGCGTAAGAAACTTAATCCATGCTTCCGGTTCCATTGAAGACGCGGAAAAGGAAATAAAATTTTGGTTTAAAAAAGGAGAGTTGCATAATTATCGGTTGATCCAAGAGCAGATATTGTATGATGTTAATTTGGATGGATTGAAAGAATAGATAGAAAATCAGTTTTAATTTGACAAAAGATGAAAGGTTAGCTAACCTTTATTTATATGTATAATACCGCTAGTAAAACCATTATCAGCCAAATCATTATTAAGGGCATTATTGCCCGTGGTTTTGGGGTGGCGGAGATCGGATAAATAAAAAATAAATTTACATAAGAGCCGCCCCAAGCACCGGGGCGGTTTTTTGTTCTTTACAACGGTTTGATTATCGCAAACGGCCAAAGAAGACATCGTTAGCCGCTTTCGGTAATGAAATAAATTTAGTAAACAGAAAAACTCTGCCAACAGGCAAAAACAAAAAGAAAAACATATGGAACATTCAAAACCAGAAGTAGAAATATACGACACGACTCTGCGCGACGGATCGCAGGGCGAAGGGATTAGTTTTTCGGTGATGGATAAATTACGCATCGCCGAGCGGCTGGACGCCTTCGGGGTGGGCTATATTGAAGGCGGCTGGCCAGGTTCTAATCCAAAGGACATTGAGTTCTTCAAACAGGCGAAGGGCAGGACATTCAAGAACGCCCGTCTGGCCGCTTTCGGTTCAACGCGGCGCAAGCAGGTCGCGGTGGAGAACGACGAACAGGTACAGCGGCTCTTGGAGGCGGAAACACCGGTGGTAACGATCTTCGGCAAGAGCTGGTTATTACATGTGCGACAAGTTCTGGGCACCACGCCGACGGAGAATCTTAAAATGATCAGAGATACCGTGGATTATCTAAAGGATTCAGGGAAGATCGTGGTTTATGACGCCGAGCATGCCTTTGATGGTTACAAAGATAATCCCGAATATGCCTTAGCTACCTGGACGGAGGCGGTAAACGCCGGGGTTCATGTGCTGACCTTGTGCGATACCAATGGAGGAACTTTGCCGAGCGAAATTGAGCGGATTGTTCTGGCCGCACGAGCATGCCTACTTCCCGGCGGGAAGCTGGGGATTCACACGCACAACGATATCGGCATGGCTGATGCCAACGCCTTAATGGCGGTTGAAGCCGGAGCAGTTCATGTGCAGGGCACTTTCAACGGCTACGGCGAGCGGACCGGCAACTGCAACTTAACGACTGTTTTGCCCAACCTGGTCTTTAAGATGAAGCGAAATTGCATGCCAGATGGCTCGTTGGCGCAGTTGCGCGAGGTATCGCAATTCGTGGATCAGATCGCCAATCAGCGTCATGATCCGCGCCAACCCTGGGTAGGCTCAACGGCGTTCGCTCATAAGGGCGGTATGCATGTTGACGCGGTGAAGAAGGTTGCCAGCAGTTTTGAACACATTGACCCGACGGTGGTGGGAGTCTCTAGGCGAGTGCTGGTCAGCGAACTGGCCGGACGGAGCAATATTTTGCTTAAAGCTCGAGAACTGGGTTTCACCCTAACCGAAGATATGCCGGAACTAAGATTAATATTGGTTCGGGTCAAACTCTTGGAAAACGAGGGCATTGAGTTCGAGGCGGCTGAAGCTTCGCTGGCGTTGCTGATTAGTAATATCCTTACGTCCGGGTCGCCGCCTTTTACCGTCGCCGGTTATCATGTCTCCATGCGCCGAGGCGACTCTGATTCAGTCTGCGAAGCTACCATTAAAGTGCGTGTCGGCGAACAAACTTCTCACAAAGTCGCGGAAGGCGACGGTCCGGTCAACGCGCTGGATTCGGCCTTGCGAGCGGCGCTGGTGGAGTTTTATCCGCAACTCCAGCATGTCGGGTTGACCGACTATAAGGTACGCATTCGGGACAGCGCCAGCGGTACAGCGGCGATTACTCGGGTTTTAATCGAGTCTTCGGACGGGCATGATGAATGGGGCACGGTCGGCGCCAGCGAGAATATCGTTGAGGCTAGCTTAATGGCGCTGGAAGACAGCTATGCCTACGCCTTATTAAAGAGCGTAAAAAAGGAGGAGTAAAATAACATAACTGCCGCGACTAAAAAGGCAGCACATAGGGGTAAGAGGCTTTTTGCCAATTACCCCTCTTTTTTTCTAAAATTAGCTATTTTTCATGAAATTAACTATTAAAACTTGATTTTTGTGTTATTTCTGCTATAATTATCCACAGGTAAGATTAGACTCGCATTCTACCCCGCAATATGCGGGGCCGATTATCCGAATGAGAGTTTAGATGCCCTCGCCAATGTTGAGTTGATGAAAATTTAAATATTATGATTAAGACCATACAAAAAACTGTTTTCTCATTTAGTTTCTACTGGTATTTTACCCGGAGAGCAGTTTTTTGTGGTGTTTTAACGTAATTGATTAAGTTAAAACTCACTAGGGAAAACAAAAACTGGCTCTCCGAAAGGCGAGCCAGTTTTGTATATTCCGGGACTCATCTCAAAGATAAAGATAGCTGTATATTATTTTTGAGATGAGCCCCCAAATGTTCTTTAAAACTTAAAGGAGGAGCCCATTATTTCCGCTGCCCAAGCTAGGGATCGGCGGATGTATTTAAACAACAACAAAAACCAAAACAACAAATATGGCTAAACAAGCAAAAAATGAAAATGGCAATCCTGTCGGTTTAAGGATGCTGACGATTAGAGACGCGAAGTGCTATCGGTTTTCCGGGCGTGGACGCGTTATTCTAGTGAAGATAATCTTGCCGATCGGCACTCCGGTCCTGCGCAAAGAAACCAGGTGGGGGAAAAATGGGCATCGGAAGATGCAGCTGGTAAAGACCGGTTTCATTGAATCAGCCGCGAAGAGGAGGCTGTGGGTTTGCTCGGAGGATCTGAGAAACATCTAATAAAAGAAAGCAGAACATGAATGGAACTATATTATATCGCAGGGAAAGGCTTCAATTTAAAGGCTCTTTCATTATTCCCTTAGAAGGGTCGCCTTGCGGCGGAGCTGCTCCGGCCGAGGTGTTGGAAGTACCGGCAGGCACTACGGTTGAGGTAGCCGAAGATTGCGCCTCGCATGTCCACGACATCCCGTTCCACTTTACCGAGGCATCGCTTAGACGCCGCGGCAAGGGACTGCCGTTTTTCGCCAGCAGGAGCCAACTCGAGAGAGCGGCGATCGCATAAGCGATGGGAAAAACCCGAAGCGGTCGAAGTTCTTGACCAACCACACACCCGACGAAGCACTAAGCAACGTCGGGTTTTTTATTTGCCAAAGTTGAATCAAATAGTTTAATATTATGATATAATGGAATAAGCTGAAGGTTAGGCTCGGCGGGCTGTGGTATAACGGTATTACGCATGCATGGGGTGCATGTAACCCGGGTTCAATTCCCGGCAGCCCGACAAAAGCGAAGCGCAATGTATTATATTAAAAATTAACGCGATAATATGAACAATCAAAAACCGCAATTTTATTTTTTATTGTTATTACTGGCCATGACTTTAGTGCTGTCGTATTTCATATTGAGGCCGTTCCTTGTCGCCTTTACCCTAGCCATCGTTTTCGCAGTTTTATTTCAGCCGCTCTACCGAAAAATTTTTAAGTATTCTTTTAAGCGCGAACCGCTGGCGGCGCTGGCGACGATTATGGTAATTTTATTTCTTATTTTCACGCCTTTGATGATCATCGGCTTTCAGATATTTAAAGAGTCCAGAGATTTGTACTTTACCGTCGCCGCCGGAGGCGGGGGAGACAGCTTCTTGGTTTCCTTGAATTACTTGGCTGAGAGCCTTCATAAGAGTTTCCCGGCTATACCGGAATTTTCTTTAAATTTTGATTTATACCTTAAGCAGGGCTTAAGCTGGATGGTGGCCAATCTGGGCACGATATTCTCCAATGTCGCCAATCTGATGTTCACGGTTTTTTTATTTTTCATCTCTTTGTATTATTTGCTAAAAGACGGGCCCAGGCTAAGGAAAAAAATTATCGCCTTAAGCCCGCTGAATGACCGGGACGATGAAATTATCATAAAAAAGCTGGAAATGGCCATGAGCTCTGTGGTTAGGGGAAATTTTTTAATCGCTATTATCCAGGGAACATTGACCGCCATCGGCTTCGCCATTTTCGGCGTGCCGAATTTCGTGCTCTGGGGCACGGCCGCGACCGTGGCCTCTCTGATTCCCAATGTCGGTACCTCGCTGGTTTTTATTCCGGCAATATTCTTATTATTGTTCGGCGGGCACTTTATCACCGCCATCGGGCTGACCATCTGGGGAATTTTGGCGGTCGGGCTGGTTGATAATCTGCTCGGTCCGAGGCTAATCGGCCGAGGCATGCAGCTTCACCCGCTTTTGATTCTCTTTTCGGTTTTGGGCGGACTGGGCTTTTTCGGGCCGATCGGCCTGCTCTTGGGCCCGATTATCTTAAGCCTGCTGTTTGTCTTATGGGACATTTTTTCCTTGTGCTATGAATGCAAAAATGAGCGATTAGAATAATTTATTTATAACAATTATGCCCAGTTTTAAAAAAATTGTTTTGCCGGGCGTGGTTTTTTTAACCGGCGGCTGCGTCTTAGTTTTAGAAGTGGTGGCAACCCGAGTTCTATCACCGTATTTCGGCAATACTATCTATACGGTTTCCAGCATTATCGGCGTGATTCTCATGGCTTTAAGCCTGGGCTATTATTTCGGCGGCCGATTGGCGGATAGGCGGCCGTCTTCCAGCTGGTTTTTTAGCATAATTTTAATTAGCGGCTTGACCGTGATTTGCCTGGAATTAATTATTATTTTTCTTTTGCCGATAATGGGCAATGCTCTTTCATTAATGTACGGCCCGTTAATCACGGCCTTTATCTTATTTTTTTTGCCGGCGCTTCTACTGGGCACGCTTTCTCCTTACGCTATCAAATTGCAGAATCAAAAATTTCCGGCCTTAGGCATCGGCGCCGTTAGCGGAACTATATTTTTTTGGTCAACCTTGGGCAGTATCGCCGGCAGCCTGCTCACCGGTTTTGTCTTTATCCCTTACTTCGGCGTTGACAAAATAATCATCGGCGTTGGCTTCTTACTGATCTTGATCGGATTAATTCCACTAGCTAAAAACGGCGTTAAATTAAAGAGTTTTTTTCTAATTTTGGCCGTTTTATTTTTTGTCAGCGCTGAATTGCTTATTTTATTGCTCGTCTGGCGGATTCAACCTGATAATTTGGTCTACTCGCAAGACGGCGTTTATGAAAAACTATTAATTTTTGACGGCGAATATAACGGCCGTCCGGCCAGATTTTTTCAGCAAGACCGGAGCCATTCGGCCGCCATGTTTCTCGGCAGCGACGATTTGGTCTATGACTATACGAAATATTACGCTCTATATAAAGTCATTAATCCTGAAGCTAAGGCCGCTTTGGTAATCGGCGGCGGCGCGTACTCAATTCCAAAAGCCTTGCTTAAAGAACCGGAGTTGGAAACCGTGGATGTGGCCGAGATTGAGCCGTCGCTTTACGGGTTAGGCAAAAAATATTTCCGTGTGCCAGAAGATAGCCGGCTCAAAAATCATGTTGTGGACGGGCGCCGATTTTTGTTTGAAGCCGATAAAAAATACGATTTAATTTTTAGCGATGTTTATTATTCTTTTTATTCCGTGCCCGTGCATTTTACCACCGAAGAATTCTTTAAATTAGCTAAAAGCAAATTGAGCGATAGAGGCATTTTTATGGCTAATTTAATCGGTAATCTGGATAGCCGGCCTCCCTCGCTTATTTTTTCGGAAATTAAAACCCTAAGAGCGGTTTTTCCAAACTGTTATTTTTTCGCGGTGAATTCGCCCGACCTAAAGCATTCACAAAATATTATTTTCGTGGGATTAAATAATAACAAAAAAATAGATTTCGGCGATAAATTGATTAGCGATAATCCGGATAAAATTATCAGCCGGGCCGGCGGTAAATTAGTTGATTTGAGCAATATTGATTTTAGCCAATACACCGAGTTAACCGATAACTACGCGCCGGTAGAATATTTAACCGCTAAAGTTTTAAATTAAACATACATTTAAAATTATATGAACAAAAAGAAGAAAGTGGCTTTTAAAAAGCACCGCAAAAAACAAGGCAGGAAGGTTTTCAGCCTAAGGCATAGATAAAGTTTTGTTTGACCAGTGGTAAGCTGGCAAAAATAAAAAACCCCGCTCGAGGCGGGGTTTATAAAGTTAGCAATTTATTTTTTCTTTTTCGCCATGGTCTTAATGCACTTGGCGCAGACCGCTTGTTTTTTTCCGTTGACCCTTTTCACTTGAAGGTTTAAATATTGTCTTCTTAAAGTTTTAATATTAGAGTGTGATCTAGAGGCGTCTTTAGTTGAACCTCGTCCACAAACATCGCATTTTTTTGCCATAAAGTATTTTGGTTATATTTTTTATATAATTCATACTAACAGCTTTTGATGTAAAAGGCAAGGCGTGGTAGAATATAAGTGCAAAATGTAAATCTCAAAGTGCAAAATGACAATGTAAAATTAAAAATTTTTACTTTTAAAATTATTGCATTTTACACTTTAAATTGTCATTTTTCATTTTGATTTTTTAATTTTAAACTTTGATTATGGACATACTATTTGCCTTAATAATTATATTATTTTCCGCCATTATCCACGAATATATGCACGGCTGGATGGCCGATAGATTGGGCGACCCGACGGCGCGCGACGCCGGCCGCCTAACCTTGAATCCGGTCGCCCATATTGACATTTGGGGCTCAATTTTAATGCCGGTTTTGATTTTTATCGGTACCGGCGGCTCTCTGATTTTCGGTTACGCTAAACCAGTGCCGTTTAATCCATACAATTTAAGGGATCAAAAGTACGGTTCGGCCAAGGTAGCGGTCGCCGGCCCGCTGGCTAACTTAATCACCGCCCTGTTCTTCGGCTTATTTTTAAGATTCGTGCCGGGCTTAAGCTTGGTTTTAGTTTCGTTTTTAGCCGCCATTGTGCAGATAAATTTAGTTTTAATGATATTCAATCTCTTGCCCATACCGCCGTTAGACGGATCAAAAGTGATAATGCCGTTTTTGCCTTATAATCTGCAAATGAAATTATCGCAATTAGAGCCTTACGGTTTTATGTTGGTTCTATTTTTCGTCTTCTTCGGCTTTTCCCTAATCGTTCCGATTATCAATTTTTTATTTAGGCTGATAGTGGGAATTTAAAATTTTACATTTTTTTCATGCTATATTGTATTTATTGGTAATTGATTTTGATAGTAAAATATAATATTGAAATAATTTAATTAATTTAATTTTTAAAACTATGACAAAACAACCAGGTTTAAGCGAAGTCGGTCCAGTCGATAGATTAGCAGAGTCGCGGAAATCCGAATACTGGGATAAGCCTTTACCCGGAGTAGGCGGTTGGACAGTGGGGATGATGATAGAGAAGCTAGTTGATTTCGGACTATTCACAGACGGAGATACCCCAGAGAATTTATACAATCGATTTCAAGAAGACGAGAAAAAAAGCAAAGAAGAAGGGGCAAACTAATAGATAAAAAAATTGAGCTTAAAGCGCTCTTGACCGTTTTTATTTCTTGTGTTAAATTAAAATAAGTTATTAAGTGAGTTTATTACGCTTATAATATCCCGCATATACGGGTTTGTTTTTTTACCGCACAAGTGAAATCACTTTTTATTAAAAATTATAAAGTTAAAAATTATTAAGATATGCCTACAATAAATCAGCTGGTCCGCAAAGGACGGCATTCCAGCAGAGATAAATCTAAATCTCCGGCCCTGCAATCAACTCTGGATACTTTGCATAGAAAAAGAACTGACCTGCCTAAAGGAGCGCCGTTTAAGCGCGGAGTTTGCGTTAAGGTAACTACCACTACGCCGAAGAAACCTAATTCAGCTTTAAGAAAAATCGCCCGCGTCAGATTATCCAACGGTATGGAAGTTACCGCCTATATTCCGGGCGAAGGCCATAACTTGCAAGAGCACTCCATCGTCTTAATTAAAGGCGGCAGAACCAAAGATCTTCCGGGCGTCAGATATAAAATAATCCGCGGCGTCTACGATACCCAGGGAGTGGAAGGCAGAAAGCAGAGCCGCTCCAGCTATGGCGCCAAGAGACCTAAAAAGTAAATCAAATTTTAAATTTGTAATTTTAAATTTTAAATAAATTATAAATTACCAAATTTAAAATTAAAATATTTAAAATTGATTTAAAATTAAAAATTTATAATTTAAAATTACTGTATTATGAGAGGAAAACCAGTCTCAAAAAGAAAAATACAAGCCGATTCAAAATTTAACGATTTGGATATCGCTAAGCTTATTAATTATGTAATGGAGCGGGGTAAAAAAACCGTGGCGCAAAATATCGTTTATGATTGTTTTGATGTGATTAAGGAAAATACCAAGCAGGATCCCAGGCATGTATTCAATAAAGCTTTGAAGCAAGTCAGTCCCTTATTAGAAATCCGCGGCCGGAGAGTCGGCGGCGCCAACTACCAGATACCTTTTCAGGTCAGAGGCGAAAGGAGATTTGCTTTGGGCTGCCATTGGATTATTGACGCGGCCAGAGGCCGAAAAGGAAAACCCATGGCGGAAAAGCTGGCGGCTGAAATTATGGACGCCTCTAGAGGCGAAGGCGCGGCGGTAAAAAAGCGCGCCGAAGTCCATCGCATGGCCGAAGCCAATAAAGCCTTCGCTCATTTTGCTCGCTAGCGCTCGCTAAGTTGAAAATGTAAAAATCAAAATGGAAAATGACAGTTTAAAATGTAAAATTTCAATATTATTAATTTTTAATTTTACATTGTCATTTTAAACTTTGAGATTTACATTTTACATTTTTTATTATGCCCAGAGAGTATAGCTTAGAAAAAACCAGAAATATCGGCGTGATCGCCCATATTGACGCCGGAAAAACCACTGTCAGCGAGCGGATTCTTTTTTATACCGGCAAAAAGCATAAGATCGGCGAAGTGCACGAAGGTTCAACCGATTTGGACTGGATGGAGCAGGAGCGGGAGCGCGGCATAACCATTACTTCCGCGGCCACCACTTGCTTTTGGAAAGATTGCCGCATTAATTTAATTGATACTCCGGGGCATGTGGATTTTACCGCCGAAGTTGAAAGGTCTTTGCGCGTCCTGGACGGCGGGGTGGTAGTCTTTGACGGCGTGGCCGGAGTGGAACCGCAATCCGAAACAGTCTGGCACCAAGCGGATAAATATAAAGTTCCCCGCTTAGCTTTTATAAATAAAATGGACCGCACCGGAGCCGATTTCTATAAGGATTTGGCGGCTATCCATAAGAGATTGACTAAGCATGCCTATCCGGTTCAGCTGCCGATCGGCGCCGAAGACCAATTTAAAGGCATGATAGATTTATTTGAAAGAAAGGCCAGATTTTTTCTGGACGAATTAGGCACTAAGTGGGAAGACAAGGAAGTGCCGGCCGATATGAAAGAAAAGGTGGAAGAGCATCGAGCCAAGCTGGTTGAGGCTATCGCGGAAAACGACGACGCTTTAATGAATAAGTATTTAGCCGGCGAAAATATTCCAACCGAAGATTTAAAAAAAGTTCTGCGCCGAGCCGTTATCGCGAATAAAATCGTGCCGGTATTCTGCGGAAGCGCCTTAAAGAATAAAGGCGTGCAGAGCGTTTTGGACGGAGTGGTGGATTATCTGCCTTCGCCTTTGGATGTACCGGCGATTACCGGTTTTGATCCCGATGATAAGGAAAAGATTATCGCGGTTAAGCCGTCTGACGCGGAGCCATTCGCCTCTCTAGCTTTTAAAATCGCCACCGACCCCTATGTGGGAAAGCTTTGTTTTATCAGAGTTTATAGCGGAATTTTAAAATCCGGTTCTTATGTTTTAAATACTTCCACCGGCAAGCGGGAAAGAATCGGCCGAATCGTCCGAATGCATGCCAATCATCGTGAAGAGCTTCAAGAAGTTTACGCCGGCGAAATCGCGGCCGTAATCGGCTTAAAAGGCACCACTACGGGCAATACTTTGTGCGATGAGAATCGGCCGGTCATTCTGGAATCAATCACTTTTCCCGAACCGGTTATTCATATCGCCATTGAACCGAAAACCAAGGCCGATCAGGAAAAAATGGGCATGGCTTTGTCAAAGCTAGCTGAAGAAGATCCGACTTTTAGAGTCCGAAGCGACGAAGAAACCATGCAAACGGTTATCGGCGGCATGGGCGAACTTCATTTGGATATTATCGTTGATCGGATGAGGCGCGAATTCAAGGTTGAAGCCAATGTGGGCAAACCGCAGGTAGCTTATCGCGAAACCATTAAAAAATCAGCCGAAGCCGAAGGCAAATATATAAAACAATCCGGCGGACACGGACAATACGGGCATTGCTGGGTCAGAGTTGAGCCCAACGAACCGGGCAAGGGATTTGAATTTATTGATGAAGTTAAGGGCGGTTCCATTCCTCGCGAGTTTATTCCGGCGGTTGAAAAAGGCATTAAAGAGTCCTTGGATAGAGGTATTTTAGCCGGCTACCCGATCGTGGATGTTAAAGCCGCGGTTTTTGAAGGTTCTTACCATGAAGTTGATTCGTCCGAAGCGGCTTTTAAGATCGCCGGCTCTTTAGCTTTCCGAGACGCCTGCAAACATGCCTCGCCGGTAATTTTAGAACCGATTATGAAAGTTGAAGCCGTTACCCCGGAAGATTTTATGGGAGAAGTTATCGGCGACTTAAATTCAAAAAGAGCGCAGATTGAAGAAATGGGCGACCGAGCTCTGGTTAAATTCATTAAAGCTAAAGTTCCGCTATCGGAGATGTTCGGTTATGCCACTCAGCTTAGGTCAATGACCCAGGGCCGAGCCAGTTACACCATGGAATTCGCCTATTACGCCGAGGTGCCGAGAAATGTAGCCGAAGAGATAATCGGGGAGAAAGCGAAAAAGTGAAAAATGTAAAAATCAAAATGAAAAATGACAATGTAAAATGCAAAATTTAATAATTATTTAATTTAATCATTTTACATTTTAAATTGTCATTTTCAACTTTGAGATTTAAATTTTACATTTTGATGTTTGACATCTGATTATGTTAGAATATATAATATAGGTATTCTTATTTAATCTAAAAGAAAGCCTATGCAGGATCAATTACAAAAAGCGATTAATTTGGCCAAAAAAACCGGCGATAAATTAATTATTTTTGACAGCGCGAAACCCGATAATGTTTATGTGGTTTTGTCTCTAAAAGATTATGAAAATTTGGTTTTAGGTAAGAGCGAGGTCAGGGGCTTGACAGAAGATGAGTTACTTGATAAAATAAATCGCGATATTGCAATTTGGAAGAGCGAACAGACTATGGAGGAAAATGTTGATTCCGGCCTGGATCACTTTTCCGGATTATCCGCCGGTGCAGAGCCGGAACCGGCTCACGAAAAAATCATTAAAAAAGCCAAGAGCTGGTCCATTCCTTTAAGAAGAAAAAAGAATGCCGAAGAAATAATAGAAGAAGACCGGCAATATTTGGAAGATCTGGCATTTTAGTCTACAAATCAACAAATCGGCTACGAATATTACAAATAAATGTAATAATAGATTGTGAATTTCGTTAAGGATATGTACTTTTAAACAATTGGCCGCTCGGGGTAGCTCAGTCTGGTAGAGCGTCGCTCTTTCAGGGCGAATGTCGAAGGTTCGAATCCTTCCCCCGGCTCCAATCGTGATGGATAAATTATTCATCGCGCCTTCAACAAAATTCATAATTAAATTAATAATTATAGACGGCTGGGCGCCTATCAAATAATAAACATCAGGCAAAAACCTCAAAATTTTCTGGATTCCCGCTTTCGCGGGAATGACAAGGGATGTTGGGGGCCGTAGAACAATAAATATGGCAGAAAAATTTGAACGCACAAAACCCCATGTAAATGTGGGGACCATCGGCCATGTGGATCATGGCAAAACCACCTTGACCGCGGCAATGCTAAAGGTATTGCACAGCAAGGGTTTTAAAGCTACCGAAAGAAGCGTAGATCAGATTGATTCGGCTCCTGAAGAAAAGGCTCGCGGCATCACGATTGCCACCTGCCATGTTGAATATGAAACCGAAAAAAGGCACTATGCTCATGTTGATTGTCCGGGACACGCCGATTATGTAAAGAACATGATCACCGGCGCCGCCCAAATGGACGGAGCTATTTTAGTGGTCTCCGCCTCGGACGGCCCCATGCCTCAAACCAGAGAACATATATTACTCGCCAGACAGGTCGGCGTACCTTATATTATTGTATTTTTGAATAAATGCGATATGGTTGAAGACAAGGAATTAATTGACTTGGTTGAGGAAGAAATCCGCGATTTATTGAAGAAATACGAATTCCCCGGCGATACCACCCCGATTATCAGGGGTTCGGCTTTAAAAGCTTTAGAGAATCCCGAAGGTGAATACGGCAAAGCGATTTTAGACTTGGCCAAAGCTTTGGATGATTATATTCCCGAGCCGAAGCGCGAAACCGATAAGCCATTCTTAATGCCGGTTGAAGATATCTTTTCCATTGAAGGCCGCGGCACCGTGGTTACCGGCAGAATTGAAAGAGGCATGATAAAGACAAATGAAGAAGTGGAAATAGTCGGCTTACGCGAAACGCAAAAGACCGTTATTACCGGCATAGAAATGTTTAATAAGTCGTTAGACAGCGGCATGGCCGGAGATAACGCCGGACTCTTGCTTCGCGGCACTAAGAAAGATGAAGTTGAAAGAGGCCAGGTTTTAGCCAAGCCAGGATCAGTTCATCCTCATACCGAATATGAAGGCGAAGTATTTATTTTGACTAAAGAAGAAGGCGGCAGGCACAAGCCATTTTTCAAAGGCTATAAGCCGCAATTTTATATCCGCACCACTGATGTTACCGGCGAAGTTGAATTGCCTGAAGGCACGGAAATGGTTATGCCCGGCGACACGGTTAATTTAAAAATTAAATTAATCGCTCCGGTTGCTTTGGAAGAAAAAATGAGATTCGCCATCCGCGAAGGCGGCAAGACCGTGGGCGCGGGAGTAGTTACTAAGATTATTAAGTAGACATTTTATCCAGCTCCAGCTTTTTAAACTGGGGCTGGATTATAATGCATATTTAAAGAAACAAAATTATGAGAGGACAAAACATGGAGAATCCATCTAAAAAAGAAACTGATATCGAAAGAAACGAAAGATTAAAAAAAATGGCAGCTAAAGCCGCTGAAGAAATTACGATGGATCCAAATAGGCCGATTGAGCAACAATTTGTAGCTTTTACTTACTTAAGAAATATGGAAATTGAAAGAAAGTTGGATGAAATGATAAAAAGATTAGAAAAAAGGGATAAACCCACATCCTAATCTCTCCACTTTATCAATACTTAGCCAGATTATGTAGATATTTTCAGGCCAGAATATAGCATTATAAATAAAGGCAGAGTGTATTTAGAATAATTATTTGTAGTTTTAAATTTTAAAATAATTTAAGCAACATGACCGAAGCTAAAGAAAAAAAGTCTGTCAAAGATGACATGCCAAAATCCGAGACAAAAGCCAATGAAGATTCTAAACAAAGGATCAGAATTAAAATTAAGGCCTTTGACCACAAAATTATTGACCAGTCAACCAAGACGATAATTGATACGGCCGAACGAACCGGCGCCCAGATTTTCGGGCCGATTCCCTTGCCGACCGAAAAGAAAAAGTATACGGTGAACAGTTCCACTTTTGTGCATAAGGATTCTAGAGACCAGTACGAGATCAGAATTCATAAAAGATTGGTGGATATTATTGAACCCACGGCTAAAACCATAGAATCGCTGACTAATCTAGGCTTACCGGCCGGGGTGGATATAGAGATAAAGATGTAAAAAGATTTAAGCCCTCCTTCTAAAGGAGGGGTAGGGGAGGTTAAAATGAAATTAATTTAACCCCCTTAATCCCCCTTTGCAAGGGGGACAAATATACGGGTTGACACAAATCACTTTATAAGTTAGAATGTATTTTATATAATATTAATGATTGTTTAGGTAACTCCCTTAGGGAAAGTACTTAAATAAGATTTGATATAAAAACGAGGTAAAAATCAATAAACAGCTAAAAACTAATTAATCGCGAATTTTAGAAGCTAATTTACGCGAATAAAACTAATGAGTAGGCGAAAGCTTTCGCTGAAAATAGTTAGGGCTGGTTTGTTGAAGACCAGTTTTTTTAATCTACGAATTACAAATTTGCTACAAATTTACAAATAAATATAACGCAAAGCCGGGAATATAAAAAGTAATATTTGTAAATTTGTATAGGATTAGTAATTTGTAGGAGACGAATGAATCAAATTGTATGAAATTCATTATAGGAAAAAAAATTGAAATGACCCAGGTTTGGCAAGGCGAGAAAATAATTGCCGTGACCAAGGTTCTGGCCGGACCCTGCCCGGTGGTTCAGTTGAAAAACCAAGAGCCGGACGGCTATAGCGCGGTTCAGCTAGGCTTCGGCTTAAGGAAAGAGAAGAATATTAAAAAGCCGCAAATCGGCCATTTAAAAAAAGCCGGCTTGACCGCTATAGATGGAAATAAAAATTTAAGATATTTAAGAGAATTCAGAGTTATTCCGCTTCGCGGAAGCCGCGCTACAAATGCGGCACATGCGAATAAAATACCAGAAGGAATAAAAGATTTAAAAGTAGGCAATGTTATTGATGTAAGCACTTTCCAGGCGGGAGACACCGTGAAGGTGACCGGTACATCAAAGGGCAAGGGCTTTCAGGGCGGAGTTAAAAGACATCATTTTCACGGCCATAATACCACTCACGGCACTAAAGATCAGGTTAGAACCTCGGGAGCGATCGGCGCCGGCGGACCCCAGCATGTTTTTAAAGGCAAGAGAATGCCCGGACGGATGGGCGACGCACGGATAACGACCAGTAATTTAATGATTGTGCAAGTTGATCAAGCTAACAATATTTTATATATTAGCGGTTCGGTTCCTGGAGCCAGAAACGGTTTAGTTATGATCTACGGAGACGGGGAGCTGAAAGTCGTTCAGCCGAATGTAGAAAAGGCGGAAGTGAAAGAAGCCAAGCCTGCGGTTGAGGTCGTTGCCGAAAAACCAGTTGAGGCGGTTAAAGCTGCAGAACCGGTTAAAGAAGAAAAGTCCGCCCAAGGCGAATCCGCCTCTGGCGGAAAAGAAGCAAATAAAACAAGCAAGTAAATTAAAATACAAAACAACAAACAACAGAAACAAGAAAACGGAGGTTTGAAATGAAAGTAGAATCGATTAAGATTAAAGCAAAACGGAGCAAGATTGGTGGTAGGTTGGTAACGATTGTCGATAGGGCCGATTTGCTGAAAAGGCGCCGGGAACTTAAAAGGATTTTATCAAAGCCAAGGATTCCTACAGATGATCGTGGTCTCGCTAATCTTAACGAGACCGAAAGGGAAAAACATCAGGTCATGCTTAAGCTGATTGAGTTGTTGCTAGTTAGCGTCCGTGGTTAATCCTCACGGGGGCAGAGGAAATAAATTCAAAACAAAAACAACAGAAACAAGAAAACGGAGGTCTGAAATGAAAGTACAATCGTTGGTTATTATCGAAAGAGCAGAGCTTAATAGCAAGGCCTGGGAATTGTCCGTCCGCCACAATCAGTTGGTGAGAGAAATAGAAGCCCAGGGAGATCCCACTGGAAGCAAAATACAAGAGTTGCACGAGACCGATGCCGTGATGGGGTTTATTCAACGAGAGTTGCTCAAGGAAGAGGAAGTGAAGCCCAAAGACTACGGCATTCGCACTGTTCATATCGGTTAATCCTCGCGGGGGCGGAGGAAATAAAGCCCCATTTTTAAAGATTAGTGATTTAAATAATTTAAAATTTAAAAGTCAAAATGGAAAATGACAGTGCAAAATGTAAAATTACTTGTCCCGCTTCGCCTAACGAAGGCGGGGAAAATTCATTTTAAATTTTAATTTGTCACTTTTCATTTTGAGATTTGCAGTTTACATTAAGGTTATGCCAATTAAAGTAAGAGTCTACAACCAAAACGCGGAAGCAACCGGGGAAATGGAACTTAGCCCTAAAGTTTTCGGTATGAAAGCCAATTCGGCTCTAGTGCATCAGGCGGTTGTCACCCAGATGGCTAACATGAGAAAAGTTATCGCCCACACTAAGACCAGATGCGAAGTCAGAGGCGGCGGCAGAAAACCCTGGGCGCAAAAGGGCACGGGCCGAGCGCGCCACGGGTCGTCCCGGTCGCCGATTTGGAAAGGCGGAGGCGTTACTTTCGGACCGAGAAATGATCGAAATTTTAAAATGAGAATTAATAAAAAGATGAGGCAGAATGCCATCTTGATGGTTTTATCCGATAAATTGGCCAGTAATCATTTTACGATTGTGGATAAGCTGGAAATGGCCGAGTTTAAAACCAAACTGTTTAATCAAATAATCGCCGGATTTGAAAAGAAGCTTTTCACCACCTCGGTAGCAACGGCTCCGGTTGAAAAAAACATAGAAAAAAAAGCGGAAAACAAAACGGTAGCCGCTAAAACCAAAAAATCGGCAGGCAAGCGCAGTATCTTGATAATCGTGCAAAAAGCGGAGGAAAAGTTAAGCGGTTCGGCTAGAAATCTGCCCGGCATTGAGTTAATGAATCTGGATAATATTAATATAGTTGATTTATTGCAGTATAAAAATTTAATTTTAACCAAAGCGGTTATAGAGAAGCTGGAAGAGAGATACAAGTAGAATTTTTAATTTTATCCCCCTTCGCTAACGCTGCGGAGGATAAATAATTTTTAATTTTTAAATAATGTCTAATCTTTAATATTTAAAAATTAGAGCATTAAAAATTATTTATAAAATTAAAAATTTAAAAATTATTTTATGTCAATATTCGGTAAGAAAACTGAAGATAAGGCAAAAGCTGCGGCTAAACCGGAGCCGGTTAAGGGTGGAAAAGCGCCTGCCACGGAAGAAAAGAAAACCCAAAGCATGAAAGATTTGTACAGTACTCCCGCAGTTGCATCTTCGGCGAAACTCGGAACCAGCAAATCTAAAGATGTAAAAAAAGGAGAAGTCAGGGCGTCTTACGGCAACGCTTATCGGATTTTAGTTAAGCCATTAGTTACGGAAAAAGTCAGTAATTTGGGAGTTTTAAATAAATATGTTTTTGCCGTGGCGCCCGAAGCCAATAAAATAGAGATCGCCAAAGCCGTTAAAGAAGTTTATGGCATTAAACCTGTTGGCGTTAATATTATTAATCGGCTCGGCAAGAAAGCGCGCTACGGCCGAATCAGCGGTTGGCGGAAAGATTGGAAGAAAGCCATAGTTACCTTGCCGAAAGGCCAAACCATTAAGATTTATGAAGGCGTATAATATGAAGTAAGAAGTATGAAGTGAGAAGTAAAATTAAAATTTTTAAAAAGATTGTTCGGCCGTATTTTCTAACTTCTAACTTCTTACTTCTAAACTAATTAATATGGGTATCAAGATTGTAAAACCTACATCACCGGGCAGAAGGTCGGCGACATTCGACGATTTTTCTGATATCACTAAAACCGAACCGGAACCAAGCCTGATTACTATCCGCAAAGACCATGCCGGCAGAAATAACACCGGCAAGATCACTGTCCGCCATCAAGGCGGAGGCGTGAAAAGGTATTTGCGCCAGATTGATTTTTTTAGAGAAAAATTTGATATACCAGGAAAGATTATGACCATTGAATATGATCCTAATCGCGGCGCCAGAATCGGTTTGGTGTATTATAAAGACGGAGCCAAGAGATATATCATTATGCCTATCGGTTTAAAGGTGGGCGATGAAATATTAAGTTCAAAAAATCAAATTGAAGTTAAGGCCGGCAATGCCATGCCGATAAAGTTTATCCCTCCGGGCGTTCAGGTGTATAATATAGAATTAGAACCGGGTCGAGGCGCTAAAATCGCCAGAGCCGCCGGCAATACGGTCTTCGTTATGGGCGTGGAGGGAGATTACGCGCAAATTAAGATGCCTTCAAGCGAAATCAGGCAGGTTAATAAGGAATGCCTTTGCACTATCGGCCAGGTTTCTAACCCGGATCGGAATCATATCGTGATCGGCCGGGCAGGCAGGCAAAGGCTGTTAGGCGTCCGGCCGACGGTTAGAGGAACGGCCATGAATCCGGTTGATCATCCGCACGGCGGCGGCGAAGGCAAACAATCAATCGGCTTAAAGCACCCGAAGACGAAGTGGGGCAAGCCGGCCTTGGGAGTAAAAACCAGAAATCATAAGAAGAGATCTAATAGACTAATAATCAATAGGAGAAAGAAATAAACAAGAAGTTGAAAGTTATAAAGTTTATAAAGTTATAAAGTAGATGAATTTAACTTTACAAACTATCAACTTTATAACTTTATAACTAATTTATATGACCAGAAGTTTAAAAAAAGGCCCATATGTGAACGAAAGGCTCATGAAGAAGCTAAGAGCCATGCGTCCCGGCGATAAGAATATAATAAAAGTCTGGGATAGAGCTTGTACGATTGCGCCGGAGATGGTAGGCTTTACCATCGGAGTGCATAATGGCAAACAGCATACCCCGGTTTTTATCGTAGAAAATATGGTCGGCCATAAATTAGGAGAATTCGCGCCCACCAGAAAATTTGTCAGTCATGGCGGCAAGATGGCGAAAGATCAGGCCAAAGAATCGGCCGCGGCCGCTGCCCCGGCGCCAGCCGCAGCACCTAAGGCGGGAAAATAAATTACCCCACAAATCTACGAATCCGCTACGAATATCACGAATATAATTTGTAGTATTTGTAGCCGATTCGTTGATTTGTAGGTTAGGTACAAGCTATAAATAATTAACAATAAAGAATTCATGGAAGTTAAAGCTAAAGTAAAATTTATCAGAATGTCGTCCACGAAGATACGTTTAGTGGCTAATCTGATTAAGGACATGCCGGTAGATAAGGCGCTGGACCAGCTTCAGTTTATTAATAAACTGGCTGCTCGTCCGGTGGCTAAGCTCGTTAAGTCCGCCATAGCTAACGCGGAACATAATTTTGAATTGGCTAAAGATAATTTATTTATAAAAGAATTAACCGTAGGCGAAGGTCCGACTTTGAAACGCTGGCTGCCCAGGGCGCACGGACGAGCGACGCCGCTTAGAAAACGAACCAGCCATATTAATTTAATATTGGGAGAAATTAAAGCATCGGGTAAAACCGGGGCTAAAAAACAGAATCTAACCGCGCCGGTTAAGCTGGACGCCAGTCCGAAGAAAGAGCCGGCCGTTAAGATAAAAGAGGCGGCCAAACCGAAAAAAAATATTGAAACCAAGGAAGAAGGCAAGACTATAATTGATCCGAGAATGGAAGGCCGAGGCGGGCACGCTAAAATTGAAGGCGGCAGCAAGGGATTTGTCGGTAAAATGTTTAGACGGAAAAGTGGTTAACAAGTAAAAAGTTATAAAGTTCATAAAGTTTGTAAAGTTATAAATTAAAAAATAGGCTACTTTCAACTTTATAAACTTTCAAACTTTATAACTAATTTATATGGGACATAAAGTAAATCCAAAGGTTTTCAGACTGAATATTACCAGGACCTGGCCGTCCAGGTGGTTTGCTACTGGGCAAACCATGATCAGCAATTTAAAACAAGATGTTAATTTGAAAAAATATTTATTTACCGAATTGCGCGAGGCCGGGGTAGATAGGATTGAAATTGATAGAAGCGGCCACAAGGTTACTATCGGCATCTTTACGGCCAAGCCCGGAATACTAATCGGCCGCGGCGGCAGCGGCGCCGGTGATTTAAAAAAGAAATTGCATGATAAATTTTTAAAGAATTTTAAATTAGGCGATATAAATTTGAATATTACCGAATTTGACCGGCCCAATTTATCCAGCAACATTATCGCCGGCGCCATGGCGATTGATATTGAAAAGAGGATGCCTTTTAGAAGAGTAATGAAGCAGGCGATTAACCGCATTGAAAGAGCCGGCGCCTTAGGGGTAAAGGTGATTATCAGCGGCCGGCTGAATGGCGCGGAAATCGCCAGAACGGAAATGCTGACTTCGGGTAAAGTGCCGTTGCATACTTTAAGAGCCGATATAGATTTTGCCAAAGCCACGGCCAAAACCACCTATGGCACCATCGGAATAAAATTATGGATATATAAAGGCGATGTCTTTAAAAAAGAAAGCGAAACCGCCAAGGGGGAAGTAGTAGGAGAGAAGAAATAAGAGTTATAAAGTTCATAAAGTTATAAAGTTAAAAGTAAATTCTGATAACTTTATAAACTTTATAACTTTCAACTAATATATGTTGACGCCGAAGAAAACAAAATGGAGAAAGATGCATAAGCGCAAGCGGGGAGGCAAGGCTTCCCAGATGCTTAGCTTAAGCTTTGGCGACTATGGTTTAAAAAGCTTGGAAGCTTGCTGGATTTCTTCAAGGCAGATTGAATCGGCTAGAAAAGTTTTAACCAGATATATCTCGAAGGGCGGCAAGGTGTGGATCAGGATTTTTCCCGATAAGTCAGTCACGATCAAGGGCGGAGAAATTCCCATGGGCAAGGGCAAGGGTACGGTCGACCATTATGTAGCGATCGTCAAGCCGGGCATGATAATGTTTGAAATGGCCGGCATAGCCGAACCCGAGGCTAAAGAAGCCATGAAAATGGCCGGCTATAAGCTGCCGGTTAAATGCAAGTATATTAAGAAATAAAAAACGAATCATCGCGAATAAATTTAAAATCAGATTAATAAAATTCGTGTTCATTCGCTATAATTCGCGATTAATTAGTTATATATGGAATTAAAGGAATTAAAATTAAAAGCCGAGAAAGAACTTAAGCAACTTTTGAACGAATTCCGCGATAAATTGAGAGATTTGCGTTTTAAGGATGCCAATAAGCAATTAAAAGATGTTAGAGAGATTCGGGAGATAAAGAAGACGATCGCTCGGATTTTAACATTGTTAAAGGTTAAGAAATAATTGAAAATTATTCAAAGAAATATGGAAAGTCAAATCAGCAAAAATAATCAACCAGTCAAACGCCAGGTCATTAGACGGAAGTTTAATGGCGTGGTTACGAGCGATAAAATGGACAAAACCAGGATAGTCGCGGTTACCTCGGCTAAAATATATCCGAAGTATTTGAAAAGATATAAGGTCAGCAAAAAATTTAAAGTCCATGATGAAAAAAATCAGTATAAAGTCGGCGACAAGGTAAGTTTTATTGAATGCCGCCCGATCAGCAAGGATAAAAGATGGCGGATGATATATCAAAGCGAATTGGGTACGAATTAAAAGCAAATTAGCGCGAATGAATGGATAATAAGGTTAATAAATTAGAGTTAATTCGCGTTAAATTTGAGATTAATTAGTTATTATATGATACAGGTACAATCAATTTTAAAAGTTGCCGATAACACAGGCGCCAAGAGAGTATTGTGCGTTAAGATTTTTGGCGGTTATAAAAAACGCTATGCCGGCGTAGGCGAGGTTATTACCGCGGTCGTTAAGGAAGCCGAACCGCATGCCGCCATAAAAAACGGAGATATCGTTCACGCCGTAGTCGTTAGAACCAGAAAAGAAGTCAGAAGGCCGGATGGCGTTTATGTGCGCTTTGATGAGAATGCTTGCGTTATTATTGATAAAGACAAGAAAGAGCCTAAGGGCACAAGAATTTTCGGTCCGGTGGCCAGGGAACTAAAACAGTTGGGCTTTATAAAGATTGCCTCGCTGGCGCCGGAAGTTTTGTAAAGCGAATTCTACGCGAATTAGAACGAATAGTCGCGAATGGATAATAAAATTAATAAAATTTGAATTAATTCGCGCCTAATTAGAGATAAATTAGTTATTATATGAAGATTAAAAAGGGAGATAAAGTAAAAATATTAGCCGGTAAGGATAAGGGTAAAATCGGCAAGGTTTTGCAGATTTTTCCTTCTGCCAATCGGGCTTCAATTGAAGGCCTAAATCTTTTAATTAAGCACATGCGGCCGAGAAAACAAGGCGAAAAAGGCCAAAGAATAGAATTTCCGGCACCGATGGATTTATCTAATATCATTCTGATTTGCAAGTCTTGCGATAAGCCGACCAGAGTAGGTTATAAATATATAGAAGTCATGAAAAATGAAGCTAAACATAAGAAGAAAGTCAGAGTATGTAAAAAATGCAAGCAAGTGATGGAATAGCGAATAAAAAAAGAATTGATACGCGAATTAATCGAATTAACACTTAAATTGGCGATGAATTCGCATTTAATTGGAGATTAATTAGTATATATGGCTTTAAAAGAAAAATATCAAAAAGAAATAATGCCAAAGCTGGAAGCTAAATTCGGGTATAAGAACCCGATGGCTGTGCCGCGCTTAACCAAAGTGGTAATTAATTCCGGCGTCGGCAGGAATGCTAAAGACAAGGCTTTTATTGATAGCGTATATTCCAGTTTAGAGAGAATCAGCGGTCAAAAGCCGGTGCTAACTAAAGCCAAGCAATCAATTTCCGCATTCAAAACCAGAAAGGGCATGGTTGTGGGCGTGGCTGTTACCTTGCGCAACAAGAGAATGTATGATTTTGTGGAAAAATTAGTTGGCATAACTTTTCCGAGAATTAGAGATTTCAGAGGCATTAACCCCAAGCAAGTAGATGATAAGGGAAATTTAGCCGTAGGTTTTAAAGAACATATCGCTTTTCCGGAAATCAAAGCCGATGAAGCGGAGAATATCCATGGCCTGGGCGTTTGTTTAAACACCACTGCTAAAAACCACGAACAAGGCTTAGAACTGTTTAAATTAATGGGATTTCCTTTTAGAACGGATGATGAAATTGAATCAAAGAAAGCTAAAAAGAAGAATAAAAAAATTAATTAATTATATTATATATGCCTAGAACAGCGTTATTGGTAAAAGCCAGAAGGAAACCTAAATTCTCCACCAGAATCGTCAGGCGTTGCTGGCGTTGCGGCCGCAATCACGGTTATATGAGAGATTTCGGCCTGTGCCGCATTTGTTTTAGGGAATTGGCGTCTAATACCGACATACCGGGAGTGACGAAGTCTAGTTGGTAGTACAATGTAAAATATAAGTTTTAAAATTACCAGGTAAAATTTTCAATTTTCAATTCTCAATTTTCAAACAATTTTCAATGACTAAATTTTCAATGAAATACAAATAACTGTTTGAAAATTATAACATTAAATCATTGTTTAGAAATTGAAAATTAGAAATTATAAATTATCTATGACAGACCCGATAGCAGACATGCTAACAAGAATTAGAAACGCTCAAGCCGTTAATAAAAAAACGGTTGTTTTGCCTATGAGCAAGATGAAATACGGAATCGCAAAAATTTTAGAGCAAAGCGGCTGGATTGAAAAAGTGGAAATTGAAAAAAGCGCGGTTAAAAAGAATTCAAGCTCTGTCTTCAACGAAATAAAGATTGAATTAAAATATAAAAACGGCCAGCCGGCGATTTCTTTTTTAAGAAAAATCAGCACGCCGGGCAGAAGAATTTATGTCAATAAAAATGAGTTGCCAAAAGTTTTAAATAATTTAGGCATAGCGATTATTTCCACCTCTAAAGGCTTAATGACCAATAAAGAGGCTAAAAAGCAAGGCGTTGGCGGCGAAGTAATATGCGAAATATACTAAACTTATGTCAAGATTAGGAAAACTACCAATTGAAGTACCCCCGGGAACTCAAATAAAGCTTGAGCAGGGTTATATTATTGTAAAAGGCCCTAAGGGCGAACTTAAAACCAGGCTGAATGAATCAGTCAAGGTCTTAGTGACCGAGAAAGAAATTACTTTAAGCATAGAAGATCAAACCAATGGTAAAGAAAAGGCCCTTTGGGGATTATACAGAAGTTTAATTAAAAATATGGTCGTTGGAGTTAATCAGCACTATATTGAGAAATTGGAAGTTAACGGCGTAGGTTTTAAGGCGTCGGTCAGCGGCAGCAAATTAACCTTAAATGTCGGTTTTTCCCATCCGGTAATTTATGAATTGCCTCAGGGTATCAAAGCCGAAGTCCAGGCTAACATTATTTCGATTAGCGGTTCTGATAAATATTTGGTCGGAGAAACGGCGGCTCAAATCAGAAGAGTTAGGAAGCCCGAACCGTACAAAGGCAAGGGTATAAAATATGTTGATGAGATTATCAGAAGAAAAGCCGGCAAGACTGCCGGCAAGACCGAGAAATAAGGCCTCGCAACTTGTAACTCGCAACTCATAACTCAAAATGCAATAATATAATTTGGGTTACGGGTTATGAGTTACGAGTTATGAGATGTAAGATTCTATGGATAAAAATAAAATTAAACAAACCAAGAGGATCAGGCGCAAAGGCAGGGTCAGGGCTAAGGTTACGGGCATGGCCAGTTGCCCCAGATTAAGCGTGTTCAGATCCAATCGCGGCATTTATGCCCAAATAATAAACGACGAAAATGGCCGGACTCTGGTTAGCGCCAGTTCTAAGGAAGTAGCAATTACCGGAAAGAAAATTGACATAAGCTTGGAATTGGGCAAATTAATCGCTAAAAAAGCGGCGGCCAAGGGTATCGGCCAGGTAGTCTTTGACCGCAACGGCTATAAATATCACGGCCGCGTCAAGGCTTTGGCCGAAGGCGCTCGCCAGGGCGGTTTAAAGTTTTAAACTTCACAAATCTACAAATTAGCTCACGAATATTACAAATAAGATAAATTATAATAAAATAATTTGTAAATTTGTGAATTAATTTGTTGATTTGTGAATAATTATAAGGGAAATAAGAAAGATAAAAAATTAAATATCATCCGATTAAATACAATTACATAAATATGAGTGAAGAAATAAAGCAACAAGTCAATCAAGCAAATGTAACAGCACCGGCGGCGGAGGCTAAGGTTAACCCTGTTTCGGCTGCGCCGGCGACTGAAAAGAAAAATAATTTTGGTTCTGAAATCAGGCCGGGTTCTTCCGACAGGTTTGGAGAAAGAAAAAGAAATTTTAAAGGAAAAAGAGGCGCTCCGCGCGGCCGAGGCGGAGACGGTATACCGGAAGAGTTTGAACAGAAAATGATTGATATCGCCAGAGTTACCCGCGTTATGGCCGGAGGCAAGAGAATGCGCTTCAGGGCTTGCGTGGCTATCGGAAATAAAAAGGGCCGGGTGGCGATTGGCTTGGCCAAGGGCGCTGATGTTACCGGAGCTGTCACCAAGGCCGTTAATAAAGCTAAAAAGGAGTTTATAGATATACCAATAATAAATGAAACCATACCCCATCAGATTTATCAAAAGTTGGGTGCCGCTAAAATTTTATTAAAACCGTCCAAAAAGGGGCGCGGTATTATCGCCGGCGGCGTGGTCAGGATTGTTCTGGAATTAAGCGGCGTAAAGAATGTAACCAGCAAGATTTTGGGTACCGGCAATAAAGTAAATAATGCCAAATGCGTCATGGCGGCTTTAAAAAATTTAAAAAGGCCGGAACCGAAAAAGGCAAAAGCGGAAAAAGATAAAACCGTTCTGACGACCATGACCGATCTTACCGGCCAGGACAAGAAGTAAATAATAGATTATAATAAATATAGAATTAATTTTTAATTTTCAATTACTAATTTTCAATGAATTTTCAATGATTAAATTTTCAAATTATTAAACAGCATTCCCGTTTGAAAATTAATTCATTAATTCATTGATCATTGTTTGAAAATTGAAAATTGAGAATTATTTTTATGTCTTTATCCTTGCATACAATCAAACCAGCCACAGGTTCTTCAAGACGAAAGAAACGAGTCGGGCGAGGCAATGCTTCCGGCCACGGTTCTTATAGTACTCGCGGAATCAAAGGCCAAAGATCAAGAACCGGAGGTAAAAATAAACTAAAAAGATTAGGCTTTAAAAAGATTTTAGCGCAGACGCCGAAGAACAGGGGTTTTAAGTCCGATAAACCGAGAAATCAGGTGGTTAATTTAGAAGATATTAATAAATTTTTCGCCGACGGCGCCGCGATTAATGCCATGACTTTGCTGAAAGCCGATTTAATCAATACTGTCAGCGAGCCGATAAAGATTTTGGGACAAGGGGAATTAAAGCTTAAAAATTTAGAATTTACCGGGGTTAAGTTAAGCGACAGCGCTAAGGCGCAGGTGGAAAAGTTGGGTGGAAAGATAAGTTAGAATTTAGAAGTAAGAAGTAAGAAGCAACAAATTTATTAATTGATAATCAAATTTATGGTTAATAAATTAGAAGAAATAAAAATAAGTATTGGAGAAGAATCTAGAAAAAATGAAAAAAGAGTTGATATGGCTAGAGTTACAGAAATTAATAAAGCTTCAGTAGAATTGTTTGATGCATTAAAACAGCATGTATCATCTTTAACTGAAGCTGAGGCCGATATTTTAACAAAAAGATTGACTCATGAATTTGAGGATTATTTAGCGATTCTGTTAAGAATAAGAAAAGCGGCGTTTGAGAGAAGAAAAGAACATGAATAAATTTCTGGATTGCACCTCAGTGCAGACCTCGGCGCAGAAAAAGAAAACGGGGTGCCTGCGCGGGAATGACAAGAAAATATGATGGAAAAATTAATCCAAATTTGGAAAGCGCGCGATTTAAGGAATAGCATTCTGTTCGTTTTGGCTATGCTGGCGATTTTTCGCGTGGCCGCTCATATTCCCGTCCCCGGCGTTGACACGGTGGCCTTAAAAGATTTTTTCGCTTCAAATCAAATTTTAGGATTAATGAATATTTTCGCTGGCGGGGGCATGGAAAATTTTTCCATAGTCATGATGGGCGTAGGCCCCTACATCACTTCTTCAATCATTTTTCAGCTCTTAGCCATGATTATTCCCAAGCTGGAAGAAATGAATAAAGAAGAAGCCGGCCGCCAAAAAGTCAATATGTGGACCCGCTGGCTGACCGTTCCTCTAGCCGCCCTGGAAGCTTACGGCATGATTACCCTGCTTAGGCGTTCATCCCATCTGATTTTAGGCGATATTGATGCCATGAGCTTAATTACCATGATTATTACGATATCCGCCGGCACCATATTTTTAATGTGGCTGGGCGAGCTGATGACGGAAAAGAAAGTCGGCAACGGTATATCCTTATTGATTTT
Source organism: uncultured Gammaproteobacteria bacterium (assembly GCA_964560005.1). Lineage (GTDB taxonomy): Bacteria > Patescibacteriota > Patescibacteriia > Patescibacteriales > GWC2-42-12 > GWC2-42-12. The sequence continues at coordinate 29,669 of CAZLKB010000002.1, forward strand.
TGCCGGCATCGTCGCCGGTCTCTTACAGACCGTACAGCAAGTCGCGGTTACTTTTGACCCATCTAAGCTCTATATGATTTTAGGTTTTATAGCTATTGCCCTAATTACCATAGTCGGCGTAGTGGTAATAAACGAAGGCCAGCGCAATGTGCCGGTGCAATACGCCAGGCAAATCAGGGGCAACCGCATGTTCGGCGGCACCTCAACGCATTTGCCTTTAAGGGTGAATATGGCCGGAGTGATTCCGATTATTTTCGCTATTTCGGTAGTTATCTTTCCCCCCATGATTGCCCAGTTTTTTGTTAACGCGCGAACCGAATTTTTAGCCAAAGCGGCCGCTTGGACCATCGGCTTTTTCCAAAATCAACTAGTCTATGCAATCTTGTACTTCTTGCTGGTTTTTGCTTTTACTTATTTTTATACCGAAGTCATTTTCCACCCCACCCAGATCGCTGAAAATCTGCAAAAGCAGGGCGGTTTTATTCCCGGCATCAGGCCGGGCCGGCATACCAGCGAATATTTAGCCAATACCACGCATAAAATCATTTTCGTCGGCGCTTTATTTTTAGGCCTGATCGCCATTCTGCCTCTGATTTTAAGATATTTCACCGGCATGCAATTTTTAACCATCGGCGGAACTTCGCTGTTAATCGTGGTCTCGGTGGTAATTGAAACAGTTAAGCAGATTGAATCGCAGCTAACCATGCGGGAGTATGAGGGAATGTAAGCTAAAAATTTTCAATTTCTAATTTTCAATTTTCAAACAATTTTCAATGACTTAATTTTCAAACAAAAATCCCGTGAAGCGGGGTTTTTGTTTTTTTATCCCCTTTCATTTTCTTTATTTTATGATACAATATAGTCATAATTCATAATAAACATATGGACTTATTTTCCATTATTTTAATCGTCGCCGGCCTGTGTTTATTCGAGGTGGTTTCCAGCATTGATAACGCCATTATTAACGCCGAAGTTCTTTCTACTATGCAGGCTAAGGCCAGGCGCTGGTTTTTGCTCTATGGCATATTGATTGCGGTCTTTTTAATCAGGGGACTCTTGCCCTGGCTGATCGTCTGGCTGGCCACGCCCGGCTTAGGTCCGATCGAAGCTTTAACCGCCACTTTTTCTTCGGATCCTAAAGTTCTGGAAGCGGTGGAAAAATCAGCGCCCATGCTCTTAATTGGCGGCGGCGTGTTTTTAATTTTTTTATTTTTTCATTGGCTGTTTTTGGAATCAAAAAACTTCGGACTCTGGGGAGAAAGATTTTTTTACCGGAACGGCGTTTGGTTTTATTCGGTTGTCTCCGTATTGCTGGCTGTTATTGTCTGGGTGGCCTTGGATAAGAACCCTTTAATGGCTTTCGGCGCGGTGGTAGGATCAACGGCTTTTTTCATCACCCACGGCTTTAAGCAAAATGCCGAGCACCGAGAAAAGGATTTAGCCGATAACAAGAGCTTGTCCGATATAAGCAAGATATTTTACTTGGAGGTGATCGACGCGACTTTTTCCGTGGATGGAGTTTTGGGCGCTTTCGCTTTCACCCTGTCCGTGCCCTTGATTTTGTTCGGCAACGGCATCGGCGCCTTTGTCGTTCGCCAGCTTACCTTAGGCAATATTGATAATATTAAAAAATACTGCTATCTTAAAAACGGCGCCATGTATTCAATTTTCTTTTTGGGCATAATCATGCTTTTGGACAGCTTCGGCTTTCATATACCCAGCTGGCTGTCGCCGGTGGTGACTTTCGGCGTAGTGGGTTATTTTTTTTATAAATCTAAATTGGAAAATAAAAATAATTTAGTAAGTAATAAAATATGAGCATAAACGATTTACCTAACGGCGGAAAAAACGGTAAGATTATTTTAGTGGGTGGAATAAAAAAATATTTTACCAATGAGCAAATTAAAAAAAATGCCAGAAGAACCATGGATCGAGACGAGTCCGCGCTGGAAGAGAATCGTCGTCGTGCTAATATTAGCGTTTTAGGCAAGGTCGGAGGCGGGGTAAAAGGAACTGCCGCGACGCGTTTCGGCCTAGGTAAATCTCCATTGACCACTGGTTTTGCTAAAGATGATCAAACGGCGTCGGCCGGTTTCGCTCAAAATAATAACGATACCAAGCTAACTGGTAATTCGGCGCGATATAGATCGCTTAAGGGTCAGAAGCCAATCGGGTTATGAAAATTATAACTTTTTACAAATTTTTCTACGGCAGACAGGAGAGTTTTGTAATATTGGATAAATAATGTTTTTTTCAAAAAACCGAATAAATAAAAAATATATTGCATCAAGTATAAATTAATTAATTATGCCAAAAAAAATTATTATTATTTTCGGCCCTCCCGGGTCGGGCAAGGGAACCCAAGCCGAGCTACTAAGCAAAATAACCGGCTGGAAAAAGATTTCTACCGGTGATTTACTGCGCGCCGAAGTCGCGGCCGGAACTAAACTGGGTAAATTAGCGGAAAAATATTTAAAAAACGGCAAATTGGTGCCGGACAAGCTTTTAATTGATTTAGTAGATAAGGGCTTAAAGAAAAAAATGCCCGGTTTTATTTTTGACGGCTACCCGAGAAATTCGGCGCAATTAAAAGATTTATTGATGATGTTTAAACGAAGAATTAGAAAAAGCGACTTGGTTTACGCGATATTAGTGGCGGTGAGCGATCAAGAAGTGAAGAAGCGCTTAGGGCAGAGGCGGATGTGCGCTTGCGGCAAAGTTTATCATCTATTATATAATTCGCCGATCAATGACGGTGTTTGCGATATTTGCGGCGGAAAGTTGTTTATTAGAAATGACGACAGGCCAAAAGTGATTGAACATCGTCTAAAAATATATCATCATGACATAAAGAGCGTGCTTGACTATTGGCAAAAGCAGGAAAAGCTGATAAAAATAAACGGCGAACAGCCGATAAAGAAAATCCATGAGGAGATTATTGTCAAATTGAGAGAATTGAAAGTAATTTAGTTGGTTTATGGGTTGCTCGGTGAAAAATTTATTTAGGTATGATTTCTATAAAAAATAAAAGTGAAATAGAATTATTGCGCCGAGGCGGGAAGATTCTTGGGCAAATAATGAAACAATTGCTTCGGGAAGCGATACCCGGCGCTACTACCGGCCATTTGGAAGAAATGGCCAATTTTTTAATTGAACAGGCCGGCGGCCGGCCGTCTTTTAAAAATTTTAAGCAAGCCGAAAGCGATAAGCCCTTCCCCACGGCTTTATGCGCTTGTATAAATAATGAAGTGGTGCACGCGCCCTCCCTGCCTTCGCGGGAATTAAAATTCGGCGATATTTTAACTATAGATGTGGGCATGGAATACCCGGCAGAAGCTAGGGCTCAAGCGGGTAGGCCGGCCGTAAGAAGAGGCTTTTATACGGATATGGCGGCAACGGTAGCTATCGGCAAGGTTAGCCGCCAGGCGCAAAAATTAATAAGACTGGCCAAGCAGGCGCTGGTCTTAGGCATTGAGCAGGTTCGGCCGGGAAATAGTTTGAATAATATCGGCAAAGCGATTGAGCAATATATCAAGAAGTTTAACGGTTTTTCCGTGGTCAGGGACTTGGTCGGCCACGGCGTCGGTTACGACCTGCACGAAGACCCGCAGATTCCCAATTACGAATTATCTTATAATAAAAAAATAATTTTAAAGCCCGGTATGGTGCTGGCGATTGAACCCATGGTTAACGCGGGCGATTGGCAGGTAAAAACCGGAGCTGATGGCTTAACTATTTTAACCGTTGACGGATCATTAAGCGCGCAATTTGAACACACGGTGGTAGTGACGGAACAGGGGCATGAAGTGTTGACCAGGTATGAGTGATAGATAAAGTTAATTTAAAATGTAAAAATCAAAATGGAAAATGACAGTTGAAAATGTAAAATTAATAATTTTAAATTTTACATTGTCATTTTGCATTTTGAGATTTAAACTTTACATTTTTATGAATTATCTCGGCATAGATTGGGGAGAAAAAAGAATTGGCCTGGCCTTGGCTGACGGCGAAACTAAAATCGCCACGCCTTTTAAAGTGGCGGCAAATGTGGCAGAAGTGCTGAAAGCGGCGGCAGAGGAAGAAATAGACGTGGTGGTGCTAGGCAAGCCGTCTTCAATTACGAATAATCAATTACAAATTACGAATGAAAAATACAATAAATTTATTGACGAATTGATGAGTAAGGTGAAAGTACCCGTTGAATTGGTTGATGAGCGTTTGTCTAGCAAGGCGGCCGATGCTTTAATCGGCACTAAAAAAATTTACCCGCCGAAGCCTAGGCGAAGGCGGGCCAAGGCTTCTCGCGACGAAATCGCGGCTATGCTGATTTTACAAAGTTATTTGGATAGAAAAATATAATTCAAATACTACAAATGCAAGGCAAATACTACAAACATGTTTTAACGGGGGCGAAGAATATCGGCAAAACAGTTAATTTTGTAGTATTTGGATATTATTCGTAGTATTTGAATTATATCTATTATGGAAGAAACCTATAATGTAAAAGCCATAATTTTAAACCGTCGGCCGGTTGGCGAAAGCGATAGCCGGATAACGGCTTACTCGCACGAGAAAGGCAAGCTGGAGTTAACCGCCCGCGGCACGAAAAAGATAAAATCCAAGCTAGCCGGTCATCTGGAGCCGTTTAATTTAGCAGATATTATGGTGGCGCGCGGTCAAAAGTATGATTATGTAGGCACGGCGGTCAGTGAAAAATGTTTCAGCGGCGTTAAAAATAATTTGGAAAAATTGACAGCCGCCGGGCAAGCGGTGAAGATTGTGGACCGGCTCATAAAGCCGGGCGTGGCGGATAAGGGAATTTTTGAATTGCTAAAAGATTATTTAGAGATTTTAAATAAAACCAAGGCTGACCCTGAGATTTTGACTTCATTATTTATTTTTAAACTTTTAGCTAACCTCGGACATCAACCCGAGCTATCGCGATGTTTAAACTGCGGCGGTAAAATCCAGCCCGGAAAGAACCGTTTTGATTTTTCTCTAGGCGGTTTGGTTTGCGAAAAGTGCGCCGACCCGAAAGATGCCAACCAACCTGCCTCGCAGGAAGACAGGTTGGTCGTATCCGATGACGCGATTAAACTTCTGCGGCTGGCGCTGAAATCTGATTTTAAACAATTAGGGAAAGTGAAAGTTGGTAAAAAATTAGGAGAAGATGTCGCGGGGGTTATTGAAAAGTTTTTTAGGTATAGTTTTTAATTAAACATTAAAAAGAAAAATATGGGTAGCTTCATCGAAATGAATGACACCTTGCAAATAACTATAGAGCAGGGTTTTCCGAAAGAGCTGGATTATGAAAAACATAAAATCAAGCCGTATAAGGCCGATGACTTTAAGGGTGCAATTTTTGAATTTAAAAATAAATTGGGAGTGAGGATATATCACTTGCCGCCGGTGCGTAATTTGTTAGTGCAAAATATTGACAACAAATGGCTTTATTGGGGATTGGTGCATATCACTGAAGTTAAACATGATAATTTAAAAAAGACTACTTCGGGAAAATTTAAAATAATTTATATTTATACACCGGAGGAAATGAAACAAGCACATAAATTGATTGATAGAAATAAAAAAACCGACTATTTTAAAGTGGTTTAAATTCTTGCCTAACTTAGTAAAATAAGCTAAAATATAAGCACAAATTAAATATAAATTATAATGAATTTTAGCGAATCTGCTGTTTTAAATTATTCGTGTTAATTCGCTATAATTAGCCTAAATTAGTTATGTTAAGAACTCATACCTGCGGCGAGCTGACTAAAAAAGATGTTAAAAAAACCGTTGAGCTTTGCGGCTGGGTGCAGAGCCGGAGAGATCACGGCGGCTTGATTTTTATTGACTTGCGCGATCGGTATGGTTTAACTCAACTGACTTTTGACCCGAAAATCAGTAAAGAGGCTCTGGCGGAAGCCGATAAGTTGCGTAACGAATGGGTGATCAAAGTAACAGGCGAGGTCGCGCCCAGGCCGGAGGCAATGATCAATAAAAAAATGCCAACCGGCGAAATAGAAGTTGACTGCGGTATAATAGAAATTTTGTCGCGATCAAAAACCCCGCCGTTTGAATTAAATGAAGAAAAAAGCGGAGAAGCCAACGAAGCTTTAAGGCTGAAATACCGCTTTGTTGATTTAAGAAGGCCTAAACTGCAGGAGATGCTTAAAGTCAAAGATCGGTTTTTTCAGTATATCAGAAAGTATTTTCACGAGCACGATTTCGTGGAAGTGCAAACTCCGATCTTAGCCAATTCCTCGCCCGAAGGCGCGCGCGATTTTTTAGTGCCGTCGCGGCTTTATCCGGGAAAATTTTACGCCCTGCCCCAGGCGCCCCAGCAGTTTAAACAGCTCTTGATGGTGGGCGGGCTGGATCGATATTTTCAAATCGCTCCCTGTTTCCGCGACGAAGATCCGAGAATGGACCGCCATTACGGCGAGTTTTATCAATTGGACATGGAAATGAGCTTTGTTGAGCAGGAAGATATCTTTAAAATTATGGAGCCGTTAATGAAAGAATTGACGGAAAAATTCAGCGTGAAAAAATTAGTCGGCTTGGAGAAAGACGGCCGTTTTAGAAAAATTTCCTGGCGAGAGGCGATGGAAAAATATGGTACGGATAAGCCGGATTTGCGCTTTGCCATGCCGATTACGCCGATTACCGGTTTAGTTAAAGACTGCGGTTTTTCCGTATTTGCCGAGGCTGTAAAAAATGGCGGCGTAGTTCATGCCCTGAAAGTGGAAAATGGCGCAAAATTCAGCCGTAAAGAGATCGATGAGATGACGGAAATCGCCAAAGCTAAGGGCGCGAAAGGCTTGGCTTATATCGTTATCAAAGATAAGGGCGAATTACAATCGCCGATTATTAAATTTTTAGGCGATAAATTGTCAAAAGAAATTATTAAGCAGCTGGATGCTAAGCCCAGCGACATAATATTTTTCGGAGCGGATATTTGGAAAACCGCTTGTTTAAGCCTGGGCGCGGTCAGGAGCGAATGCGCGGCGCGGCTGGGTTTGAAAGATAATAAAAAAGCCGCCTGGTGCTGGGTAGTTGATTTTCCCATGTATGATTATTCTGAAATTGAAGAGGGCCGCGTGGATTTCGCCCATAATCCGTTTTCTATGCCCCAGGGCGGTTTAAAAGCTTTAGAGACTAAAGATCCGTTTGAAGTTTTAGCTTATCAGTATGATTTGGTGATCAACGGCTTTGAAGCTTCTTCGGGCGCCATCAGGAATCATGAGCCGGAGATTATGTATAAGGCTTTCGCCATTGCCGGCTATACCAAAGAAGAAGTGGACAGTAAATTCGGCGCCATGATCAGAGCGTTTGAATTCGGCGCTCCGCCTCACGGCGGCAACGCGCCGGGCGTAGATCGGATTTTAATGGTACTTTTGGATCTGGACTCTATCCGCGATATTTACGCCTTTCCTAAGGACGGCCAGGGCAAAGATCTAATGACCGATAGCCCGAGCGAAGTGTATGACAAACAGTTAAGAGAGTTGGGGATAAAGATTGCGTAGTCGAAGTCCGGAGTATTTCTGAAAATAATATGCAAAATGTTTCTGTTAAACAAATTTTTGATAAACCGGAAAATTTTTTATCAGGGGCTGGTTCTTCTGCTGTCGAAAAAATCTCCGTTTCCGGCTGGATTAGAACGGTTCGTTCTTCGGCCAATGTCGGCTTTATTGAATTAAATGACGGAACTTTTTTAAAGAATTTACAAATTGTTTTTCAAAATAATTTGGCTAACTTTGAAGCTCTAACGAAATTGAGCATTGGATCATCAATAAGGGTGGAGGGTGAATTGATAAAATCTCCGGCCGCCGGCCAGGCCTTTGAAGTAAGGGCGGAAAGTATTGAAATTATCAGTTTAACCCCGGAGGACTATCCTTTGCAGAAAAAAAAGCATTCTTTTGAGTTTTTACGCACTATTCCGCATCTTAGGTCCAGAACCAATACATTTTCTGCCGTATTTCGCTTGCGCTCGGTTCTGGCCTATGCCATCCATAAATTTTTTCAGGAAAAAGGATTTATTTACCTGCAATCGCCGATTATCACCTCTAGCGATTGCGAGGGCGCCGGAGAGATGTTTCAGGTGACAACCCTGAATTTAAATAAACTGCCAAAAGACGAGAAAGGGGGAATAAATTTTAATGAGGATTTTTTCGGTAAGAAAACCGGTCTAACGGTAAGCGGACAATTAAACGGCGAAGCTTTTGCCCTGGCCTTTAATAAAATTTATACTTTTGGCCCGACTTTCAGGGCGGAAAATTCCAACACCGCCCGTCACGCGGCCGAGTTTTGGATGATTGAGCCGGAAATCGCTTTCGCGGAATTAGCCGATAATATGAATCTGGCCGAGGAGATGATAAAATATTTGATAAATTATGCCAGGCAGAATTGTCCGGCAGAAATGGAATTTTTTAACAAGTTTATTGACAAAGAGCTGGAACGGCGGTTGGACTTAGTGGTAAAATCCAATTTTGAACGCCTGACTTATACCAAGGCGGTTGATATTTTAAAAAACTCCAAAGAAAAATTCAACTATCCGGTTGAATGGGGGATTGATTTACAGACAGAACATGAGCGTTATTTAACCGAGAAAGTTTTTAATAAACCGATCTTCGTGACTGATTATCCGGCGAAAATAAAAGCTTTTTACATGCGTTTAAATGAAGATGACCCCTCGGCACAGTCCGGCGCAGGCAAAACCGTGGCGGCCATGGATTTATTAGTCCCCGGCGTAGGGGAAATAATCGGCGGCAGCCAGAGAGAAGAGCGGCCGGAGGTATTGGAAAAAAGAATGAAAGATTCCGGCTTAAAACTGGAAGATTACCGGTGGTATTTGGATTTAAGGAGATTCGGCGGAGTGAAGCACGCCGGCTTCGGGTTGGGCTTTGAGCGGGCGATAATGTATTTAACCGGCATGACCAATATCCGCGATGTTATTCCGTTTCCGCGCACGCCGAAGAATGCGGAATTCTAGAGTAATATTTAAGGCTATTGGTATGTGGCAGGAGAAAAAAGGGGAAGAGTAAAAAATATATGCGGTTATCCAAACTGCAAAAATATATTCTGGAAAAGTGCTATAATGATAAGAGTTACCTGCCGGCTGATTTTTATGATTTTTATAAAGGAAAAACCAAGAGCAGGAAATTAACGCAAAACATAATCCATCAGAGCCTGGACTCGCTGGTAAGCAAAGATCTGCTTGTTGCCATTGGCAAAAAAACTTCGCAAAAGTGGTTCATTTATAGGGTAAAATTGACTAATATTGGCAAAAATAATGCTATTAAATTAATTAAAAATAAGCAAAGAAAATTGCCGATTAAATAACTAATATCTACAAATTACAAATCTTATACAAATTTACAAATAAATACAATGTAATTCCGCGCCCGCATAATATAGTAATTTATTTGGAGGTTAAGAATATGTAAATTTGTACAAAATTTGTAATTTGTAGACCTAAAATTATGGAAAAACAAAATGCGAAATTCGCCTTCTTTTATATGCTGTCCTTGGTGGCGCTAATATTTACCGCGCTGGCCACCGGTATGGTAATTTTTCAAATTATCAACAAAAAAATTATTGATGTGCTGGCTTTGGCGCCGGGCGGCTTTGACCAAGGCGTCCTGAAGTTCGCGATTTCCGCGATTATCATCGCCGGTCCGATTTATTTTGTTATGATGTGGCTGATAAATAAAGACATCTTAACCGGCAAACTAGAGAAGGATTCGGGCATAAGAAAATGGCTGACTTATTTTATCTTATTGATTTCCGCGGTAGTGATGATCGGCTGGTTGATCGGCACGATTAACAGTTTTTTAAATGGAGAATTGTCGCTTAAATTTATTTTAAAGTCGCTGACTTCAATTTTGATTTCCGCCGCGGTTTTCAGCTATTATCTTTATGATATCAGGCGCAAAGATGTCACTAAAAATAATAACATTATCAGAACATATTTTTACGGTTCCGTCGCCGTCGTCTCCATCGCCTTAATTGCCAGCTTTTTCTTTATTGATTCACCGCTCCAGGTAAGGCTGCAAAAGTATGATCAGAATATTATCAATAAATTCAGCCAAATTGATTATGCCATTAATGCCTACTACGGCGAAAACAATAAACTGCCCGCTGATTTAAATGTTATTCTGGAGGGTGGACCATCGGCGGTCTACAGTCTGATTGACAGCGACATTTCTGATCCGGCCACGGGTAAGGCGTTTGAATATAAAATTAGCGCCAAGGACACCTACGAACTTTGCGCCACTTTTAAGACGGAGAATAAGACCAAGGCTGAAGATAAATCCATTTATGTTGATACGCGCTGGCTGCACGATGCCGGCTATCAATGCTTAAAACAGAGAGTCGCGACTATAGACAAGAATAAGCAAGTGCCAATCTCGGTGCCGGTTAGATAAAACTTCAGCCCGCTTTCGATGCTAATTATTAATTTAAATAATATGTTTAAGATTGCTAAATTTCCTCAAAAATTAGCTAAATATTTAGAAAAAAATAAAATTAAACATAGGATTCTAGAGCATAAAACCGTTTATACGGCCTACGATACCGCGGCTACTCTGGGTAAGAAGCTAAATGAAATTGCCAAGTCTCTCCTGGTGTCGGCGGATAAAAATTATTATCTGGCCATACTTCCGGCCGATCATAATCTGGATTTTAAAAAACTTGCCGAACTATTAGCTAAGGCAACCGGGCAAAAAATTAAAACCGTAAAAATTCCGGGCGAAGATGCCATGAAGAAATTATTAAAAGTTAAGGCCGGAGCTATGAGCGCTTTCGGCGGGCTGCATAAATTACCCGTGGTAATGGAGAAAAGATTAGCCAAGGCGAAAAAATCAATTTTTGCTTCAGGCGGGTTTAACCATTCGGTGGAAATGGGGGTTAAAGATTTTATTAAGATGGAAAAGGCCATCCTCGGTAATTTTGGAATTAAAAAGAAAGCAATTTTAATTAAGAAAAAATAAGTAGCCCGCACCAGCCTGATAGAGCTTTTATCTTTCTCGCTTAAGACAAAATTTGGGCATTTTTTTAAAAAATATTTTTATTATTATTTAATTAAGTAATATTTTTTTAAAAAATAGCTACAATTTTGTATGCGCTCAAAAGAAAAAAACTCTATCAGGCTGGGCTGGTAAGGTTTTATAAGGCGCATTATGCTTAATTTTAAAATAGATAAATTTGAAGGCCCTTTGGGCCTCTTGGTTGAGCTGATTGAAAAAGAGGAAATGGATATTACGGAAATTTGCTTAGCTAAAATCGCCGATCAATATATTAACTTTATTAGGAGTTCCAAAGCGCTGGAGCCGGAAGGCCTGGCGGATTTCTTGGTTGTGGCCGCCAAGCTTCTTCTGATTAAATCAAAAGCGTTATTGCCCTTTTTGCAAACCGAAGCCGAAGAGGAAATTAAGGAGTTTGAAGATCAGTTGAGAATGTATAAGGAGTTTTTAGAGGCAGCCGGTAAGATTGAAGCAATTATCGGCAAAAAGCGGTTCGGCTATCAGCGTGAGTTTAACCGCCAAGCGATTTTAGCAAACGCCAATATTTTTTCTCCGCCCAAGAAATTAAAGGCTAAAGATTTATTCAGCCTGTTCAGTGACATCATCAAGAATATCAAGCTGCCGGAATCTTTGGAAGAAAAAAAACTAGAAGTAAAAATAAATATTGAAGATAAAATTTTGGCGATTCAGCAAATTTTAATTAATCAGATAAAATTCAGTTTTGACCGCATTTTATCCGGCGCGCAAAGCAAAACTGAAGTGATCGTAAGCTTCCTGGCGCTCTTAGAATTAATTAAGCAAAAAGATATAGTGGTAGCGCAGGGCGACTTGTTCGGGGAGATAGAAGTTAATAAAATAGTTTTATAAATTATGAGTTCCATAAAAAGTAAAATAGAATCGCTTTTGTTTATTTCCGCCAAACCCATGACCGCCGGCCAGCTGGCCGGGTTGCTTAAGGCGGAAAAAAAGGAAATAATCAAATCGGCCGATGAGCTTTTAACCGATTATAAAAAAAATCAGACCGGCATTCAAATTATCAAAGATGGCCTGAAATACCAAATGGTTAGTACGCCGGAAAACGCCAAGGTGATTCAGGAATTTATCAAAGATGAAACCACGGGCGAATTATCAAAACCCAGTTTAGAGGCCCTAACTATTATCGCCTATCGCGGACCGGTGGCTAAAATCGACCTGGACAGGATTAGGGGGGTAAATTGTGCCTTAATTTTAAGAAATTTACTGATCCGCGGCTTGATTGAGGGCAAATTTGATAAAAATAAACACGAAACATATTATACCGTAACCTTTGATTTTATCCGTTTTTTAGGTTTGAATGAGATTACAGACCTGCCTGATTACGGAAGGTTGCACCAAGACGATACTATAGACAGGATGCTTAAAGAAGCCGGCGAGGTTAATTAGCGATAATTATTTGTTTAAACGCCGGAAAATATAAATTAATAAGATTTATGTTAATACCAATCGCTATCGGTCTCGTTGTATCAACAATTTTTTTAAATTTAAATTTTTTTATTCAAGGCGATTTTATAACCTCCGGCCAAAATAAGCGGATTAAGACCGGCCAAGTTTTAGGAGCCGCCGAGTATAACGGCCAGGGAGAAATTTCAGTTGAGCAAGACAACTATTTAAATCAAGCTTTGGCACAGGTGATAGAGGAAGTTAAGACTCTACCCCTGCCTCAGCTTTTTCAATTACCGCAGCTGGATCAGCCAATAGAGCGGCTTCCATTAAGCCAGGATGATCCGCCGGCTGGCGAACAAGAGCCGGCTATTATTAATTTTGATTTTCCGGCCGAGGTCGGCTTAATTTCTGATAGCAACGGCGATAAGCTGTTTTTCGCCAAACGGCCCGACCGGACTTGGCCGATCGCCAGCATAACTAAATTATTCACGGCTTTAACCTTTTTAGATTATAATCCGGGCTTTGAGACGAGCTATGTGATTAAGCCGTCCGACAAGCGCGAAGGCGGTAAAATCTACCTGTTTACCGGCGATCAGGTTACGGTACAAGATTTATTTTATTTTAGCTTGGTTGGCTCCGATAACACGGCTACCGCGGCCTTAGTGCAAACTACCGGCTTAAGCGAAGGCGAGTTTATTGAAAAAATTAATGACAAAATTAAAGCTCTGGGTTTAAAGCATACCAGGATAGTTGACCCGGTTGGGTTAAACGACGGGAATATTTCAACCGCGCGAGAAATCGCGGAATTTTCTAGAATCGCCCTAGCCAACCCGGAGATTAACCGCGCCTCTTTAACAAAAAAATATGAATTTACGACTAAGCAAGGCAGAAAGAAGTCTATTATTAACACTAACGAACTGTTGGCCAGTTTTCCGGATAAAAATATCAGCATTTTGGGCGGTAAAACCGGATATATTAACGCTTCCGGCTATTGTCTGGTTAGCCAATTTAAAAATGATCAAGGCAAGACAATCGTTACCGTCGTTCTGGGCGCGGACACGGATGCCGGCCGTTTTAGCATAACTGAACGATTAGTTGACTTATATTATAAGAATGGGCTTTAGATTGATTGGATAAGATAATAGATTATGATATAATAAACTATACGAGAAGATTAAAAAGCATAACAAACAATATGAACAGTAAAAAAATTATCATCGCCAATTGGAAAATGAATTTAAGCTTGGCCGAAACCATGAATTTGGCAAAAAAATTTAAAAAGAAATTTGCCCGGCCGATAGAGGGCGAAGTAGTCGTTTGTCCGACGACTTTGGCTCTGAGCCATGTCGCTAAAATATTAGAAAGCAGTTGGCTAAAATTGGGGGCGCAAAATGTTTTTTGGGAGGAAAAAGGGTCGTATACAGGCGAAACATCCGCCGGTTCTCTAGCTGAGATTGGCTGTCAATATGTAATTTTAGGCCACAGCGAAAGAAGAGCCTATTTATTGGAAAATTACGAGATGATACATAAAAAATTAGTAAATACAATTAAAACCGAGGGATTGACTCCGGTAGTTTGTATCGGCGAAAGCTGGAAGGAAAGGCAAACAGACAGAAGAGATTTTGTTTTAGTGGAACAGCTTTGGCAGGCTTTATCCAATATTGATGTTTTCGGTGATCAGCAGATAATTATCGCTTACGAGCCGATATGGGCGATTGGTACGGGTACGGCCATTAAGCCCGACGAAGCCGAATATGCCCACAAGATTATTAAATTAGCCTTAAATGACATGTTCGGCATGCAGATGGTTAGTAAAAATTTTAGGATTATTTACGGAGGCAGTATCAATTCCAAAAATGTTAAGGCTTTTAATGATTTGGAAAATATTGACGGTTTATTGGTTGGCGGCGCCAGTCTTAAAGTAGACGAATTTTTTAAAGTAGTTAAAGAAATCATCAGGTAGAGTAATTTTAAGCGATTTATTAAATTATAGAATAATTTATGATTTGTGCTGGTTGATGATTTTAGTTTTGGCTGTAACCAATATAATTCATATTAATTTATATGCTAGTCCATATTAAAGATATAGTAAAACAAGCAAAACAGGGCGGTTATGCCTTAGGGGCATTTAATATTACCAATCTGGAGTCAGTCTTGGGCGTTGCTCAAGCCGCGGTGAAAGCCAATTCTCCGGCGATTATCCAGGTGTCCGAAAGCGCGATTCAATATATGGGCCTTAAGCCGATTACCCATATTGTATCAACGGTAGCGAAAAATGTGGCGGCTCATGTACCGATTGCCTTGCATCTTGATCATGGCACCAGTTTTGATTCGGTTTTTGAGTGTATTAGCTCGGGCTTCACCTCGGTTCATATTGATGCTTCATCTTTGCCTTTAGATGAAAACATTAATTTGACCAAACAAGTGGTAAAAGTGGCGCATGCTAAGCATGTCTGGGTTCAGGGAGAGGTCGGCGCTATGATAGGCGGGCACGGGGATATTAGGGGGAAATTAAAAAAGATTCCTTTAGCCAACTTGGATGATGTGATAAAATTTGTACGAGAGACTAAGGTGGACACCATTGCCGCGGCTATTGGTACGGCTCACGGTATTTATAGCAACGAGGATATTGTCTTTAGTTTGCTTAGAGATATAAAAAAAGCGGTCGCTCTTCCTTTTGTTTTGCACGGCGGCTCGGGTGTTTTAAGCAGTAAGATCAAGAAGGCGATTAGGGAAGGGGTTAATATTATTAATATCGGCACTGATTTAAAAGTTGCTTTTTGCCAAGCCTTAATTAAAGCTTGTTTAGAAAATAAGCAGGAAACCGATCCCAGAAATTTATTAAAACCTACTATAAAAGCGATTGAAAAAGTGGTTTTGGACAAAATGAAATTATTTGATAGCGCCGGCCGTTTTATCGTTGGCGGGATAGAAACCTAAATCGCGAATTAAAAACTAATTGATATATGTATAATATTATTCCTTTATTGTTAATATTGGTTAGTTTAAGCGTCATTATTGTGATTGTGGCGAGGAAATTTTCTGTTTTAGCCAGTTTGGATGTAGTCAATATTCCGGCTGAAAAGGAAGCTAAATTCAAAGAAAGAATTATCAGCAACCGCCTCAAAAGGAATATTATTAAATGGCTGTCTAAGTTTAGCCGGTTTATACGGCCAATCGCTTGGGGAGTTGGTAATTTTTTTAAATTCAGCTTGCATAAACTCTATCAGTTGAAAAAAAATTATTTGATTAAAGAAGCTGTTCAGGGCGTTGGAGCGGAACAAACAACCGAACAATTATTTTTACAAGCCGAAGAGTTCAGGAAACGGGACGATTTAGCCGCCGCGGAAAATAAATATATTGAAATTATCGGTTTAGATAGTAAAAACTTCAAGGCTTTTAAGGAGCTGGGCCGAGTCTACTTTGAGAAGAAACAATTCGAAGAGGCTAAGCAAACCTTTGAGCATGTTTTAAAGTTAAAACAAGACGATGAAGATGTTTACGGGAATTTAGCGCAAATAGCCGCGGAAAGAGGAGATTTTAATGAAGCGCGCGACGAATATTTAAAATCAATCAATCTTAACAAGCAGAATGCCCAAACACACTATAACTTAGCTTGCGTTTATAAGGCAGTGGGCAAGTGGCCGGAAGCGATACGCAGCTTAAGGAAAGCGCTGAAGATTGAACCGGCTAACCCCAGATATCTTGACACTATGCTGGAAATCAGTATAATAATGAAAGATAAAGCTTTAGCCCTGGACGCTTATCAGAAATTATTTAAAACCAATCCGGATAACAATAAAATAGTTGAATTCAAAAAGCAGATTGATGCTTTATAATAATTTTCAATCTTCGGTTTACAATTTTCAAAATTATGCTACTGGATGAGTTTTCATTGAAAATTGAAAATTGAAAATTGAAAATTTTTTATTTGCCGTTGTAGCTCAGCTGGTAGAGCAACTCCATGGTAAGGAGTAGGTCCGCGGTTCAATTCCGCGCAACGGCTCATGGGTCGTATTTAAATACTTAGCTGGTACCCCGCATCTGCGGGGCATGGTAAGGAGTAGGTCCGCCCCGCAAGGTGCGGGGCGCAACGGCTCAATTTTGGATGGGTACCAAAGCGGTCAACTGGGACAGACTGTAAATCTGTTGGCTCACGCCTTCGAAGGTTCGAGTCCTTCCCCATCCACATAATAAAATTTAATGAAAATTTATGACTTTAGGCCCAAAAACTAAAAAAAATTTAGAAGAAGCTTTTGCCGGCGAATCAATGGCGCGGAATAAATATACCTATTACGCCTCTGTGGCCAAAAAGGCCGGCCTGATTCAAATCGCCAATCTGTTTGAAGAAACCGCCAACAATGAAAAAGAGCATGCTAAATTATGGGCTAAGCAATTGGGTTTAATCGGCGAAACAAAAGAAAATCTGAAAGCCGCTATCGCCGGCGAGCATTATGAAAATACGGAAATGTATGTCAGGATGGAAAAAGAAGCCGAAGCCGAAGGCCATAGCGATTTAGCCAAATCATTTAAAGAAGTGGGCGAAGCCGAACTGGCCCATGAAACCAGGTATAAAAAATTATTGGAAAATGTCGAGACCGATAAAGTTTATAAAAAAGATAAGGTTGTCAGATGGAAATGCAATAATTGCGGACATATCCACGAAGGCTTAGAGCCGCCGGAAGTTTGCCCGGCCTGCAAGCATCCTAAAGGATATTTCGAAGTTTTCGTTGAGACCTATTAATTATTAATCAAAAAAATATGACTAAGCTAAATCAAATATACAAATGCAATATTTGCGGCAATATAGTTGAAATGGTGCATGCCGGCGAAGGCACTTTAGTTTGCTGCGGCCAGCCAATGGTTTTACAGGTTGAAAACACGGTTGATGCCTCGCTGGAGAAGCATGTTCCGGTTAAAAAGGCTGTAGGCGATAAAATAACGGTTCAGATCGGTTCAACTGAACATCCGATGGAAGCGGCTCATTATATTGAGTGGATTGAAGTTATTACCACTACCAGAGTTTATAGAAAATATTTGAATCCGGGATTAGAACACAAGGCGCAAGCCGATTTTACCGTTTCCGGGGAAGTTATTGAAGTTCGCGCCTATTGCAACTTGCACGGTTTATGGAAGAGTAAATAAATTAACATTAACATAACATAATATTATGTCACAAGACAATTTGATTAAATTAGAGTGCACCGCCTGCAAGCGGGTTAATTATTTTTCAAAGAAGAATAAAAAGATTCTTAAAAATAGGCTGGAACTAAAAAAGTTCTGCGTGCATTGCAAAAAGCATACCGCGCATAAGGAAACCAAGTAGTGGTTTCGTTGCGTTTAAAATATTTCGGCAGTCGGAGAGAAGTTGATTTTTCGCTTAGACGAAATTTCGGTATTTTTTACTAAAATTATAATAAGTTGAGCCTGGATAATTTTAGTAAAAAATAATACAATTTCGCATGCGCTCAAAATTAACTTCCCTCCGACTGACCGGCGCTCTTATGGGGGAATAGTTCAGTGGTAGAATGCTGGTCTCCAAAACCAGTGATGAGGGTTCGATTCCTTCTTCCCCTGCGAAAGTCTTGTGTTTATTGGCTTTTTTAAAGATATGGTGTATAATATCTAATAGATATGGGTTTTATTAACAATTTATAATAAATTCTTCCGCCTTTGGCGGAGGATAAAGTAAAATTATGCCAAAATTGACCAAGTCTCAATTGTTAGATGCCATGGCAGGAGAAGTCGCCATGAGCAAGAAGGATGTAGCTAGCTTTTTAGAAAAGTTAGCTAATTTAGCTCTTCGCGAGGTTAAAAAGAACGGTGAATTCGTGCTCCCAGGTTTGGGTAAATTAGTCAAAATTAACCGAGCCGCCAGAATGGGCAGAAATCCCGCTACCGGAGAGTCCATCCAGATTAAAGCCAAAACGGTGGTTAAATTTAAAGTCGCTAAAGCGGCCAAAGAAGCAGTTTTATAAATTTCTGTTTTAACCATAAAAAATACCCCGGCTTTACGCCGGGGTATTTTTTATTTGTATTGTTTTATTATCTCTTAGCTCCGCTATAGGCAATAGCGCGTACGATGTCCCAAGCTAAGGCCGAAACCGGTGCATGGCCGTAGATGGCTTTAAAGCTCTTGATGGCGGCTTTTTCGCTATTAAGATTTCGGTTCGTTGGCCTTAAGCCGTAGGAAATTACGGTAACCGCGGCATTGTCATTTGCTTGTAGCATGTTCGCGCTTCTTTTATAGACTTTTTTCAATTCTACTTTGGCTTTTGCTTCAGCGGTCGCGCTTCTGGCGGTTGGCAGGCGGCCGTTGGCGATTTTAATGGCGTCGCTCCACTCGGCTTCGGTGGCAGGTACTTTACCGAAAGCGGCTTTATAGGAGTTGATTACGCCCGCCCTTTCACCCGCGCCTAAAATTTTAGTGGTGGGCGTGCCGTAATTTACGAAATTTGATATAACAGTTTTTATTTTATCCGTTACATTTTCCAGGTCGTCTACCAAAGGAGTAGTGTACTTAGATGTAGTGCTGGCTTGGGTTTGGCTGTTTCTTACATCTTTGACGACGGCGATTATTTGTTTAATATTAAAATTATGTGTTTGTTTGATATCATATCAAATAAAAAGCACCCCTTAGAGGGTGCTATATTTTATGTTATTGACAACAGCGATTTATTTCCACTTATCCACATACTGGCCAAGTCCGTATTGATTTAGTTTATTTAAAAGTTTAGTTTTTGTATGTAAATAGGCGATTAAGGTAGGGAAGTCTATTAAATAGCGGTTACTAATTATTTTATATTTAATGTAGTTAAACTGGATAGCCCGGCGGATCGTTTTAGTTTGCACACCGCCTAGTTTAGCGGCTTCGGATACAGAAACCCAGATAGGATTAATAATTTGGCTATTTATACCATTTTCCTGTTTATTTTCTAATTTTTGGTTGTTTTTAAGATTAAATTGGTTTTGTACCATCTTAGAGTTTAAGTCTACATTATCGTAGACTTAAGTTTAAGGGTAATATGACTTTAGTCTACGGATATGTAGACTAAAGTCATATTTATCACTTTTTATATTAAAGTCCACAATAGTCTAGACTTAAATTACATATTAATTTTTACATATTATTATAAAGAAATCAAGGGGCAAAACTCATAATTTGTAACTCATAACCCATAGCTCATAACTCACAACTCAAAGATTCAATCAATAACGAGTTAATGAGTTGCGAGACTTTCATCTATATGTTATTATATTAAATGCAAATATTCTCTAGCTGGACGGAATCCCGCAATGAGAAAAAAATAGCTAATATTAAATAATAATTTCGTTTTCTCACGACTATTTTTTTATTTATCAATAAAATTTAATTCATATTACTTAAATGATTGTGTATTTTAGTGTAACAATATCTAACATTTATCGTATAATTAAATGAAAATAGGCAGAATAGAAGAAAAATTGTTATTATATAAAATCAGCAAAAATGATAAAAACGCCTTTATAAAGGCCTATGATTTATATGTTGATCAGTTGTACAGGTTTATTTATTTTAAGGTAGGAAATCGGGAAGAGGCCGAAGATTTATGTTCATGGGTTTTTTTAAAAACATGGAATTATATATTAAAGAATAGCTTGAAGGATTGCAAAACTCTGAAAGCCTTGCTCTATAAAATTTCCAGAAATTTAATAATTGATCATTATCGGAAAACCAAGGGACGAGAAACTGTGAGCTTGGATGATGAGGGTGGAATTAAAATTACCGACGAAAAACAAAACCTTAATGACAGTTTGGAGCTTAAAGCCGACTTATTAGTTTTAGAAACTAAATTGCCGGAGTTGAAAGACGAGTATAGAGAAATAATAATTTTACGCTTTATCAATGAGCTTTCAATTACAGAAATCTCCGAAATTCTAGATAAGCCTAAAGGCAATATAAGAGTTTTAATTTATCGGTCGCTTAATGCCTTAAAAGAACTTTTAAGTCATAATGAAAAAATTAATTTGAATACTTAATATTTTGACCACCTTGTTAAAGAGGGCGAACATTATGAACGATCAAGAGCTTCTAAAAAAATTAAATAATTTAAAGGAAATTAAACCTGATAATAATTGGAAAAGAAATTATCGGGATGTTTTGTATAGCCAAATTTCCGCCGGTCAGCCTGAAGTTGAGCCAAAATCAAATATAAGAATAATTTGGGAGAGCATTATGCCGCGCCAAATTTTAATAAATTTGGCTAAGCCGATCCGGTTGGCGTCAGCGGTCAGTGTTTTAGTTTTAGTGATTGGCATCGGCGGCGTCTATGCCTCAAAAAATTCCAAGCCGGGCGATTCTTTATATATTGCAAAGATTATTAGCGAGAAAGCGCAATTCGCCATAACTTTCGACGAAAAAGATAAAGCTAAATTAGGTATAGAGTTTGCAGCCAATCGCGCTAAAGAAATGATTCAGGTTTTAAAGGATACCGGGCAAGATGTTACGGTTAATAGTGATAAATTAGAAAAATTATCACAAAGTTTTAAAAAAGAAATCAGTCAAGCGAAAAATAGATTATCTACGATTAAAGCGGCTATTAAAGTAACCGAAGATCAGGTCGAAGCTCTTGATTCCGAACTTGAAGTTTTTGGCGCTAACTTAGGCAAGGACAATAATAGAATGGAAATTTCCGAACCGGTTAAACCGGAGCCAGAACTTAATCAAATCATCGCCCCGAAGCCGGATAAACCAAGTCCTGAAGCTAACGCGGCTACTACTACGGGACCAGTTTTAGAAAGTCAAGCCGTGACCGGCGCCACTTCAACGGCAGGAATGGTTAATCAGACTGATAAAATGCTTGAGCAAGTGGAAAAATTGTTTGATGAAAAAAATTTAGACGGAACCATAGGCGCGCTGGAAGAAGTAAGTAAAGTTATAGAAGACGCGGGAGAAGTTAAAGGCGCGAGCGAAACGGCTACGAGTACTAAATAAAATTTTTAATTTTGTAATTTAGAATTTAGAATGAATGATTAATTTTTAATTTAAAAATTAATTCATTAAAAATTCAATCAAAATTTAAAATTAAATTATTAATACGGAATAGACTGTTTGTCTTAATGGCGAGTAGTCTAATCCGCATTAAGCGGGTTACGGTAAAGTTATAAAGGGTCGATCCATTTCGATGGAGATTTTACCAAATTAATTAATCAACTCGTTTTTTTAAATTCTATGTTCCGGGTTCGTCCCGGAATTATGTCTCGCGATTGATCGTTGCGGGATACCAAGCAAATCAGCAAGCTAACCCCCCACACTTGTGAAAACAAGCAGGGGAGGAGAATTTCCCATGCTCACGGCAAAGTCCGTGTAATAAATTTTCCCCCGATTAATAATTCAGAATTACGAATTACGAATTAAATTCGAAAATCGAAATTCTAAATTCGAAATTGTTTCCACGGGTGTGGGGGAGGCGGGATTCCGGTTGATTTGCTTGCCTCGTCGTAGCTTTTAGCGAAGGCGGGCTTAAACATAATTTAAAAAACGAGACAAGGACCCCGATTGAATAATATTTAACGGGGTAAATAAATAACCTATGGAAAGATTCAAGAAAATCTTTGCCGTTGGCGTAATTTTCGTCACTGTCTTATCAATGAGCGTAGTTGTGGCCCCCGAGGCCTCTGCGACCGCTTCAGCCGGTGACTTAATCAAGATGAGCGGACTTTCATCCGTTTATTACTTGGCCGCCGATGGCAGGAGATATGTTTTCCCTAATGAGTCAACTTATTTTTCCTGGTACAGTGATTTCTCCGGAGTTGTGACTATTCCTCAAAGCGAGTTAGAGTCATATCCTCTAGGAGCTAACGTTACTGTTAGACCGGGTACTAAATTAGTTAAAATAACTACTAATCCCAAAGTTTATGCTGTTACTTCCGGCGGCGTTTTAGTTGCCATTCCCGATGAAGCTACAGCCGCGACTTTATATGGAGCCAATTGGAATAAGAGGATTATTGACGTGTCCGATGCATTTTTTACTAATTACACGATCAGTTCAAGCGTAGTCAGCGCATCCGCTTATCCACAGGGCAGTTTAGTGAAGTATGGAACGTCACCCGATGTTTTCTTTACCAATTCCGACGGTACAGCTTCAAAAATTGCTACCGAAGCGGCTTTCTTAGCCAACAGATTTAAATGGGCTGATGTTATTACCGCCACGATTGCCAAGCCGACCGAAGGCGCTGGCATTTCAGGCGCGGTTGCCACTTTGCTTGACACCTCGTCAGGCGCGGGCGGCACTATCGGCGCAGGCACTGGTTTGACTGTGGCTTTGGCTTCAGACACACCGGCTGCCGGCAATATTCCTGCCGGTTCACCGACCCAATTCTTAAAGATTAATTTAACCGCTTCCAACGATGGCGCGGTTAGCGTTAATGCTATTAAGCTAAAGGCTTTCGGGTTAAGCACCGCTACTAACATTGACAGCGTTACTTTCTATGATAACGGCGTCAAAGTTGGCACGACCAAGAATATAAATTCCGACAAAGAAGCGGTCTTTAATTTCTCCACACCGATCGTAGTCGCGGCCGGAACCACTAAATCATTAGTGGTTAAAGCCACGATTTTAGCGGGTCAAACAGGCAGCTATGCCTTAGGTATTGCCGCCGCCACTGATATTACCACCAATGGAGCGGCCGTCAGCGGCAGCTTCGCTTTGGTAGGTAATACTCAAGCGATTGTTTCCAGCACTTCTATCGGCACGGTTACCATGTCAAACGTCGGTGCTTCCGACACTACCAACGATTTCGGCGAAGACAATGTCTTATTAGCCAAATTTGACTTAACGGCGGCTAATGAACCGGTTATCTTCTCATCCTTCGCCATGAAGAATGGAGGAACCAATACTGCCGGCATTGTTGGCAACATGAGAGTGGTAATTGACGGCACTGAAGTCGTTAAGGGCGTTGAATTAGTTGATAAATTCGCTACTTTCAGCCTAAACACTGTTATTGCCAAAAACGACACTATTACCGTTGAAGTTTACGGCGATATAGGTATTGCCACCGCGGCTGATACCATTAAGATGTATTTTGACGATATCGGTGATTTAATTTTCACCGGCCAGGATTACGGCTATGGTATAGAACTTACCTCTACAGCATCTGGCTTCCAGTCCTTAGACACGGTTACTACCGATGGTATTATAGTAACTTTAGCGGCTGGCAACGTTACTCTTGATATGGATAAAACAGCCACTCCGTCTAAAGACGTTAGACCGGGTGATAACGGTGTAATTCTAGCCACCATTAAGATCGCTTCATTAGGTGAGAACGCCACTATTACCGCTATTCAAGAAAATGGCAGTGATGAATTTGTCATCACCGGCACAGGCTTAGATTGCGGAGAAATTGATAATGTGGTTTTAAGAGATACCGGTACCGGAGCGACTTATGATGTGACCGTAGCCTCTTCAACCGACACGACCAAGTGCGGTTTAACGATTTCTGACGAAATCGCTTTAGTTAAAGGCTTTACCAAGACTTATCAGCTTAAGGCGGATTTAGGCGGATCAAACGATACTAAAGCGGTTGACTCTACTGATACTTTGCAGGTTGTCTTAGAAGACGGCGCTTTCACTATTACCGGTGATGTTTCAGACGCTGATTTATCCGATGATATCACCCCGACGTCAGTTTCAAGCGGTATCGCTACGGTTAAGAGTTCTTCTCTAAACTGGACCACCACCGCCTTGACTAATAAGACGATTGTACCAAGCGCGAAGGATGTGATTATTTACCAGGCCAGTGCTGAAGCGGGCGCGTCTTCCGCGGTTACTTTAACTACGGTTAGATTGACCTCCACTTCTACTAACGCTTCGGCGTTTAACGACAACAATGTATCCCAGTTAAAGCTTTATGTTGATGGCAAGCTGGTTAAGACGGCTGCCGGAACCATTGTTGAGGGCGACGGCACAACCGCAGGCTATATCAACTTTACTTCTCTTGACACTACCAACAGGGTAATTCCTGCCGGCAAGATCGTTACAGTAGAAGTTAAAGCTGATTTCGCTTCAACCTTCAGTCCGGCCGGTTATATTACGCTGGCTGTAACTGATTCAGCCTCCAGCATTGTGGCTCAAGACATTGACAGCAATGCCGTGGTAGAAAGCATTAAGAATGAAGACACTCTGTCCAGGAACGTTATCTTAGCTTCAGCCGGTACGCTGAAAGTTGAGTTAACCAAGACTGACCTAAAGTCTAATGCCAATACTCTCCTCTTAGCAGGCAGTAAGATTACTTCCGGAGATAAATATCTCGGCAAGCTGACTTTCACTACCGCTAATGAACCGATAAAGATTAAGACTTTAGTCTTGGGCCAACAGGGTACGGCTAAAGCCGATGATATTGCGTCTGTTGAGTTATATGACAAGAACGAAGTTCTGGTAGCTTCAAAAGCTGTCTCTACTCTCGGTGATGTCAATTTCAGCGATTTAAATTTAATTTTATCCGCTGATAACGCGCATGAATATTTCATCGGTGTAACCGCTAAAGGCATTAACGTAGAGAATGATCCTACCGCTACGGCCGATGACTCGGAAACCATAATCTTCACCTTGGCTTCTTCTACCCAGCTAACCCAACTCGGTATTACCGGAGGAAATAACGCGGTTACCGCCGTGGGTGTGGACTTGGGCGATGATATTGACTGCGTAGAAGATACGGATGGTACTGTATCTGTCGGCGGCTATGCGTCATGGGGCGTTGCTACTTCTACTACCGCGACTATACACGGTGCAATATTGACCTCTATTACCAATCCGATGTCCAACACAACTTTATCCAATGGTCAAAATCAGATCATTGGTAAGTATAAGCTTGTGTTCCAGAACGGCAGTAATAGAAACAGCGATAATACCGAGCTAAAAGCGCGGTTGGTATCGTTCGGTTTAACCGTTGCCACCTCAAGTGGAATGAGCTTGTCCAATTTCCAAGCCTATATTGAGGGCGATGCCGCCAATAAGACCGACGTAGTTGAAGATCTCACCGGAGTAGCTACTCCTCTTTTCGTTGATTTAGACGGGACTACGGAGGATGTAGACGGCGAAGTTACCATCGTCATTGAAGCCGATATTGAAGGCACCGATGGCACCGCCGACTACGTACAGACCAGTCTCGCTGATTTGTCTTCTTCCGCCGTCGTCTATAATGGCAATAATGGCACTTCAGGCAGTAACGTAACCAATACCTTATTGAACATTTCTGAAGTATTGGGCGCGAAGTTATCTAACTAATTTAAACTTTAAAAGGTTTAATTAGACCTAGATTAAGAAGCCCCCCGCCACAATGTGGCGGGGGGCTTTGAGTTTTTGACACGGTTTTTATTTATGATATAATATATAAATAAAAATCGTGTCAAAAAGTATCTGGCAAATAATAAAATTAAATAATAATAAATTATGCCGCTCACTCCAAAACAATTTAGTATTTTAGTGACGAAAGATGATTTAAAAGAAGCGATTACGGCATCAGAAGAGAGAATAACAAAAAAAATTGATAATGTTCTTACGGCTATTGACGGGATTGCCCATAAGCATCAAGATTTTGAAACTGAAATGGCGGCTAATGTAGGTGCTCATGATCGCTTTGAAAAGAAATTTACTGAAACCAACGGCCGGGTGGAAGTTTTAGAAAAAAAGCTTGGCGCGAGCCGGGCTACGGTTTAAAATATTTTTAAAATAGTTTTTAAAAAAGCCCCTTCGGTTTTACCGGAGGGGATTTTGTTTTTTTTGTCATCCCGGGCTTCCTGCCTGCCGGTAGGCATGGGACCCGGGATCCAGAGGTAAAAGGCACGAATATAGTTTTCTAATAAGGTTTTTTTAAAATATTGTTCTTCCTGATTAAATCTGGATTCCGGCTCGTGGGCCGGAATGACAAAATAAATTTACCGGAGGGGTTTCTGTTTGCGCTAATTGATTTTTATGGTATGATATTGGTATAAATTACTTTATAATCAATACAAAAATATGAGAAAACTATCATTATTATTTTTATTGTTCTTGCTCCTGCCTTTTAATTTAGCGCTGGCGGAGGATAATCTAGCCTCAAAGTTAGCGGGCAGAATATTACTTCAGGTTGAAGCCCACGGCGAGGCCTGGTACGTTAACCCAGCCAGCGAAAAAAGGTTTTATTTAGGCCGCCCGGCCGACGCTTTTAAGATTATGCGAGAGCAGGGGCTGGGAATAAATAATAAAGATTTTAATTCATTTAATGATTTGGCTCCGGTGAGATTGGCCGGTAAAATTTTACTTAAGGTAGAGGATCTGGGCAAAGCCTATTATGTCAATCCGGTTGATTTGAAAATGCATTATCTAGGCCGGCCGGCCGACGCTTTTAACTTAATGAGAAACCTGGGGCTGGGTGTAACTAATAGTAATTTAGCCTTGATTTCCATAGATGAAAAATCCAGTCCGGTTATCACCGGAGAAACTACAAATCAAAATAATTCCGAAAGCCAAACATCCGGTGAAACCGCAGCACCGGAAACCGGAACGACGACTACTACAGAAGAAAGCACTGTTGCTACCAGCACTCCAGACAGTACGGCGGGGGGCACGGCCACCACCAGTCCGGTGGTTATTGAAGATACGACCGAGAACGCTACTTCATCGGCATGTGTTTGGCTGGTAGAATACTATGATAACAGGGTATTATTCGGAGAGCCGATCGCGACCGGCACTAGCCAAACCATAGATTTTGACTGGGGAACCGGGGGGCCGAGTCAAATATATAAAGTTGATAATTTTTCTATACGTTTTACCGCTAATTGTGATTTTCTAGACGGCAATTATGAGTTTAGAACTATTTTTGACGATGGCATCAAAGTTTATCTGGACGGGGAAAATTTTATGCAATCATGGGCTGATAATAATAGAGAGATGATATTTAACAGAGAAAGAAATATAACCGCAGGCAGCCATGAAGTAAAAGTTGAGTATTATGAGAATACCAGAAACGCTAAAATTAAGGTGTCTTGGGAAAAAATAAATTAGTTATTCTATATTTTTTTATCATCCCCGCAGGCAGGCCTTCGCGGGGATGACTGTAAATAATATGTCTCTAAAAAATTATATAATTGTTCTGCAAGTTGGCGTATATCTTTCCTTTATTTCGGTTTTTTTGGTATTTCAAAATCTGCTCTTCCCTTATATCACCTCAAAGCAGATCTATTTTAATATCTTAATTGAGATATTGATGATTATTTGGCTGTCGCTGGTTATAAAGTATCCGGAAATCAGGCCGAAAAAATCCTGGATCAGTTATGGCTTATTGGCTTTTTTCGCCGCCCTGCTTATCTCTTCAATTTTTGGCGTTGATTTTAATTTAAGTTTTTGGGGCGATATAGAAAGGATGCTGGGCTGGTTCCACATTTTTCACTTTTTTCTATTCTATTTGATAATCATTACGGTTTTTCGCCGCTGGCGGGATTGGCGGAATTTATTTATCGTTTCCTTGATTGCTTCCACTTTAGTTTGCCTTTACAGTTTATTTAAAATTCCTTATAGCACTATCGGCAACACTGCTTACGTCTCCGGCTACGCGATTTTTAATTTATATTTCGCCCTGATTCTGTTTTTTAAGCGCCGCTCCGAAGGCAAGGTCCGGGGCGAAGATTGGCTTATAAACTCGGTTTATTTGGTCGTGGCTTTTATAATGCTCTTAGTCATGAAGCAAACCAATACCAGGGGCGCCTACGTCGGCTTAGGCGTTAGTTTTCTCCTGTTTTTTATTTTATTCGCTTTTTACAGCCCGAGCAAAAGAGTGAAACGGTATAGTTTAATCGCCGGGGCGCTTGCGATAGCTTCGGTGGTTCTGGTATTTTCGTTTTCTCAAAGCAGTTTTGTAAAAAGTACTCCAATCATAAGTACCTTAGTGCAAATTTCTTCAAAACAGGTAACTTTTCAAACCCGATTGATTGCCTGGAAGGCGGCGGCTAAAGATTTTAAGAGCCATATTTTATTAGGCGCCGGCTACGGCAATTTCGCCATTTCCTTTGATAAATATTTTGATCCTAAATTTTATAGTTATACGCCGACGGAAACTTATTTTGACCGGGCGCATAATAATTTAGTCGATCTGGCGTCTACCGCCGGTCTGGCCGGGTTGCTGACCTACCTTTTTGTATTAATTGCGGTTTTTTATTATTTATATCAAGGTAAGAAACAGGGGAAAATTACACCTAATGAGTTCATTCTATTAATTTGTCTGTTTGTCGCTTATTTTATTCAGAACTTGGCGGTTTTTGATTCATTGGTGACTTATATTTCGCTCATGTTGGCTTTGGGGTATGTCTATTGGCTGATCAACGGAAATGAAGCGGAAGAGTTGAGTTCTAAAAGCGGCTTAACTAATAAAGATTTGGCGGTTCTGGCTACGGCCGGCTTGGTATTTCTGGCCATAGTTTATCAATACAATGTTAAGCCCTTGATGATGCTAGATGATACTATCAGCGGTCAAATTAAGTTCGCCCAGGGAGATTTAGCGGCCGGAGTAGAGGAGTATAAAAAAGCCCTAAGCTACCGGACCGGTTTAGACCGGGACAGCCGCGCCAGTCTAATCAATGCCGTTAACGGGATGCAAAATAAATTGCTTTCAATAGATAAAGAGCAGGCCAAGATTATCGCGGATTATGTCGTAGATATGGCCGAGGCAAATGTAAAATTAAACCCTCAAGATAGCATGATGCAGATGCAACTGGCGCAAATCTTAAGTACAGCCTCTCTGGTTAATCAGGATAATCCCAGTAAATTCTATTTTTATTCCGACCGCGCCCTTAAAGCCATGGACGAATCCATTAAGGCCAGTCCAGGACGCATAACAAATTATTTCGGCAAAGCTCAAATCTATTTAATTAGAAACGACAAAGATAATGCGATCGCTACTTTAAAATACGCCGCTAGTTTGAATGAAGATTATGCCGAATCCCATTGTTATCTGGCCAGGGTAGGCATATATTTTAAAGACGAGGCTACGGGCTACGAAGCTATGGATAAATGCCTTGATATCGGCGGCGCCAGCTATATAGGCCAGCTTGATATAATTAAAGTTGCCTTACAGTATTATACCGAAAAAAAAGATCAGCCGCGCATATTGATGCTATATGAGAGATGGTCGGTGTTAGAACCGGACAATACCCAAATTTGGGTTAACCTATCCCTGCTCTATGAGCAGGCGGGGGAGAAAGATAAGGCGATTGCAGCGGCTAAAAAAGTCATGGAATTAGACCCGTCCTTAAAGAGCGCAGTGGATGAGTTTATTTTAAAGTTGGGAGGGGAGTAGGGCCGCGTAACCTATAACTCATAATTCATAGCTCATAACTCATATCTAAAACACACTCATCAGCTGTAGTTGTTTTAATAAAAAAAGGTCATCACTTTCTCGTGACGACCTATTAGATTACATTCACGCGAGATAGAT
Organism: uncultured Gammaproteobacteria bacterium; assembly: GCA_964560005.1. Taxonomy (GTDB): domain Bacteria; phylum Patescibacteriota; class Patescibacteriia; order Patescibacteriales; family GWC2-42-12; genus GWC2-42-12. The sequence goes on from CAZLKB010000002.1 coordinate 59,563, forward strand.
TATTTTAGTTTCTTCAATCATTTTTTCCAAACCGAATTCTACTGAGGCTTTAACTTGAGCGCGCTGGCCAAGTTCTTCGCCTAGGGTTTTATTAATAAGAAGAGTATTAATTTTTTCCGCTAAATCGTTCGGGTCAGCCGGCTTAACTAAGAGGCCGGTTTTATTATTTTCAATCATCTCCGGGATGCCGCCGACACTAGTAGAAATAATCGGCAGTCCGGCTTGCATAGCCTCTAGGACAGAATAGGGGGAGCCTTCTTTAACCGAAGAGCAGGCGTAAAGATCAAAGGCCTGCAAGAGCCTGGCGGCTTGGTCAATCCGGCCGGTTAAAATAAAATTATTTTCAAGATTATATTTTTTAATTAAAGCTTCCAGAGTTTTTCTTTCCGAGCCTTCACCGATTATAATAAAAGTTGCCGGTATATGGTATTGATAAACTAATATCCCAGCCGCCTGAATAAAATATTCATAACCCTTGGTTTTATATAAATTGCCGATGCTGCCGATTAATAAGTTATTTGTCATTGCGGGCCTGACCCGCAATCCAGAAACTTGTTCGAGGAGCTCAACTCTGGATTTCGGGTCAAACCCTGGATGACAGACACGTGAGTAAACAGTGGTTAGAATTTTTTTTGCCTCTTCTTTGGAATAAAATTTTATAGGCTCTAAACCGTTGTGGATAGTGACTAACTTATTTTCAGGAATGATCTTATATTGCATCGCAATTTTTTTATCATATTCGGAAACGCAAATAATTCTGTTTTTAAATCCGGCTGTTAATTTTTCTGCCCAGAGGTAGAATGATTTTTGCCAATTCGGCATAGGCTCGTTAAAGACCCAGCCGTGAACCGTGTAAATAACTCGCAACTCGCAACTCGCAACTCGCAACCTAACAATAAATGCCGCGATTGATCCAAGGATGGAGATTTTTGAACTATTGAGGTGGATTATGTCGGGTTGATAATTCTTAATTAGTTTTATGATTTTAAATATAGCTAAAAAATCATAAATCGGTGAAATATTGCGTTTAAGATGGGGGATGATAAATGTTTTGATATTATTTTCTGCTAAAATTTTAGCTAATTTTCCATTATTTCCCTGTTCTCCTAAGGCTACGGCCGTATCGTAAGCACCCTTTAAATTATTAGCTAAATCAAAAACATAGCGCTGGGCGCCGCCAAATTCCGATTGGGTTATAAAATATAGAATTTTTGTCATTATATTATGGTTGATCCCGTTAAATAAATTTGCCAGCAAATTTTCGCGAAAGCGAATTTAACGGGATTGACTTTTGGTCCGGTTTATTTAATAATAACTTATAGTTACGTATAAATCAACCCTTGTAGAAACGCGCAGTGGCGCGTTTCTACTTAGTGTTTTAATTTTTAATTATAAATTTTTTTATGGGCAAACTTATAGGATTTATCGGCCAAGGCTGGATCGGTAAAAATTACGCCAATGATTTTGAAACGCGAGGCTATAATATTGTCAGGTACGCTAAAGAAGAGCCTTACGCTTCAAATAAGGAAAAGATCGGCGATTGTGATATTGTTTTTATCGCCGTACCGACCCCGACTACGCCTCAAGGTTTTGACAACAGTATTTTAAAGCAAGTTATTAAATTGGTTGGCAAAAAAAAGATTGCCGTAATTAAGTCAACCATCACTCCCGGCACTACCGAATTAATGCAAAAAGACAATCCCGGCATATATGTTGTCCATTCGCCGGAATTTTTAACCGAAGCTTCGGCGGCACACGATGCGGCCAATCCGAATCGCAATATTATCGGTATTCCGCTGGATAACGACGAATACAGGCAGAAAGCCAAAGAAGTAATGGAGGTTTTACCGTTTGCTTCTTATCAGCTGATTTGCCACGCCAAAGAGGCGGAATTAACCAAGTACGGCGGCAACTGCTGGTTTTATTTTAAGGTAATTTTTATAAACTTGCTTTATGACCTGGCTAATAAGCTGGGCGTTGATTATCAAGTGGTTAAAGAGGCGATGGCGGCCGATCCCAGGATTGGCCCCACTCATATTGATCCGATACACAAAACCGGACGCGGCGCCGGCGGACATTGCTTTATTAAGGATTTTGCGGTTTTTTCCCAAATATACAACGAACTGGTAGGCGATGAGCCGGGAGCAAAAGTTTTAGCCAGCTTAAAAGAAAAAAATATTGATTTACTGGTTAAAAGCCATAAGGATTTGGATCTGCTTAAAGGCGTTTATGGCGATGATGTGGTGGATATGAAAAAATAACCCAATTTAAATGAGTCTAGCGGGGTTGTAGATTCTTCGCTCCGGACGAAATTTGGGCATTTTTTAAAATTAATAAGATAATTTTAAAAAATGCTACAATTTCGTAGTCGCTTAAAATCTACAACCCCGCTAGACAGTCCAATCTAGGGTGGTTATTAAATTTATATAAATTTTAAACTTAAAATTATAAAATTTTATGTCAAAATGCCTAGTCACCGGTGGAGCCGGATTTATCGGCTCTAATTTAGTCGATGAATTGATAATACAGGGCGATGAGGTTGTTATTATTGATAATTTAACGACCGGTAAAAAAGAATATATAAACCCTAAAGCCAAATTTCATAAAGCCGATATCAGAGATTTAGAAAAAATTAAGCCCTTATTTAAGGGAGTAGATTATGTTTTTCATCTAGCCGCCTTTCCCCGAGTTCAACCGTCGATTGAAGACCCGGCCACGGCTAACGATATTAATTTGAACGGGACCCTAAATGTTTTATTGGCGGCGCGCGACGCTAAGGTTAAAAAAGTAATTTACAGCGCTTCCTCTTCGGCCTATGGCGACCAAACCAAGATGCCTTTAACCGAAGATATGCCGGCTCACGCTTTAAGCCCTTATGGCCTGCAAAAATATGTCGGTGAATTGTATTGCCGGCTGTTTTCCGATATTTACGGCTTAGCCACGGTTAGTTTAAGATATTTTAATATTTATGGGAAACGCCAGGCCTTAGAAGGAGCTTACTGCCTGGTCATGGGATTATTCGTCAATCAAAGATTAAAAAATCAGCCCATGACTATAACCGGCGACGGCACCAACCGCCGTGATTATACCTCGGTGATTGACGCTGTTAGAGCCAATGTTTTGGCCGCTAAAAGCGATAAAGTCGGGAAAGGGGAGGTAATAAATATCGGCCGCGGCAGTAACTATAGTGTCAATGAGTTGGCTGAAATGATCGGCGGTTCGACTGTTTATATTGAGCCGAGGATTGAGCCTAAAGAAACTTTAGCGGATCATGCTTTAGCTAAAAAACTTTTGGGCTGGGAACCAACGATTAATTTACCCGAATGGCTGGAGGGCTATAAAAAGGAAATGGGGCTTAAATGAATTACGAATTAAGAATTATGAATTAAGAATAAATATCAAATTTATGATTAAGAAAAATATTAAAGTAATTTTTGAAAATGGCGATAACAAGAGAACCGAAGAAATGATTGGCGGTATACCTTTATCAAAGGGTGAAATTCTACATATTCACGAGGGCAATAAAGTGGTTCAATATGAAGTTGTCGATAAAATGGTTGATATTTTTCTTAATAATGATGACGAAATTGTTAATATCACTTACATAATTAAGAAAAAATCTCTTTAACTTTCGTCTTGGACATGTTCCAAGGCGGTAAGCGTAAAATCATGAAAACAATCTTAGTGACCGGCGGTGCAGGCTTTATCGGTTCTCACCTATGCGCGAGGCTGCTTCAGTCTAAAAATAAAGTAATTTGTCTGGATAATTTTTTCACCGGCAATAAAAAAAATATTGAGCATCTGCTGAAAAACAAGGGTTTTTGTTTAGTTGAACACGATATAATCGAGCCGTATTTTATTGAAGAAAAGATTGATCAAATATTTAATTTAGCCTGCCCGGCTTCGCCGGTGCATTATCAGTTTGATGCCATCAGAACGGTTAAAGCCAATACCATCGGCGTTATTAATATACTGGGATTAGCCAAAAAGCATCAAGCCACGATTTTACAAGCTTCCACCTCCGAGGTTTACGGCGACCCTCTAGTGCATCCGCAGACCGAAGATTATTGGGGCAATGTCAATTGCATCGGCCGAAGATCATGCTATGACGAGGGCAAGAGATGCGCTGAAACTTTATTTTTTGATTACCAGAGACAAAATAATCTTGATATTAAAGTGGTCAGGATTTTTAATACTTATGGCCCGAATATGGCGGTGAACGACGGCCGGGTAGTGTCTAATTTTATCGTTCAGGCGCTTAAAGGCGAAGACGTTACCATCAGCGGCGACGGGAGGCAAACCAGAAGTTTTTGTTATGTTGATGATTTAGTCAAAGGCTTAATCGCCATGATGGAAAAAGAAAAGTTTAACGGTCCGGTAAATTTAGGCAACCCCGGAGAATTTACCATTAAGCAGTTGGCGGAAAAAGTTATAGAAATGACCGGAAGCCTAAGCAAAATTATTTATATAAAATTGCCGTCAGATGATCCGGTTAAAAGGAAACCCGACATAACCATAGCTAAAGAAAAGTTAGGCTGGCAGCCGAAAGTTGAGTTGGAAGAAGGCCTTAAGAAAACTATAGAGTATTTTAAACAAGTTATTTAAAAGAGTTTTTTTGATATTTCTAAAGGTGAAATTTCTTGTGCAGAGTATTTATTTTTCACTCAAGATGAAATTTGGGTATTTTTTCTTAAAATTGTGATAAATTGGGCATGGATAATTTTAAGAAAAAATAATACAATTTCATATTCGCTCAAAATAAATACCCTGCACAAGAAATTAAACCAGGCATAAAATTATCTAAAAAGTTGCGGGTTGTTTATATGAAAAGAATATTAATTTTTTCAACTGCCTACTTGCCGTTTATCGGCGGAGCGGAAATTGCAGTAAAGGAATTAACGGATAGAATCAGCGAATATGACTTTGATCTGATAACCGCCAGACTTAACCGACGCCTGCCAAGGCGGGAAAAGGTTGGCCGGGTAAATGTGTTTAGGGTAGGCTTAGGCAATAAGTTTGATAAATTTTTATTGCCGCTTTGGGGTTTATGGCTGGCGCTGCGTCTGAACCGCTCAAAGCAATACGAAATCATTTTTTCTCTAATGGCCAGCCAGGCCTCAATTGCCGCGGCTTTTTTTAAAACCGCTTATCCTAACAAAATTTTAGTGTTAAATCTACAGGAAGGCGACGAAGAAGAGCACCTTAAGCGCTATGTTTTTGGCAGTAATTTTTTATATAATTATCTGATCAAACCTTGGCATTTGCTGGTTTTTAAAAAAGCCGACTTGATCACCACTATCAGCGACTATTTAAAAAAACGGGCGATTGCCAATGGCGTTAAATGCCCGGTTGAGATCGTTCCGAACGGAGTAGAAGCGGAAAAATTTTTATTGAAGCCGCCAACCCGGCAGCTGGCAGAAAAATTACGGAAGAAATTAAATTTTGAAGAAAGTGACGTTGTTTTAATTACTACCTCCAGGTTGGTAAAGAAGAACGCGGTAGAGGACATAATTAAATCGTTATCTCAATTGCCGGCTAATGTAAAATTATTGATCTTAGGCGACGGACCGGATAGAAAAATGTTGGAAGCGTTAGCCGAAGAATTAATGTTGACGGATAGAGTTTTTTTTCTAGGCCAAGTTTCCCAAGATGATTTGCCAAAATATTTGGCTATTTCCGACATTTTCGTTCGACCTTCATTATCGGAAGGTCAGGGAATCTCGTTTTTAGAAGCTATGGCGGCCGGCGTGCCGATTATTGCCACGCCGGTCGGCGGTATTGTTGATTTTTTATCCGATAGTGAAACCGGCTTATTTTGCAGGGTTAAAAAACCCGAAAGCATCGCGGAAAAAGTAAAAATATATTTAGCTGACAAAAATTTAACTCTAAAGATAACATCGCGGGCAAAAAATTTAGTAGCAGAGTGTTATAATTGGGATTCCATTGCCCTTAAGATGGAAAACATATTAAAGAAGATAAAAAAATGAAAGATTTACTGCGCCGCCAGATCATAAAACATAAACGACCGATTAAATACCTTATTGCCGGCGGTACTGCCGCTCTGGTAGACTTATCATTGATTTATTTTTTTACCGATATTTTGGGAATTTGGTATTTATACTCTGCCTGTTTGGCTTTTTCCGTGGCATTCTTCGTTAGTTTCTTTTTACAGAAGTTTTGGACTTTTAGGGATAATAATACGGAACGGATGTATCGGCAAATGACGGTGTATCTCTCCGTCGCCTTATTTAACTTAATCCTCAACGCCTTTTTCATGTATATATTGGTTGACGGTTTCAAGGTCTGGTACATGCTGGCCCAAGTTATGGCTAGCGGCTTAATCGCCTGCGAAAGTTATTTAGTTTCCAGCTTTTTTATTTTTTTTCATCATCGCTTGGATAAAAATAAATTAAAAATTATTATCGCCACGGGCATCTATCCGCCCGATATCGGCGGGCCGGCCCAGTACGCTAAAAACTTAGCGGAGCAGTTTAAGCAAAAAGGCTCTGAAGTCGAAGTTTTGAGCTACCAGTTGGAGAAAAGATTGCCGATAATTATCAGGCATATTTATTATTTTTTTAGACTGGTTTTTAAATCGCGCGGCGCGGATTTAATAATCGCCTTGGATACTTTTAGCGTAGGCATGCCGGCCGTAATTGCGGCTAAAATCTTTAAGAAAAAAATTATTATCCGCACCGGCGGCGATTTTCTTTGGGAAACCTATATTGAAAGAAGCGGCAAGCTGATTACCTTGGAGAAATTTTATGAGAACCTGCCGCCTTTAAATTTTAAAGAAAAAATTATTTTTTCTTTATCAAAATATATTTTAAAAAATGCCGCCGTTGTTGTTTTTAGTACCGCCTGGCAAAAAGACATTTTTGAAAAGTACTATCAGCTAAATCCTCAAAAGAGCCGAATTATAGAAAATTATTTCGTTGCCCAAAAAGATCAGGGTCAGCCGGTGAAAGAAAAAATTTTTTTGTGGGCCGGCCGGCCGGTGAAATTAAAAAATTTAGAAAAATTAAAGCAGGCTTTTATTGAGGCGCAAAAAAATAATCCTGATCTAAAATTAAGCATAGTTCAGAGCATGCCTTATGAAAAATTGCTGGAGGTAATAAAAAAAAGCTATGCCGTGATTTTGCCGTCGCTTACTGAAATCAGCCCGAATTATATTTTAGACGCCTTAAGCTGCTCTAAGCCGTTTATTTTAACCGAGGAAACCGGATTCAGAGAAAAATTAAGTTTATTCGGCTTGTTCGTTAATCCGCTAGACGAGGCGGATATAAAAGACAAAATATTATTTTTGGCCGATGATAAAAATTATAATGAGTATAGAAATAAAGCCATGAATTTTAATTACCGCCATACCTGGGAAGAAATTACGGAAGAATTTTTAAATATTTATAAGAATTTATGAAAATTATTAGTTTAGGTTTAGATAATTCGATTTTAAATAAAAGCTCCGCCCTGGCCGGCCGGGTTTTAGAATACGGCCGATTGGTTGAAGGTTACTCGGTTATTGTCCCGAATCAAAAAAAGGAGGTTATTGTATTATCGGATAAAGTTAAGGCGTATGGTTCCGGCGGCGTAAATAAATTGAGCCAGTTTATTAAAATTTATCGTTTGGCGTTGAAGCTTTGGCGAGAAGATAAAGACAACCTGATTACGGTGCAAGATCAATATTATTTGGCTTTAATCGGCCTTAAATTGGCCAGAAATTTAAACGCCGCCTTGGAAATTCAGATACATGGCTTTGAAAAGTTTTCCGGTCTGCGCGCGCTTATAGCAAAATTTGTTTTACCCAGAGCTAATGCCGTCAGATGCGTCAGCCAAAGATTAAAGAAATTGTTAATTAGAGATTTTGGGGTTAAAGAAGAAAAAATAACAGTAGTACCGATTTACACCGAATTACGAATTACGAATTACCCGTCTCGCCAAGGCGAAGCCGAGGCGGGCGAATTACGAATTACAGAAAATAAAGGTAAATTTGTATTTTTAACTGTCGGTAGACTGGTGCCGGTAAAAAATATTGAATTACAAATTGAAGCAATGAGAGAAGTGGCAAAAAAATATCCGCAAACAGAGCTTTGGATAATCGGGGATGGACCGGAAAAAAAGAATTGTGAATTAAGAATTGTGAATTATGGGTTAAGCGATAGAGTAAAATTATTAGGTTGGAAAGATGATTTGGGAAAATATTACCGTCAAGCAGACGCATTTTTATTGACCTCTAATTCGGAAGGCTGGGGCTTGGCAGTGATAGAGGCGGCCGGCCTTGGTTTGCCGGTTATTATGACCGATGTCGGTTGCGCCGGCGAAGTGATTGAAAATAATGAGAGCGGATTAATTATTCCGGTTGGCGACCGAAATGCCCTGGAGCAAGCCATGGTGAAAATGATTACGGATGAGAATTTACGTAAAAAATTAGCAGCCGGCGCCGAAGCGACTGTAAGTATACTGCCTAACCAGGAAGAAATTTTTAATTTATATAAATTATCCTGGCAAAAGGCAGTAAATAATAAACAAAAATGAATTTACTTATAATTACCCAAAAAGTTGATATCAACGACAGTATCCTTGGTTTTATGACCGCCTGGATTTTAGAATTCGCCAAGCATTGCCGGAAGCTTACGGTTATTTGCTTAGAGAAAGGCGAATACAGTTTTCCGGAAAATGTAAAAGTTTTATCGTTAGGCAAAGAAAAATCGCGGTCAAAAATAAATTACGTTTTAAATTTTTATAAATATATTTGGCAGGAACGAAAAAATTATGACACGGTTTTTGTCCACATGAATCCCGAATATATTGTTTTGGGCGGGTGGTTATGGAAAGTGTGGCATAAAACCATAGCGCTGTGGTATACTCATAAAAATGTGGATTTAAAATTACGGATTGCGGAAAAATTGTCCGATATTATTTTCACGGCTTCGACTAAAAGCTTCCGGCTTAAGAGTAGAAAAGTCCAGGTTATGGGGCATGGCATTGATGTCCAAAAATTTGCGCCCGCAGCCAACGCCGCACCAGAAAAAATAATCTTAAATGTTGATAGAATATCACCAGCGAAAAATCAATTAAAAATAGTTAAATTGTTTGCCGAAATAAGGCAAGAAGTTATTGCCGCGCGCCTATTTCTTGTCGGCGCGACGGCGCTGGAGGAGGATAAGGCTTATGAGATTAAATTAAAGAAATATGTTGCTGAAAATAATTTATCGGAGCAAGTCAAGTTTTTCGGTGCGGTAGCCAACAAAGATATGCCTGGCATATATCGGCAGGCAAAAGTTTTTGTCAACCTTAGCGCCACCGGCAGCCTGGATAAAACGGTTTTAGAAGCTATGTCTTCAAGTTTGCCCGTGGTAACCACCAATGAAGCTTTTAAAAATATAATTCCCGCGGGTAATTATTGTCCCGACGCCGAAACCGCCCGGCAGAAAATTATTGAGTTTTTACAAGCCAGTAGCACGGTGAATTTACGCGAGATTGTCGTTGCCAGCCATAGTTTAAAAAAATTGGTAGAAAATATAATAAAAAAACTAACTTAGAAATTATGTTTTTTAGTATTTTAAAAAGCTTAGCTCAGAATAAAAGCTTAGTTCGTACGCTGATGAATTTGGAACTAAAGAAGTATAAAATTTCCGGCCGGGTTTTAGATATTGGCGGAGGCGTAAATCCCAGCTATCTGAATTTTCTACAAAAAGGGGAAGCCGTCAAGGTAATAAATTTAGATAGTAAAAATTCGGCGATTAATTTTGAAAAAGACCAGCTAACGGCTGGCGACTTGAGCATTGATTGCGTCTTGATGTTTAATATTTTAGAGCATATTTATAACCATAATTTTTTAGCCGCCGAGGCTTTCCGGGTAACGAAAAAGGGCGGCCAATTATTGGGTTTCGTGCCCTTTTTAATTAACTATCACCCCGACCCGCACGATTATTTTCGTTATACTTCCGAGGCTTTAGAGAAGATTTTTCATCAAGCCGGCTTTAGCAATATAAAAATAAAGGCAATCGGCGGCGGTCCATTTTTTGTTAACTTCAACAATGTTATCTTTATTTTTCCCAAGATAATCCGGCTCCTAATTTTCCCTTTTTACTACCTTTTTGACTTTGGGCTTTTAAAATTTAGGCCCGCCATGAAGACTAGATTTGCCCTGGGATATCTCTTTACTGCCCTAAAATAATAATATGTTAAAAAAATATAAAACAGTAATAATAATTTTTATAGTAGCCTTGATTTTAAGGTTAATTTTTTCTTTTCTTTTTTACAGGGCGGTAAATTTTGATACCGATAAATTTTTAAATTCCACCCATTCGGATGGCTATTATAATTACGCCTATAATTTAATTCATTATAAAGTTTTTTCTGGTTATAACCCGCCAACTATCTTGGATTCTACGAGGACTCCCGGCTACCCGCTGATTATCGCCGCTTCCTTATTTATTTTTAATTCGCTTTGGCCCTTGGTTATTATTCAAATTATTATTAGTAGTCTTCTGCCAATACTCGGGAGGAAGATAAGCCGAGAAATAATACCTAACAATAGTATCGCCAACCTGGTGGGCTGGCTTTTAGTCTTCGAACCGGTGGGGGTGATGCTGTCTCTTTGGATGATTTCAGAATCTTTTTTTGTTTTATTTTTCTTTTTGTTTATTTTATTTATCATTAAATTTATAAAAGCTGCAGAGCAGAATGCGGCTTTCAATAATTATAAAACAATTGGCTGGTCAGCGTTTTTATTAGGCATGGCGACATTAATTAAGCCGACTACGCTTTATTTGCCGATAATTTTGATCGCCGCCTGGCTGGCTTACAGGTATTTTTTAAAAAGAAATTTTTTATTGAAACAGGTAATAATATTTTTGATAATTTTTATATTAATCTTAAGCCCTTGGTATTATAGGAACTATCGTGCTTTTGGAGTTGCCGCGCTTACCTCGAATAAAGAGGAGGTTTTGTTTACCGCTCTCGCCCCCTCCGTGCTGGCGGTAAAAAATCATGAGAGTTACAGCCAATCGCTGATTAATTTTTTTAAATCAAAAGGAATTGAGCAATATCCCATAATTAACACGGGTAACGCCGGCTGGTTTCAACAGCAAGCCATTGAGGTTTTAATAAAAAATCCCAAAGAATCAATCATTGTTGCCGGCATCAGTCTATTAACTTTTTTTACGCATGACGGCCTGCTGACATTTTTAGGTTTTCTCGGTTTCTATCAAGCCAATGGACTGACCGTTGGACAAATATTGACGCAGCCATTGCCGGAAATGTTTGTAACTTTTAAATCCCTGTTTTTTAGCTCGGCTTTTTTTATAATATTGATGCGATTTTTATGGATTTTAATTGCCGCAATATTTTTTATTAGTATAATCCGCACGTTTTTAAGGAAAAAGTTTACCGCCCTTTCGGCTCTGGGCTTAATCTTTGTCGCTTATTTTGCTTTAACGACAATCAGCAACGGTTTCGGCGTTAACGCCCGCTTCCGTTTTCCGGTTAACATTTTTATTTTTATGTTCGCCATTGAATATTTATTTGAAATATTTAATTCCTTTAGAAGAAAAATTTTATGAACATTTTATCCGTGGTAATTCCAGTTTTTAATGAAAAAGAGACTATTAAAGAAATTATCCGCCAGGTAGAGGCGGTGGAGTTGCCGCTAAAAAAAGAAATAATTATTATTGATGATTGCTCAACCGACGGCACCAGGGAAATTCTAAAAAGCTTTGATGAAACGAAATATAAAATAATTTTTAGGGAAAAAAATGAAGGCAAGGGCGCCGCCCTGCGTGACGGATTTTTGCGGGCGACCGGGGATATTGTTGTCATACAAGACGCTGATTTGGAATACGATCCTCAGGATTATTTAAAATTGCTCGACCCTATTTTAAAAGGCAGGGGAGATGTGGTTTACGGCTCTCGTTTCGTTACCAGCGATCCTAAGAGAGTTTTATTTTTTTGGCATCTTTTGGGCAATACTTTTTTAACTAAATTTTCTAATATGCTATCAGGTTTGACTTTCTCCGACATGGAAACCGGCTACAAAGCTTTTAGAAAAGAAGTGGTTGATTCTTTTAAGGATAAACTAAGATCAAAGCGCTTTGGTATAGAACCGGAATTAACCGCACTGGTTGCCAAAGGCAAATGGCGGGTATATGAAGTCGGAATTTCCTATTATGGGCGCACTTACGAAGAAGGCAAAAAAATTAATTGGCGCGACGGCTTAGCGGCGATTTGGCATATTATTAAATTTAATATTTTTTCTTAATTCATAATATGAAAGTAACTTTGTTGGAAGTATATTCACCGCGGCCGCAATACATTAATAAAGATGTCATGGGAGAATACGGCATGGTGGCGCAAATTGGCGATTCTTTTTTGGCTAAAATTCTTGAGGCGTCAAAAAAGAAGTCGGTTAATATTCCGGTTTTTGCCTTGGGGTATTTGGCGGCAATACTGAAGAAAAACGGCCATCAAGTTGAATATAAATTTAACGAAATTCCGGCTGATGCGGATTTGGTTATCATTCCTTCCTCTATAGTAGATTATAAGTTCGAGCTGTCATTCGCCCGAAAAATAAAGCAAGAAAACAGCAAGGCAAAAATTGGTTTTTTTGGTCCCTTTGCCTCGGTTATGCCCGAGCCGTATCTGGCAGTCGCGGATTTTGTAATAGTCGATGAACCTGAGCAGGTGATTGATAAGATAAGCGACCATTGGCTGCCGCAGGGAAAAATAATCGGTCAGAAAGTGGAAAATTTAGACGCTTTGCCTTTTCCGGTCTGGGATATATTTCCTTTAAAAAAATATTCCTATCGGCCTCTTTTAAAACCCCGTCCCTTTGTGACCGTATTATCAAGCCGCGGCTGCACTTTTAATTGTCCCTATTGCCCCTATAAAGCTTATTATGGACATTTAAGGCAGAGGAGCGCCGTTTCAGTGATCGGAGAATTAAAGTATTTAAAAGCAACCTATGGTATTAAATCCGTGCAATTTCGAGACCCCTTATTTACCAGCCAAAGAGACCGCGCTCTGGCCATTGCCGATGGCATAATCGCCAATCATTTGAATATATTCTGGGGCTGCGAGACTCATGTTAACTGTTTAGATTATGAATTGATTGATAAATTATACGACGCCGGTTTAAGAAGCATAAATTTAGGTATAGAGTCGTCGGATATAGAAGTGCTGGCCGGGGCTTCGCGTTTTTCCGCGCCCAAAAGCAAGGAGGCGGATATAATTAATTATTGCCAAAAAAAAGGAGTCCGGGTCGCGGCTTTTTATGTCTTTGGTTTTCCCGAGGATACCGAGGAAACCATTGAACGTACCATTGGTTATGCGAAGAAGTTGAATACTGTTGTGGCTCAATTTTTTATTTTAACTCCTTTCCCCGGCACCGCCCTATATCGGGAGATGGCGGATAAGATTACAGAGAAAGATTGGGAAAAGTTTAATAGTTTTAATCCGGTTTTCAAACATCCTAATTTATCAGCTCAGCAACTTTTGTCTCTTAAAGAAAAAGCTTTTGTGTCTTATTATTTTAGGTTTAGATATTTAATAAAATATTGGTTTAAAATATTATTTTAAAGGATTATTCATAAACGGAAGTAGTTGGGGAAAAAAAATTTATTTTGAGTGAATACAAAATTGTATTATTTTTTATTAAAATTATTACATATACTTTAAAAAATAAATATAATTTTAATAAAAAATACTCAAATTTTGTCTTGAGCAAAAAACAAATTTTTTTACCCCAACAACTGCATTATATTAAAATGTTTGAAGATAATGTATTATGAAAATATTAATTACCGGTAGCCAAGGATTTCTAGGCAAGCATTTAATACCTCAATTAAAGGCCGATGGGCATAATTGTATTTTTTTTACTGGCGATATTCGCAATAAGAAAGATGTGATTAAGTTATGGGAAGAAAAAGTTGATATTATCGTTCATTTAGCGGCTCAGATTAAAGGTAAAGACAGCCGGTTGTTTTATGAAGTTAATCAGGCCGGGACCGAAAACATATTAGAAATATGCCGCGAAATCAAGCCCCGCAGTTTTATTTTTTTATCTAGTATTAGAGTTTTATCCGCCTATCAAAATCCCTATAGTTTATCTAAGAAGGCGGCGGAGGCGGCGGTGATTAAATCCGGAGTGCCATATATTATTCTTAGGCCAAGCCTGCTTTATGGGCCGGGTGATAAAAATAATTTAGGATTTTTTTTCTCGCTTTTAGCTCGTTTTCCGGTTGTCCCGATTCATAATTTTAAAATTCAGCCGTTGTTCGTCGGCGATTTGGTAAAAATTATCGCCGGCTGCTTAAATTATAAAACCAATCAAATTATCAATATTACCGGCGAAGAGACGGTCAGCCTCGATGATCTTTTAAGGCAAGCCAAACCATTGCTTGATCGCCATTCTTATATTTTACGCCTGCCATGGTTTTTTATTTGGTTTTTAAAAATAATATCAAGCCTGCCCCTTTTTCCTTTCCCCTGGTGGCAAATTAGGCCGTTATTAAGCAATGAAATTTTTAAGAGCGATCCTTGGCCGGTTCTATTTAAAATTAAGCCGACCAAGCTAAGCGATGGCTTGAAGCAGACACTGAATAATCAATAATTATGAAAAGATTAAAAGTTTTATTATTAAAACCCTATAGTCAAGTCGATGAATTAATCCCTCCTTTTAGTCTGGGCTATTTAGCAACCGCGATTAGGGAAAAACACGACGTAACTATTTTGGACTGCCTTAAGGAAAAGCTGCCGCCGAATAAATTGGAACCAATATTAAAAAGCCATCAGTATGATGTGGTTTGTTTGCAAGTGTTTACCTTTCATATTCCCGTAGCTTTAGAGTATATAAAAATTATCAATAGAATTTTACCGCCAGCCAGGATAATTTTAGGCGGCCCGCATCCGTCGGCTGACCCGGAAAATATTTTTAGTTTATTTCCGCAAATCGATTGGGCTTTTATCGGCGAAGCGGAAATTGGCCTGCCAAAGTTATTGGAATTTATAGCTTTGAATAATCCGGTATCGGAGAGTTTGAATGATATACCCGGCCTGATTTGGCGCCGGTCGGACAAGGTTATTGTCAACCAGCAAGTTTTTTGCGTAGATATTGATCAGTTCGGCATGCCGGCTTGGGACTTGATACGCCCCGACACTTATCCGTTTGCTCCCCACGGCGGTTTTTTTAAGAATTACCCGATTGCGCCGATTATTATTTCCCGGGGCTGCCCATTTTCCTGCACCTATTGCTCCGGCCGGATCGTTTCCGGGAGGAGAATTCGCTATCGCAGCGTAGTCAAGGTTATTGAAGAAATAAAATTACTCTATCATAAATACGGAATCAGAGAAATCCACATAGAAGATGATAATTTTACTCATAACCATGAGTTGGTAAAAGAATTTTGTCGAGAGTTAAAAGAAAATAAATTGGCCATTAGCTGGACCTGCCCCAATGGCGTGCGGCTTGACAGCCTAACCGAAGATTTGCTTAAGACCATGAAAGAGGCGGGTTTATATTTTATTTCCGTGGGCATAGAATCGGGATCCGATAAGGTGCTTAAAGATATGAAGAAAAGCTTAACCACCCGGGAAATCAGAGATAAGATTAATTTAATAAAAAAATGCGGCCTGGAGGTTTCCGGATTTTTTATTATCGGGTATCCTACCGAAACTAGGGAAGATATTGAGAAAACCATTGATTTCGCCTGCAGTTTAAGTTTAACCAGGGCCGGGTTCTTTTTATTTAAACCCTTTCCTGGCTCTGATATCGCCCGCGAACTGGTTAAAAGGGGAGAATGGCAGTTTAACAATTCGGCCGAAGCTTGGAGTAAATTTATTTTGGCCGATGCGGTTTATGCTCCCCCGGGGTTTACTTTAAAAGAAATAAAACAATGGCGTAAAAAAGCTTTACGCCGGTTCTATTTGAGGCCGCGGATAATTATTAATTTTATTAAAGCTATACGCGGACCGAAACATTTTTTGCTTATTATAAAAAGAATTTATAGCTGGCTCTGGCTGGCAAAATAAATAATAAAGAAAAAATTAATAATTTATGAAACTTTCTATAATCATTCCAGCCTATAATGAAAAAGACACTATCACCCAAATTTTAAACAAAATGGAAGGGTTGGATTTGGGCGTAGAAAAAGAAATTATTATTATTGACGACTATTCTACTGATGGCACGCGGGAGATTCTTAAGCAATACCAAAATAAGTATCAGATCCTATATCATGATAAAAATTACGGCAAAGGCCGGGCTCTGCGCAGCGGATTAGTTAAGGCCACCGGTGATTATACCGTTATTCAAGATGCCGATTTGGAATATGACCCAAACGATTTTAAGACCATGCTCAAGAAAATAACGGAAACTGGCGGACAGGCTGTCTATGGATCGCGCCGACTTCAACATAGTTATCTTAGAAGGCGCCATTCCGGCCATATTTTTGCTATCGGCGGAATTTTTTTAACCTGGCTGGCCAACTTTTTATACGACATCAATATTACCGATGAACCGACCTGCTATAAGATGTTTAAAACCGATTTACTGAAGGAATTGAGTTTGGAATGCGAAGGGTTTGAGTTTTGCCCGGAGGTGACCGCCAAGATCGCTAAAAGAAAAATAAAAATTTATGAGGTGCCGATTAATTATTACCCCCGGCATAAAAATGAAGGCAAAAAGATTAAGTGGCAAGACGCGGTTACGGCCGTTCGGGTGTTATTTAAATATAGATTTAAAAAATAAAATGTCTAAAGTATTATTAATAAATCCGCCATGGGTGATCGGTGAAGACAGGAATTTATGGCAGGATGTCGGCAGTTGCTGGCCAAGTCTGGGTTTGGCTTATATTGCCGCGGTTTTAGAAAAATCCGGCCACCGGGTTAAATATTTGGATTATCCGGCGATGCACTACACGGTTAATGATACGGCTAAAGCCCTGGCCGATAATAAGGAAAATTTTGATTATATCGGCCTTAGCGCTACCACGCCGTTGGTTAATAACGCACTTGCGATTGCCAAGGTAGCTAAGAAAATATTTCCTAAAGCTAAAACGGTTTTCGGCGGAGTTCACCCCTCGGTTTTACCCGACGAGGTAATGGCTCATGAGGAGGTTGATTTCGTAGCCATCGATGAAGGTGAGGAGAGTATGAGCGAGCTGGCCAGCGGGAAAAATCCGGCAGAAATTTTAGGTCTCTGCTATAAATTAGACGGTCAAATTGTTAAAAATGCTCCTCGTCCGTTGATTAAAAATTTAGATGAAATTCCGCCTCCGGCCTATCATCTCTTACCTATGGATAAATATTTTCCGGCCGTTGGCAGTTTTAAGAGGTTGCCGGTTATGATTATGTTTGCCACCCGCGGCTGTCCCGGGCGCTGCACTTTTTGCTACCGTACCTTTCGCGGGATCGTCAGAAAACGGTCGGCTCGAAATATTATTGATGAGATAAATATATTGCAGAGAGATTATGGCATAAAAGAAGTGGCTTTTTATGACGATACTTTTACCTTGTTTAAAGAGGTAGTTCGTGAATTTTGTGATATAATTAAAAAAGAGAAAATTGACCTGACCTGGTCCTGCTTTACCCGGGTTGACCACATCAATGAAGATCTCTTAAAGATAATGAAACAAGCGGGCTGCCATTTAATATTATTTGGTATTGAGTCGGCCGATGAGCAGATTTTAAAAAATATAAATAAAAAGATTTCTTTAGATCAAGCGATTCAAGCGGTCAGAGCCTCTCGTAAAATCGGCATTGAAACCAGAGCCTCTTTTATGATCGGCAATCAAGGCGAGACCGAAGAAACGATTAAAAAAACCATTGCATTCGCCATTAAATTGGACCCGGATGAAGTGCAGTTTAATATTGCTACGGCCTATCCGGGAACCGAATTATTCGCTTGGGCTAAAGAGCTGGGGTACATAAAAAGTTTTAATTGGGACGACTATAGCATGTCAAATGTAGTTTTAGAAATTCCGGGATTACCTCGTGAGAAAATGCAGTATTATTACGAGCTGGCTCATCGCAAATTTTATTTTCGGCCTAAAGTAATAATCCGCCGCCTCGCCCATATCAGAAGCTGGGAGCAATTTATTCAGGAAATTAAGGGCGGTTTGGCTTTAATAAAATTAATTTTTAAATTTTAACCCATGAAAGAACTGTCAATTATAATCCCGGCGTATAATGAGGAATTAATTTTAGAGGAAGAAATGAAAAAAATTATTTTTTCCATGGGAAAAATTTTGGCCGGAGCGGAGTATGAAATATTAGTTGTTGAAAACGGCAGCACCGATCGAACCAAGGAAATAATTTTAAAGCTTGTGAAAGAATATCCGATTATTAGGGCGATAAATCTTCCTCGGGCCGGTTATGGTTTGGCTTTAAAGGCCGGCCTTTTAGCAGGCGATGGAAAAAATTTAGCTATTTTTAATGTTGATTTTTGGGACGTAGAATTTATTAAGCAGGCGCTGGGGTTAATTGCTGATTACGATCTGGTGATTGGTTCAAAAAATATGCCGGGCGCACGCGACCAGCGGAATCTACTAAGGCGATTTGTCACTAAAGCATTTAATATTTTTTTAAGCTTATTTTTTGGTTTCAAGGGCACGGATACGCACGGAATTAAGCTCGCCTCCAGGGAGAAAATTATTTCTGTTGTGGCTGAATGTAAAACCGACCGAGCCGTATTTGACACGGAGTTTGTGCTTCGGTCCCAGCGGGCCGGTTTAAGGCTGACTGAAATCCCGGTAAATTGCGTTGAAAAAAGAAAAACCAGGTTTAAGATTATGAGAAGCACCTGGCAGACGGTTAAAGATTTAATTATTCTTTTTATAGTTTTGCATAAACATGATGATAAACAATATTAAAAAGATAATGCCGGAAGGCAAATGGTTTAATTTTTGCCTGGGTTTTATTTTCATAATTTTTTTAGCCTTAATTTTAAAAGGTTTTCCGGATAGCCCTTCGCCCTGGTATGACGAAGGCATAAATTTAAACCTAGCAAAAAATTTGGCGCAAAACGGGGTTTATGATTTTTCTACGGGCCCGGGCCAGTCTACCGGCAAGCCCTATTTATTGATTACTACCAATTATCCGCTTTTGGCTCCAATGGCAATATTTTTTAAATTGTTTGGTGCGGGATTACATCAGGAAAAAATCGTTATGGCCGTTTTTTTAATCGCCTTCTTCTGGTTGTTTTATTTGGCGGCAAAAAAATATTATGGTAAGAAGGCGGCGTTAATCGGTTTAATATTAGTAACCGGTTTTTTGCCTTTGTATGGCAATGGCAAAGGCGCTTTAGGCGAAATACCGGGTATAGTTTATTTTTTATCCGGCTTATTAATTTTAGATAAGAAAAAATGGTGGCAGTTGATTTTAGCCGGGCTGTTATTTGGCCTGGCAGCCGCTACCAAGTCGTTATATATGCTTTTTATTCCGGCCTTAGCCGGCGGTGAAATTTGGCTGGCGATAAAAAATAAAAAAATTGACTGGCGCAGATGGTGCTATCTGGCGGCCGGAGGCCTTTTACCCGTCTGCCTTTGGGTTTGGACCATACTACCGGCCAGTTTAAACCAGCAATCGTTTTCTGAATTTATCGCTTATTATTCTAATCCATATAATGTGGCCCCCCAGGGCGTCATGTTTAAAAATTTTCTAAGATTCTTTACCGAAACAACCCCGCTACACTTTCTTTCATTGTTCGCCGTATTCCTGATTAGTAAGATTATCAAGCGGAGGATCAGCCAAATGGAAATTATAGTATGTTTTTTTATTGCTCTTGACTGGTTTTTTTATCTAAAAACTCCGGGTTGGTATAGATATTTTTTCCCGGCGCATATCTTGCTTTTTATTTTATTTCCTTTTGCCCTTATGGAAATAGCCGGTAGCCTTTGGGGCGGCAAATTTAGAAAACAGACTATATTTATTGCCGTAACCGTAGTTCTTTTGTCGCAAATGGCTCCTATGTTTACCAATATCAACACCAAGCTTTATTATAATCCGACGCCGAGGATTTTCGCTAATTATATAAATAAAAATATTCCTGCCGATAAGGATATTTTAGTGGTGAATAATCCGGCAGTCGCCTTTATGATAGATCGGGATAAAGTTTGGCAGCGTTTGGCTATCAATCCCTATCTAACGGTCGGCCGCGATTGGTTCGGCAGAAGCGAGTACCCGGATTACGTGGTTTTAAATGACGGTGGCAACGAGCTTTTGGGGGAAAATGATTTAACGCCTAAATACAAAAAAGCCTATCAGGCCGATAATGCCATATTGTGGCAGAAACAATAATTTTTTTTATGTCTGGAGTTAAGCAAATTTATAAACATACCATATTTTGGATAATCATAGGGTCATTTTTAGTCTCTGCTCTTTACGCCTTTCATTTTAAGATTGAGCCGTCGGTAGACGCGCGAGCCTATAATCAGATTGCCTGGAATCTAGTGACCGGAAACGGTTACCGCGAAAATTTAGAAACCGACTTGGCTCACGATTACGCGATTGCCCGTGTCGGACCGCTGTATGAATATTTTTTAGCCGGTATTTATAAAATCTTCGGCCATCACTACGAGCCGGTTTGGCTGATCCAGGCCTTACTTCACGCTTTAAGCGCCTGGTTGGTTTATCTTGCTACAATATTAATATTGGTGGATAACCAAAAGAAAAAAACAGCCGGTTTGTGGGCGGCAGCAATTTTTGCCTTTTATCCTGATTTAATAGAAATTTCGGCCATGCTGATGACGGAAACCTTTTCTTTATTCTTTATTTGTCTGATGGTTTATCTTTTTTTTCGTGTTGTTGGGCGGCCCGATTATCGGCTGATAGCGGTGCTGGGGCTAACGGCCGGGTTGGCGGTATTGGCGCGGCCGCCGGTGATTTTTTTGATTCCGGTTATGTTATTTTATTTTTGGAGAAAAAAATTGTGGCGCCAGGCAACCCTATTTACATTAATTATTATTTTGGTTTTTATTCCCTGGACCTGGAGAAATTACCAAGCTTACGGACAGCTAATGCCCTTCGGCGCAGCCGGCAATTTTAATTTTTGGATCGGCAATCGCCATGGCGGCGACGGCGAACAGGGGCCGACCAAGGAACAGATTGAATTCGTCACTACCCGCGAGCTTAAAGAAGTTAACGGCGAATCCATGAAGCAGTTTAAAAGTTTTTTATATAGCCACCCCTTTGAATTTATTAAATTGACCTGCTTAAGGATAAACAAATATTTTAGCGTAATCAGGCCTATGGGGTTTTGGTTTTATCAGGAAGGGCTGGGGCAATTGTTATTTCTTTTATCTTCGGCGGCCGCTTCGGTTATATTATTTGTCCTTGGTTTAGGCGGAATTTTAAAAACCGTTTTCTTAAGAGATAAACGGCTTTATTATTTATTAGCCATGGCGGCGTTTACCCCTTTAATTATTTTTGTCACTGTTGTAGAAACCAGATATCGTTTTCAGATTTATCCGCTCTTAGCCATTTTCGCCGGTTATTTTATGGTCACACCACCGAAAGACCAGCCAAGGTGGTGGCAGGGAAGAATTTTTTGGTTGGCGGCCGGTTTAGTTTTTTTAAATGGCCTGATTGACGCGTTTTTGAGCCTGGAAAGACTTAAGGAAAGATTCGGTTTATTTTTTTAATCTATTAAATCACTGGCTAAATTTTTATGACGATTTGTTTTTTTGGAATATATAATCCGGACTATAGCCGCAATAGCATTCTGATTAAGGGGCTCGAGCAGAATGGGGTTAAAATATTATTTTGTAATTCCAGAAGCGGCAGAATTAAGAAATATCTTTCTTTGGTGGCTAAGCATTGGCAGATTAGGAAAAAATATGATGTTATGCTGGTGGCGTATCCAGGATATCAGGCAGTGATTTTAGCAAAACTGTTAACCAGAAAGACGATAATCCTTGACGCCTTTTTTTCCCTTTACGATTGCCAGGTTTGCGACAGGAAAATTAATAAGCCGCATAGTTTAAAAGCTTTTTATTATTGGTTTTTAGACTGGTTATCCTGCAGTCTGGCGGATAAGGTTTTACTCGATACTCAGGCGCAGATAAGGTATTTTTGCCGGCTATTTCATCTAAAAGAAAAAAAATTTATGAGAGTTTTGGTTGGCGCGGATAATGAATTTATTAAACCTAGGCAACCGAAAGACAAAGATTGTTTGCTGATTCATTTCCATGGCTACGCCACCCCGCTGCAGGGCGTAAGCACAATAGTGGCGGCTGCCCATTTGCTTGAACACGAGAATATTAAGTTTAATTTAGTCGGAAATAAAATTAAAAGATATGATGCTAAAGCAGGGCTGGCCGGAAATATAAACTATATTATGACGGCGCCTTATCCGGAATTAGTAAAGATAATGGCCGAAGCCGATGTTTGCTTGGGGATTTTCGGCGACACCACAAAAACACAAGTGGTTATTCCCAATAAAGTTTATGAAGCGCTGGCCGCCGGCAAGGCCGTTATTACCGCCGATACCCCGGCAGCCAGAGAATTGTTAATTGATCATGAGAACTGCTTGTTTTGTCGAACCTCTGACCCGAAAGATTTGGCGGAAAAAATCATGATTTTAAAAAATAACCCTGAACTGCTGAAGACGATTGCCGAAAAGGGTTACAATTTGTTTATTAACCGGTTAACGCCGCAAAAAGTTACTGCCGAATTAGCGGCTTTAATTGAACAATATGGAAATTAGTGAATATTACGATAAAAAATTAAGCAGTAATTAATAAATATATGTTTTATTTCGTGGGAATGAGAAAACCTGATTTTAAAAACGTTAAACTTTTTGATTATGAAGAATATTGGCGTTTTCGGGGCTTAAAAATAAGAGAGAAATTAAGGGATAGGGAGAGAATTTTTATTGATTGGATTAAAGAGGGTTCTTCAGTTTTAGACATTGCCTGCGGCGATTCACCGCTTCTAGCGGAGCTAAAAAAAAGAAAAAATTGTCAGGTTGAGGGTTATGATTTGTCTTCTTTAATTGTTGGGGAGCAGAAGAAAAAGGGGGTTGAGGCTAAAGTTAAAGACATTGGCGCTAAAGATTTTCGCTTAGAAAAAAAATATGATTATATTGTTTTAAGCGAGATTGTAGAGCATTTAGTGCTGCCGGAAGAGTTGATTAATAAAATAAAGAATCAGGCTAAGTATTTAATTATTTCCATTCCCAACTCCGCCTTCTATCGTTATCGCTTAGATTTTTTATGGAAGGGTCGATTCTTTACCCAATGGGCATATCATCCTTCTGAACACTTAAGGTTTTGGAGCCATCTTGATTTTACGGATTGGCTTAAGGCGCTAGATTTACGCTTAGTTGATTGTCGGGCTTCAAACGGCCTGACCCTTGGTCCGTTAAAGATTTTTAAAT
This sequence comes from uncultured Gammaproteobacteria bacterium, assembly GCA_964560005.1. GTDB lineage: Bacteria > Patescibacteriota > Patescibacteriia > Patescibacteriales > GWC2-42-12 > GWC2-42-12. The sequence goes on from CAZLKB010000002.1 coordinate 82,934, forward strand.
GGAGGAAAAACTTATTTGGTTATCAGATTTGTTACTTAATTAAAACCTGACGGGTGTTTTCTGAATTTATGAAAATAATATATTTAACTAATGCGAGAATCCCCACCGAGAAGGCGCATGGCTACCAAATTTGTAAAATGTGCGAGGAATTTAGCAATCTCGGAGCCGAAGTTGAACTTTGGCTGCCGGGGAGAAAAAACCATATTAAGGCCGACCCCTTTTCTTTTTATGGTATTAAAAGTAATTTTAAAATAAAAAAAATAAACAGCTTTGACTTTTATCAGTACATTAAATATTTAGGCGGTCTAGGTTTCTGGCTTAATAGTCTATGGTTTTTATTTCATTTATTTTTTATTAAGATTGATAAACCATCGGTAATTTATACTAGAGACCCGGAGATAGGCTGGCTTTTAAATATAAGAGGATATAAGACAGTTTATGAAGCCCACACTTGGCCGGAAAAAAGACCCAGACTTTATAGATTTTTATTTAAAAAAATTAATAAAATAATCACCATTACTGACGGTTTAAAAAGATTTTTTGTTCAAACCGGCTATCCTGAAGGTAATATTTTCACCGCTCCTGACGGCGTTGATTTAAATGAATTTAACATTAATTTGGATAAAGTATCGGCCAGAAAAAAATTGAATTTGCCGTTGTCAAAAAAAATTATCCTCTACACCGGGCATTTATACGGCTGGAAGGGCGCTCAGGATTTAGCCGAAGCCGCGGTTTTACTAGATAACAGCAATCAGGTAATTTTTGTCGGCGGACTCGAGGCTGATGCCGCTAAATTTAAAATAAAAAATCAAGAATCAATCGCCAGCGGTAAAATTGCCATTTATCCGCACCAGCGCCATGATTATATGCCGGTTTGGCTTAGGGCCGCCGACGTCTTAGTGCTACCGAATAAGTCGGGAGAAAATATTTCAAAATATTTTACATCTCCCCTGAAGCTATTTGAATATATGGCCGCGGGCAGGCCGATCGTAGCCTCAAGCCTGCCCTCAATCTCCGAGATATTAAATGAAAATAATTCTGTTTTAGTTGATTCCGATAACCCTCTAAGCTTGACCCGGGGGATAAATAAAATTTTAGAAGATGACGCTTCGGCCGAAGTTTTGGCTAAGCAAGCCCTGGTGGACGTTAAAAAATATAGCTGGAAAAAACGCGCGGAGAAAATTATAGAATTTATTGCTTAGATATTTTTTATTTGGTTTCTTAATCTTTCGAATAGGGGGGGGTTGCTATTTTTTCTAATTATGCTATATTTATTTAGTTATTTTATATACTTACTAATTTTAAATAAATATGCAATATATCAGTAAATATCTAGAAGAGGTTGCGCTTATTACTAGGTTAATAGACCGCCAAGCGATAAGGAGAGTAGTCGGAATTTTGCATGATTTAAGAGATAAAAAGGGCCGTCTTTTTATTATCGGCGTTGGCGGTTCAGCGGCTAATGCTTCGCACGCGGCCAACGATTTTAGAAAAATTACTCACATTGAAGCGTACAGCCCGACGGATAATGTCGCCGAGCTGACCGCCAGAGTAAACGACGATGGCTGGGATTCGGTTTTCGCTCGCTATCTTGAACGGAGCAATTTTGGGCAGAATGATGCGGTTATGGTTTTGTCGGTCGGGGGTGGGAATGCGGAGAAGAATATCAGTAAAAATATTGTGTGCGCCTTGGATTACGCTAAAGAAATGGGCGCCAAGGTAATTGGCATCGTTAGCCGAGATGGCGGATATACGGCTAAAGTTGCCGATGCCTATGTGCTAGTGCCGGTTGTCAATCCGGAAAATGTGACGGCGCACGCCGAGGCTTGGCAGGCAGTGGTTTGGCACGCGATTGCGTTTCATCCGGACTTAAAAATGATTGAAGGCAAATGGGAATCAGCAGAAAAATTAAAAATCATTTAAGGCAGGCGGTTTTTTTTGACCGCGACGGCGTGATCAATAATGCTATCGACCGCGGCAATGATTTTTTTGTGGCTGGAAAAAAGGTGCGCTGGACCGCCCCCTTTAATCTCGGGGAGTTTAAATTAAAAGTTGGAACAGAAGAAGCGTTAAAACAGATAGGCGAGTTGGGATTTCTGCGCATCTTGGTTACTAATCAACCCGATATCGCTTATAAGACAATGACTCAGGCTGAACACGACCGCATCATGACAAAGGTAAAGAAGTTGCCGTTTGATGACATTTTTGTCTGCGTTCATGGCCGGGATGACGGCTGTGAGTGCAAAAAACCCAGACCCGGTATGTTGCTGGAGGCCGCTGAAAAATGGGGAATTGACCTGGGCACATCCTTTATGATCGGCGATACGGCCTGTGATATGGGAGCCGCCAAAGCGGTTGGCTGCCGGATGATTTTGATTGACGGTGATTATAATAAAACATTAGCGGCGGATATTCGGGTGTCTGATCTGCGGGAAGCGGCGCTGGTCATAAAAAATCATCAAATTTAAGAATTTGAATTCCATAATTTATATCCCTCAATAATTTTTTAGGGATTTTTTATTTTTGTGCAGGGGGTTGTTATTTCTTGCTGTTATGCTATATTTATTCTAGATGTTTTATTTATAATTATTAGCAGAAACCCATGGATAGACCCCACGGGTAGACATAAATTATGAAAATATTTATTGACAGCGCTAATTTAGCTGATTTAGAAGCGGGCCTTAAAAGAGGTTTTGCCCAGGGCATAACAACCAATCCTTCTTTATTGGCTAAAGAGCCGAAATCATCATTTGAGGGGCATGTCGGGAAAGTTATCGACCTGATAAACAAATATCAGCCGGGGATACATCTTAGTGTTGAAGTTTTTTCTCGCGATGCGGAAGAAATTGTTCAGCAGGCCAAGCGATTTGTTGAGCAATTTGCCTATCCAGCCATGAGTATTAAAATACAGGTCGGCTGGAATGAGTTGGAAACCATAAAGCAGTTAAGCCAGTTAGGAATTTCAGTCAATTGCACGGCTTGTATGACGGCCACCCAGGCGATTATGGCGGCTAATGCTGGCGCCAGGTATGTAAGTTTATTTTGGGGGCGAATCAGAGACGGAAAAACCGATCCCGACATGGCCGTTGCCCGAGATCAAGCGCTGGCTAAAAAAGCTTTAGATGAGAAAGATTTTGATCCGGCTTTTGTCGTTGGAGCTACTCGCCAATGGTTGGATAAATCAAAAAGTCCGGCTGAAATCATCGCCGGCAGTATCCGCGGGGTTACGGATATTAGGGATGCGGCTTTGGCCGGCGTTCATATTGTTACTGTGCCGCCTAAATTTTTTCCCGAGATGATGCAACATTTTAAAACCGACCAGATTGTCGATCAATTTTTAGCGGAATTTAATAAATGGCTGAGTTAATAAGCGTTGAATGACGATTAAATAAAAATAATTTACCATGTCGCTTCAAAGATCCGATTTTTGGCGCGCAGCAATCGCGGGTGAGGCAATTGCTTGGCTTAGTTGGCCGATTTTAAAAAATTTAAACCTTTTTGATTACTTGAATTTACATTACAGAGAATTGTCATATCTGTTTTTTGTTATTTGGTTAATCCTGGTGCCGGTAATTTTATTAGTTTGGCTTTATTCGACCTATCGGTTATCTGTATGGCGTTGGCCCGTTATGTTTGAAGTAGGAAAATATGGCGTGGTGGGCTGGCTGAATGTTTTTTTAAATACCAGCCTCTTTAATTTTTTTATTTTAATTAGCGGAATAGCCAGAGGCTGGTTGGTTGATTTGTTTTTCATAATCTCTGTCGTTATTACCATTACCTCGGCATTTTTTTGGAATAAATTTTGGACCTTTTCGTCCGGCCAAAGCGGCCGAGCGAAGTTGGAGTATGGTAAATTTTTCGCCGTAATCGCCGCTACTTCCGGTTTGAATGTTTTTTTGTTACATTTAATCGTCAATATCATTGGAGCGCCGGCCGGTTGGGATTCTGAAATTTGGGCTAATATTGCCTTGGTGATTATGCTACCCGTTTCGATTTTTGGTAATTTTTTTGGCAGCAAATTGTTAGTATTTAAAAAATATGAAAATCAAGCTTATAAACTTAAGCCGCCAATACCAGATTTACAAAAAAGAAATTGATCAAGCTATTCAGTCTGTTTTGTTGAGCGGAAATTTTATTTTAGGCAAAGAAGTAGATAATTTTGAAAAAGATTTTGCTAAATTCTGTGGAGCTAAATATTGTATTGGCCTTGCCTCTGGCACAGATGCCTTATTTTTATCGCTAAAGGCATTGGGGATTGGTGCGGGAGACGAGGTAATTACGGTTCCTAATTCTTTTATTGCTACAGCCTTGTGTATTTCAATGACCGGTGCCAAGCCGGTTTTTATTGATATTGATCCGGACACTTATAATATTGATATTAAAAAAATTGTAGCTAAGATTAATTTTAAAACCAAAGCGATTATTCCGGTGCATTTATATGGTCAGCCCGCTGACATGGATAACATTAAACGGCTGGCGAAAAAGTATAGTTTGTTTGTTTTGGAAGATGCTTGTCAGGCTCATGGAGCTTATTATAGAAACACAAGAGTGGGTGCGCTTGGTCAGATTGCGGCCTTTAGTTTCAACCCTCCTAAAAATCTAGGCTGTTACGGGGACGGAGGGGCAGTGGTTACTAATGATAGTTCTTTGGCTAAAAAGGTTTTATTATATCGAGAATATGGTTCAAAGAAAAAATATCTTCATTTAATTAAAGGCTTTAATTCTCGATTAGACGCGCTTCAAGCGGCAATTTTAAGCGTAAAGTTAAAACACCTGGATACCTGGAATATAAGTCGGAGCCATAATTGCCGACTTTACGATCAGCTGCTGGCCGGATTGCCGATCGTTAAGCCGACAGTTTTAAAAAACGCGCGGCCGGTATGGCATCAATATGTTATCAGGACAAAGCGGAGAAAGGCTTTGATGAAATATTTAGGGGATAGGCAAATCTCCACCATGATTCATTACCCGGTGCCGATTCATCTGCAGCCGGCCTATAAAGATTTGGGTTATAAGAGGGGAGATTTTCCGGTCACCGAAGCCGCGGCTGGTGAAATTTTATCTCTGCCTGTATGTCCACAGCTCAAAGACGAGGAAATCAGGTATGTGGCGAAAAATATAGCAGCTTTTTTTAAAAAATAAAATTGATTGATTAGTAAAGGCATGCTTGTCCTACGACATTAGTCCGTTAGATGTGTGTGTCTTTTTTAAAATCCTTGGCAAAAAGATGAATATGTTCTATTATAATTAATCCAGTTCTTTTAGAAATTAAGCCGTGAAAAAGTATTAAGAAGGTTAAATTAATCTTTTTAATGCTAATTTTTAACCTGAATCGAAAAAGGAAGCTAATGAAAATTGAAATACAATGCCGGGTGAATATTTTGAACATTATCCACGATGACCCCTGGGTGCAAGCTCAGCAGGCGGCAGTTACCTACGACAGCGGCAAGATGTTGCCTGCCCCGTATTTGATGCTAAAGCTAAAAGGCGGCGGTTTTGTGATGGTCGCCGCCAGGCTCGAGGATGGAAGATTTCTCTTGGTCGAGCAGTGCAAGCCGGCAGCCGGCTATTCGATTGAGGCGGTGGCCGGCGGAAGAAAAAAAGGTGAGAGTTGGGAAAGAGCTGCCAGGCGGGAGCTGGCTGAAGAAACCGGATATAAGCCGGGGAAAATGGTTCCCTTTAATCGGACCGGGTTTCATACCCAGACAGACAGAATTCTCGGTAAGTGTCATCTGTTTCTGGCGTTTGATTGCGTACCGGAGGCTAGGAGAGCCAAGTTGGCAGAAGATGAGGTTCAGGGCATTAAAACCCTTAAGCTCACTCCGGCGCAAGTGCTGGTAAAAATCCGCCAAGGCGAGGTTAGGGATGCCAGCACTATTGCATGTATTTTTTTTCACCTCTGGCTGGACAAAGGGCCGGGGAGCTGGTGAGTAAGAATATAGCCTAGTTAATAGGTTGAGCCATTCTTTCGCGAGAATGGCTTTTTTATTTTTTAAATATTTAAATATTGACCTAAATGAAAATATAAGAGATAATAGATTATGTATAATTTGAACTAAATTATCCGAATATTATGAAAGCAGTTATTCTTGCCGCCGGACGAGGGAAAAGGATGGGGGAGCTGACGGAAAAATTTCCTAAGCCGCTTTTGCGTGTTGGTGATAAAACTTTATTGGATTATATTATTGAAGTGTTGCCGCCGAAGAAGGTAGAAGAGATAATTATTGTGATTGGTTATTTTGGCGAAAAAATCAGGGAGCATTGCCGTAAATATCACTCAGGCAGGAAAATAGTTTTTGTGGAGCAAAAGGAATTAAACGGTACTGCCGGCGCGGTGCTTTTGGCCAGGCCGTATATTAAGGAAGGGGAGCGATTCGCCATAATTTATGGCGACGAAAAAACCACTCGTGAGCAGATGGCCGAGTGCCTGGCCCATGAATTTAGCTGGCTCTGCCGCGAGATGTCCGACCCATCGCAATCCGGGGTGGCCACGGTATCCGCTGACGGCCGCGTAATTGAAGTTATAGAGAAGCCGACCAAGCCGAAATCAAATTTTGTGGCGGCCGGGGTTATGGTAGTTAATTCCGATTTGTTTAAATATCCGCCGGTACGGCATCCTAACGGCGAATATTATTTGACCAGCCTGATGGATGGTTTTATAACAAGACATGCCGTTTATATGGTTGAGGGTACAAAAGACGCAGCCTTCAGTTATCCGGAAGATATTTACAAGTTTAAGGAAAATTAGTAAAGTATCTAAATTAAGAAGGAGATAAATATTAGAATGACAAAAGAGCCAAAAATACTGTTAATCTATCCACCCAATCAATTATTACCCATGGAGACGCCCAGGCCTGACGGTTCCCTGGGGCTATTATATTTAGCCGGCGCTTTGGAACAGGCAGGTTTTAAAACCGATGTTTTGGATGCCTCGGTCGGCGCGAAAGATGATAATTTAGAAGACACTTTTAATCATCAGGTTAGGCAAACTAATGGTTTAATTAGAATTGGCATGTCGCCTGAAAGAATTAAGGAGTTTATGATTAAGGGCGAGTATGATATTATCGGCATAAACTCAAATTTTACTTCGCAGACCAGCATGGCTTTTGATGTCGCCCGGATCGCTAAAAGCGTTAACCCGGATATTTTAGTTATTGTCGGCGGAGTTAACGCGCGCAGTTTATCGGAACGTTTTTTGGATAATGGAAACATAGATATAGTTTGCCTTAGCGAAGGCGAAAAAATAATAGTTCGGCTGGTTCGTGACTGGAGCCGGGGACACGGCTATGAGCATATTTCGGGTATAAAATATAAAAAAGACGGCCAGTATATAACCAATCCGACTACTCGCGATGATATTTATTTAAATCTTGATGAATTGCCGTTTCCCGCCTGGCATAAGCTTAATTTTGATCATTATGACAAAATCGCTTTTTCGCGCGGCGGCGGCTTAAATCCTAAAGAAGCGCGCTACGCTTCGCTGATGACATCGCGAGGCTGTCTTTTTAAATGCCATTATTGCCATATTTCTTTAGAAAAGGAAGGCAGTTTAAATACCGGTCAGATCGGCTTTATCCGTTTTAAATCAGTTGAACGGGTTTTAGAAGAAGTTAAAAGACTGCGCCAGTTAAAAGTTAAAAAACTTTATTTTGAGGATGATTGTTTATTGGCGAAAAAGGACAGGATCAAAACTATCTTTGAAAGCGTCATAGATATGGGCTTGGAAATTGCCGCTATCAACGGCGTTAACCTTATTCATTTTCAGCGCAAAAACGAACAAGGTCGGTTAGAAATAGACATTGAATTTTTAAAACTTTTACGGCGAGCCGGGTTTACGGAAATTACTTTTCCCATTGAATCAGGCTGCCAGCGCATTATTAATAAATATGCCACCGCTAAACTGGATTTGGCAACTTTAGACATTATTAAGCTTATTCAAATTGCTTCCGGCCTCGGCATAAAATGTCCGATAAATATAATGATTGGTTTTCCCGATGAAACCGAAGTAGAGATAATGCAGAGCATAGAATTAGGGAAAAAATTAGTGGCAGCCGGCGCGGATTACTGCTCTTTTTTTATACCTACTCCATTTCCCGGAAGCAAACTGTTTGATCTGGCCATTTCCGGCGGGTATTTGGATAAAGATTTCAATCATGATGCCATGAATTATCATAATCCGGTCATGAAAAACACTTTGGTTCCGCCGGAAAGAATTTTGGAGTTGCGCGAATGGGCCTGGCGGACGGTAAATCGCCCGGAGTATGTCCGGGCTCGGCTAAAGGTAAGCGTTAAAAATTTATAAAAGGTAGGGATAAAGATAAAAAAATTAAACCATATGATATCAATTATTGTTCCAATTTATAATGAAGAGGAAACTGTAGCTGAATTACATCGGCGGATTGTGGCGGCTATGCAAAAGGAAAATAAGTCTTACGAAATAATTTTTGTTGATGATGGTTCCACCGATAGGACGCGGGAGATTATGAAGACTTTGCATCCGCTCAAGGCGGTATTTCTGCAAAAAAATTATGGTGAAACGCCAGCCTTAGAAATGGGCGTTCAGGAAGCCAATGGCGATATTGTCGTTTTTTCCGATGCCGACCTGCAGGATGATCCGGCGGAAATTCCGAAAATGCTAAAGAAAATCGAAGAGGGTTATGACGTGGTGGTTGGCTGGCGTAAAGATAGAATAGATCGTTGGACTCGTCGCTTATTTTCATACTTCGCCAATCGAATGCTAAATTATATTTCCGGCATGGATATACATGATTTTGGCTGCGGTTTAAAAATTTACCGGAGTATTTTTATTAAGGATTTTAAACTTTTCGGCCATGCGCAAGTATTTTTGCCGGCGGTAGCCAAAGAAAAGGGGGCTAAAATATATGAAATGGGAGTAAGGCACTCTTCCCGCCAGTCGGGCGATTCAAAATTTAATATCTCTCATATGCTTAAGGGGATATTTGATTTGATCAGTGTAGTTTTTTTCATTAAATATTTTTTCAAGCCTTTAAGATTTTTTGGCGGTTGGGGAGCGGCGTCGGTTTTATTGGCTATATTAATGTTCGGCGCCGCTATTGTTTTGCGGCTCTTCGGCATTTTAAATTTTACCGAAACGCCATTGCCGATTGTCGGGTCTTTGTTTGCTATGCTCGGTATTTTGCTTTTTATGATGGGGCTATTAGCGGAAATTTTGTTAAGAACTTTTTACCTTAGCACCAATCGCTCCCCCTATATCGTTAAAGAAGTAAAAGAAAATAAATGAAAAAAAATAGAAAATTAGAGGTGGCCATTATAGGCGGGGGCATTTTCGGCATAACTTCGGCTTTAATTTTAAGTGAAGATTTTAAGGTGACTATTTTTGAAAGGCGTGAAGATATTTTGGGGGAAGCGACTTGGGCTAATCAATACCGCCATCATGCCGGCTATCATTATTTAAGAAGCCCCCAAACAATTAGAGAAATTCAAGAGACGGCAAAAGATTTCGAACAATTTTATAAAAATATTATTATAAAAAAATTTCCGAGTTTTTACGCAGTGGCGAAAGAAAACTCTCTCGTTTCGGCTGTCCAATTTTTAAGTGTTTGCGATAAATTTGATTTAAAATTTAAAGAGGGCTGGCCGCCACCGGAATTTTTAAATAGAGAGAAGATTAGCCTTTGCGGAAAGACCAGCGAAGCGATTTATGATTGGCGCGGCTTAAAGAAGTTTTTAAAAACGAAAATCAAACAAAATGAAGCCGTGCGTTTGTCTTTGACCAGTAAGGTAATTGGAGTAAAAGTCAATCAAGACGGCGTTAAAACTTTAACAATTGCAAAAAACGGTAAAGAAACTAAGCAAAATTTTGATTTTGTGGTCAATACCACTTACGTTAATTTTAATAGTCTTAGCCAGTGGCTGGGGATTTCTCGGCCGGAAATCCATTATCGTCTAAAGGAAATAGTGGTGGTTAAGATAAATCAACCGGAAAAAATTGGCGTGACGATTGTTGACGGTCCCTTTGCCACTTATTTGCCGACCGGGCAGGGCGATCTTTATACCTTCGGCGATGTGCCATTATCAATCCATGAAGATTATTTTTCAAAAAACGACGCCTCCAAAATAGAAAATAAGTTGTTAAAGTTGAAGACTCGCTGGCCAGAAATGCGGGAACGCTGCCGCCAATGGTTTCCCCTGGTTGATAAAATGCGTTATAGTTATTCCATGTTCGTTATTCTGCCGGTAGAACCTAAGTCCGATAAAACCGACGCCCGCCCCACCAGAGTAGAAAACCACGGTTCCGGTTGCTGGTCGATATTAAGCGGTAAAATTATTACTTGCGTAACAAACGCTAAAAGTTTACAAAAAGAGATAAAAAATGAAGCTGGTATTTTATGAAAAAATTTAATGTTTCACCGATTATTTTCAGCCGGACGCCTTTTCGTTTATCGCTTGGCGGCGGTTCAACCGATTTGCCATCGTATTATCAAAAGTACGGCGGTTTTATTTTTGCTGTTTCGATTAATATGTATATGGATATTTTTGTTAAAAAGCCGGTAACCGACGATCTGGTCCATATGCATTATTTAAAATATGAAAATGAAACGTCGGCTGATAAAATAAAACACACTATTGGCCGAGAGTCATTGCGATTGCTTGGCATTAAAAATAAAATTTTAGTTTCTTTCAACGCCGATACGCCGTCCGGCACCGGACTGGGTTCTTCAGGCGCTTGCGCGATCGGTTTGCTCAAAGCCTTGTCGTTATTTAAGGGCAGGGAGATGAATAATTTAAAAGCTGCCCAGACAGCTTTTAAATTGACCCAGAACTTAGGATTGCCTGACGGCAAGCAAGATCCTTATATTTGCGCTTTGGGAGGGTTTGCGGTTTTAGAAATTGCTAAAAACGGTTTAGTTAAAATAATCAAACCTAAAATTTCTACCGGTACAGCTAATAGATTTTTAAAAAATACCCTCTTGCTTTATACCGGTGTCAATCGCGACAGCGCACCGATTTTAGCCGCCCAAGACGTTAAAAAAGTTTTAGAATTAAAACATCAGACTAAAAAAATCGGGCAAGAGATTTATCGATGTTTTTTAAAAGGCGACTTAGATAAATTCGGTAGATTAATGGACAAGCACTGGCAGATAAAAAAAGCGATGTCAGCCGATATGAGCAACAGTAATTTTGACCAAGTTTATAATTTGGCTAAACGGGCCGGCGCGCTGGGCGGTAAGATAATCGGCGCGGGCGGAGGAGGCTATTTTATGTTTTATTGTCCCGCCGAGTCGGCTAAAGAGCGCGTACGCCTTTCCTTAAAACCGTTTAATCTGCGAGAAATAAATTTTGGTATTGATGAAAAAGGATCGAGGGCAAAAGCGTTGTATTTTTAGGAATAGTTAAGCAATCCGTAGTAGATAAGATTATGTTGCAATCCCCAGAAAATTTGTTTTCGGGAAAAAATATGCGTGGGGGGGGTAATACAGAAAATAATTTATAATTTGATGGATTTAGTCGGAATTAAATGAAAGAAAATTTTTTAAATTTTTTAATTTGTCCTTATTGCCGCGGCGCGTTGATTTCCGGCGCTGAAGGTTTTCGCTGTGCGGCCTGCGCTAGGGATTACTACCTAAGAAACGGCGTGATTTTTTTTCGGAAGGAAGGATCCGTAGAAAATGAGGGATCCGGCGACCGCCTTATTTTTGCTTTAAAGAATTTTGTTAAACGCTCGCCAAAGCTTTTTCATTTTTTAAACAATATTTTGGGCGTTTATTTGATGTCAGCTCGCAAAGTCATCGGTCGTTTGCCTAAAAATTGCTTAATTATTAATTTGGGCTCTGGTTCAGAAATTTTAAGGGAAGATGTTATTAATGTTGATTACGAGCCTTACCCCGGCGTAAAAATAGTGGGGGACGCTCAGTATTTGCCGTTAGCCGACAGCAGTGTCGACGCCTTAGCGGCAGAATCGCTTTTAGAACATGTGCGGGATCCTAAGCTTGTTATTGAAGAAATTTACCGCGTGCTTAAGCCTGGCGGACTGGTTTATTTAACCGTGCCTTTTATTATCGGATTTCATTCATCCCCTGAGGATTATTGGCGTTGGACCAGCCAGGGTTTGCACCACTTTCTGGCTGAAAAATTTCATGAAGAGAATATTGGTATAGCTGTCGGTCCGACTGCGGCTTTTACATATATTTTACGCGAATGGTTGGCGACCTTGTTGTCTTTTAATTCTAACTTTGTTCATCAAATTTTAGTTTTGATTTTTATGGTTCTTTTTGCGCCGTTGAATTTGCTTGATTATTTTTTAGCAAATTATAAATCAGCAAAAAATATCGCCCACATTTTTTATTTTATCGGCGTTAAAAGGCAATGATATGAAAATTATTGAGTTTATTAAAAAAGAATTTAAACAGCATTATTTAGCCATTCTTTTTGCTGTTTTAGTCGGGCTGATTTATGTCAGCCCCTACTTATTTTTTAGCTGGTCGTTAGGTAGTAAATATCAGGGGATACAGATGATTGCGACCGCCAACGAAGATGCCTACCTAGGGATTATGCAAGAAATAATCGACGGCCATCCAGCAGTGGGCTCTTTTCCTTTTTTTGAGTATAAAGACAACTGGCCGTTAACTCCGCCGGTTGTCGCTTATTTCTACGCGTTGCCGGCGTTGCTGCTCAATATTTCAATAGTTAAAATTCTAATCTTAAGCAAGTTTATCCTGCCTTTTGTTTTGTTTATTTTAGTCTACTTTTTAATTAATAAGCTCACGGAAAATTCGTGGTTGTTATCCAATAAGATGAATGCGATAGCCGGAGCAATGCTCGTAACTCTCGGTTATGATTTAGTGGATTTTCGCAGTCTGCTAATTTTTTTAAAGGGCCAGATTACTCTAGGGGGTAAATTTTTAATTTGGGCCCGGCCGGTTAATCCCATTTTTGGGGCAATTTTTTTATTTTCATTTTTAATCTGCCTCTGGCTGCTTATTGAGAAATCAAAATACAGAAAAAGCTTAATATTTTTTTCTTCTTTGTTTTTAGCTTTGATGGTTTCCAGTTATTTTTTTAGCTGGGGCATGGCTTTATCGGTTTTATCCGTGGTAACTTTAATATATTTATTTAAGAAAGAATTTCAGGTCGTAAAAAATTCATTTTGGATCTTAGCTTGGGCGATTATTATGACTTTACCTTATTGGTATATATCTTTTAAGGCTAGCCAGAGCCCATGGTATCATGATTCCGTACTAAGGAGCGGGCTGTTTTATACCCATTATCCCTTATTAAACCTATTAGTTTTGGCAACGTTGGCGGTTTATTTAATTATGGTTTTTGGTTCCATCTTTAAGATAGAAAAGTCAGCCGCTGATCGAAGGGGCCCCATAGCGCTTAATTTCCTCAAGCTTAAAAATTGGCATTGGTTTTGCCTGTCATTGCTTTTAGGCTCTGTTTGGGCATATAGTCAGCAGATAATTACCGGCCTAACTATCTGGCCTTTTCATTTTGTCCAATACACCATTCCTTTATCAATGGTAGTAATCTGCGTTTTGTTTTATAATATCGTTAAAAAGTGGCGGCCGTTTTTATGGGCTTTGGTAATATCGGTTATGATTAGCTTGTCTTTTATTTTTGGCGTTATAGTCCAGGTAGAGACTTACAAAATGAACTTTGATAATTATGCCAGACTGCAATCTTATAAACCGGTTTTTAACTGGCTGAATCAGCAAGAAAAAGACAGTGTGATTTTGGTAAGCGACCAAAATCAGGGCGCGACCCCTTTGCCATTTAATTTCGGCACCCTGATATTGGCTCTCACCCATTGTAATGTTTATATAGATACTGACACCTTTTCTATAATGCCCACAGATCGGTTGCTTCATAATTATTTAGTTTTATTGCGCCTAAAGGGCGTAACCGCCCAGACAATTGAACCATACTTAAAAAACAACCAGTCCGAAGCCGAGAGCTATCTCTATTCTAATTGGAAGGGCGTTTATAAGGTTAAGCAATTCCCGGATTTTACCGATGCCATACTTCCGGAGAGGCTGGAAGAATTACCCGAAGATTTTCGCCAATTCATGAAACAAGATTTTTCTGAAGAGCTGAAGAAATATCGGCTGGATTATATTTTATCCGTAGGCACGTTGCCGGACGGCCTGCAAAGGGACTTGCCGAATTTAAAGAGGATTTTTCAGCATAAGGATATACAAATTTATAAATTTTAACATTCATGGTGGTACACTTTTTTACCAAGGGGGATATTAATAGCGCCACAGCCAGGTATAGAGGGTTTTTAGTGGCTAGCGAATTAAACTCAAGAGGCTTTGAAACTATTATCTATCAGCCGCCGATCTGGCAGCCGTTTTTTAAAATAAGCGTGGCTAGGCTAAAAGAGCTATGGCGGCACGCTAGAATTTTATTTTTTGTTAAGCGAGGCGACGTCATTTACCTAGTTAGAACCGTTTATCAATATGATTTTTTATTACTGGTGATTTTTTTTAAGATATTTTTTGGAAAAAAAATTATTTTTGATTTTGACGATCCGATTTTTTTAAGGCGGAACTTCAGGTTGAGAATGATAATTTTAACCAAACTAGCCGATGCTGTTATCGTCGGCAGCCACTATTTGGCTGAATGGGCAAAAAGATACAATAAAAAAGTTTTTATAGTGCCGACATCAATTCCTTTTGATATTTACGCTAAAAACAGCAAATTGTATAACCATGGCGACGGCAGCAAGCTGATGATTGGCTGGGTTGGCAACGCCCCGGCTCATTATGAAAATTTAAAGATTTTAGTACCGGTTTTTAAAGAATTAGTAAAAATCGGCGTTCAATTTAAATTTACTTTGGTTGGCTCCCTTAGGGACAACAGGATTTATCAGCTTTTTAAATCAATCAATGGTTTAGAAGTTATTTTTATTGATAGTTTGGACTGGAAAAATCCAGAAAACATTGCCAGACAGATTAGTCAGTTTGATCTCGGGCTGATGCCCCTAGTGGAAAGCGAGTGGAATAAGGGGAAGTGCGCCTTTAAAGCGATTGAGTATATGGCTTGCGGCGTGGCGCCGATAGTGTCGGCGGTAGGAGAGAATAATTACCTTATTCAAGAGGGAAAGAATGGTTTTTTGGCAAGCTCAAGCCAGGCTTGGGTGAATAAAATTTACAATTTGTCTAAAGACAGGGCATTGCTCAAACAAATAGGCCGAAGAGCGCAGTTAACCATAAAAGATAATTACTCTTTTTCGGCCAATCTGCCGGAAATAATAAAAATAATCAAAAGCTTAGTAAAGCCGCAATAAAAATTTTAAGAAACATGACCGTAATTTTGTTTTCATTTGAATTAAGATCAGTGAATAGCCGTCTGTTAGCTGCATATTTGAAGGAGCGCGGGCACAAAGTATTTATCATTTTTTGCCTTGGCGCTGTTTCCAAAAAAATGGCTAGCGCAGCTTTAGAATTTGTCAAAGCCAGTGATGTTGGTCTAATCGGAATAAGCCTAGTAACCGATGACTTTGAAAAAGCAAAACTTCTAACCGACGTTATTAAACAGGACGTGAAGGTTCCGATAATTTGGGGAGGGGCGCACCCTAGCATTCGTCCAGACGAGTGCCTTAAATACGCGGATATGGTTTGCCAGGGAGAAGGCGAGGAGGCGCTAGCTGAGTTATGCGAGAGCATAGATAAGAAGCAGAATCGTTTGGATATTAAAAATATTGTTTTTAAAAAAGACGGCCAGACCATAAGAAACGACATTCGCTGTTTGACGGAGGATCTAGATGCTCTGCCCTTCGAGGACGTGGAGATAAAAGACCACTTAGTTTTGACGGAAGAGGGGATAAAACCATTTGGCGAAGATTTTTTAAGAGGACAATACAGTATTATGTGTTCTCGCGGTTGCCCTTTTTCTTGCAGTTATTGTTATAATAATGAACGGCGGAGAAAGTATTCAAATAAAGGAAAATATCTGCGGGAGAGATCGATTGAAAGTGTCTTGGAGGAATTAGTTAAAGTTAAAAGAAGATTTCCCTCGTTAAAACTTGTCAATTTTTGGGATGATAATTTTTTTAGTAGAGACGAAAAACAGCTGGCCGCCTTTGCCGAAGGCTACAGAAGGTTAATTAATTTGCCATTTTTCTGCTTGGCTAATCCTAGTAATGTTAGCGAAGAGAAAATAAAACTATTAAAGTCGGCCGGGTTATTTAAGATGCAAATCGGCGTACAAACCGGAAGCGAGCGAGTTAATTTTAAAGTTTACCATCGTCCGATTTTAAATAAAAACGTTATTCAGCTGGCTTTCTTGTTGAAAAAATATAAAATAACGCCTGTTTATGACATTATTTTTAATAATCCTTATGAAGCCAAAGAAGATTTAAAAGAGACGATTAAACTACTGGCTCGTTTTCCTAAGCCGTTTGTCTTGCAAGGGTTTAATTTGATTTTTTATCCAGGCAGTGATATCACTGATCAAGCAATCAAAGATTCGTATATACAAACGACTTCGCGAATAGATGAGTTGGCGAAAATACAGTCATCGGAAAATACTCCCTTAGGCGAAACTGGCGAGGTGTTAGTTAGCGAAAGATTTTATAAAGTTCTTTATTCAGTTAAAGAAAAGGAATATCTTAATTCTCTAATTGTTCTTATCCAGCATTATCCGGCGTTTTTAATAATACTTTTATCATTTCAAGAGAATTTTTTAACAAGAAGGTGCGTGTTTTTTCTTTTCTGGTTTAGAAGGACGGCCGCTAGAATGAAGTTTTGGCTGAGGCAGATTGTTAACCGCGCGAAAAATTCGGTTAGGGCAAAAGTATAATCAAAAATTATGATAAAAATAGCCTGCAATATTTGCGGTTCAAATGATTACGATTTTTTATTCAGCGGCCGAGATCGGTTTTGCCGGGTGGATAATCAATTATTTGACGTGGTAAAATGCCGTAATTGCGGCTTGGCGTATATTAATCCCCAGCCAACTCAATCAGAGTTAAAAAAGTATTACCCCGAGGATTATTCACCATACGAAAATAATTTAAATACGTTTAAGCTTGGTTGGTTTAGTAAAACATTGAAGAAGACCCGGGATAAATTTAGAAAAAACAACCCCCCTTTAAAAGTTAACGGCCAGACTATAATTAAAGAAACGCCGATAAATTATCTTGATTTTGGTTGTGGCGGAGGGTTTAACTTAGAAAGAATTAAAAAAGATCATCCAACCTGGAATTTATACGGTCTTGATAATAACGATTTTGCTTGCGCCAAGACCAGGCAAAAGGGCTTTACAGTTTTTTGCGGCGATATTTCTGAAATAGAAATACCCGAAGGTTTCTTTGATGTGGTTAATATGAGGCAGGTTTTAGAGCACTTGAACGATCCTAAAGCCGTGCTTTTAAAAATCAACAAAATATTAAAAAGTGACGGCCAGCTGATAATCTCCCTGCCTAATTTTAATAGCCTGGCAGCCAGATTATTCAGGCAATATTGGTACGATCTGGATGTCCCGCGGCATCTGTTCTTTTTTACCCCCGAGACTCTGGCAGTTTTACTAGAAAAAACCGGCTTCTCCGTTAAAAAAATTGAATACGAAAAAGAATTAAAAGCGGAGATAATCAGTCTATATTATTTATTAGGCAGAACAGACTTAAGGATTAATCCGATAATTTGGAGGATGTTAAGGCCAATCGCCTCAATTTTACATAAATTTAAAAAAACCAGCGTAATGGTGGTTCACGCCGTAAAATAATTTTTGAGATGGATTTTCTAGTATTAATTTTACCTGCTAGTTAGGTTCAATTTTTTCGCTATCAGATCGGTTATAGGAAGTAGTTGGTCCTTTTTGGTTTTAAGCTGACCGCCGCCTTCAATATCCCAAAGTTGTATTAAGTCAACATCAACGCTTTCAGAATGAATAGCCGTTAAAAAATTAACCAGGGAGTCTTCGTTGTGTTTGAAATTTTCCAATTGCCCCTTAACGATAAAAGGCAGTTGTTCTATAGCAACGCATTTTTTAACCATAGGCAGGCGGCTATAAAAAACGTCGCTAAAAACAATAACCGGTTTTTTTAGCTGAACAGCCTCCCAGCCGGCCGTGCCACTGATTGTGATGATTAATTTAGCCTTATTTATTAAAGAAAGGCCGTCAACCTCCGGTTTTATCAGTTTTACATTAGGTATTTTTTTAAGCTCTTTGTAAAAGCTTCTTGAACGATTGCCGTGCATGCTCGGATGTTCTTTGATATAGAGTTTAAAATTTAAGGGCAAAGAACGCGCCGTTTGCTTTATCAGCCAGAGCTGGTCTTTGTAGAAAGGGGCGAAAAGCAGAATGGCAATTTCCGGCTCTTGATGAATGGGATAGTAGGCGAAGTCTTCGCCAGGCGTCATTTCGTCATAAAGATCATTGTAGCCGATTAAAACCCTGATTTTCTTTTTAAAATTATCCCAGATTTGCACAAAGGGATTGATATTGCTATAGTCTTTTCGGTTCGGGTTGTTTAAATAGCGAATAATTGTTTTTAGGCGCCAAAAAATGGACCAGATTAATTTTTGAGGAAGCAGGAAATTAAATTGTCGGCGCCGATTTATTGGCCTGGACTGAGGCAAATCGATTGAGCAATAAGGCTGAAGATTTTCGCGGAATTTTTTTAATTCCGCAGTGGCGCAGGCTTGTTTTTCGGGGAGCGAAACTTGGCCAGACTGGAGTCTTTCAAATAGGCCGTTGACGTAACTGAAATTAAAAGGATTATCGCTTAGAGTGTGTTTAATCTTAGTGCGGGTGTTGTGGATAATAAGAGTTTTTATATTTTTTTTCTTCGCCATTTCATATAAAAGCAGTCCGCTGATCGATCCGACAACAGAAAAAATAATTGCGTTAGGTTTTTCTTCGTCTAAGAATCTAATTATTGCTTTAGCCGTGACCTGGATAATTTTTATCATCTCCTCATGAGAGTAGGGGGGAGTATCGTGAGGCAGAGCCCTGATGAATTGGCCATAGCGGATAATTCGGTCAAGCTCGAGGTAGGGCCATAAATTAGGCAGGCCGTATTCAGACTCTAATTTTTTGATGAATTTCCAGTTAAGAGTTTCGGTTTTATATCGGCCGATGATATCCTCATCTAATAGAATTTTACTAAAGCTGGGCGAGGTTTGATTTTTAATAAAATTATAACTTTCTCGCGTAAGAATGTAACCGCAAAATCCCGAGATATTATACTTTTGGTATAGTTGAGCGGCTAGGACGTATCCGATATAGGCAAAACGACGTTGTAAAAAAAAACAAATTTTCATAAACTATAAAAATAATCTGGTAAATTATATTTTTAATATATCATTTAAAATCGCTAAGGTCAAGTAAAATTAAATGACCGTTGACACCAGTTGACACTTTTTGCTACTTCGATTAAAATAGCAGTATATGACTGAAGAAATAAAATCAAACGCGGTTTATACCACATCTGAAACGCAAAAATTGCTTAAGATAAGCAATAGCACGATTAAGCGCATGCTTAAGAAGGGCCTGATTAAAGCTAATAAAGTCGGCGGACAATATCGTATTATGGGTAAAGAAATTCTTCGCTTAGTCTCACCAGAGATTGAAAAACGAGCAATACAATCTTATTTAAATATTAAGCAGAAAGTCGTTGATAGGATAAATAAGTGGTAAATTGTGTATTTATTTATGGTGATAAAAAATAAATTTTTCAATTTTTCTAAAATTTTTTATCGGGCTTATTGGGGATATAAGAAACAAATTTTAGCCCTAACCGTTTTGGGATTTTTAAGCACCTTACTCGAGGGTATCGGCATCAATGCCGCTATCCCCATCTATTCTTTTATCACCGGTACCGGCAGTAAAGCTAACGATATAATTTCCAAGCTAATCGTAAAGTTTTTTAATTTTTTTCATTTAAATTATAGCTTGAAATTTTTATTCATTTTTGTCTGTTTTTTGCTCATCTTCAGGGTGCTGATTCTGCTATTATCGAATTATATTAAAATCAGAATTGCCGCAGTTTATGAAGAAAAAACCAGAATAAAGCTGTTTAAGCTTACGGCCGAAGCCAACTGGCAATTTCTTTTAAAGCAAAAATTGGGTTATCTGGATACAATTTTAATAACTAATGTTCAGTATGGCAGCCTGTTATTGCAATATATAAGCAACAGTTTAATGATAATTGCCAGTTTGGTAGTTTTCCTTTTAGTAGCTATAAATATTTCTTGGTTTATTACTCTTATCACCATAGCTTTGGGGGGCGTGGTGTTTTTTATTTTTAAGCCTTTTTTATATAAAACCAGATCTTTATCTCGGGAGCGGGAAAAAATCAACCGGCTGACCGCTCATCATGTCAATGAAAATATTTTAGGCATGAAAACCATTAAAGTAATGTCGGCCGGCGGCAATATTATCGATAAAGCCAGAGAATACTTTGAAAAACTAAGAGAGCTGGCTATTAAAACTACTTTTTTAAGCATAATTACCGACGCCTTAATTCAGCCGATCGGTTTATTTTTTGTCTTTATTATTTTTGCCATTTCCTATAAAACCAACTCATTTAATTTCGCCGCCTTAGCCGCTATCATCTATTTGATTTCCAGGATATTCACTTATACTCAGCAGCTGCAAAGCACTCTTTATGCCGCGGTTACCGCTGTCCCGTATGTGCAAAAGATGCTTGATTATAGCGACGATGTATTGAAGCATAGGGAAATCGATAACGGCGCCTCTAGTTTTAAATTTGAAGACTCGCTGGAGTTAAAACATATCGGATTTAATTATGTTGACGGAAAAAATGTTCTGGCCGATGTAAATTTTATTTTAAAAAAGGGAGAAATGGTGGGTTTGATCGGTCCGTCGGGCGCGGGAAAAACCACTATCGTTGATATAATGCTAAGGTTATTCAACCCGGTAAAAGGAGAAATTTTACTGGATGGAAAAAATATCGACGAAATCCATCTTGATGAATGGAGAAAAAACATCGGTTATGTCTCGCAAGACATTTTTCTAAAAAACGATACCATCGCCAATAATATAAAATTTTATAGCGGATCGATAACCGATCAAAAAATGGAACAAGCCGCTAAAATGGCCAATATTGATGAGTTTATCCAAAGTTGTCCGGAAAAGTATGGCACGGTTATCGGCGAGCGAGGCTTACTTTTATCTGCCGGGCAAAGGCAAAGAATAATTATCGCCAGAATTTTAGCCCGACAACCAAAAATTTTAATTCTTGATGAAGCCACCAGCGCGCTGGACAATGAGTCGGAAGTTCAAATCCAGGGAGTAATAGAAAATTTAAAGAATAAGGTTACCGTTTTATTGATTGCCCATCGTTTATCTACGGTGATGAATTGCACTAAACTATTGGTCTTGCAGGAGGGAGAAATTAAAGAGCAGGGTTCTCCCTTTGAATTGCTTAAGGACAAAAACTCCTATTTTTATAAAGTCAGTAATATTAGGCAATAAAATTACGTAATTATGGATTTTAATAATAAAAAATTAAAATTTTTAGCTGTGATTCCGGCTCGATCGGGCAGCAAGGGAATTAAAGGAAAAAATATTCGGCTGTTTGGCGGAAAATCTTTAATAGCTCATGCTATCGGCTGCGCAAAAAAATCTAAGTATATCAATCGTTTGATCGTATCAACTGATTCCAATGAAATTGCCGTGGTTTCAAAAAAATATGGCGCCGAGGTTCCATTTTTGCGCCCGGCAAAATTAGCCAAAGACGACAGTCCGGTAGTGGAGTCGGTTCTGCATCTGTTATCTTTTTTGGGTAAAAAAGAAAATTATTTTCCGGATTTTTTAATTTTACTGCAAACCACTTCGCCCCTTAGAATGCCGGAAGATATAGACGGTGCGATTGAGTTATTGCTTAACGGCGGATGCAATGCGGTGGTTACCGTTTGCGCTACCGAACAGCTACTTTTTATTAAAGACGAGTTTAAGAGATTAAAATTGGTTTCTAAAAAAGATTTTATGAAAACATCCAATCGTCAGTATCTGCCGACTACTTACAAACTCGATGGTTCGATGGTCTATGCAATAAAGACTAAAGAATTTTTAAAAAGAAAGTCCTTTTTAAAGGGGAAATTGGCCGGTTATGTTATTCCGCGATGGCGTGCTTTGGATTTAGATGAACCGCAGGATTTTGTCACCGGAGAAATAATTTTTAAAAAATTTGAGCAAATTAATAAATTAATTAACACTTTTAAATAAAAATTAATTAAGAATTTTATGCTAGTTAAAGAAGTTAAACAATTATTGGCTCGTCGTCATGATTTAATTCCCGGTGGCGCCCATACCTACTCAAAAGGTGATGATCAATTTCCCGCTAATGCACCCAAGGCGATCTTAAAAGGGAAAGGCTGCTATGTTTGGGGAGATGACGGGAAAAAATACTTGGATTGGTGTATGGGATTAAGAGCGGTTTCTTTAGGGCACTGCTATCCGGCGGTTAATAAAGCCGTTTTGGCACAAATGAATGAAGGGACAAATTTTGGTCGTCCTCATATTAGCGAGTTTGAGCTAGCAGACTTTTTGACAAAAATTTTACCTAATGCGGAAATGGTTAAATTTACTAAAAATGGCTCAACGGCAACTTCAGCCGCTACTAAATTAGCGCGAGCCTATACCGGACGAAAATATATTGCGGTTTGTAGCAGTCATCCGTTTTTTAGCTATGACGATTGGTTTATAGGCACAACTGCCTGTAGCGCGGGCATACCGGAAGAGATAAAAAAATTAACGCTGACTTTTCAATTTAATGACATTGCTAGCTTGGAAATTTTATTTAAAAAATATCCGGGCCAGATAGCCTGTGTAATTATGGAGGTGGTTACTACCGAAGAGCCGCGGGATAATTTTTTAATTAAGGCGCAAAATTTAGTGAAAAAAATGGGTGCTGTTTTTATTCTAGATGAAATGATTACCGGTTTTAGATTTGACCTTAAAGGGGCACAATATCTCTATGGCCTGGAGCCGGATTTAACTACTTATGGAAAAAGCATCGCCAACGGATATTCATTGGCTGTTTTGGCGGGAAAAAAGAAAATAATGAAGCTTGGCGGATTGCAGCATAATAAAGAAAAAGTGTTTTTAATCTCAACTACTCATGGAGCGGAAACTATTGCGCTGGCGGCGGCTATGGCGACTATCAAAGAAATGAAGCTAAAAAGAGTGCAGACCAATTTTTGGAAAATGGGAGAAAAATTAAAAAGTGGTTTGGCCGGAATAATAAAAAATCATGGCTTGGAAAATTCGGTCAAAGTGATTGGGTTCGCTCCTAATTTAAGTATGAGTTTTACGGATAACCGAGGAGCCATATCGTTGGAGTTGAAGACGATTTTTTTGCAGGAGGTCATAAAACGAGGTATTCTCTTTCAAGGGTATTTCGCCATTTCATACTCGCATAAAGAAAAAGAAATTGCTAAGACCCTGTCGGTTATGGACGAAGCTCTAGCCGTTTACAAGAAAGCTTTTGCTTGCGGAGACTATAAAAAGTTTCTTACAGGAGAAGCGGTTAAGCCAGTTTTTAGGAAATATAATTAATTTAGAATAAATATGATTGGTGGAAAAATAAAAGCGGCTCTGGGTCAGATGAAAATTATTTGGCAAGACAAAAGGAAAAATAGCGACAAATGCGAAATTATGGTACAACGGGCTTCGCGAGCGAAAGCTGATGTCGTTATATTTCCGGAACTTACCTTAACCGGATTTACAATGAATGTAAGAAAGGCGGCTGAGGATGTTGGCCATAGCCCCACCGTATCATTTTTTAAAGGGTTAGCCATAAAATATAAAATTAATATTGTTTTCGGTGTTGCTTTTAAATTTAAAGATGGAAAAAGGGGGCGGAATATGGCAATGATGATTGATGCTTCAGGCAGACTGCGCGCTAAATATCAGAAGATCCACCCGTTTAGTTTTGCTCGAGAGGAAAAATATTACCTTCCAGGAGATAAATTATCTTTGTTCAAAATAAAAAGATTTAAATGCGCCTTGGCTATTTGTTATGATTTGCGTTTCCCCGGTCTTTTTGAGGCGCTGGCGAAGCATCGGCCGGACATCGTAATAATTATAGCCAATTGGCCGAAAGCTAGGATCAGGCATTGGCAAACTCTTTTATCCGCCAGGTCGCTTGATATGCAATCTTATATCATCGGAGTTAATCGGGTTGGCAAGGGAATAAATTTGGAATATAACGGATATTCAAGCGTTTATTCTTTTAAGGGAGAAAAATTGGTAGAATACAAAAATAAAGAAACGTTGGGTTTTGTTAATTTAGAAAAAAAAGCAGTTGACCATTATAGGCGCGTCTTTACTTCCTTGCGAGATAAAAGGCATTATTTATATTTATCATTATAAAATTAACATTATGAAATTTTTGCAAATCGGTTTAGGATCAATGGGTAAAAGAAGAATCAGAAATTTATTATTTCATAAAATAAATAAGGATAATATTTATGGTTTTGATATTTCCTCTAAGCGATGTGATGAAGTCGCTAAAGAGTATGGGATTAAAACTATAAATAATTTCAATCAGGCGCTTAAAGAATTCAAGCCGGACGCTTTTATAATCTCCACGCCGCCCGACTTGCACGAGCGATACTTTTTATATGCCGCCAAGCATAAATTGCATTTTTTTACGGAAGTACCGACCACCGATAAGGGTTATAAAGAATTAATGCCGCTGTTAAATAAAAGCTTCGTAGCCGCGCCGTCCTGCACTTTCCGCTACGTTCCGGCGATAAAAAAGATCAAAGAATTGTTATATAAAGGCACAATCGGAAAAGTGTTGTCTTTTAATCATTATTTAGGTCAGTATTTGCCCGATTGGCATCCTTATGAGGATTATCGCCGGATATATTTTGCCCAGAAAGAAACCGGCGGTTGTCGTGAGTTTTTACCGCATGAGCTTGTTTGGCTGGCTGACATTTTTCGAAGCAAAACAGATAAAGCGATTGGAGTATATAATAAAATTTCTAAACTAAAAATTTCAGCCGATGATATTTATTGCGTTATCGTGCAATTTAAAAATGGCGTTATCGGCAACATGATGATTGATCTATTAAACAGAGCGGCATCCAGGACTTTGCGCATTATCGGTAGTGAAGGAACTTTAGATTGGGACTGGTTGAATTATGAAATAAAATTGCATTTACCAGATAAAAAAGAAAAAATAATAAAGTTACCAAACATAAAAAAACTTGCCCATTATAATACAACGGAAGACATATATAGAGCGGAAATGAAAGATTTTTTATTAGCAATTGCGAGGCGCAAAAAATTTCCGTATACTTTCAAGGAAAATTGGGGGATGTTAAAAGTTTTTTATAAAGTTGACGGTAACCACAAAAAGTATTTTGTTAAAGTTTAATTTAAGTTTATGACAAATTATGTTACTATAGGGAAACGTAAAATTGGATCCAGTTTTCCACCATTGGTAATAGCGGAAATTGGTATTAATCATGAAGGCAGCATACTAAAAGCCAGGCGGATGATTAGGGACGCGTATTTAGCTGGCGCCGAATGTGTTAAATTCCAATGCCATATAGTGGAAGATGAAATGGTGCCGATTGCCAAAAAAATTATTCCCGGCCACGCCAAAGAATCTATCTGGGACATCATGAAAAAATGCGCCTTTTCCGAGAGACAAGACCGCGAGCTTAAAAAATACGTTGAAAGCCTGGGTATGATTTATTTGTCCACGCCTTTTTCCCGCGCCGGCGCTGATCGCCTGCAGAAGATGAAAGTTAAGGCTTTTAAAATCGGTTCAGGCGAATGCAATAATTATCCTCTGGTTGAGCATATTGCCAAATTCGGCCGGCCGGTAATTCTAAGTACGGGCATGAATAATCTGGCATCCATAAAAAAGAGCTTGGCGATTATTGGAAAACATAAAATACCGTACGCCATTTTAAATTGCACCTCCATGTACCCGGCGCCGTATGAAAAAGTGCGTTTAGGCGTGATTTTAGAACTGGAAAAGGCCTTTCCTAAAGCTGTTATCGGTTTAAGCGACCATTCAATCGGTAATTACGCTTGTTTCGGGGCCGTGGCCTTAGGCGCGAGCATACTGGAAAAGCATTTTACCTCATCAAAAAAATGGCCGGGTCCGGATATCGCTTTGTCGATTAACCCCCGTGAATTAAAAGATTTAATTTTTGGGGTAAAAGCGGTTTGGCAATCTCTGGGCGGCGAAAAAAATATTTTGCCGGAAGAAGAAGGAATTATTAAATTCGCTTACGCCTGCGTGGTTTCAATCAAAGATATTAATAGGGGCGAGAAATTAAGCGAAAAAAATATTTGGGTTAAGCGACCGGGAACCGGAGAAATCAAAGCGATTGAATATGATAAAATTATAGGCAAACATGCTAGTAAAGATATAAAAAAAGACGTTCAGTTAAAATTCAAAGATATCTTATGAAACAAAACCGAAAAAGAAAAATTTTATTCGTGACCGAACGCCGGGCTGATTATTCAAGATTAAAGCCGATTATGAAAGCCGTTCAGAGGAGCAAAAAACTTGAATTACAGCTGGTAGTTACGGGTAATCATTTACTTAAAAATTTTGGTGAAACTAAAAAAGTGGTTGACGCCGATAGCTTTAAAATTAACGCTATTTTTCCGATTTTTTACGAAAACGATCAGGATGATGCTATCCATATGGTAAAAGCCATGGGCAAGGCTTTAATCGGCCTGGCTGATATTTTTACCCGCTTAAAACCGGACATTGTGTTTTGCGGCTTTGATTTAGGTACTCATCTGGCAGCCGCTATCGCCGGCTGCCACCTTAATATCCATGTCGCCCATATCCAAGGCGGTGAAGTCAGCGGCACGATTGACGAAATTATTCGCCATGCTACCACAAAATTTTCCCACATTCATTTCGCCGCTACTGCCAAGAGCATTAAAAGAATAATAAAATTAGGCGAAAACCCTGAATATGTTTATAATGTTGGCAGCCCGAGCCTGGATACTATTAAGAGTATAAAATATTATTCGAAGAAGAAGATAATCGAGAAATACGGCCTTGATCCAAAGAAAAAGCTGATAATTTTTTCCCAGCACCCGGTAACCACGGAAGTTGATGAAGTAGGAAGTCAAATACAAAGCAGCATTAACGCCCTGAAGCGGGTTAATAAAAAATATGGCACGCAAGTTTTAGCCATTTATTCAAATAATGACGCCGGCGGAAAGAGAATTATCCGCCAGTTGAAGCGGTCAGGTATAAAGGTGGTTCCGCATATAGTATATGAAGATTATTTGCGTCTATTTAAAGTGGCGGATCTATTGGTTGGAAATTCCAGCGCCGGTTTTCATGAAGCTCCCTCGTTCGGTTTGCCTACGGTAAATATCGGCACCAGGCAAAGGCTAAGGGAGCGTGGCGATAATATTATTGACGCAGATAATGATGAAAAAAAAATTATTAAAGCTATTACTAAGGGATTATTCGATAAGAAATTTATAAAAAAAGTTAAGGTCGGGAAAAATCCATACGACAACGGGATTACCTCGGAAAAAATTGTCAAGATTTTAGAAAATATTGATTTGCCGCCTATTCAAAAAAACATAACCTATTAAATAGCCGTTTTATTTAAAGATAAATCTAAGGGATGCTAACGCGATAAAGTTATGAAGAAACAAAAGTTAAAAATTTTCCAGGAGTTGAAAGTATTGCTTTTAGGCGGGACCGGTTTTGTTGGTGAATATGTTATTAAGCAATTAATAAAAAATAGAAACTGTCGAATAGCGGTGGCGCATAATTCGCCGGGCACATTAATAAAGATCAAAAATCTAGTATATGTAAAAATGGATTTAGCTAAACAGCCAGTCCGGTTGAAAAAACTGACCAACAGTACTGATATAATCGTGGTAATGACGCAGCCGAATATCAAAATTATTGAAAATTTATTAGGTTCCATAAAAGCTAATTCGCAATTAAAAAAAATTGTCTATCTTTCTACTTTATTGCTGTATGGCGACTCGGTTACAAGACAAGATGAAACATCACCCTTAGAACCACAAGGAGATTATGAAATAGGGAAGTATTTGGAAGAGCAGAGGCTAAGAAATTTTTGCCTTAAGAATAAGACTAAGCTATGCATTATTAGGTTGGCCAATGTTTACGGCGATATCAAAAACAGGGGCATCATAGGCAAGATATTCCAGTCCATAAAGAATCATCAGGTTTTGACGGTAAATAACCAGGGCCAAGCAATCAGGGATTACATTTTTGTGGAAGACGCGGCACGATTAATTAAATTTTTAATATTTTTTAAGCAAAAGGCAGGCAAAGAAACCTTTAACGTGTGCGCCTCCAGAGGCTATAGCGTTTTAGCATTAATAAAAAAAATTCAAAGGATTACCGGTCAGAAGGTCGGTTTTAAAAATGGCGGCCGAGTTAGAGAAAAAAAGAAAATTATTGGAGATAATAAAAAAATACTAAAATTATTAGGAGGTAAATTAATATATAATTTAGATAGAGGTTTAAAGAAAACTTGCCATAATTTACTAAAATATTAATTAAATTTATGATTAATCAATTCAAAAATAAAAGAATTCTGGTGACCGGCGCTACCGGCTCGATCGGTTCGGTGATTGTTAAGGAGCTCTTAGAATTTGAACCATATCAGGTCCGGGTCTTTAGCCGCGACGAGACCAAGCAATTTGAATTACACCACGAAATCGGACCGTCGCTGCTGGTAAATTATTTGATTGGCGACACCAGGGATAAAGAGCGCCTAAATTTGGCGATGGAGAATATCGATATTGTCTTTCACGTCGCTGCTCTGAAACATGTCGTCGCTTGCGAGAAAAATCCTTTTGAAGCGATTAAAACCAACATTCAGGGGACGCAGAATGTAATCGACTGCGCTTATGCCAATAAAGTCGATAAAGTCATTATGATTTCTACGGACAAAGCTACCGATCCGACCAATGTCATGGGCTGCACCAAGCTTTTGGCGGAAAAATTAATTTTAGCCAGCTTTCTTTATAAGGGAGATAAAAAGACCAAGTTTTGTTGCGTTCGGTTCGGCAATGTTATCGGTTCCAGAGGCTCGGTTGTGCCTTTGTTCATAAATCAATTAAAGCGCCGCCAGCCGATTACCATTACTGACCCTAAAATGACAAGATTTATTATGTCGATTCATCAGGCGGTTCAGTTGGTTTTTAAATCGGTTGAACTAATGAGGAACCGAGAAATTTTTGTGCTGAAGATGCCAGTGGTCAATTTAAAAGATTTGTCCCGGGCGGTCATTGAAGTATATCAGGAAAAAAATAAAGTTAAACAGAAAGTAGAAACGAAAATTATCGGCAAGAAACAGGGTGAGCGTATTCATGAGAGGTTATTAACGGCGGAAGAATCCGCCGGCGCTTTGGAAACGGCCGAGATGTATATTATTTTACCCAACCTGTTGGATCCGGATTCCGGTTACGAGCCTGTTAAAGGTATGTGTTATCCTAAAGCCAAACGAGCAAAAGTGGGCGATTATTCATCAAAAAATGTAAAAAAAATGTCTGTAAACAAGATAAAAGAAATGCTAAAGTCTAACGGTGATTTGAATTTTTAACCTTTGATAAATATGAAATTGCTTTTGGTTTTTCCGGATAAAATCGAAGTAACTTACAATCTGGTCTCTGGCTTAAAACAAAGCGGCCATGAGGTGGTTTATTTAGTGGGCACCGGGAAAAAAGAAGATAAATTCCCCGGGATTATTTTTCACGACCATTGGGATGCTTGGGTCGGCGTACCCCCCAAAGAGCTGACCGAAGCAAAATTTGATCCGCCCGGAGAGGAGTTGATAAAAAAGCTGGCTGATGTTGAATCTATCATTATCACCATGATGAATAAGCATTTTGAGAAAATGGGCGTGGATGAACGAAAACTTGTCTATTATAATTTATTAGGTTATTGGCACGGAGTGCTAAACAAATATAAACCCGAAGCGATTGTTTTTTCTTCAGTTCCGCACCCGGGTTATAGCTATTTGATATTTGAGCTGGCGCGGATGCTTAATATAAAAACGCTTATTCTCCAGCATATAACCGATCTTGACAGGCTAGTTTGGTATAATGATTTTTGGCAGGGAAGCCGGGTGCTTCAGGAAGAATTAATAAAAAATCGCGGCAAAAATTTTGCTTTAAATGATTTAGACAGAGATCTGCAGGCTTATCTGGAATATTATGCCAATGACGATCACGACGCTACCCCGGAGTATTTTAGAGAGGTCTTAAAAAAACATAATTTTAAACGCCAGGTTATTTTAAAAATTAGGTTGGGGCTTAAAAGCATAGCAGATTTTACTTTTGCCAAAAGAGTATTTTCATATTTTAAAAAATTGTTTTTCAATAATATCCGAAAAGACTATCGCCGTTATTATAATCCTTCTCCGGATTTTTCCAAGAAGTTTATTTACGTGCCTTTGCATTATCAGCCGGAGTGCAATACCAGTCCGCAGGGCGGGGTTTTCGTCAGTCAAATATTTTTGGTTAAAACCTTATCGGCGGCTTTGCCTAAAGACTGGATTATTTATGTTAAGGAGCATCCGGGTCAATGGCTGGCGCTGGGTTTAAATTATAATGGCTATCGCTTTCCCGGTTATTACCGGCAACTCGTCGAAATAAATAACGTTCAATTAATTCCCATCGAAACTAACAGTTTTTCTCTGATTAATCAGTCGCAAGCTGTAGCGACAGTGACCGGCTCGGTCGGCTGGGAAGCGATTCTCCGCCATAAACCGGCGTTGATTTTCGGCAGCGCCTGGTACAACGATTACCCCGGAATATTCAAAATAGATGGCGTTCTATCGTGCCGATCGGCCTTAAAAAAAATTGAAAGCGGTTATTCCCAGGATAATCAATCGGTGATTAATTATCTTAAGTGTTTAGAGTTATCCAGCATTAAAGGTCCGCTTGATAAATTGGCGGAGCCGGGAAGCGCAAAAGAGATTATAAAGATTATAAATCAAGAGCTGAAAAAAGTTATCAATGGCACATAAAAATGGCAGAGGCAAGGATATCGCCTTCTCGCTTAAGACGAAATTTGAGTATTTTTCTTAAAATTATTAAATTTTAAGAAAAATAATACAATGCCTCTGCCAGCCGCGGTTAAATTAATTGTAGAAGTTATTTTATGAATAAATTGAAAATTTTAGCGATAAATGTTTGCTTAAGGCCGTATATGGAAAAAATTTTATTTCCCCTGGGTTTATCATATATAACCGGAGCGGTTCGCCGCGCCGGGTATAATTTAGAGCTTCTGGATTTAGATAAAGACAGAAAAACCGACGCGGAAATTGAAGAATTTTTAAAAAATCAAGATTTTGACGTCGTGCTTTTAGGCTGCATCGTAACAGGCTATAAAATGGTTAAAGAGTTAAGCGCCATTATCAGGAAAATAAATAAGCAAGCGGTGATAGTCGTCGGTAATTCGGTAGCGGATTCAATTCCCAGTATATTATTGGAAAAAACCGAGGCAGATATTGCGGTTATGGGAGAAGGCGAAATAACTATCGTGGAAGTTCTTGATAAATTAAGCCAAGGCCAGACGCTGGAATCAGTTAGAGGGATTTGGTATAAAAAAGGAAAAAAAATATTTAATAATCCCAGGCGATCTGAAGTGGTGGATATTAACGCCCTACCATTTCCTGATTGGGAAAGTTTTGACATGGAGTCCTATATTGAAAAAATGAAATTAGCTTCCACATCTTTTCCTCTGCCGCAGGAAAAAGTCAGGCCTTTTTTAATCAACACCGCCAGAGGCTGTCCCTTCCGCTGCACTTTTTGCTATCAGGTTTTTCAGGCCTACCCCTACCGGCATCGTTCGGTTGATTCAATTATTGCTGAAATAAAAGAGTTGCAGAAAAGATATGGGGTAAATAGCATATTTTTTAATGATGAGCTGTCTTTTCCGACCAAAGAGAGTGTAAAAGAATTCGTTGATAAGATATTGAGTGAAAAATTAACTTTTTTTTGGTTGGCCGATTGCCGTTCTAATCTTTTCAACACGGAAGCTGACTTGCCATTACTTAAGAGATTAAAAGAATCTGGTTGCATCGGGTTAGGCTATTCGTTAGAATCAGCTAACCAGGAAATTTTAAAGGTCATGAATAAACGGCTGAATATTAACGATTTTATTACCCAGAAAAAACTTCTAGATAGGGCCGGGATTATCAGCTGGACCAGTCTGGTTTTCGGCTATCCGCCGGAGACTAAAGAAACCATTAAACAAACCATGGATTTATGTTTAGAGCTGGGTATTTATCCCAGTACCGGTTATCTTTTGCCTCAGCCGGGCACGCCCATGTACGATTATATTGTTAAAAAGGGGCTGGTGAAAGACGAAGAAGCGTATCTTCTCTCAATGGGGGATCGCCAGGATTTAAGAATTAATTTAACTAAAATGGCGGACGATGAATTTCAGGATGAAGTAAAAAAGCATTTACAACGAATTTCCGATAAATTAAATTTATGCTTGTCGGCCGAAACACTGATTAAAACGATTAATTATAAAGTAGTTGATAAAAAATAGAGTAATAAATATATTTTGATAATTAGGCGGGAAATTAACAGGCAAAAACAATTTTAAATAATTAAATAATTACTTAAATAATTTATGTCAACCGATGTTTTAAAAAATAAAATCATATTAATTACCGGCGGAACCGGGTCATTCGGTAAAAGCTTCGTCAAGTATTTATTAAAAAATTCCCAAGCCAAAAAAATCATTATTTTTAGCCGGGATGAGCTTAAGCAATCGCAGATGCAGTCAGAATTGAAAAATGACCAACGGCTAAGGTTTTTTATCGGCGACGTCAGAAGTTTACACCGGTTAGAGCGTGCTTTAAATGGCGTTGATATAGTCGTTCATGCGGCCGCCTTAAAACAGGTTACCACCATGGAA
The DNA here is from genome assembly GCA_964560005.1 of uncultured Gammaproteobacteria bacterium. Lineage (GTDB taxonomy): Bacteria > Patescibacteriota > Patescibacteriia > Patescibacteriales > GWC2-42-12 > GWC2-42-12. The sequence continues at coordinate 115,806 of CAZLKB010000002.1, forward strand.
TATAACCCTTTTGAAGCCGTGGAAACCAATATCTTGGGCAGTCAAAACGTAATTGACGCGTCTATTGACCAGGGAGTAGATAAGGTTATATTAATTTCTACCGATAAGGCCGCACAACCGACCAGTTTGTATGGTTCAACGAAACTTTGCGCCGAGAAATTATTTATCAGCGGAAATTCTTATTCCGGCGGTAAAACTAAATTCAGCTGCGTTCGTTACGGCAATGTTATCGGCAGCCGAGGTAGTGTCGTAGACAAACTTTTAACCCATCAGCCGGTAGGCATCACCGACAAAAGAATGACTAGATTTTGGATTACGCTGGAGCAAAGCTTTAAACTGGTAATGTTTGCCTTAGAAAATATGGAAAAAGGCGAAATTTTTATTCCCAAATTACCCAGCATGAAACTGCTTGATTTGTTTGAGGCGGTCGAACCGGGTGTAAAAAGAAAAACCATTGGCATATTACCGGGAGAGAAAATACATGAAATGCTATTATCGAAAGAAGAGGCTAGACATACGGTAGAATTGGGTGATTACTATGTTATTTTAAGTGAATGCTATAATTTGTTTCCCGATGCTTACCAAAAATATCGCGAGTTAGGAAAAGAAATGCAACCGGATTTCTGTTACGAAAGCCACACCAATAATGACTGGTTAACGGGTAAACAGTTAAATAAAATTATTAAAGGATTAAAAAAATAGTAGATACATTATGATATCTTACGGCCACCAATTTATAGATAAAAAGGATATAGACGAAGTAGTAAAGGTTTTGAAATCTAATTGGCTTACCCAGGGCCCGAAGGTTTTAGAATTTGAAAAGGCCTTGGCTAAATATTGCGGTGCGAAATATGCCGTGGCCGTTTCCAATGGTACGGCCGCCTTGCACTTAGCTTATCTAGCGGCTGGCCTTAGAAAAGGAGATGAAGTAATCACTACTCCTAATACTTTCGCCGCAACTTCGAATATGCTTATGGTTTTTGGAGTTAAGCCGGTATTTTGCGATATCAGGCTGGATACTAATAATATTGATGAAACTAAAATTGAAAAATTGGTTACCGGTAAAACTAAAGCGGTTATAACGGTTCATTTTTCCGGACAGCCATGCGAAATGGATAAAATAATAAAAATTGCCAAAAAAAATAAGTTGAAAGTAATCGAAGATGCCTGCCATGCCCTGGGTGCCAGATATAATAATCGAAAACTTGGTTCACTCGGAGTTGATATGACGGTTTTCAGTTTTCACCCGGTAAAAAGCATTACTACCGGCGAAGGCGGCGCCATCATAACTAATCATAAAAATTATTATGATAAGCTCAGGCTTTTACGAAGCCACGGTATTTATAAAGATAAGACAGGCAAAAACGTCATGATCGAAATGGGTTTTAATTACCGCCTGACCGATATTCAGGCAGCCCTTGGTTTAAGCCAGTTAAAGAAAGCCGATCAGTTCATTAAGCAGAGGCATATAATTGTTAGTTGGTATGAGAGAGAATTACGGGAAGTAAAAGAGATAATTTTACCTCAGGAATTAAAAAATAATTATTCCGCCTGGCATATTTATGTTATAAGAACGGTTGACCCGAAAGACAGGGATAAGTTATCGGCTTATTTAAAAAGCCAGGGCGTAGGAGTTAATTTTCACTATCCGGCAGTTTATTCTCACCCCTATTACCGGGCCAACGGGTATCGAGACGTTAAATTGGCTGATGAAGAAATTTATCATAGCTCCTGCATAACTTTGCCTTGCTATGTCGGCCTCAAGTCATCCGAAGTTAAATTTATTTGCGATAAAATTAAAAGTTACTATGACAGAAAAGATAATTAAAAAATTTAAAAATAATTCAGCTTTAATTATTGGTAAAAGAATATATTTAAAAATATTGAAGGAGGAAAACGCCACCGCCGATTACTCCGGCTGGCTGAATGACGCGGAAGTAAACAAATACTTAGTAACTAAAAATGCAACTATTCAAGAGCTTAAAAATTATATCGCTGAAAAATTAGCTGACGATAATTGTCTGTTTTTTGGTATTTTTATTAAGTCTAACCATTGGCATATCGGCAATTTAAAATTAGAGACGATCGATTGGCGGAAAAAATCAGCCGACTTCGGCATTTTAATCGGGGATAAAAATTATTGGGGTAAAGGCCTGGCAACCGAGGCTACAAAATTAATAGTTGATTTTGCTTTCAATAAATTAAAATTGGTCATATTGGAGCTTGGCGTTATAGCAGATAATTTGGTTGCCTTAAAAGTTTATGAAAAAATCGGTTTTAAAGTTGATAAAATAAATAAAGAAGAGATTAGACATAATGGCAGGTCTATGGATCAAATAATCATGACTATTAAAAATGAATAATTTATTAAACAAATTAGCCCTGGGAACAGTTCAATTCGGCCTGGATTATGGGATAAATAATCCCGTCGGCAAACCGTCACGGGAAAAATCTCTGGCCATGATTGATTTTGCTTACGAAAAGGGTGTTCGGATTTTTGATACGGCCAACGCTTATGGCGAGGCGGAAGAAATATTAGGTGAATTTACAAAAAGCCGGGGGCTGGCAGGAAAAATTAAAATAATTACCAAGTTAAACGCCGATATCACTGGAGAACCTCCGGATAAAATAGAAAAAATTATTACGAAAAATTTAGCCGAGTCTTTAAAGCGATTAGGCAGCGAATACGTAGACGGCTATCTCTTACACAATCCTGAACATGTCAGAGAGGATAAAATCGTTAATATTTTGCACGGTTTTAAAAAACAGGGGCTGGTTAGAAATATCGGCGTTTCCATTTATGAGGAAGCGGACGCGATTCATGCCGCTAAAATAAAAGAGATTGATTATATCCAGGTGCCTTATAATATTTTCGACCAGCGTTTGGATAAAACGGATTTTTTTAAACTGGCAAAGAGAAATGGTAAAACAGTTTTCGCTCGCAGTACATACTTACAGGGTTTATTTTTCATGCCGGAAGAAAAAATTCCGCAGGCTTTGGCCGCAGCTAAAATTTATTTAAGCAAATTAGATAAAATTATTGGAAAATATGATTTAACCAGACAGCAGGCCGCCTTAAGATTTTCTCTGAGTAACGAAAGTATTGATTATGTAGTCTTGGGCGTTGATGATATGAATCAGCTGGCCGAATGCATTGATATCGCCAAGCAAGACATTTATTACGGAAAATGCGCCGACGAGTTAAGAATAGAGTTTGCCGATACCGATAAGAAAATAATTTCGCCAAATTTATGGGGAAAGTAAAAAATTTATGCATAATCCAGGCCCGCCTGGGGTCAACTAGGCTGCCGGGCAAAGTTCTTATGAAGGTCCGCGGTATAACCTTGCTTGAATATCAATTACAGCGTCTTGCTTTAGCAAAAAAAATTGATAAAATTGTAGTTGCCACCTCGATTAAAAAGCAGAATGACAAAATTGAAAAGCTATGCAAGAAAATTGGCGTTGACTGCTTCCGCGGCTCCGAGGACGATGTGCTGGATCGCTATTACCGTTGCTCCTTGGTTTATCCTCGATATGATAATATAATTAGAGTAACCGGTGATTGCCCACTAATTGACCCAGTTGTAACTGACGAAATTATAACATTATTTGAAAAAACTGGCGGTGATTACGCCAGCAATGTTAAAACCGGAAAAGAGTCATATCCCGACGGTATGGACGTAGAAATTTTTAAAGCCAGTGTTTTGCATGAAGCGGCGCTAAAGGCGGAGCTACCCTCCGATCGCGAAGGCGTCAATGAATATATTTTTCGCCAGAATAAATTTAAAAAATATTATTTATCATCCGAATACGATTGGCCGCATTTTAGGCTGACAGTAGATAATCCGGAAGATTTAGAGGTAGTAAAATTTTTAATTGAAAATTGTAAAATTACCGACGGTTATTTAAAATACATTTCCGTTTTAACTAAGCATCCGGAGATAATGATTAAGAATATGCATATTAAAAGAAACGAAGGCACGTTTAAAATGCTGGAAAACGATAAAATATATTTAAGCAATAAGAAAAAACATGGTAAATTTAAAAAACCTTAAAAAGGGCCAGGCGCTCTGGCGCCAAGCCAAAAAAATAATTCCCGGCGGTTCGCAATTGTTATCAAAGCGCGCCGAACTGTTTTTGCCTGATAATTGGCCGTCATATTTCAAGAAAGCCAAGGGAGTTTATGTCTGGGATTTGGACGGCAATAAATATATTGATACTTGCGCCAGTATCGGCGCCAGTATTTTAGGATATGCGGATGAAGAGGTGAACAAGGCGGTGATAAAGGCGATTAAACAAAGCAATGTATCCACTTTGAATGCGCCGGAAGAAGTTGAATTGGCAAAACTGCTTTGCCACCTTCATCCTTGGGCCGAGATGGTGAGATATGCTCGGGGCGGCGGGGAAGCCATGGCCGTGGCGGTTAGAATTGCGAGAGCTTACAGCGGCAAAGATAAAATCGCTTTTTGCGGCTATCATGGCTGGCAGGATTGGTATTTGGCGGCTAATTTAGCCAATGATAAAAATTTAGACGGCCATTTATTGCCCGGGCTTAAGCCTAAGGGTACGCCGCGCTCCCTGATCGGCACTGCCATCCCGTTTAATTATAATAATTTGGATGAGCTGGAAAAGATCATAGCTGAAAATAATGACATCGGCGTTATCGTTATGGAGCCGACGAGAGACCATGAGCCGAAAAATGGATTTTTAGAAAAAGTCAGAAAAATCGCTGATAGAATCGGCGCGGTATTAATTTTTGATGAAGTGACAATTGGCTGGAGATTCTTGGTAGGCGGCGCGCATCTAAAATACGGCGTTAATCCTGATATTGCTGTCTTTGCCAAGGGCATGAGCAACGGTTATCCTATGGCCGCGATTATAGGTAAGAGCGAAGTTATGCAAGCGGCCCAGGATTCATTTATTTCCAGTTCCTCCTGGAGCGAGCGCATCGGCCCGACCGCGGCTTTGGCGACTATTAGGAAAATGAAAGATAAAAAAGTGCCTGAACATCTAGAAAAAATCGGCTTTAAAATTAAGAATGGCCTCAACGAACTGGCAGAAAAATCGGGAGTCAAGCTGGAAATAACCGGTTTTCCCCAACTGATTTGTTTTTCTTTTAATTACGGTTCGGCTAGCCAAGCAGTAATGACGTTGTTTACTCAAGAAATGCTAAAACGCGGTTTTTTAGCCAACGGCAGCATCGATATAAGTTATGCCCTAAAAGAAGAGCAGGCCAAAAAATATTTACGAGCAGCTGAGGAAGTTTTTGCCATAATTAAACAGGCGGTAAAGAAAAATAATGAAGAGAAATTATTGGAGGGGCCGGTGGCGCATACTAAGTTTGTCAGACTGACTTAATAAATTTTATGGTAAAGGCCGGTAAAAAAGTAATTTTTGTTTTAGGGGGAGCTTTAGTAAATGATGCCGGCACTTGGCGGACAACCAATTATGACGAAGGCGATAATTTCGGTATAAGCGGGGATCGGTTGAGAGTTTTAGCGGCCGCTTATTTATATAGAGACAACAATGATGCGTCTATTATTGTTTTAGGCGGCCGAGGCCAATTAAAGAATATTTCTGGATCACCGCCTGTGGCGAAGGTAATCAAGCGGGAGTTAATTGATTTAGGCGTTCCTGCCGGAAAAATTGCCATTGAGACGAAGTCGGGCAATACCTATGAACAGCTAAAAGCTTTAATAAATGTTTTAAAAAAAATAAAAATTAAAGAAATCTCGATTATATCCAATCAGCATCATTTTAAAAGAATTAAAGCGATGCTAGCAACGGCTCCGGGACTGGAAAATTTAAAAAGCGCAACGATAAAATTTATTTCTGCAGAGGCTGTAACCATAAAATATGGCGAAAAGAAATGGAAAAAAATAATTGATCGGGCTTATGCGAGTCAGACAATGAAAGAGAGGATCGCTTTAGAGAAAAAGGGCGTCAAGCAAATTAGGGCGGGAACATATAATTTTAAATAATCATTTAACACTGCGGTCTCTGCCGCAGGGTAATTATCGTCACTATGGAAATTAAAATAGGCAATAAAACAATAGGCAACGGACGACCGGTTTTCATCGTGGCCGAACTAGGTTTAAACCATAATGGCCGCCTGGCTTTAGCTAAAAAAATGATTATAGCGGCTAAGAAAGCCGGAGCCGACGCGGTAAAAATCCAATCTTTTACCACGGAGGATTTTGTAGGCAATAAAAAATTGACTTATACTTATAAAAGCCAAGGCAAGACGGTTACCGAATCCCAGTATAAGATGTTTAAGCGTTATGAGCTAAATTACGAAAGGCAGAAAGAATTATTTAATTTTGCCAAAAAAACCGGCATTATTATTTTTTCCACACCCCAGGATAATAGCTTTAAAGCCGTTGATTATTTGTGCGATAATCTAAAAATGCCGCTGGTGAAGGTCGGTTCGGACGACCTGACCAATTTATTTATGCTCGAGTATTATGCGAGCAAAAGCAAGCCCATGGCTATTTCCACGGGCATGGCTGATTTAGATGAAGTTAAGGATGCAGTCAAAACCATAAAGAAGGCCGGTAATAATAAAATTGTTATACTAAAATGCACCTCGCTTTATCCGACCCCGTCCCAGCAAGCGAATTTGGCTCAAATTAAAACCCTGCAAAGCACTTTCAAAGATTGCCTGATAGGTTTTTCTGACCACACCCAGGGTTCAACCGCGGCGGCAGTGGCCGCGGCTATGGGCGCAGTAATGGTAGAAAAACATTTTACTTTAAATCATAATTTACCCGGTCCGGATCATTGGTTCGCCGCCGATCCGAAAGAGCTGTCCGAACTAGTCCGCCGAGTGCGTGAAGCCGAGAAGATGCCGGGTAATCCACAACTGATTTTATCAAAGGCAGAGCAAGCCATAAAAAACATCGCCCGTCGTAGCATTGTCGCCGTTAAGCCGATAAGAATAGGCCAAAAAATCAATGCCGAAGATTTAGATGTTAAAAGGCCGGGCGCAGGATTACCGCCGAAGTATTTGCCAAAGTTAATCGGCAGGATCGCTAAAAAAAATTATAAGCTAGGTTATATATTTACAAAAGCTGACATAAAATAATATGATTAAAAAAATAATCGCTAAACTTATCGGTATGCCGGTAAATGAATTTCACCCCCTGGTCTATATCGGCGGTAAACCGGAATTCGGCAAAAATGTGTATATCGGGCTGATGTCCGAAGTTAACGCCAAAGGAGCTAGAGTAAAAATAGGGGATAACTGCGATATTGCCTCCTTCGTCAGCATTAACGCGGCCGATTCGCATAAAAAAACTATTGGGCTGGAAAGAGAAATTCAAAGAAAGGATATTACTTTGGAAGATAATGTCTTCGTCGGTTCCCACTCTTTTATCGGCGGCGGAGTTAATATCGGCCATCACAGTGTAGTAGCCGCCGGCACCATCATCGCTAAGTCGTGTAAAATTCCTCCTTATTCTTTAGTAGTTGGCAACCCTTTTGTTGTGAAAAATAATTATTATAATAGCGGTAAAAATTAATAAATGAAAAGTTTTAATCAAACCTGGGAAAAAAAAATATATTCTAAGGGTAGGCAAATAAACAATTATCCTTACGATTTGGTAGTGAGCTTGATCGCCAAGAATTTTTTTTCTATACCCATAAATGAAAGAAAAAAAATTAGCATGCTAGATTTAGGATGTGGAGCAGGCAATCACGCGAAATTTTTTGCTGAAAACGGTTTTTCAGTTTATGGTATAGATGGGTCAATCACCGCGATTAAGCATTGCCGCGAGAAATTTAAAAGTTTAGGACTTAAAGGAAATTTTATTCAAGGTGATTTTTTAAATTTGCCTTTTAAGGATAATTTTTTTAATTGCGTTTTGGACCGCGAAAGTGTTTACGCCAATGAATACGCAACTATAAAAGAGGCGGTTGATCAGGTTTATCGAAAATTAAAGGTTGGCGGACTATTTATTAGTTTTATGTATAATAATTATCATCCGGATATAAAGTATGGTAAAAAAATTGAGCTGAATACTTATAATGATTTTACAATTGGCACAAGTTTCAGTAACGCCGGCGCTGCCCACTTTACTAATCTAAAGGAGATAAAAACATTATTTAGTAAATTTAAAATTCAAAATATAATCCGCCACACTTTAAATGAAATTTACGATAAAAAACATGCTTTCATGCAATATGACGAATATATAATAATCGCTAAAAAATAAAATGAAATCAAAAATTATACAACATAATCAGCCAAGCCTAGGTCAAGAAGAAATTTCGGCTTCAGCCAAAGTAATGAATAACGGTTGGGTAGCACAAGGCGAAGAGGTATTAAAATTTGAAAATGAATTCAGCCGCTATCTCGGCGGAAAAGACAGCCAAGCCGTTGCCGTCGCCAGCGGTACCGCCGCCTTATATTTGGCATTATATGGTTTAAATATTAAAAAGGGTGACGAAGTGATAGTACCGACTTACGTTTGTTCAGCTGTGTTAAACGCTATCTTTTTGGCCGGCGCTAAACCGATTTTAGTAGATATAAATGAAGGAGATTTGAATATTTCTTATTCCGAAACCATAAAAAAAATAAATAAAAAAACTAAAGCCATTATTATTACTCATACTTTCGGTTACCCGTCCGACCTGGATAAATTTATTAATTTAGGCATTCCCTTAATTGAAGATTGCGCTCAGGCGCTGGGTTCGCGCTGGAAAGGAAGAGCGGTAGGCGGCTTCGGTCGAGTAGCGGTTTTTTCATTTTACGCCTCAAAGGTCATAACCACGGGTTATGGCGGCCTGGTTTATTCAAAAAATAAAAATTTAATAAATAAAATAAGGGATTATAGAGAGTTTGATTGTCGCCGTGATTATAGACCAAGATTTAATTTTAAGATGTCCGATTTACAGGCTGCCATAGGTAGGGAGCAGTTAAAAAAAATGCCCGGATTTTTGAAAAGACGCAGACAAATTGCGGCAGTTTACAAAAAGGCAGTATCGGAAAATAAATATTGGCCAATCGAAAGCGAAGGCGGGCAGTCTAATTATTATCGTTTTTTGCTTAAAACCGGTAAAGCTAAGGCAGTAAAAAATTATCTAATTAAACATGGCGTTAAAACGATTGTGCCTATAGAGACTTACGAATTATTGCACCGTTACTTAAAGCAGAGTCCGAAAGATTTTCCGGTTAGCGAAAAGATTGCCAAGACTGCCTTGTCGCTGCCGATTTATCCCTCCTTATCAACCGTGGAGGTTGATAAAATAAAGCGGGCCTTATTAGAAATAAATTTATGATACTCACCGCTCATCAACCCGTCTATCTCCCTTGGCTGGGCTTATTTCATAAAATAGCTTTGAGTGATGCATTTTGCTATTTTAACGATGTCCAATATCAGATTAAGGATTATAATAATCGGAGCAAGATTAAGATCGGAGATGGCGGAACCTGGCTTACCGTGCCGGTTTTAAATAAAGGTTATCGCGAGAAAAAAATCAGGGAAATTGAGATTAATAATTCAATCGGTTGGCGCAAGAAGCATTGGAAATCCATTTATCTAAATTATAAAAAGGCGCCGTTTTTTGATAAGTATGCGCCGTATCTTGAAGGGGTATATAAAAGTGATTGGCAATATTTAAGTGATTTGAACGAATCAATGCTTAAGTGGTTTTTGACCATGCTGGGAATTAAAGTAGATTATTTCAGGGCGTCGGAATTAAATTTTCAAGGCTATAAATCCGAATTAGTATTGGATATGTGCAAAAAGCTAAAAGCCGATACTTATATTTTTGGAGCTTTAGGCAGGGACTATGCTGAAGCAAGAAAATTTGCTCAAGCCGGTATAAAGATATACTTTCAAGATTATAAACATCCGGAATATAAACAGGCAGGGAAAGACTTTTTGCCTTATATGAGTATTATTGATTTATTATTTAATGAAGGGGATAAAAGCTTAGAAATTTTAATGTCAGATAATATTACAAAAAAAGATTTATTATTAAAATAAAATTATATGAATAATGTATTAATAGTCGCCGCCCACCCGGACGATGAGGTTTTGGGGGCTGGCGGAACGATTGCAAAACATGCTCAAGCCGGCGACCGGGTAAGCATCTTGCTCTTAGGCGATGGCGTAACCTCTAGAGGGGCTAGCGCCCCCGACATCAAAAAGAGAGCTGATCAGGCTAACGAAGCGGCGAAAACATTGGGTGCTATAAAAGTAATTCTAGAAGCTTTGCCTGATAATAAATTTGACTCTTTACCTCTTCTGGAGATTGTTAAAATAGTTGAAAAGATAATCTTTAGCGTAAAGCCGAATGTAATTTATACTCACTTCGGCGAAGATTTGAATATTGACCATCAGCTGACATATAAAGCGGTCATAACCGCTTGCCGGCCGCAGCCGGATTTTTTCGTTAAAAAGATTTTGGCTTTTGAGGTTTTATCTTCTACCGAATGGCAAGCCAAAAAGAAAAATAAGATGTTTTGTCCTACTTTTTATAACGATATAAGTAATTTTATTGATAAAAAAATAAAATCCGTGGAAATGTACAGAGAAGAACTTAGGCCTTACCCCCACTCGAGATCTAAAGAAGGCATAAAAATTCTTGCCCAATACCGGGGACTGGAAGTCGGTCTCAGATATGCCGAAGCTTTTCAAGTCGTGCGTTGGTTAAATAATTAGGCAGTAAAAATAATTTTAATAAAACGCCAGTTATCTTTTTCAGCTCCGAGGCAGGCACCGAGGAGCCCCAAATTTTGTCTAAGCGAAAAATAAATTTCTTTGTCCGATTTAATACAGTACAAACCAAACTTTGATAAACTCTACACGCCTTGTCTGGAAATTACCGTGGCCACCGTTTTTAAAATTATCGACAGGTCCAAATAAATTGACCTGTTTTTTATATAGAAGAGGTCGTATTGTAATTTTTTCAAACTGTCTTCGCAAGATGGCGAGTGATATTCGCCGGAAATTTGATCCGAACCGGTTAGCCCGGGCTTGATTAAGGTTCTTTGGCCGTAGAAGGGGATTTGGTTTTCTAAATCGCATGACAACTCCGGCCGTTCCGGTCTGGGGCCGACGAAGCTCATTTCGCCGAGCAAAATATTTATCACTTGAGGCAGTTCATCAATCCTGGATTTTCTAAGTAAATGGCCGAACCTGGTGATGCGCGGGTCGTTGGCGCGCGTGGGAGAGCGGTCGTTGCCTTCTTCTCTCATGGTCCGGAATTTTATTAATTTAAAAATTTTATTATTTCTGCCTAACCGCTCCATGATAATAAAGATCGGTCCCCGGCTTTCTAATTTAATAATTAGCGCGATAACCAGCCAGATAGGCGCGGTTATGATAAAAATAAGTAAAGCTAAAATAAAGTCATATACCAGCTTGACGCGGTCAAACCAAATTTTATTATTTTCATTTAAATTTTCTAAAAACCACATCTGATTTATGGTATCCAGGGGGATTTTGCCGGTGATGGCTTCGTAAAAATTAGGCAAGCTGACATAATTAATTTTATAGCGCAGATAGTTGAATAAGGTGGTTCTTAGATTTTCCGATTGATGCGGGTCGTGAGAAAGAATTATAGTGTCTAATCTACTATCGCGAATTAATTTTCCCAACTCCGAGATCGGTTTAATGCCCGGCGCTTGATCAAGGTTTTTGTCGTCCACTATGAAAGCGATCTTATAACCCAGGTGGGGCTTTTGCTTGAATTCGTTAACGATTTCAGCGACCAGGTTATTGTAGCCGACAATGCCGATGTTATTTTTAGGCAGATACGATTTCAGCGACCAATTATAAAAATAGCGCCAAAGATAGAATAAGGTGGCGAAGATAACGACATAGATAAATAAATTTCTTTTAGGAGCAATGCCGATTTGAGGCAAAAGGTAAAAGAAGGCAAACGAAATTAAGCCGGCGATAACCAAGGCCCGTCCGCTGGCTTGATAAAATTTTAGATTATTCACCGCCAAGCCGAGGCTGTATAGGTCAGAGATGTAAAAAACTATGATCCATAGAGCAAAGATTATGGTAAACGGCCAAAAATGATTTGACCAGATTGTCTCGGTAAAATTTCCCCAATATCTTATCGCCAGGGTTAAATATAAGGAAAAATACAAGGCCATCAGGTCGCCTCCCAATAAAACGAGTTTTTTAAGATTTGAATTCATGCCACAATAATACTAATTTTGGATGAAAAAGTCAATAATATCATATTTTGACTTTTGTTTATTAAAAAGTTATAATCTAATCATGGAAAAGAATATAAGCAAATCAGATTGGCCATTGGTGGGCAATAGCCATATTTTTGAGTTTTTAACAAAGAGTTTGCGTAATAAAAATATTTCCGGCAGCTATATCTTTACCGGTCCGGCTAATATCGGCAAGACTACGGCCGCCCATTTTTTCGCCAAAAGCCTGGTTTGCCAGGCTAAAGATCGCTCTGCCTTGCCTTGCGGAAAATGTTCGGCTTGCCGGCAGGCGGCCAAAGGCATTCATAGCGATATTTATTTAATCAAGAAAGCGGCGGATAAAAAAAATATTTCAATTGATCAAATCAGAGAGTTTATAAAAAGTTTGAGCCTGAGTTCATTTTTTAATTCATATAAAATCGGCATCATTAAAGGCGCGGAAAATTTAAACGAAAGCGCGGTCAGCGCTTTATTAAAAACCCTGGAAGAACCGAAAATAAAAGTCATCATAATTTTAACCGTAACTGCATTTGAAGTATTGCCAAAAACCATTATTTCACGCAGTCAGATTTTAAGGTTCCAGCCGGTTAAGAGCGAGGCTATTTATGACGATTTAATGAAGAATCACGGAGCTTCCAGAAGCCAAGCTAAAAATTTTTCAAGATTATGCGCCGGTCGTCCGGCTCTGGCGTTAAAATTTTTGGAAGATAAAGAGTATTATAAAAATTATAAAAACCGGGCGCAGTCTTTCGTCGGCCTTTTAAGCCGGGATATTAACGAGCGCCTTAAAGCGATTGAGCAAATTATCGGGACGAAATCTTCGGGTCAAGAATCAGTTAAGTCGGCTGGTGAAATTATTGACATCTGGCATGGCTTGGCCAGGGATCAGGTAATTAAAGAGTTAGGTCTGGCCGATTTAGTTCAGTATCAAGCTTTTGATAAGGAACTGGCAGGCTTACAAAATGAATTGAAATTAAGATCACTTTTAAATTTAATAAGCTCCTTAAAACAAGCTAAAGAATATATAAGCGTAAATGTTAATCCTAAGCTGGCGCTAGAGAATGTGGCGGTAAGCATATGATTAAAGAATTTTTAATTTTGTAATTTTTAAATAATATCTAATTTTTAATACTTAAATTCTTAAACAAAGACGCTTTTAATTAAAAGACTTATTTAAAAATTAAATATTAATTTATTGAAAATTAATTAAAAATTATAAAATTAAAAATTTAAAAATTATATCATAATTTATGAAAAGAATTATTTTTTCAAAATTAATACTTTCAATCTTGTTGATGACTTTAACTTTGTCCGCCTGCTCTATCAATCTCGGCCCCGGTACCGGCAGTAGTTCAAGCAACGCCCTTGACGGCGGGTTATTCAGATCCATGAATAAAGGAACCAATTGGCAGCAAAAAACCGCGATTTTAACGGTCGGCGCCAAGCAAAGTTTTGCTCCGCTGGATATTATTTCGCTAGCTTCTGATCCTCAAGATAACAAAGCAATTTACGCCGGCAGCGCGGGCAACGGCTTATTCTATAGCTATGACGGCGGAGAAAGCTGGCAATTCGCCAGGACTTTAGGAAAAGTCAGCGTCGCCAATATTGCGGTTGACCCGAACAATAAATGCATTCTCTATGCCACCGTAGCCAATAAAGTATATAAATCAATTGATTGCAGCCGTAATTGGTCGGTAATATATTTTGACACTGCTTTAAAAGTAGCCATCACCACCTTGGCCGTTGAAAGCGGCAACAGCCATAATATTTATATCGGCACTTCCCGCGGAGAGATCATTAAGAGTTCTGACCAGGGAGATAATTGGAAAACCTTATATCGGTTTAGCGGCCAAGTCAGCAAGATAATGATGAGTCCGGCCGATAATAAGAATATATTCGCGGCTACTGCCGGCGGTATTTTTCGTTCCGTGGATTCGGGTTTAAACTGGGTCAGCCTTGAAGATAAGTTAAAGGACCTCAAGGGCGGCAAGGCTTTCCGCGATTGGACTATGACTAAGGCGGCGCAGCCAATCATTTTTTTAGCCACTAAATATGGTTTATTGAAATCAACTGATTACGGCGACAGCTGGTCAAAAATTGAATTAATAACCCCTACTCCGAAAACAGCGGTGATAATAAATGCCATCGCGGTCAACCCCCTTGATGCCAATGAAATTTATTATGCCACTGATACAACTTTTTATCGCTCCTTGGACGGCGGCAAGACTTGGAATTCAATGAAATTGCCAACCAGCCGGGCGGGCTTGAAGCTGCTGATTGACCAGAAAAATCCCAGTATTATTTATTTAACAACCAGACAATTAAAGAAATAGTATTATTAACTAATCTAATGTCTATTTATGAATCAATACATTCAAGCCAAGCAAAATGATTTAGCCAAAACTCTTGATTTTTTTAAGAAAGACATCTCCGGCCTAAGAACCGGGCGGGCCAATCCGTCAATTTTAGACGGGATCTTAGTTGAAGCTTACGGCACTAAGACGCCGTTGGCGGGGCTGGCCGGCATCAGTATTCCTGAAGCGCGCAGCATCGTCATCACCCCTTGGGATAAGAGCATTATTAAAGATGTTGAAAAAGCCATTGTGGCGGCCGATTTGGGATTAAATCCGGTTAATGAAGGTGAAAAAATCAGGCTGGTGGTGCCGCAGTTAACCGAGGAAAATCGCCATGAATTGGTTAAAAAATTAAGCGAGAAAATGGAAGTTTCCAGAATTTCTTTAAGGCAGACCAGGGATGAAATTAAAGAATTGATTGAGGCGGCCTTTAAGAGCAAGGCTATGAGCGAAGACGATAAATTTCGTTTTCTTAAAGAATTAGACGAAGAAATCGCCCGTAAAAATGACGAATTGAAGAAGATTAAAGATAAGAAGGAAGAAGAGATTATGACGATATAGTATAATGACAAATTTCCAATGATAAATGTCAAATCAATGTCAAATGACTAAATGACAAATTAATTAATTTTTTGGCATTTGAAATTTGACATTTTGACTTGATTTGTCATTAGTCATTTGTCATTATTATTTAACTTAAACATTTTAATCAAATTTTAATCTACATATTGTTTAATAATATTATATGTTTTTAACTATTATCGTTTTTATTATAGTTCTTTCCGTGCTGGTCTTCGCCCACGAACTCGGCCATTTCGCCATGGCCAGAAAATTCGGCGTTAAAGCGGAAGAATTCGGTTTCGGCTTTCCGCCCCGAGCCTTTGGATTTTATAAAGATAATCTGGGCAAGTGGAAATATATTTTCGGAAGTAAAGTTGTAACCGATTGTCCAGGCACGGTGTATTCTATTAATTGGCTGCCCTTGGGCGGTTTCGTCAAAATTAAAGGTGAAAACGGCGAAGGTGAAAATGAGCCGGATAGCTTCGCTTCACGGCCGATTTGGCAACGAGCGATTATGCTTTCGGCCGGAGTGGTGATGAATGTTATTTTAGCCATGGCGTTAATTATCGCCGGTTTTATGGTCGGCTTGCCCCAGTCGCTAGATAGTAGTTTAGACGCGCGCGCCCGGATTAGCGATAGAAAAATTCAGATTGTTCAAGTTATAAAGGATTCGCCGGCCGAATCGGCTGAACTGAAAATAGGGGATACGATTATCAGCATAGACGATAATACATTTTTAAATTTTGAGGAATTGAAGAACTATGTGGATTCTAAAATCGGGCAAGAGTTGAATTATAAAATAAAGCGCGGCCAAGAATTAACCGATAAGCTGGTTACGCCGGTGTTAATAAGCGAAACCAATAAAGGCGGAATCGGCGTAGCTTTAAGTGAAACCGGTATTGTCCGTTATCCCTGGTATTTGGCGATTTGGCAGGGTTTTATAACCACCTTTGTATTAATTTGGGCGATTATAACGGCTTTTTATGAATTGATTAAGGGTTTAATTTTCGGCCATGGCGTAACCGCCGATCTGTCCGGCCCGGTTGGTATTGCCACCCTGACCGGCCAGGTTGCGCGCATGGGTTTCATTTATCTCATGCAATTTACGGCCTTGCTTTCCATCAACTTGGCGGTAATAAACTTTTTTCCTTTTCCGGCCTTGGACGGTGGCAGAGTTTTATTTTTAATCATTGAAAAGATAAAGAGAGGGCCGGTAAGAAGAGAGCTTGAAGGCATGATCCATAATATTGGTTTTATTCTGCTGATGGTATTGGTAGTGGTAGTGACTTTCCGGGATATTTCCAGGTTTGGCAATGTGTTTAAAAATATTTGGGAGAAGATATTCTAAAAATGAAAAATGTAAATCTCAAAGTGTAAAATGACAATGTAAAATTTAAAATTGTAATTTAATAAATTTTGCATTTTAAACTGTCATTTTTAACTTTGATTTTTACACTTTAAACTTATTATTATGCAACTAAACATCAAAGCCACGAATTTAGAATTAACGCCTAAATTAAAAGAATATATCCAGCTGAAAATGGATATGATGGATAAGTATTTGGGTAAATTCAAAGTTATCAGCGCGCGCCTGGAAGTTGAGAAGACCACTAACCATCATCTTAAAGGCGAGATTTACCGCGCTGAAGTCAATTTGGTCGTGGCCGGTGATTTGCTAAGAGTGGAAAAAACCGAAAAAGATGTCTTTAAGGCCATTGATAAAGTCAAAGATCATTTAGACTTAGTTATAAAAAAATATAAAGATAAAAAAATTGACAGGAAAAAGAAGAAAGTAAAATTAGGGGCGATGGTATAAGATTTAAGACTTGATTTTTTAGTTAATTAATTATATAATGAAACTGTTTTTATAATCATTTAACACGCTTCAGCCCGCCTGACGGTAGGCAGGCGTGTATTTTTATCTACAAATAATGTAATTCGAATACTACAAATAGCACACGAATACTACGAATTATTTTTGTAGTATTCGAATATCATTCGTAGTATATGCATTATAATTTATGTCTATTATCGATAAAATTTTCGGTGATCCTAATGAAAAGGTAATAAAATCCTTGCGCCCGGTCGTGGAGCAGATTAATGCTTTGGAAAATAAGTTTAAGGCAATGAGCGATGAAGAGTTGCGCGCGCAAACCGCGGAGTTTAGAAAAAGGTTGGGGGTGAGCAGTGAATTTAATCCCCTTAACCCCTCCGCCTCGGCAAGCCTAAGGCGAGACGGGCCTTTGGAAGTGGGGCAAGACCTGGGAAAAAAATTAAAAGAAATTTTACCCGAAGCTTTCGCCGTGGTCAGGGAAGCGGCTAAGAGAGTCTTGGGGCAGAGGCATTATGATGTTCAGCTTATGGGCGGCATGGTATTGCATCACGGCCAAATCGCGGAAATGAGAACCGGCGAAGGCAAGACTCTGGTAGCGACTCTGCCGGCTTATCTAAACGCTTTGCCAGGAAAAGGCGTGCATGTAATCACAGTTAATGATTACCTGGCTAAGCGCGACGCCGAGTGGATGGGCAAGGTTTATAGTTTTCTTGGGTTAAGTGTGGGGTGCATAACGCATGAGCAGGCGTTTAAATATAATTCAGCTCAGAATGGAATAATCCCCCTAACCCCCTTTATCAAGGGGGCAGATAATGAAAGCAAATTAATTCTGGTGCCGCGTAAGGAAGCATATAACTGCGACATTCTTTATGGCACCAACAACGAATATGGCTTTGATTACTTAAGAGATAATATGGTGCCTGATTTAGCGTCAATGGTGCAGCGGGGTTTGAATTACGCGATCGTTGATGAAGTAGACTCAATTTTAATTGATGAAGCCAGAACGCCGCTGATTATCAGTTCTCCGGCCGAAGAATCAACGGATAAATATTTTCAATTTGCCGATCTGGTGGAGAGGCTTAAGGAAAACGAAGATTATAATATTGACGAAAAAATGCGCGCCGCCACCTTAAGCGAAGCTGGCATTGCTAAAATGGAAAAATTAATGGGCGTGGAAAATATCTATACCTCCGGCGGAATTTCTGAGGTGCATCACATTGAGCAGGCTTTAAAAGCACGGGTGCTATTTAAACGAGACCGAGATTATGTGGTAAAAAACAACGAAGTGATTATTGTTGATGAATTTACCGGCAGATTGATGTATGGCCGGCGCTATAGCGAGGGACTCCACCAGGCGATTGAAGCCAAAGAAAAAGTCAAAGTCCAGCGGGAATCGCAAACTTTGGCCACGGTGACTTTTCAAAATTATTTCAGAATGTATAAAAAATTATCCGGCATGACCGGTACGGCCTTAACTGAAGCCGAAGAGTTTTCTAAAATATACAAGCTGGAAACAGTGGTTATTCCGACTAATAAGCCGATGACCAGAAAAGATCTTAATGACTTGGTTTATCGTAGCGAACAGGGTAAATTTAAGGCCGTGGTGGAAGAAGTTAAGCGCCGCCACGCAACCGGCCAGCCGATTTTAGTCGGCACCATTTCAATTGAACGAAATGAAATTCTAGGCGAGATGCTGGAGCGGGAAGGCATCACACCCCAGGTTTTAAACGCCAAGCATCATGAAAAAGAAGCGCAGATCATCGCCCAGGCCGGCCGGCTGGGCACGGTCACCATCGCCACCAATATGGCCGGCCGCGGCGTGGACATCATGCTCGGCGGAGTACCGCCAAAGAAGTCAGAAGTCAGAAGTCAGAAGTCAGAAAGGAATGCTGATTTAGCATCAGACAATTCTGAATATGAAAAGTGGCGCGAGGAATACGACAAGGTGAAAGAACTGGGAGGGTTGCATATCATCGGTACCGAGCGGCATGAAGCCAGGCGCATTGATAATCAGTTAAGAGGCCGGGCCGGACGCCAGGGCGATCCGGGCTCCAGCCAATTTTATGTTTCCATGGAAGACGACTTAATGCGCATTTTCGGCGGCGACCGCATGAAAAATTTAATGACCACTTTAAGAGTGCCGGAAGATATGCCGATTGAAAACGGCATGGTTTCCCGCTCCATTGAGTCGGCCCAGAGAAAAGTTGAGGGCAATAATTTTGACATCAGAAAACACTTGGTTGAGTACGACGATGTGATTAATAAGCACAGAGAGTCAATTTATCGGAAGAGAAAAGAAATATTGGAATTGGCGGAAGGCAGCACTGTCATTCTGGAGCCGAAGGCGATAGAATCCCATGGTTCAGAGGTTATTCAGGGAGATCCTATCGGTCGCTCCGCTCCCTCCAGGATGACAGAAATCTTTCTAGAAATGATTTTAAATGAAATTGAACAAGCGGTGATTTTTCATACGGCGGCCGATGCTTCCAAAGACTGGAACATTAACGAAATTTCTCAAGTTATCTCAACTATTTTTACAGTTGAGCCAAAATTGAAAGATGATTTAGCCGGCTTTATTAAAGATGGAGATAAATTGGATAAAGTGAAGATTAGGACGAATATTATTGAGTATCTGGAAAAATTAACCAGGAGTAATTATGAAAAAATTACCAGACTGGCGGCCGAAGCCGGTCTAAATTGGCAGCAGGTGGAAAAAGCCGTCTTAATCAGGTCAATGGACATGCTCTGGATGGAGCACTTGGAGGCTATGGATCATATGCGCGCCGGAATCGGCCTTAGGGGCTACGGCCAAAGAGACCCTTTAATAGAATATAAAAAAGAAGCTTACATTTTATATAATGAATTGAATAATTTAATTCAGAAGCAAGTGGCGTATTCCATCTTTAAAGTGGCTGACTTGGGGAATTTCGCCGTGCCAACCCTTAAAACGCGGCCGCAAAATTATATCGCTCCGGCTAAGACCATGGATAAAAATACCGGTTCGTTTTCAGCTTTTAAGAAGGGTGATGACCCTTCGGCTGGCTCAGGGCGGGATAAAAAAAATCAAATCGTTGATCTGGTTCATGAAAAAGTAAAAGATGCTTTGGGCGAAAAGATCGGCCGTAACGACCCCTGCCCTTGCGGTAGCGGGAAAAAGTTTAAAAAGTGCTGCGGGAAATAAGGAAGAACACCTTAAATTATGAAAAATTTAATATGTCAGAATATATCGATTTCAAACCAAAATTTGAGTCAGACGAAAAAATTAAGGGAGAATTTGAAAGACTATTGAAAATTCATGCAATTTTAAAAGAAATGGGATTTAAAATTTGGGAGTACGCTTCAACGTTTGAAAATTTTAAGGAAGAGTGGGATAAAAGGACGGCGTTTCCTTTAGTTTGGGAAGGGGGAAACGGAATTCGCGTATCACCTGATAGATGGAAAGGATTGGTTGTTTGGTTCACAAACTCTTTTGAAGATCCGGAAAATCCAGTTCGTCTAAAAGTGAAAGAAAGGTTAACAGTAGAAGGTTTATGGAATAGAGAGGGAAATTAAGCGCCAATCAAATTAAAAACATAAAACTGGACAGGAAAGAAATCCTTGAATACCAGTTTATGCGAATTGACCAGGCTTTACCGTTATTAAGCGAAAAGTTAAAATTGAGATTGCCTCAATGTTTAGCCGCGCTACAAAAAAACACTGCGGTTTATTTGGAAGACGGTAAATAATTATTTAATATTAGCCTTTTATTTACTCTTGATTTTATCTCGGAATTGAATTAGAATTTAATATAAGAGAATGTCTTTATTTATTTGCACCCTTCGCGGGTGTTCTTAATTTATGTCCGATAATATTTTACAGAAATTACTTAAGCCGAGCCAGCGAGGTAAAATTTGGTGGGTGTTTGTCTCAATAATTGTTTTGGCTCTAGTTGCCTCGCTAATTGATTTCGGCAATTATTATAATAAAGCGGTAGATAAATTTCATATTCCTTTTCCTAAAGTTCAGGAAGTTCCATTTAGGCTAGGGCTTGATTTGCAAGGCGGAACCCAGTTGACTTATCAGGCCGATGTTTCTGCAATCGCGGCCGCGGATAAAGGCACTGCCGTTGAAGGAGTTAGGGATGTGATTGAAAGAAGAGTTAATGTGTTTGGCGTTTCTGAACCCAATGTGCAGATTAATCGGACTACCGGCGGCGACTATCGGATCATCGTAGAACTGGCCGGAGTTAAAGATATCAAGCAGGCCATTAAGATGATCGGCGAAACTCCGCTCTTAGAATTCAAAGAGCAGAATACTGAAATTAGAGAAATGACCGCCGAAGAGACTAAGCAACTAAACGATTATAATAAAGCGGCTGAAGCTCGCGCTACAGAAGTATTGGGCAAAGTTATCTCCGGCGGAGATTTTAACGCCCTGGCCAATACCTACAGCGAAGACGCCGCCACTAAAGCTAACGGCGGCGATTTAGGTTGGATTACGGAGCAGACCAATGCCGATATCTATAATTTAGCCGGCAAAATTGCCTTAGGAAAAACCTCGACCGACTTAGGTAAGACGGCCGCCGGTTATGAAATAATTAAAGTTGAAGACAAAAGAGTTAAAACCGACCCTTTCACCAATACCGCGGAACAGCAGGTTAAGGCCTCGCATTTATTAATTTGTTTTAAAGATATCACCGGCTGTGAAAGCGGCTTTACTAAAGAACAGGCTCTGGAAAAAATTAATCGGCTGAAGGAACAGGCCACGCCGGCTAATTTTAAAGACTTGGTCAAGCAAAATTCCACCGAGCCGGGCGCGCGCGATACGGGCGGCGATTTAGGCTGGTTCGGTTTGGGCCAGATGGTTGAGCCGTTTGAAAAAGCGGTTTTCGCCCAGGCGGTGGGCACGATTTCCTCGCCGGTTTTAACCGATTTCGGCTACCACTTGATTTATAAGCAGGAAGAAAAAAAGGTGGAAGAATTTAGCGTGCGCCATATTTTTATAAAACTCAAGACCGAAGTAGATATTATCGGCCAGCAGAATGAATGGAAGAATACCGAATTGACCGGAAAAAATTTAAAATCATCGGCCGTGGAATTTAATCCCAACGACGGCTCGCCCGAAGTCGCCTTAGCCTTTGACGATGAGGGCGCTAAAATGTTCGCCGCCATTACGGAGCGCAATGTGGGCAAACCGGTGGCGATTTACTTAGACGGTTACGCCATCAGCATACCCACGGTCAATGAAAAAATTCCCGACGGCAAGGCGGTGATTTCGGGTAAATTCAATATTACCGAGGCCAAGCTCTTAGTGCAAAGGTTGAACGCCGGAGCTCTGCCGGTGCCGATCAGCATAGTTAACCAGCAAACCGTTGGCCCTTCCTTGGGCCAAAAATCTGTTTCTGACAGCCTGACTGCCGGCATAATCGGGTTAATTTTAGTTGCTTTATTTATGATAATTTTTTACCGGCTGCCCGGTTTAATGGCCGTTTTGGCCTTAGTGGTCTATAGCCTATTAGTTTTCGCTTTATTTAAAATCGGCTTTTCCATGGCCGCCCTGGTGCTGGTCGGTACTTTTTTAATCATTGGCATAACAGTTAACGGCTGGTTTATTCTCTTGGCTTTTTTAAGCTACATTATTCTGTATTTCATCGGTGGTTTGGCGCCGGTAACTTTAACCTTAGCCGGGTTAGCCGGAGCCATCGTTTCTATAGGCATGGCCGTGGACGCCAATGTTTTGATTTTTGCCAGGCTTAGAGAAGAAATTATCAACGGTAAGCCATTATCGTCGGCTTTAGACGACGCTTTTAAGCGCGCTTGGCCGTCTATTAGAGATAGTAATTTTAACACCCTGATTATTTGCTTGATCTTAATTATGTTCACCACCAGCGCGGTTAAGGGCTTCGCCGTTACCCTGGGCTTGGGCGTTATTATTTCCATGTTCACCGCCATCTTCATCACCAGAAATTTCTTAAGCCTGATCCCGGCGGGTTGGCTGGAAAAAAGGCATGGACTGATTACATCGGTTAAAAAAGTTGATAATACTAATAATTAACCAATAAAATTATGAAAACGCCAGATATGGGCACAGATAAAACAACAAGCAGACCTTCCGAAGAAGATTTTAAAGCTAAAATTATAGATTTTACTAAACTACAAGAGGACGCACCCGCGAGATATTATGAAGTCGTTAATGAATTACAAGAATTTGCAAAGGGAGCAGGCGAGCAGGAAGTACGCGATCAATATTATAAAGGATGGATAGACGAAGATTTCAAACAAGTCTTAAAAAGATTAGGGGAAGAAGAATAAAGTGTCGAGATAATTTATGACTAATTTTAAAATAATTCAAAAAAGAAATATTTGGCTGTCTATTTCCGGAGCCTTATTTGTGGTGTTCGTGGTTGCCCTGTTTATGTGGGGCTTTAAGTATGGCATTGATTTCACGGGCGGCAGTTTATTGGAAGTCACATATACCGGTTCAAGACCGACGGTTAGCCGGGTTGAAAGCGGGCTAGCTGATTTAAAATTAAGCAGTTTGATTATCCAGCCGGTGGGCGACCGGGATATGCTCTTGAGGTTTCAAGAAACTTCCGAAGAAACCCACCAGGCCGTTATAGGCAAATTAACCGATTTGGCGAAAACAGATGATCAGAACAATTCTATTGAAGAACAGCGATTTGAATCGGTCGGACCCACGGTCGGCGCCGAGCTCAAAGCCAAATCGCTTTGGGCGATATTTTTCGCGCTGGTCGCCATGCTTTGCTATATCACCTACGCTTTTAGAAAGGTTTCCAAGCCGATTGCTTCCTGGAAATACGGTTCAGCCGCCATTATCGCCATGTTCCATGACGCAGTTATTACCATGGGCGTGTTCGCTTTCCTGGGCCACTACTACGCGGTGGAAATTAACACGGCTTTCGTGGCCGCGCTATTAACGGTCATCGGCTACTCGGTTCATGACACCATCGTGGTGTTTGACCGTATCAGAGAGAATCTGCCTAAGAGTAATCTTGATTTTGAAGGCACGGTTAATACCAGTTTAAATCAAACCTTGGTTCGTTCGGTTAATACCACGATAACTACTTTGCTAGTGTTGCTAGCCATAGTTATTTTCGGCGGCGCTAGCATCAGGCCATTTGTTTTAGCCTTGGCTATCGGCATTTTTATCGGCGCCTACTCTTCTATTTTCGTGGCTCCGCCGCTACTGGTGATTTGGGAAAAATTTAAGAAGTAAGGATTCTCCAGCACAAAAAATATTTAAAACGGTTGCATTTTCTAGGCGGCCGTTTTTTTGACAAAGAAGCTGATTTTAAGGTAAACTAAATATGAATAAGTAATTTTCAATTTTCAATTTTCAATGAATTTTCAATTATTAAATTTTCAAATACTAAAGCAGCGTTTTGTTTGAAAATTTAATCATTAATTCATTGGTCATTAATTGAAAATTAAAAATTAGTAAATTGTAAATTATTTCTAATGTTTAATAAAATTTTTGGAAAATTTTCTAAGGATCTGGGCATTGATCTGGGGACGACCAACACGCTGGTCTATACTCCGGAAAAGGGGATCGTTATCAACGAACCGTCGGTGGTGGCGGTAAATTTGCGTACCGATGAAATTTTGTGCGTGGGCGCGGAAGCCAAAAAAATGCTGGGTAAGACGCCACCTCATATCCAGGCGATTAAGCCGCTGGTTGACGGCGTGATTTCCGATTTTGAAGTAACGGAAAAAATGCTTAAATATTTTATTGATAAAGTTCATTCCGAGTATTTTACCTTGGTGCCTCGACCCAGAGTGATTATCGGCATCCCTCTGGATATTACCGAAGTGGAAAAAAAGGCGGTTGAAGACGCGGCCAAATCGGCTGGCGCGCGCGAGGTTTTTTTAATTGAGCAGTCTATGGCCGCGGCCATCGGCACGCGGCAGGATGTTACCGGACCCCAGGCTACCATGATAGTGGATATTGGCGGCGGCACCACGGAAATCGCGGTTATTTCTTTAAGCGGCGTGGTAACTTGGAAAACTTTGCGCTTAGCCGGCAATGCCCTGGATAATGATATTATTCAGTATGTGCGCGAGGAGTTTAATATCTTGATCGGCGAGCAAGTGGCGGAAAATATTAAAATAAAAATCGGTTCGGCCACGCCGCTTAAGGAATCAATGGAAATGCCTTTGCGCGGGCGAGATTTAATCAACGGCTTGCCCAAGGAGGTTATGATCAACGATGCTCAAGTCAGGGAAGCCATGCAGCGTGTTATCCGCCAAATCGTTGAAAATATAAAAATTACCCTGGAGACTACGCCGCCGGAGCTGGTATCCGATATTTACGAGCATGGCATAGTATTGACCGGCGGAGGCGCGCTTTTACGCGGCTTGGATAAAGAAATCGCCCAAGCAACCAAGATTCCGGTCAGAGTGGCCGAAGACCCGCTGACCTGCGTCGTTAGGGGCACGGGTATCTTATTGAGCGATAAAGAGTTGTTAGCCAAGGTTTTATCGCCGGTGACGGAAGAATACTAATTTAATTTTCAATTTTCAATTTTCAATTTTCAATGAATTTTTAATTTATTAATTATTAAATTGAAAATTTAATCATTGTTTGAAAATTGGAAATTGATCATTGAAAATTAGGAATAAATTAATACGGGAAATTGGTATGGTAAGATTAAATGTTAAAAAATATATAGCAGTTACCGCAGTCATCGTGCTGCTTATTTTTTTTCATTATTCCAGGCTGTTAAATCCAATTGAATCTTTTTTAAGCGACAAGCTGAATCCCGTGTTCAAGCTATTTTATTCTTTTAGCTCCGGTTTAAACCAAATCTATTCTAAGCAAACCGCGCAAACCGACATAGCGGCGGAATTAAAAACCGCCAATGAAACCATTAACCGGCTAACAGCGGAAAATGTTGAAGCAAAATTTTTAAAAGAAGAAAACGCGGCCTTGCGCCAGCAATTGAATTTTCTGGCCAAAAGCGGCCGGCACTACTTAGTTTCCAATATAATATCAAGGGGTAAGCCGGAAAACGACGCTAAAGACAGCCGTTCGGTGTTGATTGATAAGGGTTCAAGGGATGGTTTATCCGCCGGCTTAGCGGTCATAAGCGCTATTAGCACGGCCAGTTCCAGCCAAGGAGTGATTATTGGAAAAATTGTCAATGTTCAGGATAATTTTTCTGAAGTCTATCTGGTTACTGATAAAAACTGCAAGTTAGCCGCTGCGATTTTGGGTGAAAATAAAACCGTCGGCATCGTCAGCGGAGAATTGGGGCTGACTATAAAAATGGAATTTATTCCCCAAACCGAAAATATCAAAGCCGGCGACCTGGTGGCTACTTCTGGTCTGGAGCAGAACATACCGCGAGGTTTATTAATCGGCCGCGTGGCCAGGGTTACTAAAGCTAATAACGAAGTCTGGCAAACCGCGTCCATTGAACCACAAATTAATTTAGATGCTTTATCAATTATTTCAGTTTTATTGCCATAGCTTTTAAAACCTTTTTTAGAAAAAGGTTTTAATATTTCCAAAAAATATAAGGTATTAAATAAAAATTTTATAGCGCCCCGCAGTTTGCGGGGCTACGGCCATAAAATTTTTATTTGATAGTAAAAAAGAAGATTAGTTTTTGTCATATGACCATAGAAGAAAAAATCAAAAAAAATTATGACCTGGCTGATTTAACTACTTTTCGCATCGGCGGCAAGGCGCAGTATTTCCTTTCGGTAAAAAATACCAAGGAATTGATTGAGGCGGCCAATTGGGCTAAAATTAAAAAACTGTCCTTATCATTTTTGGCCGGCGGCAGCAATATTTTAATTGCTAATAAGATGGTTCGCGGCTTGGTAATTAAAATTTCAGGTGAACAGTATTCAATTAAGAAAAATATGATATCAAGCTGGGCCGGCACCGGTTTAACCAAGCTGTCGCGAGCCGCGTCTAATCACCGCTTGTCCGGCCTGGAGTGGGCGCTGGGTGTCCCGGGCAGCCTTGGCGGAGCCGTCCGAGGCAATGCCGGAGCTTACGGCAGCGATATATCCGGTCAGGTAGCCGAAGTGGAAGCTTTTAATATTATTGAATCTAAATTAAAAAAATTTGATAATCTGGACTGCGGCTTTAGCTACCGCCATTCTATTTTTAAGCAAAATAATAATTTAATCATAATCAATGTCAAATTAAAATTAAGCCAAGGCCGGTCGGCGGATATAACTAATTTGGCCGAACGGAATTTTAAAAAGCGGCTGGAAAAAAACCCTAAGGAGCCCAGCGCCGGCAGCATATTTAAAAATTTGGAATTTAAGAAATTAATCAAGCAAAATAGCGAATTAGCTAAAGAGTTGGAGGCTAAGGGATTGGTTAGGGGAGGCAAAATCGCGGTTGCTTATCTAATTGATCAGCTCGGGCTTAAGGGTAAAATAAGGGGAGGAGCGAAGATAAGCGAAAAACACGCTAATTTTATTGTAAATACGGGCACAGCGACAGCAAAGGATGTTGTTGGTTTAATAAATTTAATTAAGAAAAAAGTTAAAACTCAATATAAAATCAAATTAGAAGAGGAAATTCAGTATTTTGGAAGTTAAAGGTGCTGTACTAGGATTTTGTTCTTTCCACCCGCTTTCGCGAGTGCTAAAGACCGACGAAATTTGTGCGATTTTTTTAAAAAAATCGTTACAATTTCTCATGCGCTCAAGAACAAAATCCTTGTCCAGCACTCCCATCAATTTTATAAAATTCTATTAATAAAAAAGAGCGCCGGCTTGAAGCTGGCGCTTTGTGTTGAAAGAACGAGTTGCCGAAGAACAACTGAATTATTAATATTAATTAATTTATCTAATTTTAGCTATTATTTAACTAAATAAATATTTTTCCTTGACTTATAAAAAAAATTATGTTAATATTTTGCAATAAAATGTGTAGACAAAAATTCAATAGTCTTGTTTAATATGTTTTGACATTTTTTAAATCTATGGAAAATAAATCAATTTTAGACCAAATTATAAACAATCACCAAGCCGAAGAAGTCGCCAAGCTTGATGCTATTGAAATTATCAATAACTTATTCAGCGAGCTTAACGAAAGAGAGCGGGATGTTTTAGCCAGACGGTTTGGTTTGCACGGGGAGGGCAAAGAAACATTGGAACAAATCGGCAAAATTCATAATTTAACCAGAGAACGGATCAGGCAAATAGAAACCTCAAGTATTAAAAGACTAAGACAGCTGGAAAATTTAGAAAGTTATTTAAGCGGTCTTAAGAAAGTCATTATTCAATTACTGGAAGAGCACGGAGGCTTAATGGAAAAAGAGTATTTATTTAATAATTTAGTTAATTTTTCCATCGGCTCGGGCAAAAAAAATGATAACGAAATCAAGCATAAACGGCATTTCAATTTTTTAATTTCAAAATTATTGCATGACGAATTTGAAGAAATCAATAACTCCGATGTTTTTAAGGAGTCATTTAAGTTAAAATATAATTCGCTGGAGCACTTGGAAGCTTTAACTGTTGAGCTCTTGGCTAAGATCAAAGAAGCAAAAAAAATATTCATGACTGAAGACTTGATTAATTTATCAAAAGAATTAAGCGCTTACAAAGCCAATGCCGATAAATTTAATCAGGCCAACAGTTTGGATATCTCCGGCATTTTAATGAGCGATTTTTTTCAAGAGCCGGTAGAGGCGATAAATAAAAATAAAGCCATCTATTCAATTTTTCAAGCCGCCAAAAAAATTGAACAGAATAAATTCGGTCATTGGGGCATTGACGAATGGCGGGAAATCAAACCCAAGACAATTAACGATAAGATTTATTTGATTTTAAAAAATAACGGTAAGCCGATGCATTTCGCCGAGATAGCGAATAAAATCAATCAGATTAGTTTTGATAAAAAGAAAGCTAATGCCGCCACGGTTCACAATGAACTCATTTTGGATGATAAGTATATTTTAGTCGGCCGCGGCCTCTACGGCTTGAAGGAATGGGGTTATAAAAAGGGCACTGTGGCCGAAGTGATAAAAGGCGTGATGAATGAGTCGGACGCGCCGTTAAGCCGCGAAGAGTTAGTGGATAGAGTTTTAAAGCAAAGGATAGTTAAGAAGGCTACGATAAACTTAGCCTTAATGAATAGAGATAAATTTGAGGTTAATCAAGACGGTAAATACAGTATAAAAAAGAGCAGTAGCGCGGTTTTATAAATTTAGATTGCATAAAAAGCCACCGAACAACAGGGTGGTTTTTTAATTTGGCAAGATAGGGTAAAATATGGTAGAATAGTAAGGGTTAATCGGTTAATCAAATAAGCGGTTTTTATTTGTATAAGAATAAAATTAATTGTGCCAAAACTTAACGACTTTAATTGGCGAAATATATAAGAATTATATATATTTATGGATTTTGAGGTTAATTTACAACCCATCAATGACCTGGTCAATCTACCATCAGATCAGCTGATGTTTGTTTTATTATATTATGTGGGTTGGATTCCGATTGCTCTTACCTTCCTTTGGGGAGTAATCCAGGTTTGGCTTAGATATATCAGATTGGCTTACGGAGCTAGTGAAAAAACCGTTTTGTTGGCTATTGATATTCCCCGAGGCAATGTTCAGACTCCAATGGCGGTAGAAAATATATTTTCTTATTTGGCCGGCGCCCATAGTACCCAGGATCTGTATGAAAAATGGTGGCTGGGCCAATGGCAATTATATTTTAGTTTTGAAATCGTTAGCATTGAGGGCTATATTCAATTTTTAATTTGGACACCGGAAAAATACCGCTACCTGGTTGATGCCGCGATTTATTCCCAATATCCCGACGCGGAAATCACCGAAGTCAACGATTATACCGAAGGCACCCCTAATCATTTTCCCGATGAACAGTATGATATTTTCGGCGGCGAATTCGTTTTAACTAAGAATTCGGTTTATCCGATAAAGACCTATAAGCATTTTGAACATATGATGGGAGAGCCGGAAACCCAGTTTAAGGATCCGATGGCGGCGTTAATGGATTTAATGAGCAACCTGAAAAAGGGAGAGCAACTATGGTATCACATTTTAGTCATCCCGATCAGCGATAAATGGAACCAGATAGGCGATCAAGAAATCATGAAAATAATCGGAGAAAAGAGCAGTAGAAATAACTTTGTTGACAAAATAACCGATTGGATTATTAAGGCTATGACCGAGCTTAGCGAGATAGTTTTTGAACTTTGGGGCGATATTGAAGATGAAAAAAAACCCGAGGAGAAAGAAGCGCAATTTAAAATGATGAATTTAAAGCCTAGGCAGAAAAAACAAGTCGAGGAAATTCAGGAGAAAGTGAGCAAATTGGGTTTTGAAGTTAAAATCAGGTATGTTTATATAGCCAGGAAAGAAGCCATGAACAAAAATAAAGTTACTTACGGCATAACCGGTTATATGAAACAATTTAATTTTAATGATTTAAATTCATATAAGCCCGATGTCGGCGACGGCGGCACCATAACCAAGCTAAAATATGAAAAATTATTCGGAAAATACCGCTTGAATTATAGAAAAAATAAATTGATATTAGCCTATAAATATAGAAGCGATGTCAGGGGGCGCCTGCCCCATATTCTTAATACTGAAGAGTTAGCCACGATTTGGCACTTTCCTACTGAACTTTCAGTGAAAGCGCCCCTGATCCAAAAAACATCCGGGAAAAAAGCTGAGCCGCCTTCCAGCCTGCCCGTTATAAAGGAAAGTTCGGTCAGGGAATTATCGGTAGACGGCAGAGTAAATTTTGATTTATTTGATTTAGAAAATGATTCAGGCGGCAAAAAACTTAATGCCCGGATCAGGCCCGAGGTTAAATCCCAGCCGCCCAGTAATTTACCGGTGGTATAATACAAGTGTAAAATGAAAATCTGAAAATGCAAAATGACAATGCAAAAAGTAAAATACAAATTTCTAATTTTCCTATTTCTAATTATTGACAAATTTTTATTGTCTAATAGTCAATAATTAGAAATTAGTTATTGGGATTTGACCCGCCTCGCGTCGACGAGCGACAGCGAGTCGAGGCGGGTTAGGTTAATTAGGAATTAGAGTAATTAGATATTTTGCATTTTTAACTGTCATTGCTCTGCAATGACCCCGCATCTGCGGGGTGCTAGCGGAGCTAGCATTTTTAACTTTGATTTTTCAACTTTTAATTATTATTATGTCAGAAGAAATCGCGGTTTTTGCGGAAACCAATTTTCGCAACCAATTTAGAAAATTCGGCATTAAACTGGACGATCGGCGCCGGCATATGTATTTAGTGGGTAAAACCGGCATGGGTAAGTCCACGGTTTTGGAAAATTTAATTATTGACGATATCAGGCAGGGTAAGGGAGTCATGGTGGTGGATCCTCATGGCGATTTGGCCGAAAAAATTATTGAGTATATTCCTACCAGCCGGATTAACGATGTAATTTATTTTAATCCGGCTGACATTGAATTCCCGATCGCCTTTAATGTAGTAGAGCAGGTAGAACCTCATTTAAGGCACTTGGTAGCCTCGGGCTTAATCGGAGTTTTTAAAAAGCTTTGGGCGGATTCCTGGGGACCCAGGCTTGAGTATATTTTACGCAATGCGATTTTGGCGATTTTGGATTATCCGGGATCCACTCTGCTGGCGATTACCAGAATGCTGGCGGATAAAAATTTTAGAAAAAAAGTTATTGAAAAAATTCAGGATCCGGTGGTTAAGTCTTTTTGGGTCAATGAATTCTCCAGCTACGCTAATAATTTCGCTTCCGAGGCGGTCTCGCCGATTCAAAATAAGGTTGGCCAGTTTTTATCCAGCTCGCTGATTAGAAACATTGTCGGCCAAGTAAAATCATCTATTGATTTAAGAGAGGTGATGGATGGTGGAAAAATTTTAATTATGAACTTAAGCAAGGGTAGAATCGGCGAAGATAACTCCGCGCTATTAGGCGCGATGATGATAACCAAGACCCAATTGTCGGTTATGAGCCGGGTTGATATTTTAGAAAAAGATCGAAGAGATTTTTATCTTTATATTGATGAATTTCAAAATTTTACGACTGAAAGTTTCGCCAACATCCTTTCCGAAGCCAGAAAATACAGATTAAATTTGATTATGGCTCATCAATATATTGAACAGCTTGGCGAAATCGTCAAGCCGGCGGTTTTCGGCAATGTCGGCACCTTGATTGTTTTTAGGGTTGGCGCAA
The DNA here is from genome assembly GCA_964560005.1 of uncultured Gammaproteobacteria bacterium. Classification (GTDB taxonomy): domain Bacteria; phylum Patescibacteriota; class Patescibacteriia; order Patescibacteriales; family GWC2-42-12; genus GWC2-42-12. The sequence continues at coordinate 147,910 of CAZLKB010000002.1, forward strand.
CCGATGCTGAAGAATTGGTGAAAGAGTTTACCCCGGTATTTTTGGAGGAGGATTTGGTGAATTTATCAAAATATGAATTTTACATTAAATTAATGATTGACGGCGTTTCGTCGGATCCTTTTTCCGCTCGCGGACTGCCCCCTTTGAACGAAGAAGAGAAAACCGATAACAAAGAAAAAGTTATTAAAGTCTCGCGCGAAAGATACGCCAAGCAGAGGGCAACGGTGGAAGATAAAATCATCCGCTGGCATACGAACAATGAAGAAATTGAAGATAATCATGATAAGACAACCGGAAAGCACGATCCCAGAGAGCAGTCCTGGAGAGCGGGCGAAAGGCGCAAGGATTCAATAAACGCGTCCTCGGCTTTAGCCGAAGCGGATGAGATTAAACCTCAATTGCGGCCGCGAAGGGATAATCAGCCTGATAAGCAGAAACACGAAGCTGTCTGCAGCCGTTGCGGCAGGTCAACCCAAGTGTCATTTCTGCCGGACGGGATTAGGCCGATTTTTTGCAAAGACTGCCTGGTTCTGATTAAGGATGAAAAGAAGAAGGAAATTGAACTTAGATTAAGAGCTAAACAGCAAGAACTATCCGAAATAGGCTTAATTTCCGGCGGGAAAAGCGGCGAAAAAAATTCTACCGGGCGAAGCCGGCCTCTTGGCCGCGATATGAGCGGCGGGGTAGCTTAATTAACTGATTAAATAGCCGGAATTAAATAAAAAAATAACTTTTTCATTAATTTTATATGACGATAAAAACCAGTTTGCATATTCATACCTTTGAAGACCAGGTGGAAGGCTATATGATTAAATATAATATTTATCAGCTTATAGACTGGGCGGAACAATTAAATTTTAAGGTTTTAGGGTTAACCTGCCATAAAAAATTCGTTTATCAAGAAGATTATGTTCAATATGCCGCGAAAAAAGGAATCCTGCTTTTATTAGGCGTAGAACTGCAGATGAAAAAAAAGGTTAAACGCAATGATTTGATAATTTTAAATATAGATCCCAAGGAAGCGGCCGAAGTAGAAAAAATAAACAGTTTTGAAAAGCTAGCGGACTATAAGAAAAAACACCAAGAAATTTTTATTTTAGCGCCGCACCCTTTGGCCACCAGGCTTATTTCCATGGGTAAAAAGAAATTAGTTAAGCATATTGAATTATTTGATGGCGTAGAGCATTGCTGGTGCTATTCGCGGCATTTGTTAAATTCTAATAAAAAAACCAAGAAAATAATTGAAAAATTCAACAAGCCTTTTTTGGCGACTTCAGATGCCCATGTCTTGAAGTATTTTAACACCGATTATATTCTGATTGAATCAGACAGACTTGATCCGGGAAGTATTTTCTCTGCCATTAAGCGAGGTGATTTTACCAATGTCACCAAGCCTAAAAAGCTGTATCAGTTGTTTTGGTGCCTGGCTAGCCAGCAGATCAAGAAATATATTTTTTCTATCATTAAATATAAACAAAATCAAAAAAAGCAGTTACGACTGGCCTAAACTCTGGATTCCCATAATTTGCGCTCGATTAATATGGACTATTTAAAAATCAGCAAAGCTTCTGACTTGACCGGTTCCAAGGATAGGAAGCTTTTTCGTATCCTGGAAATTTTGCCGGGTTTCTTATCTTGGGCGACGCTTATAATTTTACTCATACTTTCCTGGCTTAAACCCGCCTGGGTGGCTTATTTTATTATTGCTTTTGATGTCTATTGGCTGCTCTTGGTAATTTATTTGGGTATCAACCTTTTTGCCGCCAGCGTTAAGATGAAGCGAAATATGAAAATCGATTGGCGCCAAAGATGCGAGAAATTATCTGCCGGCGCCGGAATTAATTTTAATTGGTCAGAGGTGATTCATTTGATTATTTTTCCAACTTATAACGAAAGTTTGGAGGTAATCAGACCCAGTTTCCAGGCGCTGATAAAAGACGGTTATCCGACCGATAAAATGATCGTGGTATTAGCTATAGAAGAGCGGGCGGGAGAAGAAGCTAAGGCCAGGGCTCGCATAATAGAGCAAGAATTTGGCGGTAAGTTCAAGCATTTTTTAATTTCCGTCCATCCCGAGAACATCCCCGGCGAGTTAAAAGGCAAGGGAGCCAACCAGGCCTGGGCGGCCCAGCAGGCCAAGCTGAAAATTATAGATAAATTTAAATATGAATACGATAAGATATTAATCAGTGTTTTTGATATGGACACGGTCGTGATTCCGGGGTATTTCCATTGCTTAACTTATAAATTTTTAACGGTTGAAAATCCCTATCGGGCAAGCTATCAGCCGATTCCAATTTATCATAATAATATCTGGCAAGCGCCTTTTTTTTCCAGAGTAGCCGCTTCATCCAACACCTTTTGGCAGATGATGCAGCAGATCAGACAGGAAAAACTAGCAACTTATTCCTCGCATTCCATGACCTGGCGGGCCTTAGTTGATATTGATTACTGGTCAACTAATATGGTAAGCGAGGATTCGCGTATTTTTTGGCATTGCTATTGCTATTACCGAGGCGATTATAGGGTTGAACCTTTATATTTTCCGGTTTCCATGGATGTCTGCATGGATTTGACCACCTGGCAAACCATGAGGAATTTATATAAGCAGCAAAGGCGCTGGGGCTGGGGGGTGGAAAATCTGCCGTACCTGATGTTTAACGCGATCAAGGAAAGAAAAATTTTACCGATGGGAAAGATGATCAATAAAATATTAGTCCAGCTTTACGGCTTTCATTCCTGGACTACCAACGCCTTAATTATCGGCGTTATCGGCTGGATGCCGATGATTTTGGGCGGAGATAATTTTAACATTACCGTTTTATCCAGCAATTTACCGGTAGTATCGCGAACCCTGATGGTTGTCGCCATGATCGGCATGGTCTTTTCGGCGATTATTTCAACCCTGCTCCTGCCCAAGCGTCCGGCGCGATATAGTATTATTAAAAGCGTTGTCATGGTATTGCAATGGCTTATTTTGCCGGTAAGTATCATTATTTTCGGGTCAATCCCGGCCCTGGAAGCGCAGACCAGATTAATGCTAGGCAAATACATGGGTTTTTGGGTAACGCCGAAAATAAGAAAATAAATTTTTAATTTTTAATTTTGTAATTTTATAAATAATTTTTAATGTCTAATTTTTAAATATTAAAAATTTAAACATTATTTAAAAATTATAAAATTATAAAATTAAAAATTGTTAAAGTATGATATAATATAACTAAATATGATCAAAGGCGTAATAATAAAAAAAATTTTTAAAAACGAAGACGACCGAGGTTGGTTAGCGGAAATTTACCGCTGTGATGAGATTAGTTTTCAACCAGCCATGAGCTATGTTAGCGCCACTAAACCGGGAGTGATTCGCGGGCCGCACGAGCATAAATTCCAAAGCGATTGCTTTATATTTATTGGACCGGGAAATTTTGAGTTGCATCTTTGGGATGGTCGTAAAACCGGTGTAACCGATAGTGAACATATTAAAATATCAGTAGGAGAAAATAACCCGACGCTGGTAATTGTTCCTCCCGGAGTGGTGCACGGTTATAAATGCGTCGGGGAGCAAGACGGCTGGTGCTTGAATTTTCCGGACAAATTATATAGAGGCGAAGGCAAAAATAAAGAGCTGGACGAAATCAGGTGGGAAAACGACCCGGAGTCGCCGTATAAGATAGGGTAGCAATTTTTAAATTTTATAATTTTCCCCCATCCGGAGGCAAGTAATTTTTAAATAATGCTTAAATTTTTAATATTTTAATATTAGGTAATTAATAATTATTTATAAAATTACAAAATTAAAAAATTAAAAATTTTATTTTATGTCTTGTATCTTTTGTAAAATTATCAATGGCGAAATCCCAAGCTATAAAGTATATGAAGATGAATATACCCTAGCTTTTTTAGATATTGGCCCGGTTAATCCGGGACATACTTTAGTGATACCTAAAAAACATTTTGCCAATATTGAAGCAGCCGATGAAAAAACCCTGTGCCGGGTTATCAATACCGTGAAAAAAGTCGGTTTGAGCTTAAAGAAGAATTTGGGAGTGGCGGGATATAATATTTTGGAGGCTAATGATCCGGTCGCAGGCCAAAGCGTACCGCATCTGCATTTTCATCTAGTGCCAAGATCGGAAAATGACGGGTTAAACTTATGGCCGCAGAAAAAAAATAAGGCAGGTGAAGCAGAAGAAATTTTAAAGAAAATTAAAATTATATAATGACAGCCGCTACCTTTTCTACAATTTTGTCATGGGTTATAGCCAGCGGTTATACAATGATTTTTGCCGCTATTATTGTCGGCGGCCCGGTGTTTATTTCCGCCGCCGCTTTTGCCGCGGCCTTGGGTTATTTTAATGTTTATATAATTTTTTCTCTGGCTTTTTTCGGAGAAATGGCGGTTGATATCCTGTTATTTTTAATCGGAGATTTTAGCCGCGCTCCGCTGGTGGAAAGGTTCGGCCATTGGTTCGGCTTAACCAAGAAAAGGATTTTAAAGCTGGAAAAATTATTAATTAAACATAGCTGGAAAACCCTGTTAATCATTAAATATTCTCCCATTATACCGATGCCAGGCTTTGTCATCGCCGGCGCCGCCAAACTGCCGTTTAAAAGATTCTTTTATATTTTATTGGTTCTGAGCCTGCCTAAGGCCGTTTTTTTTACTCTGATCGGCTATTATTTCGGCATGGCTTATCAGACCTATGCCAAATATTTTTATTATAGCGAATATTTTATTGTCATTATAATCATTATTTTTATAGCGATTAATTATTTATTCAGCCGTCTTTCAAAAAAAATCGCTGAATCCGCTGAAGAAATTGAATCATAATTTATGAAGATAGCGATATTTTCCGACAATTTTTATCCGGAATTAAGCGGTATTTCCGATTCTATCTTATTATTGGCGGAAGAGTTGGCTAAATTAGGCCATGAAGTGGGGTTTTTTACGCCGAAATACAGCGAGAAAAATTATCAAGCGATAAATCTGCCGGTAGGGGAATTGTCGCTTGGCAACAATATTAAAATATATCGTTTATCCGCTTTGCCGGCGCCGTTCGCCGGCATTCAAGCTAGGCTGGTGATGCCTTTTTTCTCAGGGGCAATCTTTAAAAAGTTTAAACCTGATCTTATCCATTCCCAGCTTTTTTTTGGCGCCGGCTTAGAGGCGATGAGGCGAGCCAATCTGGGAAAACTGCCTTTTTTAGGAACAAATCATACGGCGATTACCGAATTTATAAAATCCGCTCCTTGCTGTTTGGCCTTTTTTAAAAAAATAAGTTTAAAATATTCAATCTGGTACTATAATCATTGTGATTTTGTGACCGCCCCCTCGGAGTCGGTGTTTAAGGAAATGAATCAATATGGTTTTAAGCGGCCGCATCAGGTTATTTCCAATCCGATTGACATAAAAACTTTTGGCTTGGCTGAAAATAAGCCGGAGCTAAAACGACGATTTAAGCTTTCTGCCAAGACGATTGTCTATGCCGGCAGGCTGTCTTCGGAAAAAAATATTGAGGTGGTAATCAGAGCGGTCGCTCTAGCCAAAAAAAGAGTTGATAATATAAATTTAGCCATTGCCGGCGCGGGTAAGTCTGAGGGCGAGCTTAGGCGGCTGGTAAAAGATTTGAGCCTAGAGAATGAAGTTAAATTTTTCGGCGCTTTAAGCAAAGAAAATTTAGCCGAACTGTATCAAGCCTCGGAAGTTTTTTCCATCGCCTCAACTTCAGATACTCAAAGCCTGACCTTAATGCAAGCCATGGCTTGCGGTTTGCCGGCGGTAGTAGTGGACTCTAGAGCCTTGCCGGAATATGTCAACAGTCAAAATGGTTATGTGGTGCCGGTAGGCGACTACGAGGCCATGGCGGAAAAATTCATTCTACTTTTAGAAAATCAAGAATTGCGCTTTAAGCTAAGCCAAGGCGCTTATAATTTCGTCCAGCGGTTTTCTGCCGCCAACATTGCCAAAGAATGGGAAAAGCTGTATAAAAGAGTTATTAATAATTATCGTATAAAATTATGAAATTAAGCATCGTTATACCCGCCTACAACGAAGATAAGTATATAGGGAAATGCATAGAATCAATCTTCAGCGCCATGGCGGGCAGCCGCTATGAGGTTGAAGTGATTGTGATTAATAATGCCAGCACGGACAAAACCAGAGAGGTGGCTTTGAGCTATAGCCGGGTTAAAGTTTTTGATGAACTGAAAAAGGGGACTAATCAAGCCCGCCAGCTGGGGTTAATTAAATCCACCGGAGATTTAATAGCCAACATTGACGCCGATAACATGATTAGCCGAGATTGGCTAAATACTGTTTTTAAAGAATTTAGTAATAATCCCAAGCTCGTTGCCCTAAGCGGTCCGTACATATTCTATGATGTTTCCCCGATACAACGGTTCACCGCTAAGTTGTATTACTGGCTGGCTTATCCGGTCTATGTTATAAATAACAGATTGTTTAAAAAGGGCGGGGCAGTCATGGGCGGAAATGTGGTAATAAAAAAATCCGCTTTGGAACAGATTGGCGGCTACAACACGGCTTTAACATTTTATGGCGACGATACGGATACGGCTATCCGTTTAAGCAAGGTTGGATTGGTAAAATTTAATTACAAATTTTTAGTTCAATCTTCCGGGCGCAGGCTGAAAGATGAAGGCATAATCAGCGCCGGCTGGCGTTATTTAATAAATCACCTTTCCATGTCGTTTTTTAAAAAGCCATATTATAACGCGAAAGAGGATCTCCGCTATAAATACAAAAAAACTATTGCGAAAATTAAACAGTAAAGTTTGCCGGCCTTAAGTATTTATTTATCGCTTCGGATGAAATTTAAGTATTTTTTCTTAAAATTATAATAAACTGGGTCTGGATAATTTTAAGAAAAAATAATACAATTTCACCACCGCTCTTTTTTTTAGCTCAGAGGAAGGCACCGAGGAGCCGCTCTAAATAAATACCTAAGGCCGGCAAAGAATAGCGCAAATTTTATAATTAAGCATATTTTTATGAAAATTCTGGTTACCGGAGGGGCGGGTTTTATCGGATCAAATTTCATTCATTACTGGCTTAAAAAATATCCAGCTGACTCAATCGTCAACCTGGATGCTTTAACTTACGCCGGCAATTTGGAAAATTTACGCGATGTGGAAAAGAATAAAAATTACCAATTCGTGAAAGGCGATATCTGCGATGCCGAGTCGGTCAATAACGCGGTAAAAGGCGTTGATTTGATAGTTCATTTTGCGGCCGAGTCTCATGTTGACCGTTCCATTTTAGCGAGCGGCGATTTTATTCGGGCTAATGTTGAAGGTACGCGCGTTTTGCTGGATGCGGCTAAGAACAATGGAAAAATTAGATTTCATCATATTTCCACCGATGAAGTTTTCGGTTCGCTCGGGCCGAAAGATCAGCCGTTCAATGAAAAGACGGCTTACGATCCCCGGAGCCCTTATAGCGCTTCTAAGGCGGCTTCCGACCACCTGGTACGCGCCTATTGGCACACTCATAAATTACCGATTACGATTTCCAATTGCTCCAATAATTACGGCCCCTTTCAATTTCCGGAAAAAGTTATTCCGTTATTTATCACTAATCTTTTGGAAAATAAAAAAGTGCCGGTTTACGGTGAAGGCAAGAATGTCCGCGATTGGATTTATGTTGATGACCATAATGCCGGCGTTGATGCCATTATTAACCGCGGCAAAATCGGCGAAACTTACTGTTTAGGCGGGAACAGAGAATTGACTAATTTGGAATTAACCAAAAAGATTTTAGAATTAATGGATCAGAGTGAAGAAATGATAGAGCATGTGGCTGATCGTCCCGGCCACGACTTGCGCTACGCCATGGATTATACTAAGGTTAAGACTGAATTAGGTTGGCAGCCGGCCGTGGATTTTGAGAAGGGTTTAGCAAAAACCATCGCTTGGTATAAAGATAACCAAACTTGGTGGCGAAATATTAAAAATGGCCGGTATTTGGAATATTATAAAAAAAACTATCTAGAACGTTAATAATTTATGTCGAAAAAAATATTGCTGGGTTTGACTACTATAACCGCGGGTGAGTGGAGGAATAAAGTCAAGGAAATTGACAGATTGAATTTAAAGGAAATCGCTTTGTTTCCAACTTGCTTAAATTTGGCAGAAAGAAAAGAGTTATATGGTTTATTGGAAAAAACCGGACTGGAAAGCATTCCGCATGTGCATCTTAGAGAAGAAGATACGGAAACCTGGGAATTGGATTATTTCCTTAAAAGCTATAATACTCGTGTTTTTAATGTTCATGCCTTAAAAGAAGCAGACGATTTTATCAATAAACATCAAAAATATAAAGTCAATATCTATGTTGAAAATGGCCATGAATTAAATGACAGTTTCAAAAAAACCGTAAAGCTTTGCGGCGGCATTTGCCTTGATTTATCGCATTGGGAAAGCCGTGGTTTTAGGGAAAAAAATAAAGGCTACAACCAGCTTGCCGATTTGCTTAGCCGCTTCGAAATTGGCGTTAATCATCTTTCCGCGATTAAACTTCAGCCGTTAATCCGTCGGAATAAATTAACTAATCAGAGCCATAACCATTACGACAGCCATTGGCTGGACGAGTTAAGCGAAGTTGATTATGTAATAAAATATAAAAATTATTTAGCCGAGATAATTAGTATAGAGCTGGAGAATTCTTTAGAGAGGCAATTAGAGGTTAAAAAATATTTAGAGAAAATTTTAGATCTATGACAAAAATTTTAATTTTAGGAGCTAAAGGTAGTTTAGGACAACAATTAGTTCAAGTATTTAGCGTTGATTATGAGGTTATAGCCTGGGACAGGGGCGAGATTGATATAACCGATCGAGAGTTGATTTTTAAAAAAGTCGGCGATATTAAGCCGGAAATTATTATTAATGCCGCGGCCTATAATGCCGTGGATAAATGCGAGGAAAATGATGAGGAATATGAATTGGCTAAAAAGATTAATATTGATGGTCCGAAATTTTTAGCCGAAGTATGTTTGCAGACCGGAGCGACCCTAGTCCATTATTCCACAGACTATGTTTTTGACGGTAACAATAAGAACAGCTACAAAGAAACTGATGAGCCGAAACCGATCAATCGTTACGGGAAAACCAAATTTCACGGTGAGAAGAGGATTTTAGAGTTAAGCGGCCAAGGCTTAAAATGGTATTTAATCAGGACATCAAAATTATTCGGCCCGTGCGGAAAAAGCGAAATGGCTAAGCTAAACTTTTTTGATTTAATGCTGAAGTCGGCTGCCGGAAGAAAAACGATTGAAGCGGTTGACGACGAAGCCGGTTGCTTCACTTATACATCGGATTTGGCCAAAGCGACAAAAGAATTAATCCAAAATGATAAAGGGTACGGCATCTATCATCTGACCAATAGTAGCGCTTGCACCTGGTACCAGGGCGCGGTAGAATTATTTAAAATAGCTAATATTAATGTAAAGGTCGTGCCGATTTCGGGCAGTAAACTCGCCAGACCGGCTAAAAGGCCTAAATATTCGGTTTTACTTAATACTAAATTGCCGCCGTTGAGAGATTATCGGGAAGCCTTAAGGGAGTATTTAGAAAAATGTAAAATGTAAATATCAAAATGCAAAATGACATTGCAAAATTAAAAATTCTAATATCTAAATTCTAAATCCTAAACAATTTCAAATGACCAAAATACAAAATTCAAAACAAATACAATTACATTCTGTTTGGAACATTTGAATTTATGATTGCTTTAGCAATCATCCCGCAAGATGCGGGATGCCAGCCGAGCTGGCATTTTAGATTTGTTTAGAGTTTACCTGCCCGCCGGCCCGCTTCGCCATAGCTTAGCGAGGCGAGCAGGCAGGGATTTAGGATTTAGAATTTCTAATTTTACATTTTGAGATTTAAATTTTTAATTTTATATTATGCGTGGGATTATACTTTCGGGCGGCAGCGCCACCAGGCTCTTTCCGCTGACAGCGACAACTTCTAAGCAATTATTGCCGATTTATGATCGGCAAATGATTTTTTATCCTTTGAATGTTTTAGTCAAGGCCGGCATTAAGGATATTCTAATAATCATTGCTCCTGAGCAGTCGGGCAATTTTTTAAATCTCTTGGGATCGATTTTTGATAAAAGCGATATTCGTCTGGAGTTTAAAGTTCAAAAAAATCCCAGGGGCCTGGCGGACGCTTTTATTGTCGGCGAGAATTTTATCGGCAAAGATAATGTCACCATGATCTTGGGGGACAATATTTTTGAGGACGATTTCTCCGAGGAAATTAGAAATTTTAAAAGCGGTGGCAAGGTTTTTGCCGTTAAGGTAAGCGACCCGGAAAGATCGGGGGTGGTGGTGTTTGACGATAAGATGAAAGCGGTGAAAATAGTGGAAAAACCCAAAAAATGGTTGAGCGATTATGTTATCCCTGGGCTCTATATTTACGACAACAGGGTGATTGAAGTGGCCAAGCGGGTCAAGCCCAGTACGCGCGGCGAGATAGAAATCGTGGATTTGCACAACTGGTATCTGGAAAGAGGCGAGTTGTCAGTCGGCCTGGTAAAGGGGAAATGGCTGGACGCGGGCACTTTTGATTCGTTATTGGAAGCCGGGGTTTATGTTAAAGAGAAAAAATTATATGAAAAGTTTGATCCGATCATTAATCAGGCCATTGCCGAGTTTAATGAAGAATTGAAGCTTTTATGTAAGAAGAGGCTGTAAAAAAATGGAAAAATCACAACCTAAAATTTATCTCGGCTTCATCGCTTACGGCAAATCAACGGCAAAATATTTGCCGTATTTTTTACCGACCCTGAAGCGGCAAAATTTTAAAGATTATAAAATTTTAGCAATTGATAATACTGAAGCGGAAGTTAATGAAAATTCAATCTTTATTAAAAATAATTTTCCGGAAATTGACTTAAAATGGGCGGGGGAGAATCTGGGTTTTGCTAAAGCTTTTAATTTAATGATTAGGCAGGCGGTTACTGATGGCGCTGAATATTTTTTGGCTTTGAACCCGGATATAATTTTAGAGAATAATTTCATTGAAAACACAGTGAACGCAATAGAATCAGATAGCCGGATCGGCGCCGTGGCGCCTAAAATTTTAAAATGGGACTTTGAAAATAATAAAAAAACTGACCAGATTGATAGTTTAGGTTTGCGAGTATCCAAGGAACATCGTTTTTATGACGCACACCAAGGCGAAAAGGACAATAGTTTATTGAGATCGACATCAGAGGTATTTGGCTTTACCGGCGCGGCCGTACTGCTTAATTTAGAAATTCTTCAAGATATAGCTTTTGAAAATGGAATAAATAAAGAATATTTTGACGAACTAATGTTTATGTATAAGGAAGACTGCGATTTATCGTATCGCTTAAGATTGGCGGGTTGGAAAATTATACTGGCGCCTAAAGCCGTGGCTTATCATGATCGGTCGGTAGCGTCGGTAGGAGAAACAAATTTAAAAATTGCTTTAAATCGCCGCTCAAAAAGCCGTATGGTAAAAAAATGGTCGTTTCTAAATCAGTGGATTTTACTTTTAAAATTAAGAGATTTGCCATTCTCGTGGAAGGTAAAATTAGCTACCTCTTGGTATCAGATAAAAAGTCTTATATTTGTGGTATTATTTGAACAGTTTTTATTAAAAGAAGTGGCAAAGCTTTGGAGATTAAAACCCGTGATAAAAAAAAGGCGCGATCAGCTGAAATTACAATCAAATATAATAGAGATTGAAAAATTTATGGATTTTAATTAATTATGAAAATTAGCGCTTGCTTAATTGTTTATAATGAAGAAAGATATATCGCCAGAGCCCTTTGCAGTATAAAAGATACTGTTGACGAAATTATTCTCGTCCACGATGGCGAATGTCTAGACAAGACTTTAGAAATAGCACAGAGTTTTGGTGTAAAGATTTTTCGTCGACCTCATTTTGGATTTATGGAGGCCCATTTTCCATTTTGTCTGACTCAAGCAACGGGGGAGTGGATTTTAAGGATTGATGCGGATGAATATTTGTCTAATGAGTTAAAAAATAATTTAAGAAAATTGTGCGAGGAAAAGAATGTTGACGCGTATGAATTTTTATGGCCAATTTATAACGGTCAGAGATATACTACAAATAAGTGGCCGCATAAAATGTGTTTGTTTAAAAAAAATAGAGTCTCATTTTTAGGCATAGTTCATTACGCCCCTTTTATCGATGGTATATGTATAAGGAGCGGCCATAAATTAATGCATGAGCCTAATTATGATAATTTTAGTTGGAAAGTTTTTAAGGATAAATGGGTAAAATGGGCTCGTGCACAATCTTTAAATTATTTTTTAGATTTTAACCAAGTTAGTCGATTTAATTATTATGATAAAGATTGGCCCAAAAAAATAAAATTAAGAAAAAAATTTCCTCTTACGCTGATACCGGTTGAATTTTTTTTAACTTTTTTTAAAACATTGTCCGATGGTGCTTATAAAGAACTAATCGGCTTTAAAGCCTCATTAATGGGTGCATGTTATCGGGTTATGGTAAATTATTATATTTTTTTAAGAAAAAAAGAGAAATAATATGGACCTCTCCATCATCATCGTTTCTTGGAATGTCAGAGAAAAATTAAAAGACAATTTAAGGGCGCTGTTTGAAAGCAAACATGTCGTTTTTGAAGTTTTTGTCGTTGACAATAATTCCGGCGACGGTTCGGTTGAAATGGTAAAGAGGGAATATCCTCAAGTTAAATTAATCGTTAATCGTGAAAATTTAGGATTCGCTCGAGCCAATAATCAAGCAATTCAGCAGGCGAATGGCAGATATATATTATTATTAAATCCCGACATGAGAGTTTTTGACGATTCTTTGTCCAATATGGTTTCTTGGATGAATCGCCACGAGCAAGCCGCAGTCGCCGGTTGTAAATTGATCGGTGAAAACGGTTTGATAGTAAAACATGTCCGCCGATTTCCCGGGTTTTTAGATCAGTTGGCGATAATTTTAAAAATACCCCATTTAATTCCGAGGGTTATAAACAAATATTTAAGAAACGATTTTGACTACGATAAATCGGCGCGGGTAGATTCGGTCAGAGGCGGTTTCTTTATAATAAGGTCGGAAGTTATTAAGAAAATCGGAATGTTGGACGAAAGATATTTTCTCTGGTTTGAAGAAGTTGATTATTGCCGGCGAGTCAGTCAGGCTGGCCTGGAAGTTTGGTACTCCAACGCAGCCGAATGCATTGATTTGGTGGGTCAAAGTTTTAAGCAATTAAATCGGGGAGTGGCGCAAAAATATTTTCGTGATTCTATGCTTAAGTATTTTAAAAAATGGCAGCCAGTCTGGCAGTACTGGGTTTTGAAATTAGCTTGGCCGGTTGGATTATCATTGGCTTGGATCGGAGAGAAGTTGAAAATAAAAAATAAAGCGGAGACTTAATTAAAAGATTTTTATACTAAAAACCTGGAGTCTTCCGAAGCTCCCAGGTTTTTTTATTAAGGCGTCCGGTTTCCCTTCCGATATCTATATAACCGGGCTGCCGGCGGGAATTTCTTTTTCCGGATGCAAGAGCACCGGGCGGCCGTCCAGGTCGGCGGCCAGGATCATACCGTAGCTAAGGTGTCCTCTAAAAGCGCGGGGCTCAAGGTTGGTTAAGACCGGCAATTCTTTCCCGACTAGCACCGAGGGGTCGGGAAAATATTCCGCTATGGCGGAAATTATTTGCCTTTCCTCGCTGCCAAAATCAAAAATAAGTTTTAATAGTTTATCCGCTCCTTCGGCTTTTTCCGCGGATTTGATTTTTCCGATTTTTATTTCTAATTTTTTAAAATCTTCGTAAGTAATCATAATCTAAATATTAAAATATTTTTTTAAACTGCCCTTGTAAAAGGCGATAATTAATAGCGAATCGGCGATGATAATGTAAATAGGAAAAGCTAATTCCGTGGCGCTAAAGGTTTTTAAAGCAAAAAAGCAGGTTAAAGCGTTAAAAATGCCAAAGATATAGGGCAGAATCATTTCTGTATCCGGATATTTCCAAGTTTTTACCAGCGTAGGCATTGCGGCGAAACTGTCGGCGGCGATGGATAAAATAATCGCCAGGAGCGGTTCTTTAGTAATCCACCAAAGCGCTAGAGCCAGAACCGAAAAGGCGCCGCAAGCATAGTCAAATTTCCCCAGCTTCCAAAAGCTTTGTGGATTTATAAAAGAAGAAATAAAAACCAAGAAAGGTCCGAATCCGGCCATGAAAACCGGCAGTACCGCCCAGCCGACACCGTCGGAAATAGCCGCGGATACGGCAATCAGCGGTACAACCGACCACAATAGCCAGGTTACCCGATTGGGTTTAGTTTTTCCTCTGATGGTGTCTCTGATATAAAAAGAAATGCCGAATAACTGGGCAGCTGCGCCGATTAGAACGATATATTGAAGCATACTGATTAAAATATTATTTGCAGTAAATTTTTGATGTCATTTTTTATTTTTTCTAAAATTAGAAAAAATAAATTGGTCTTGAAAATATATTTATCCCTAACATAATTATATATAAAAAGATTTTCGGCCGGGGTATATAAGCCCCAATCTGGCGGAGGGTCTTTTTTTATTTTAGCTTTTCCATGGCGCAAGAAAAATATTACTTCGTTTTAAAATCACCAAACAATTTGTTTTTTTAAATTACAATTATCTCGCACCCAGTTTGAGTTAAATTCATATATCTCCATTCTTTTGCCGTCAAGAATATAATACTGCCTATCTTTTCCTCCTGATTTATCGCCGGGCATTTGATCGTCTATCCATTCGTTGGGGCATATTTTTAGGCCAGAATCGCCTGATTTATTTGCTTCTGGTTGTTTCTGGATGGTATTATTTGCGCATCCCGCTAAGAATATTAGTGTAAACAAAATTGTTAGAATTGTTATTTTTTTCATAAAGTTGATTTTTTAATTTTACGTAACGTATCGCGATATCAGACGTCCCAATGAAGCGAAGCGAATTAGTATGTGGCTTTAGCCTTTACCGATATCGCGTGTTATTGGATGAAAATTTATTAAATTTTATATTTTTACTCTATTTTTCTAAAATTTTTTTCAACTTATTTACGACAGCTTTTTCCCATGCATTCATAGCAAACCATCCAATAAGCGGTTTGGCAATAATTCGCAACCACTTTTTATGAATATCCACTTCGTAGACATAATTGATTTTTGTGTTACCATCCAAATTTTCTAATAATAACTCTTCATGTCCTGATGTACCAAATTTAGAACTCTGATTGTCGGAAATAAAACCTCTTTGTGGAAGAATTGTAGTTTTCATTTGCACAGGAAAAGTGGTACCAAAAGATTTCACTTGAGCTTCAATTTCTAGGTTATTGCCTTCTCGTTTTGTGATGGTGATCGATTCGGCAACTTTAGGAAAATATTTTGGCATATTCTCAAAATCGGTAACGATGTCAAAAACCTTCTCAACGGGAGCTTTTATTATCCATGAATCCTCTAAATGAATATGTTTCATAATTTTAAAATAGAATAAAAATTTAAAATTTTAAAAATTTATTTCGCCTAACGTTTACGAGTATCCGAAGTTTTATTTATTCTACCTTATTATTGTTGATAATTAAAGAATAAATAAAATTTGCGCGGAGCAGATGAGAATAAATTTATAATTTTACCTAATGTTAGCTTAATTTTATTTTTTGGATTTTCTATTGACAAAACACCTGTATTTGCTATACTAATAAGGTCAAGTCCGGGTTGCAATCGGCACCTCTTAAATCCGAGCTCTCATTCGAGCGCTCGGATTTTGTTTTGCGTTAAAAAATGCTACAATATTTTGGTGGAGTCATGGGGCCACCGTTGGTGCGGCTACTCGGACTTGACATTCGGGTTCAGGGGTTCGATTCCCCTTGGCTCCACTTCAGAAACCATCTCAAAAGCGAGGTGGTTTTTGGTTTACTAAAAAATAAAATTAATTTTCAATAAACAGAAAAATTATAAATTTATTCTCATCTGCGTAGCCGGATACTCGTTGTTATCGGATGTAAAAATGAGCGGTTATTATTGACTTTTGTTTATCTTCTTTAAAATTATTTTTATGGCGTCATCTGGATTTCTAGATGAATTATCTATTTTGAATTCGTTTTTTATCGAGTCTCTTTTAATAAGTTGCTTATTCCAATTTAATGCTTCGCTAGCATTTCTAAAACCAGAATCTCGCGTATCATCCAAAACTCGATTAGACAATTCATTGTCATCATTAACCACTAAACTGAAAATTAAATAGTTTGTCGGATCAAAAATTTTTGGAATTTCTATAATTCGCCTGTCCAGAAGGTCGTTAACAATCACATAAGGGTATTTATTCTTAATATAGTTTTTGAGAATGAATACAAGATTTTCAAATGACATCTGCTCTTCTTTGTCGCTCTTATTGCTCCAAGATTTATTTAAGTGAAATTCCCTAATCCATCCGAAATCTATTAAAACAGAATTGTCCAATTTAATTTTCAGCTGATTTGAAATAGTAGTTTTCCCACTGCCAGGTGCTCCAGCTATAAAAATAATTTTTGTCATATTTATTGAAATTTTTAGTTTAGAACTACAGAGCTCATTTTTATTTCCGATAACGTATCCGAATATCGGAAGTTTGACTTATTTTTTATCGTTCTCAAAAAATTCACTTTCTTTTAATCCGGATTGGAGCAAAATTGATTGAAATGTGCCATAAGGAATTTCTTTTTTACTCATTTTGATAGTGACATTTTTCGTCGGGCTGCCAGTTTTGCGAAAACGCGCATGTGACCCCTTTTGACGGACAAAAAAGAAGCCCTTTTGGCGAAGGACTCTTAATATCAAACTTAGTACAACCGGTTTAGGCATATTTAAAAGTAAGCGGTATTAGATCTGGTCGCTCCACTTTATTAATTTTAGAGGCAGGTATATCTTCTAAATGAAGTTCTAAGGCTTCTTGCAAGCATTCCAGGGCTTCTTTTTTGGTATCGCCGAAGCTGGAAACCGCGGTGTTGAGGTTCCAGGCTACATAGTATTTACCCTCTTTCCAAACTACATTTTTTAAGTCAATTTTGCGCATATTGTTATATAATTATGCTTTTATCATACTAAAAGAGAAAAAATAAGTCAAATTTGGATGAGGGGCGAGCCGAGCTCCGAACCCGATATTCGGTGTTAGGCGAGGGTTCTTTTGCCCTTCCTTAATGCAATTATATCAAATAAAAGAGCAAAAGAAAGCGCAGCGTCCCCTTGAGTTGCCAGCCCGCTGTTACCTTTCTTCAACAGAAACACATTTATTTGATATACATTTTGCGTCGGGGCCAGAACCACAATCATTAATAGAAAGAGAACATTTCTGGTTATATATATCCATTTTTTTATAAAATTGTTCTTTGTCGATTTGTTTATTGATATAGTGATAACATCCAAATTCTATATAAGTCCCTCCTAGCATAATTACATCACAGTCTGAATCAGTTTGGCAATAGTTTGTTTTTTCTAAATCATTTTCAATCTCGTTATGTAAATCCTCGCAAACAAACTCACCCGATGGTTGATTGATAATAGGCAATTTA
This sequence comes from uncultured Gammaproteobacteria bacterium, assembly GCA_964560005.1. GTDB lineage: Bacteria > Patescibacteriota > Patescibacteriia > Patescibacteriales > GWC2-42-12 > GWC2-42-12. The sequence goes on from CAZLKB010000002.1 coordinate 165,479, forward strand.
ATAGATGTTTTTTCAATTAATTCATTAGATTGTGGTTCAGTAAATTTATTTATTAACAGAAATGTGGCTGCAGAAATTAAAATTACTAAAGTAATTATCAAATAAATGTGTTTTGTGCTCATATTGATAGAATTAATTATATTAGAATATTTAATAATTTCGACCTGAAAGGCGGGCTGGCAATTTCGTCCTAACGTTTCGGCGTATCTGAAGTTTCCGTTTTTGTGATATTTGATTAATAAAAAATGACAAATCTTTATTTTTTGCTCAAAGACGAGTTCATTATTTCTATGGTCAGCTTGATCTGTCCTTTTGGGTCATTTAACATATAACCGCCATATTTTAATTCATCAAATCTACCATGAGCAACGTGGTTTCTGAGATCGTTAATTTTCCAAAGCATTGTAATATAATTTTTATCCTTGGGCATAGTGGCATAATGTTTTTCAATTAATGATATTTTTGACCCAAAAGGTAATTTGTCAAGCATCCCGTTAATCATAGGATTTTCAATTCCAAACATTTTATTCTTCTCAACAAAACTAATAATGTCGTTAATTTCACGTTCCATAAAATAGGTAATCCAAAAGACAAATTCTACTGCTTCAAATTGATCGTCTGTTATATTAAAACGTTTTTGAGCAAAAAGTTTGCCCATTTTTAATTCTTTTAGACCATTAAAATCAACCCCATGTTTTTCAAAAGTCTCAATGGCTTTATCTGGGTCAGAACTTAGAAATGCCATTATTTTATCGTCTAAAGATTTGTCATTTCCCATATTTTAAATCACAAAAAAAGGAAATTTGCGTGAGCAAGCGTTAAGAATAAAATTATCTTAATTATTTTTAAACTTTTTCATTTTACTCCGCATAACGAATATAAGAACAATCCATAAAAGTGCAAGGCTGAATATAGTATCAAAAACAACCATCATCAAAGCCGCAAAACTGTCCCCAAAAACTGAAAAAATTGCCCCTAAAAGAAGTGATATATAACCGGTAGTTACTCCTTGGGCTGACATAAATTCTCTTGTCATCATATCTATTATGCTTAATATGGTAAGGGCAATAAATATTCTAAAAAATATACGATATTTTTTATATTTATCTGTGTCAGAAATTTTTTCAGTTTTTGCTTCCACAATTTTTTGTTTTTCAGCCGCTTTTTCATTTTCCTCTTTGTATAAATCCTTCATTTTTACTTCGCTCATACTTTTTTATTTAAAAATAATTAAGATAATTTTATTTAGCTTGCGAACCAGATACGCCGTGTTAGGCGATGTATTTGTAAAAAATTATTTTATTCTTATTTCGCTTGCTTACTTTTTAGGTCATATAAGGTCGCAATGACTATAAAATGAAATAGAAAAATTATAAGAGGAATTTGAAAATTTTGATAAATTAAAAAGATTACGGCATAAATAACAAAAGCTTGAATTAAAAAATAAATATTGTTTGAACCGTCTATTAACGTAAAATACCATTGCTTTTTTTCTTTCCCAATATTTTGAACAGCAGCTTTTTGAAGCGAATTTATACCATCATTTATTTTAAGTATATAATCGGCAAGCATAATAGGTATTAAAGACAATAAAAAAGTTATCAAAATTTTCAAATTCCCTATGTTTGATTTAGGTATAATTTCTTCACTAAATGTAGCTATAACTAACAGGGCTATCATTAGTTCCATAACATAAATTATAGTTCTAAACCTTTCGCCAATTAAATCATAGCATTTACCACCGAAGAATTTTAATTTTTCTATTTTATCGTTATCCATAATTAATAATTTTTTACAAATATTTCGTCCTAACGTTTAGGCATATCTGAAGTTTGCCGAAATGAAATGAAGGCAAATTTGGGTGAAAGAATTTTTTACTCCTTATTAAAATACTATTGATGAAAAATTCTTGAACCAGATATGCCTTGTTATGTGATGTAAATTTTTTTATCTCGTTTTTATAAATCAACTATGTCTTTTTGAAAGAAAATTTGATTTTTAATTTGGCGAAGGGCAGAGGGGTTGGGGGTGAATGCCCTGAGCCAAATTACTTTGTTTTTGTTCTTGCTGTTGAAATAAAGTAGGACAACTATTATATTTTTTGATTCGATTTATTATTAGCTTGTGGTAATCTTTGTTTATTTCAAAACCGACATACTGTCTATCATTTGCCAAGCATGCAATAGCCGTTGTTCCCGTTCCCATAAATGGATCAAAAACAATTCCATTTTTTGGACAACTTGCTTTTACCATTCTTTCTATTATTTCTAATGGTTTTTGTGTTGGATGGTTTTCTCTTTCAGGGTCTTGAGCATGTATTCTTGATGTACTCCATAAATCTTTTGGATTGTAGCCCATTTCTAACCATTTTTTCCCAACAAATATAGACCTAGTTCGTGCTTTTTTTGTTTTCTCGTCATAAGGAATTCTTATACTGTCTAAATCAAAATAATAATCATTATCTTTAACAAAAAAACCTATATTATCATGAACGGAAGAAAATTTTCGCGTTGAACCACCCATGCTTGGCACACGTCTGTCCCAAATTATTTCATTAACCATTCGTAATTTCTTTTTTAAATATACAAAAATTTCTGGAGAATATTGCCAGCTTAAAAAAATGTAAAAACTGCCGGTCTTTTTTAGTTTAGGTAAAACTGCATCAATCCATTGATAAGTCCAATTCAGATAATCTTCAGCTGATTTTTGATCTGAATCATTGCCATAATCTTTACCTAAACAATAAGGAGGATCAGTCAATATCAAATCAATAGAATTATCTTCTATTTTATCAATTCCCAATAAAATATCTTCATTAAAAATTTTATTCATACCTATTTCAAAATTATACTTTTTGATTTTTCTTTTAACATTTTTAAAAATTCATCTCGTGTCCTATATACTTTATCGTGTCTATATGTGGCTTGTATTTTATCATTTCTTGGATTTACATATATTGGCAAAAATTGTGGTGAGAAAACCTCTAAATAATCTTTAACAAAACTTATTTTTATATTTTCAAATTTAATACCAAAACAAGCATATATTAAAGTGTAATTTTTATTAACACTGTATTGAAAATAAAGTTTTTCTACCGCAGAAATATCATTTTTATTTTCTTTACCTTCGATATTGTGAATTTTTACATTTATAAAATAGCTTTTGCCTTTATAAATAATTTCGCAATCGTGTAGCGAGGTATCTGGAAAATCAAAATTAACTTCATCTAAGCCAAGTTTTTTAGCGTTAAATTTAGTTTGTTGTGTAATAACCTGCTCAACTAGCCAACTTACCGATCTAGTGTGTGCTTTAAGTCCGTAAGGTAAAATTTTGCTATCTGTAATATCAAAACTAGGCAGTATCGTTAGAAGTTTTATGTAAATATTTTTTACAAATTCTAAATCTTTTTCTATTTCTTTTATTTCGTTTTTCATAATAAAGTTTGGTAAAATTAGCGATTTGTTATAATTCTATTATAGCAAAATTTTTTATAATAATCCATTTTCGTAGCGAAGCGGAGAAAATACCTTATACCCCCCTCTTTAAAAAATAAAAATCAAATTTTCGTCGTATTTTAAAGCACAAAACTTGAAAATACCACTAAGATAAAAAAATTTATTTCATATAACTCCTCTTTATACGAATAAAATATATAAAATTCGCAGTAATTTGTATATTATGCGAAATATGGTATAATTTTTAGTAAGTAAAGTTTTCTAATAATATTATAGCTTAATATATATGCAATTAAAAGAGTTGTTAGAGAGAATTGAAAACGAGCTTAAGCTTAGGAATTACAGCCGTAAAACCATTAAGAGCTACTTGATTTGTTTGACTGATTATTTCCGCTATATTAAAAATGTGGTGAAAAATCCTGATATCGGCCTGATTAAAAATTATCTTTTGGAAAAGCAGGGTCGGGGGCAGTCTTCGCAGACGATTAACCTTCATCTTAATGCCATAAAGTATTTTTATCGGGAAGTTTTTAAAAATAATATCCCAATAGAAATTAAATTCGCTAAAGTATCAAATAAACTGCCGATCGTTTTGTCCAGAAATGAAATAGAAAAAATAATCGGTTCAATCGGCAACCGTAAGCATAAACTGCTGATCGCCCTAGCCTATGGAGCCGGCCTGAGGGTGAGCGAGTCCATAAATTTAAAAATTAAAGATGTGGATTTATCGGAATTAGTGATCCATCTTAAGGACGCTAAGGGCGGCAAAGACCGGCTAACCATAATTCCCGAAAGCCTAAAATCAGGGCTGAATGAAATTATGGCCCTGCGCGACAAAAATGATTATGTCTTCGCCAGCGAGCGCGGCGGCCGGTTAACCGATCGGTCGGCGCAAAAAGTATTTGAAAATGCTTTAAAAAATGTCATATTAATAAGGAGGCCACTTTCCATTCCCTAAGGCACAGCTTCGCCACTCATCTATTGGAGAACGGCGTTGATGTGCGCTACATACAGGAACTCTTAGGTCACGCCAATATCAGGACTACGCAAATTTACACTAAAGTGACTAATCCAAGCTTAAAGAAAATAAAAAGCCCGCTGGACTGACCGGATCGGCGCGGGCGCAAAATAATTTTTTGGTTATGAGTTTTTGTTGAATATATATTTTTGCCAAAAATAAAAAACCAGCAAAACGGCAAAAGCTTGGAGTACATCCGTAAGATCGGGTAGGCCGGATAAGAAAGCTATTAAAAGTATAAATATCGGAGTCAGGAATAAGACAGCGTCGGCTATGATTTTATCAAAAAAAGAAAGATAAATTACAATATCCAGATTATCATCTTTAATCCTTTTTTTGAATTCCCGCTTATTGATATTAAATTTTATTGAGATTAAAACTAAAATAACCAGAAAAGGCAATAAGAATTTGACCATCTCGCCGAGACTTAGGATGTTGATGTATCTGATTATAAAAATAAGGCAAAAGCAAAGAAATAATATATACAGTATAAAATCAATAAAATCAACCAGCATGTCTTTTGCGTTCATATTTTATATTTAATTCAATAAATTTTGATAAATAAACCGTCTTTATTGCTATCGCCGTTTATTTAATTATAGCAAAATTGACCGGAGGATACAATGTTAAAAAGAATTGCCGTCATTTTGATAAATTATAAAAACTACGCCGAAGAATTCCTGCCGACTTGCTGGGCCGGCCTGATTAAGCAGGATTATGCCGGCGAGAAAAAAGTTTTTATTGTTGACAATGAAAGTTCGGCGGAAAGCCTGGCTCTGCTTAAGCGCGTCGCGCCAAGCGCGGAAATAGTAATAAATAAAGACAACGATGGGTTTGCTAAAGGCAATAATGACGCTATCAAGCTGGCTTGCCGGCAGAAATTTGACTATATAATTCTATTTAACATGGACGCGGAAGCGGCCGGCGATTGCTTCAGCAAATTGGTGGCTGCGGCCGAAAGCGAAAAGGAAATCGGCGCGGCGCAGGCCAGGCTGATGATGTTTAGCGATAAAAATAAAATCAACAGCCTGGGTAATGTGACGCATTTTTTAGGATTTGGCTATTCCGAAGGAAACGGCCAGGCCTATCGGGAGACGGCGGGCGGCAGCGAGCCCCTGGCGACGAAAGCAATTTGCTACCCTAGCGGAGCCGCGGTTTTATTTAAGGCCGAAGTTCTGGAAAAAGCCGGTTTGTTTGATGAAAAGTTTTGGATGTATAATGAAGACCAGGATTTAGGCTGGCGGATTTGGCTGGCGGGCTATAAATGCGTTTTAGCTCCGGACGCCTTGGCTTACCATAAATATGAGTTTAAACGCAGTATCAAGAAATATTATTATCTGGATAGAAATCGGATCATGGCTATGCTTAATAATTATCATTGGGCAACATTAATTTTAATTTTTCCGGCTTTTCTCGCCATGGAAATCGGCTTGATATTTTTTTCAATTAAAGGCGGCTGGTTTAAGGAAAAATTAAAGGTCTATGCCTATTTTTTAAGCTTAAAGAATTGGCTCGGAATTTTCGCCTCAAGGCGCCGGGCGCAAGATTTAAGAAAAATTAAAGATAAAGAAATTATTAAATTCTTCAGCGGCCGAATCTGGTATCAGGAGATCGGGGAGTGGCGCTTAAGAATTGCCAATTTGTTTTTTAACGCTTATTGGCGGATAATCAAGGTTTTTATTTGGTGGTAGCGAATAATGTAAAATGTAAATTTTAAAATAAAAAATGCTAGCTCCGCTAGCACCCCGCAGATGCGGGGTCATTGCAGAGCAATGACAATGCAAAATTTAAAATTTAGAATTTAGAATTGTTAATTTTACATTTTTAACTGTCATTTTTCATTTTGATTTTTTAATTTTTCATTTTTATTATGGACATCAGCATCGTTATAGTAAATTATAAAAGCAAGGCTTTAACTTTGAATTGCCTGCGGTCAATAAAAAATGCAGATTGGCCTGGTTTGGATTATGAAATAATCGTGCTGGATAATTATTCCGCCGACCTTTCTTCCGCCGACCTTAAACAATTCGGCGGCATTAAGTATATTATGAATGGCCGGAATGTCGGTTTTAGCGCGGCCAACAATCAGGGCATCAAGCTGGCGCAGGGAAAATATATTGTCATTATGAATCCCGACACGCAAGCGCAAAATAATGTTTTTAGCAAATTATATGATTTTATGGAAAATAATCCTAAAGTTGGCGTAGTCGGGCCAAAGCAGTTTAATCCGGATCAGACTGTGCAGGAGACTTGTTTCCGCTGGCCGGGTCTTTTCACCCCCTTGTATCGCCGCACGCCCTTGGCGAAAACCAGCTCAGGCCGCCGAGATTTAGACAGATTTCTCTACAAGGATTATAATAAGAGTAGTATAAAAGAAGTAGATTGGATTTTAGGGTCATTTTTGTTTTGCCGAGCCGCAGCCTTGCGGCGGGTGGGAGTGTTTGATGAAAAATTTTTTCTTTATTTTGAAGATACGGATTTATGCCGGCGCTTTTGGCAGGCTGGCTGGAAAGTGGTATACCATCCGGACGCTAGCATAACGCATAACCATAAGCGGCAGAGCGCCAGCGCGCCTTGGTATAATTTCTTTTCCAGTCTGGCGGCCTGGCACCATATATTTTCCTGGATTAGGTATTTAAGAAAATGGGGAGGAAAATAAGAAATAAGATTAGCGTTCAATGAAAATTTATTATGGCATCAGAAAAAATGGAACAAAATTTTGAAAAACCTTTAAATGAAAAGGAAGAAATTTTAAATAGAATTCGCGAATTTAGATTTGATTTTATTGATGAGTTACCGCCCGAGCTGCTATTGTCCCAGACGCCCAATTAAAATTTATATAAGCGTAGAACAAATTTTTTTACAACATTTCAAATAAAATTTAGACTTAAACAGCTAGGATTATTAAAAAGCGAGGAAGTAATCCATGAATGTGAAGATTATTTAAAATTTTGTGAAACCTTACCAAGAACCAAAAGATTTTATCAGCAATAAGACATTGATAAAGCGAATAGAGTTTTAGATTGTTTAATCAAAGAATCGTCATAATTATAAAAGTTATAAATATTTAAAAAATTATGAAAAAAATAACTAAAGCGGTAGTGGCCGTTGCCGGCTCGGGCACTAGATTTTTGCCGGTAACCAAATCAATGCCCAAAGAAATGCTACCGATCGTTGATAAGCCGATTATCCAGCTGGTGGTTGAAGAATTGGTGGCGGCCGGCATTGAAGACATAATCTTGGTGACCAAGTGGGATAAAAAGCCGCTGGAAGATCATTTTGACCAAAATTGGGCATTGGTGGGTGAGTTGAAGAAAGCCGGTAAAGAAAAGCTTTTGGAAGAGGTTAAGAGAATTTCTGAACTGGCTAATTTTATTTATATCAGGCAAAAAGGGCCATACGGCAACGGAACCCCGGTGTTATCCGCCGCCAGTATTATAAAAAATGAACCATTTATTTTTGTTTGGGGCGACGATTTGGTTAAAGCGGAAGTTCCTTTCGCCAAACAGATGGTTCTAGATTATGAAAAAAACGGCAATTTAATGATCGGGGTGCAGGAGGTGCCGCTAGATCAGGTCAGCCGTTACGGTATTGTTAAATTAAAGCCGGGAACCATGCAAATTCAAGATATAATAGAAAAACCAACAACCGATGAGACTCCTTCTTGTTTGGCCGATTTCGGACGCATGATATTAAATCAAGATATTATTGATATTTTAACGAAGACGGCTTTAGGCAAAGACAATGAGCTTTATTTGGTTGACGCGATTAGAACTTATGTGAAAAATGGCGGAAAATTTATGGCGAAGAAAATAAAAAACGGCGAATGGCTGACTACGGGAGATCCGTTGAATTATTTAAAAACCATGCTGAAATACGCTTTTGACAGGGCGGACATCGGACCGGAGATAAAGAAATTTACCAAAGAATTATTAAAAAAATAGCCATCAGATAATAATAAAATTAGATGGCTTGTGCTTGTTGGTCAGTTAAGTCTTGGCTAAATTTATTTATTTTTTCGCTGCGGATCAAATTCTTTATGTGCCGGCCGGTCAGTCCGTTCGGCTGAGCTCACGACGAAGCCTCTCTTCAAAAATAAATAAATTTAGCCAAGACTAGAAAAATAACTAGCATAACTTATAAACTTTATGAATTATGATTTTTTAACTATCGGCGGAGCGACCGAAGATATAACTTTTTATACCGACGAAGGCGTCTTGATTGATAACAAAAGTAATTTAACCAAGCAAAAATTATTGGCTTTTGAATATGGGGCTAAAATAAAAGTTAATAAATCTTTTTCCGGTTTTGGCGGTGGTGCGGCGAACGCGGCAGTCTGCTTCGCCCGCCTGGGCTTTAAATCAGCCTGCCTGGCCGCTATCGGCGAAGATCCGCGCGCGCGGAGAATTTTAGATAATTTTCGCAATCAAGGAGTAAACATATCTTTAATACAAAAGATTAAAAAATTTGAAACCGGATTTTCTTTTTTAGTAGTCGGTTCGGGGAGCGAACATATCTGTTTTTCCAACCGAGCGGCCAACGACCAATTGTCAATTACGAATAACGAATTGCGAATCATGAAACAAGCGAAGTGGATCTACATAACATCGCTATCTGGACAGTGGCGGACGAATTTGGATAAAGTTTTCTCGGTCGCGGGTTCGAAAATTTCCTGGAATCCCGGACGAAGTCAAATTTTAGCCGGGATTAAAGCGCTAAAGAAATATTTTACGCGCGTTGATTGCTTAATAGTCAATAAAGATGAAGCTATTGAACTGGTTATGTCGGATAAACTATATAAAAATCGGGGAGCTGGTTTTTTAAATAAATCCGGCAGTTTATTATCAGCCTTAGCCTCTTATGGTCCTAAAATCGTGTTGGTAACCAACGGCCCTTTCGGCGCCGACGCCATTTTCTGCGGAAAGATTTATCATCAGCCGATAGTAAGAGCAGCCAGGCGCGTTGACACTACCGGAGTAGGCGATGCTTTTGGCTCGTCTTTTATCGCCGGCTTGGAATTATATAATCAAGATATCAAGCGGGCGCTAGTCTTAGCAGCCAGAAATTCAGCGGCGGAAATCAGCCATCAGGGCGCGCAGAATGGATTAATGCGGAAGAAAGATATCTAGGTGGAAAATGCACAATGTAAATTTTAAAATGAAAAATTAACCCAGTGAAATAATTGCAAAGCGAATTTTACTGGGCGGGACAATTTAAAATTAAAAATTAATTTCTAATATCTAATTAATCTAATTTTTGATCAATGGCCAATTCCTAACCTGCCTACCGGCATTCAGGCGATTAAAGAAAATTTATAAATTAGAAATTGGGATTTGACCCGCCTCGCGTCGACGAGCGACAGCGAGTCGAGGCGGGTTAGGTCAATTAGGAATTAGAATAATTAGACATTTTCAATTTTCAACTATAATTTTTCATTTTGATATTTACATTTTTAACTTATCATTATGCAAGTACCCATAGAAGTCTCGGCCAGGCATGTTCATTTGTCAAAAGCCGATTTGGAAAAATTATTCGGTTCGGGTTATGTTTTATCCAAACTCAAAGATTTATCTCAGACCGGGCAATTCGCGGCCAAAGAAACCGTTAAATTGGCCGGCCCGTTAGCCATTATGGATAGAGTCAGAGTTTTAGGCCCTTGCCGAAAAGAAACCCAGATTGAAGTGTCGGCGACGGACGCGAAATTCCTCGGCCTTGAACCGCCGGTTAGGGATTCGGGGGAATTAGAGGGAACGCCAGGCATAAAAATTATCGGTCCGATCGGCGAATTGCAGGTTAAGCGGGGCGTAATTGTAGCTTTAAGGCATATCCATATGGAACCGGAAGTAGCCAAAAATTTAGGATTAAAAGACAGCGACCGGGTTAAGGTTGATGTCAGCGGCGCGCGCGATTTATTATTTGAAAATATTTTAGTCAGAGTTGACCCGAGCTTTAAACTGGCTATGCACATTGACACGGACGAAGCCAACGCGGCCGGCATAGGCAAGGACAATAGGGTGGGTGAGATAATAGTTAGTTAAAAATGTAAAAATCAAAATGTAAAATTATTGTATAATTATTTCATGAAAAATTTATTAAATTTTTCACTCCATAATTTTAAATTTTAAGATTTAAAATTTACATTTTTTATATGCCCGAACTGCCGGAAGTGGAAACTATTGTTAGGGATTTAGAGAAAAAATTAAGGCATAAGAAAATTACCGGCCTGGAATCTTTGGACATAAAAGTTTTCCAGCTGACTCCCGGGCAGGTTAAAAAAATAATCGGCAAAAAAATTAAAGAAGTCAGACGGCGGGCTAAAATGATAATCATTGACTTGGGCGATGATTTTTTAGTAATTCATTTAAAAATGACCGGCCAGCTGGTCTTAAAGACGAGGAGCGGCCTGATTGCCGGCGGCCATCCGATCATCAATGCGGGAAATGAGCTGCCCAATAAATTTACCAGGGTGATTTTTAAATTTAGCGGCGCCAACGCCCTTTTTTTTAACGATGTCAGGCGGTTCGGCTGGATTAGATTAATATCTAAAGATGATTTTTTAAAGCTGGATAAAAGTTTCGGGGCCGAGCCTTTGGCTCCGGGCTTCACTTTAGAATATTTTAAAAGGGCGTTATCGGGCAAGAAAAAAACTTCTATTAAGCAAGCTTTATTGGAGCAAGGGCTGATCGCTGGAATCGGCAATATCTACGCCGATGAAGCCTTGTTTCTGGCCGGCCTAAGGCCGTTCAGGCGGGTTAAATCGTTAAAATCAAAAGAGATGGAGAAGCTCTGGCGGGTTATTCCCGGCCTTTTAAAAAAAGCCATAAAATACCGCGGCACTTCTTTCAGCGATTATGTGGACGCGCTGGGACGGCGGGGCAATTTCATAAAATTCCTGCGCGTTTACGGCCGGGCGGGGGAGAAATGCTTCCGTTGCGGCGGCGCGGTGGAAAAGATGAAACTGGGCGGCCGGAGCACGCATTGGTGCGGCCGGTGCCAAAAATAAAAATAATTTAAAATTGGCGATGCTTTAGCAGTCGGACGGGTATTCATAAAGGCTATTTTTAAATTCAGGAAAAGTATGGTATAATATAACCATCTAATATTCTCTAAATATGAAATCAGCCCCATATTTAAATTTTTCAGTCAAATTAATTATAATTTTGGCTCTGCTTTTTTTAATCTCTCAAGCGAAATCTCAAGCCGCCACCAGCCCCGACGCCGTGGCCTTCCGGGTTATACCCAACCCGGAGTATCTCTCGCCCCTGCGCTGGTACCGAGAAAATATCAAGGTTAAAGGCTCGCCCCAGTCCTTGACTGTTGACGGCTACCAGGCGGTGCGCGACGGCAGAACGGTTTATGTCAATGCGGCTAATGTAGATCCGGCTAACCCGAATTTTTATACAAATATTTACATCATTTCCTACAATCAGGAGGCGGAAGATTCCACGATAGATATTTTCGGCCAAATTCTAAAAAAATGGGTTTTTAATTCCAATATAAGCGGAAGCGTTTGTAGCTTTGATAATGAAAAATGTTCATCATCTACTAAAGACTGTAAAGACGCAGGCGATTGCGTCAGCGTAAAAGGCCAGATTGTGCGCGACACTAAGCGCCTGGCTGATCTGGCCGATATAAAATCAGCTTTAAAAAATTATCAGGCCGAGCATAGCGGAACTTATCCCGAACTGGCCGCCGGTTCATACCTTACGGGCAAGTCTATTTCGGTTTGGCCCAGCTGGCGCGCTACCTTGGGAGCCGCTCTTGGCATCACCATACCGATTGATCCGCTGAATAAATTAGGCGCCTGCACGACTCCTACGGGCTTTAATCCTGTAACCTGCTGGAATCAGGCGACTAAAACTTTTGCCGATCCTCCTCCGCCCGATGAGTTTAATCTGCCAGCCAACAGCCACGCTTATGTCTATACGATTGACGCTCAAGGCCGGTATGATCTTTGCGCCTTAATGGAATCGGAATACACGATTGATTTGGACGGCGCCTGCCCCGATTCAGGCAAGGGCTATGAAGGCGAGGGAGGAGCGGCCTTGCCTACCATTAATTGCGGCACAATCGTGGCGGCTCAATTAGCGCCCTTTTCCGGCTTTATCAGTTTGTCCGGAACTTACGCGGATAGGTACGACTGGACAATAGAGCCTGTTACGCCAACTTCTTGGGATACATGGGAAGATCAAGGCTGGGGGTGGGACAATGGCTCTAGTATGCTCAAAATAAGTAGTTTTATAAATACGGGTAACTTTGTTACTAAACAGCTGACCGCGCAATTAACCCCGGACTCGGGCAAAGGTCCTTATAGTTATAAAGTTAGAGTTAGATATGGCGAAAAAACAGTTGAAGAAACCTGTAATATCACGATTAACTGCGTGCCGCAATGTCCGGCGGCCAGTGATGTTAATGCAGGCTATACTTATAAAGGAAGCGACGGTTGTTGCGGCTCTTGCTGGGTGGAAGGGACCAAGTGCGTAGTTGATCCATCTTCCTGGGAGCCACTCTCAAGCACGAAATGTCCGAATGAGACGGTCACTCAAACCAGTAATTGCGGCACCACTCAAAATGTTTCCGGTACTAAGTGCTGTTCAAAGCCAGGCTGTAGTTCGAGTCAGCCGGCTTATCCAACGGCGGCAGTTACCGGCAGTACTTGTCCGGCGGGTGAAACATGCTATCAGTGTGCAGAAGGATATAGCTGGCATAGCGCTACTTTAAAATGCGTTAAATGCGGAGACGGTGTTGTGGAGGGCGATGAGCAATGTGATACAAATTCTGGAGATTGCACGGATATCAATTCGGGGTACAAAGGAACTAGAACTTGTAATTCAAATTGTCGATGGAATGACTGCGTAACAACGGAATATTGCGGCGATGGTATTATAAATGGCAACCCCGGCCTAGAAAAGTGCGACGAAACATCATCCAGAGTTTGTTACGGGCAGGGGGGGGCTGCACTACCAAACTATTGTGTTGCTGGTTCATTGGTCGCAGGAACTCAAAATTGTATACATTGTAAATGGGGTGATTGTAGCCTAAATCCACCCATTGAAAATACTTCTACAACTTGTGATTCTAGCAATGTTGCGATTACTTCTCCTTGCTGTGAATTAGTAAAGTGCACTCAAGATGGTTGCGGTTGTTGCGGCCACACTACTACACCGGCGGAAGTTACAGATGGCTATGAAACTGTAACTGATCTGGCCGGCGAAAAAATGGAAAAGACTGCGGTATGGGACCCGGCTAGAAGAATTACATTTTATTATAATAACAATACTCCAAACGATCCAAGTGATGATAAATTTTGCCCCGGAGGATATTATGATAATACGAATAATATATATAAACCCGCACCACCAAATGAAATCCCATATTTATGCACTTCTTGTGATGATAAATACTCTATTTGCCCCGATTGTTGGGGAGAAAATAATTATACATGCAAGTTAAATCGAATTCCTAATACTAATAACTGGGAAATAACCACCAATCATTCGGCGGCATATTATCGTTGCTGGCAAGGAATACCACAACCATAAAAATATGGCCAATAAAAAAATAATCACAATTTTTATTATCGCCGTTGTATTATTTAGCTTATCCGGAGCTTTGGTTTTTTTTCTAATTAAACGAACCGGCAATAGCAATCAAATTATAGCGAACGGCTCTAAAGCCGACGTTATAAATGAATTAAAAAATCATTATCCGGCTATCAACGATGAACAGGCCAGCCTTTACGTAAATATAGCCGCCGCCGGCGGGGCTACATCCTGCCAGGGCAGATCCGACGCCAGCGTTTGCGCTTCTTCCATCGGCTATATTAAGGGTAAAGAAGATTTTTGCCACGATCTAGACCATGCTGACGAATTATTATACCGTGAATGCGTCGGCGGCGTTCTTAAAAAAAGCGCGAAAGCCAGGCTTAGCCAATGCCAGGCCTTGAGCGGCGATGACTATTATAATTGCCTGTGGGCGATTTTAGACGCTTATACAGGATTAAAAGATTGCGGCGATCTGCCGGACGCGGAAACGCGGTCAGTCTGCGAAGACTTTTTTAATTACCGAACCGCCCTAATAAGCTATGACCGGGCGCTATGCGGAACGGTTAAAACCGAAAAATTAAACCAATACTGCCTTAAAGTCATTATTGATAAAAATCAGGACACGGATAAGGACGGCTTAACCGATTTGGATGAAATAAATATATATAGGACTCATCATTTGCGCGCCGATTCAGATAACGACGGCGTTAGCGACGGGGAAGCGGTCAGGCGGGGATTGATCAAAGCGAAATAAAATAGTAAATAAAAAACTGCCGCGGACGAACCCGCGGCAGTTTTTTATTCGAAAACAGGGTTATTAAAAAATAAGGAAACTGAAGAGGCTGATTAGAAAGCCGATTAATGAACCGACGATAATTTGCGCCGGCGTATGGCCGATTTTTTCCAGGAGTTTGGGATAAATCTCATCCAGCATTTTGTCTTCTTTTAAATCTTTCACTAAAATATTTATAATTTCTCCGTGCTGGCCGAGATATCGCCTTAAGCCCAAAGCATCCCTGATAATTAAAAAACTAAAAATAAAACAGACGGCGAACAGGGGAGACGAAAAACCTTGGCTTAAGCCGACGATAGCGGTCAGGGAAACAACGAAGGCGGCATGGCTGGAAGGCATGCCCGAATAAGACGATAGGGAACGCCAATTGAATTTTAAATTGTTTGACTTAATGAGCGGCTTGCTTAGTTGGGTGATTATGCCGGCCGCTAAAGCGGTAATTAAAATTTGAGGCATAGTTGAAATATTATAATTAAGCGGAGCTGAGTTTATTAATTTTCAGGAAATAATGGGTCAACAAGAAAATTAAAGAGTAGGCCGTTAGCAGAGATAAGAAAACGATAAAAAAATTATTGGAAAAACCTTGGTAATCCGGCTGTGCAATAAATGTGTTCACCCGGCTGGCGCCGTAAATATCAGCCGGTAAAGTTATTTTATCATTGGCAGGCGGCAATACCTCTTGGCTGATAATCGCGCGGGTCAACAGGTTTTCCGCGCCGGTCAATCGCGGATCAAATAATTTTACCTCTTCGGGGATCAGGCTTGAATTTAAATGCCAGGATTCGGAATCGCCGGTAAGAGGCGCGGCCGAACCGACTGCCGGAGCGCCGAATATCTGCACCACCACCGTAGTATCTTGCCCCTGAAATTTCCCCGGCATGGCGGCGATGCCGGTTTCCTGATAATAGGGGCTTAGAAGATTTTTTTTGTGCAGCGGCGAATTATTCCAAGCCTCCATCACGCCTTCGCTGGTCATAAAATCAATCGCCAGGTTTTCACCGACATAAGAATAATTATAACCGGTATCTTTGACCCAGCTGGAAAAGGTTTTATCATTAATGGTGTGTTTAAAGGTATTGGCGGCTAAGATTGATTGGCCCTTTTGAATCGCCGCTTGCGTTAATAGTTGATTGACGGTCAAAGAGTTTAAGCCTTGAGACTGCCTTTCTTGGTTGGTTAATTCAATCAGTTTTTCCGGCGTGATTGTGGATAAATAAGCCAAACCGGGCAATAAAAAAATCCCTATCAGTGCGCCCAATAGAGACAGCTTTAAATTCGCTTTAATTAATCTGTTATATTCCTTTTTAGGACCGCCATAAGTAAATATCAGCCGTCCGTTTATTCTTTGAATCATTTTTATTTTTATCTTTATTTTTGTTTTTTGTCAACTTTTTTGACTATGATATAATTATAGCACATTATTTTAAAAAAAGCAAGGTTGCTTGATTAATGTCATTCTGGTAAGATAAAAGCAAATGGATTGCCCTAGTTACGGTCATAAAGTTTTAGCTGGATTAATTTATTTTTTCGTTGCGGATCAAATTCATTATGTGCCGGCCGGTCATTCCGTTCGGCTGAGCTCACGACGAAGCCTCGTTTCAAAAATAAATTAATCCAGCTAAAACTAAAATTATTAACTAGCACCATCCATATCAACCATATGAGAAAAAAAATCATTGTTGCCGTGAGCGGCTATTTCAACCCCTTGCATGTCGGCCACTTAGAGATGATGGAAAAGGCGAAAGAGCTGGGCGATTACTTGGTGGTTATTGTAAATAACGACCACCAAGTAAAACTAAAAGGCAGTGTGCCGTTTTTAAATCAGGAGGACAGAATTAAAATCATTTCCGCAATCAGGTGGGTGGATAAGGTTTTTTTATCAATTGATAAAGACAAAACGGTTTGCCGTTCTTTAGCCAGGGTTAAACCGAATATTTTCGCTCAAGGCGGCGACAGGAACACTGGCAATATTCCCGAAGCCGGTATCTGCCGGCGGCTGGGCATTAAAATGGTAGACGGGTTGGGCGGGAAGATCAGGTCAAGCTCAACTTTAATCGCGCAGGCCGCGGCTGTTAAAAATAAATAATATTAATTTTTAAGAGAACTCCAGGCGTATAAAAGATTGGTACAGTTGCTTATAGAGAATAGCTTTAGTGAAATTGGGCGGATAAAGATATTTATTTTTTACTCGAGACGAAATCTGGGTATTTATTCTTAAAATTATTTTATAATAATATAAATTGAATAATTTTAAGAATAAATTACTACGATTTCGTATTCGTTCAAAATAAATATCTTTATCCGCCCACCAATATAAACTATATGTTTAAAAAAATAATAATCTTAATAGTTTTAATATTTACAGCAAGTTTTTTTTATTGGCATAGCCTTAATTCTCCGGTTGATAAAAACGCCGGTGAGCAGATCTTCTTAGTGAACAGCGGCGAAACCATAGAACAGACAGCGGATGATTTAAAAAAAGATAATTTAATAAAATCGGTATTTTATTTTAAATATATTATTGACCGCGGCCATCTTAATATTAAGGCCGGCGAATATTTAATCAGCTCTAAATTAAGCACCAAGGAAATTATTAAAATTTTAACATCCGGAGAAGCTTTAAGCCAAGAAACAACCATTAGAATAATTGAGGGCTGGAATTTAAAAGACATCGGCGGTTATCTGGAAAAGAATAATATTGTTTCGCTTAAAGATTTTTTCGGCCTTAGCGGCGCCCGCTTAGACTCCTGGAAATTTAATTTTTCCAAACCGGATTTTTTAAGCGACGCCCCCGATTCCGCCAATCTGGAGGGTTATTTATTTCCTGATACTTATAAAATTTTTAAAAATGCCGCGGCGGGCGAGATTGTTTTAAAAATGCTGTCTAATTTTGGAAAGAAACTAACCGCTGAAATGAGGCAGGAAATAAAACGGCAGAACAAGACGATTTATGAAATTATTACCATGGCATCGCTCGTAGAAAAGGAAGTCAGAACTGTTGATGACATGAAAATCGTTTCCGGAATTTTTTGGAGCAGGATAAAATACGGCACCGCCCTGCAAGCCGACGCTAGCCTGTCCTATATATTAGACGATAAAATCGGGGCGCATTCGCTAGAAGATTTAAAAACCGATTCTCCTTATAACACTTATAAATACCGCGGCTTGCCTCCGGGGCCGATTGCCAACCCCGGGCTTAACGCGATTAAGGCCGCTATCTATCCGGCCGATACCGAATATTATTATTTTCTAAGCGATCCGGCCACGGGGAAAACGATATATAGCAAAACTTTGGCTGAGCATAATATGAATAAGGCTAAATATTTGAAATAAAAATACACCGGCTTGACATTATATAGGCTTATGTTAATATGAAATTAATAGTCGCAGACAGCAGGTTCCCGCCAAGCGGGATTAAACTCCTGCCGAGACAAAGCTAATTTTAGCTAATCTTATAGTCTGCGTAAAGCAGATTTTTTTGTATCTGCGAATCAACTAACGAATAACGAATAATCTAAAATATTAAATCCCCCTAACCCCAGTTTCCGCCCGAGGCGGATCGGCCTTGGGCCGAAAAGGGGGTAAAATTCAATAGTATGCCAAAGACTAAAGAGCAAAAAAGAACGATTCTAAAAGAATTAACCGAGAAAATCGGTAAAGCCAAGTCAATAGTTTTTGCAAAATACAGCGGCTTGGGCGTTAAGGATAATGAAGATTTAAGATCAAGGCTGCGCCAAGAAAATAACGAGTATTATGTCGCTAAAAAGACACTGTTTGATTTAAGTTTAAAAGATAAGGGCATAGCCGGCTTGGAGGTAAAGAAATTTGAAGGCCAGGTGGCGGCAATTTTCGGCTATAGCGACGAAGTTTCTCCGGCTAAAATAGTCGGCCAGTTTAAGAAAGAAAAAGAAGGCAAGATAGAATTTATCGGCGGCATTTTGGAGAATAAGTATATTAACGCGCAGGAAGTTACTAACTTGTCCAAACTGCCTTCGCGGAAAGAGCTTTACGCCCAAATCGTCGGCTCTATCAACGCGCCGGTGGCTAATTTCGTCAACGCTTTGGCCGGGAATATCAGGAACTTAGTTCAAGTCTTAAAAGCGGTCAGCGAGAAAAAATAATCAGTTTTAATATAATAATTAATAATTTTAAAATTTTAATTTTTAACGGCCAATCAGCGGAATTATTTTAAAAATTAAAAATTATAAAATTAAAAATTTATAAACTTATGCCAGAAGAAAAAAAACAAGAGGAACCAATCGTTGTTCCCGAAAAATTCAAGTCTATCGTTGAGGTTATTGAGAAAATGTCGGTTTTAGATTTAGCCGAATTGGTCAAAATTTTAGAAAAGAAATTCGGCGTCTCTTCGGCTGCTCCGGCTATGATGATGGCGGGTCCGGCCGCGGCGGCCGCTCCGGTTGAAGAGAAATCCAGCTTTAATGTTGAATTGACCGAAGCCGGTGCCAACAAAATCGCTGTCATTAAAGCGGTTCGCGCTTTAACTGAAATCGGCTTAAAAGATGCCAAAGATTTGGTTGATGCCGCTCCCAAGATGTTAAAAGAAGGCGTGAAGAAAGCCGATGCCGAAGCCATGAAGAAAGCTTTGGAAGAGGCCGGCGCCAAAGTCACTCTGAAATAAATCGGTTGTTACAAAAAAGACGCCTCATTCATCGGGGTGTCTTTTTTTTAGCCAAGGCTACTTCGACTAGCCGCCCTGATTTATGTTATATCGGTTATTTCAGATGAGACATATCGGCCGCGTAGACAGCGGCGTTATTTAAGAAGTAGATTTTTTTATTGGCTTCGTCAATTTGAAAATCTTTTAGGTTGTCTAATTTATCGCCGGTATATTGGCAGTTGAATTTTCCTTCTTTGTCAAAAACGACCAGCCGTTTATTCGCCGGATCTAAAATGTAGATGTAATTTTCTTCCGGTGAAACTATGATTCTTGAGGCTTGATCTAAGATTGGCTCAACGGCGGTTAAAGCCAGATCCAGCCTCTCGCCCTTGCCGTATTTTAAGACTTCGCCGCTACTCTTTGATAAGTAAATATTACCGTCGATATCTATGCCGACGGCGTTATTTAAATCTTCTTTATTATTAAACCAGGCCGTTGGGCTGGCTAATTTATTGCCATTTCTGGTAAAACGATAAATTTGCCCGGCGTCGGCGTCGGCTAAATAAAATCTGTTGTTATATTGCTTTAAATCAATGGCATTTTTCAGGTCTCCGCTAAAGCCGATTTCCAGGCTGGATAGTTTTAAAGATTTTAAATCCAAAATTTCAACGGTGTTTGTACCGAGGTAATAAATATTATTATTTTTATCAAGGCTGGGAAAATCCAGGCGGCTTAATCCCGGCTTGCCGGTATTTATCGCGGTGGTGATTTTATTTGCCAAATCAACGCTATAGATTGACGACTGGGCTATGTCGGCGGCGTATATTTTTTCTTTGGCCAGAATAATATTTTTAGGATTGGCGCTAGGATTAAGATTTAAGAAATTAGCTAATTCTACCGGGTTGAGGCGGATAACCTTGCTTATTTTTTCAATTTGCACTTGATGCTTGGCCGCCAAGGCTGAATATTGGTCTATTTGAGTTTGGTTGTTTTTGGGCAGCTGTTTCAACAGCTCCTTAACTTCAGTTAGCAGTTTACTGGCGCCGGTTTCGTTATTATATAACAGGCTGGCATCAATTTGGTTTTGTTTTTGCTCAATCGCGGTAATCAAGCCGGCAAGAATTTCCCGCTCTGCCAGGCTCTTATTTTTCATGCCTTGCCAGCTTAAACTAAAGGAAAAAATTATAATACAAATAACTAAGGCAGAAAATAAAATTTTATTTATTCTACTCAGCCGTTTATACCAAAATAATGATTTTAAGCCAAGTGTTTTGGCTTTAAATATGGCATTTTTTATTTTTAGAATTAAATTACGCCAAAATTCCGCCAAGGCTTTTTTGTCGGTGATAATTTTAAAGAAATAAAAAGCTAAGCCGATTAAATAAATAAATAAATTTTTTAAAGCCTTAAAAATTTTATTAAACGACAACCAAGCCGGCTTCTTTTTCGTAAAAATTTTATCTTTTAATAAAAAAGCGGTTCGGCTTGTCTTGCCGTCCGGTTTTAAAGTTAAACGGCCCAATAAATTATCAAACCAGGAGGTCCATTTTTTAGCATTGATTAAGCCCGAAGGAGTTAGCAATTTTTCGGTTTTTTCTTCGGTAACTACCAAATTGTCAATAGAGGCTTTAGTCGAGGCGGCCGGTTGGCTGATGGCCGCGTCCAGGACTTCAAGGCCGGTGTTATTTTTTATAATAATACCTAAAAACGGCACAAAAGCGTTGATTTTACCGAGCGTATTTTTTATATGTTCGGCCGCGCCCGCCGGAGGCAGAGTGGTGGTGATATCAATAATTTGCTTGGCCGAAAGGTATTCGGAGAAGGTCTCGCTGGCAAAGATAAAATAGCCGCCACGGGGCAGAGCGCCGCCGATGACATTGGAAAAAAGCTTAACGGAACTCGATGATTTTTTAGCCTCGGCCGCGCCGGTTTGTTCGGTGATATCAGCCAATCTGTATTTAGCCGTTTCTCCGATCTTGTTTTTATAAATAAGCAAAGCCTTATTTTTTCCTAAATTGGCAAAATTCAAGCCATCATTATGAATAACGCCGATAGTAAGGTTCAGGGTATTGAGGTTTAGCTTAATTTTTTCAGCCTGTAAAAATTCGGCTAGTTTTTTATTGGTTTTAGCCAAGGCCGATTCAAAGATATGCTCAATTTTAACCGTGCTGACCCTTTCTCTTAAAATCATTTTCTCATTCTGGTAATAGTGGTAATTCAGGGTGTTAATTAAAAAGTTAATTAATTTAAGGCAAGCCGCTTTGTTTGATTCAATCTCTATTAAAGCGAACAGCTTTCCGGCCAAGGCTTCTTTAACCGCATCGGGCTGGGCAACATAAATCTCCAGCGTAGATTGGCCGCGCTGGGGCGGGGTCAGAATGAATTGGGCTATTTTATAGTTCATATTTTAACTATGGATTATGCCGTTTAACCTACTTTGACTTAATCATACTTCTATTATACAATAAATGCATAAATAAGTTAAGCGGTTTTATAGTTAATTGAAAAATTAATATAATCGATTAGCTGTTTAACTAAAATTCATGCTAGAAAAATTATTCGGGTCTAAAGCCAGGGTAAAAATTTTAAAATTATTTCTGATCCATCCTTTGGAGAAATACTATATTAGGCAATTATCCCGCGATTTAAAATTACAGCTGAATTCAGTGCGCCGGGAGTTGGAAAATTTGGAAAATTTTGGTATTTTGACTTCCGATGTAAAAGCTGTCAGCCCGGAGGCGCCCGCGGGCGAAGCGGAACCGGCCGCCGGCCAGGAAAAAAAATATTATCGCGCCAATCCTAACTTTGTCTTATTTGATGAAATTAAAGCCTTAATCGTTAAGGCGCAGATTTTATACGAAAAAGATTTCGTCAGAAAACTTCAAGCTATCGGCAAGGTAAAACTGCTGGTCTTAACCGGGATCTTCGTTAATAATCCCAGTACCATGATTGATATATTACTGGTCGGTAAAATCAATAAAATTAAATTAGTAAAATTGATTAAAGAGCTGGAAATAGAACTTGGCAAAGAAATAAATTTTACCGTCTTTAACCCACAGGAATTCAAATACCGTCGCGATATTACCGACATTTTTTTATATGGCATTTTAGAGGGCAGGAAGCTTGTGGTGATTGACGAACTAGGGCTAAGCTAAGTTGATTAATTAAAGTTAATATTCTCTAATATTACACTCTTATAAAGAGTGATTTTTTTTATTCTTGACAAGAATTTATTAGTATGATATATTAATAAGTTAAATTAATAATTTTTAATTAATTATAATAAAAATGGCTAATATTAATGAAAAAAAATAACAATTTTAATTTACAAAAACAGTTTTTAATTGTCTAATATAATTTGGTGATATAATCACCAGTAAAATTTATGACTAATAATCAAAAACAATTTAAAAGCATCACTAGCATCTCTAGAGCTATTTTATTTATTTTATTGATTGCCGTAACAGTAACTCCGGCATCGGCGGCAACTAATTTAATAAAAAATGGCAGTTTTGAAACCGATATTTATGTTAATTGGGGCATTTGGCAGGATCAGAATTCTATCAGGCAGTACCAGCTTTACCGCTCATTTGACGCACCCTATGCCAACGGCTCTTATTCGGCAGCCATTGAGGCCAAGGGCGATATAGAAGAATCGTCTTCAGCCATCTTGGTCAGCGACAACAAAAATAACAATTTTACGGTTAATGGCGATAAAACTTACTACTTAACTTTTTACGCCAAAAGCGACAGCAATTTTGTAATTTCAACCTATTTACAGGATATAAATTCATATGCGGTTATTACGCCGACCGCCTTGGTTAATATAACAACCGACTGGCAAAAACATATTATCAGCTTGACGCCGACAGCAACTACTACCGCATCACTATGCTATTTTTTAAGCAATTTACCGGATAATAGCACTTTATGGTTAGACGGCGTACAGCTTTTTGAGTCTAATTTTACCTTGTCAACCGCGGAAGTTAAGGGGTATGCGGGCGATATCGATAAAACCATCAGAATAAATAATATTTCTTCTTTTACCGAAAAAGAAGTGGCGATTGAATTGCCATATTATGACGATCAAACCTCCACAGTGACAACCAAAAGATTTAATCCGGTAAAAATCGTTGGCGATAATGTTTATTTAAATATGTACGAACAAACATTCTCCGGAATTGGCAGCGTGTTTGTCAATAACGCTTTTGTCGGGCAGTTTAATTATACGGTTTTACCGAAAATTTCTTCATTTTATCCTTCTCTAATGAGAGTTAATGAAGATGTTACTATAAGCGGCAGCGGCTTTTCTCCTTTAATAGCGTCGGGAAATATTAACGTAACTTTTAATATCATTGATGCCTACGGCAAAAGAACAACCACCTGGGTTAAACCGCATACTATTGATACCAAGCTTTCGCAAATTGCAGTTACCTTGCCGCTCGGCATTATCTCCGGACAATTTTATGTCCAATCTTCATATATTAATTTTCAAGGCCAGGTAGTTGACGCAAAAAGCAACACCTTAAGTTATAAAGTTAAACCGTTGATTTATAGTTTAGCCTGGAGCAAGCGCGGCTATGATCAGGTGGGCGATAAACTGACTATTTACGGCAAAGGCGTCTCTAACTCGCCTCAGGTAGTTTTTTATAACAGCTTAAATCAAGTGATCGCTCGAACGCCGGCTGTTTTCAAGAATATTTATTCGGAAGAAATTATTGAAGTCGTCACGCCGGATAGAAACAACATCGCCAATATAATTGTCTTAGTAGACGGCGTTGAGAGCGACTATGAACAGGCTTTATCCTACAGCGCCAAGCCGCGTCTTATTTCAGTGCAAACTAAAAATAGCCGAAAAATAAATAATACCGGGCTAATTATTCCGGCCGCTTCAGTCGGTGAGATTATTACGATTAATGGCCAGGGTTTTACTTCAACAGCCTCTTCTTCGGTAGTTGAATTTCAAGGTAGCGGTAACCCGATTAGCGCTCAAATTATCAGTGTAGACGCGGCTGGCAGAATTATCAAAGTACAAGTGCCGGTCGGAGCGCAAAACGGCAGTTTAGCGGTCGTAACTAATAATCAGAAATCAAATATATTGACTTTTGAGATAATCCCTTCGCTTATCAGTTATTCGCCGGATCCGGTAGCTCCCGGCCAGATGATGCAAATACATGCCAGCGGAGTAGGCAGTAATGAAAATTTAACTACGATTTATTTTAAGCTAAACAATGATACCAGCCTGACAATCAAGCCATTATCATCCAACGTCGTTACCGATGCAGAGACAATAATTAATATAAAAGCTCCGTTAGCTATTTCCAGCCAATATTCTTCCGTTAATATTCAATACGAAAATTGGCGCAGCGACGGAGTAGCGATTTTGACCGATAAACCGACTATTACCAACGCCAGCATTGATATGGACAATAAAATATTAATTATTCAAGGCTACGGCTTTTCAACTAAACCGATTGAAAATATAATTACCTATAAGTATGCTGACGCCGATAAGACCGTAATTAATCCCTCGGTTAAAATGTTGGGAGTATTTCCGACAGAAGAGGGCCAAGAGATTAGAATTCAAATTTTAGACGACTACCATTATGGTTATGTTATCGTTACGGTCAACGGCCAGGCCAGCAATGAAGAAAATTTCGGTCCGGCCAAGATTAGAAATATTTCTCGGCGCGTAGAATATGTAAAAAGCCTTGGCAGGGTTATGGGCGTATTATACATCAGTGGCGCTAATTTCGGTTCAACCGGCGGAGTGAAAGTCGGCGAAGCCTGGTCATCCATACATTACCGCAGTGATACTTTTATTATCGCCGTGGTTGATCAGGATAAAGTTTATGATAATCCGGTGATAGTAGCCAAGTAAACGAAAATCAGAACATCTGTCTGAATCAGTTCTTCAATCGCAACAATATATAACACCAAAACCGCTTCTTATTGGTTAATTTTCAGAAGCGGTTTTGTTTAAATATGACATCTTTACAGATATTTATTAATATGTTATATTATTTAATCGTATTATTTTAATACTTGTATCGGCAAAAATAGTATCTATTTATATGAATTTATTTAAGCAGAACTTAGTAAAAAATTTGATATTATTATTGATTTCAACCGTTGCTATAGCTATGGTCTGGTTTTTTACGGCCGATCAGACCACTGCCCAGACCGATTGCGGCAATGCCACGGTGCATGTAATCGCCAGGGATCAGAACGGAACCGTTATCCCGGGCATATCTTATGAAATTTCCGAAACGACCGTTAATTCCGACGGCGGAGCCAGGCCGGGCAAGGTCGTAGCTTCGGGAAAGATCAGCGCTGTTTTGGGCGAAGGCAAATCGGTTTTTAAGCCGGTCGGCGGAAGCTATGTAGTAAAAATGTACGACAAAAATAAATCTTATGGAGCTTTCTATTTTTATAATGAGCTGGAAATCGCCTGCGGGGAAGAACAAACTTTTACCGGTATCCTAAGCGGCTTGCTGATAGAGCTAAGAGATACAAATGGAACGGTGCGAAAAAATACTTCTTTTACTATAAGCCTGCAAGCCCGTAACGCCTCTGGACAGCTGATAGAACAAAAAGGCGAGACGGTCGCGACTTTAAATTCCGGAGCCTCGGGTCAGATTGTGATATATTTGGCGGACGACAGCCACACTATAGATAAGGCGCCGGCCAGCTATGTGTTCTCCTCTAAAGGATACGGCGGAAGCGTTTTCGTTCTCTATAATATCAGCCTGAATAGCGGAAAAGTTAGAGAAATTAATTATGTTTTTAGCGATGTTTTAATAAGATTCAAGGATAAAAATAATAATATTCTACCGTCCGGTACCAAGGTTGAATTTTTAACCCAAAAATCCGATATTCTCGGCAAGGTTGTGGCCGACAAGCTGATAAAAGTTCTCACCATTGATAGCAATGGCTATATAATGTTTGAATATCCGGCCGGATATTACTTCGCCAGGATAAAAAAAACCAATAGCGAATATTATAATTTTACGGATATTAAGCTGGTTGATCAAGCCAGGAAATCTCTTGAACTTGATGTTTTAGACAGTTCAGCGGGTGAAGCGCCTTGCGCTTCAAAGTCAAGCCTAAACGCGGTGGCCAGAAAAGCTTCCGGAGATTATATTACCGGAGTAAGAGTTGAATTATATGAAAAAAAATTTAACGCCAATAATCTGCCCGCGGCCGGCGCCTTAATAGCCAAAGGGGTAACCAATAATCTGGGCTTTGCTTCTCTTTCTCTTACACCCAGTTCGGGTAAGGCATATATGCTAAAAATATATGATAAGAACGCTAAGGCTGGCGCTTTCTGGTTTTATGATGATATTAAATTCACTTGCGGAGAAAATAAAAATATCAGCAAGAATTTATCCGGCATTACCCTAACCGCCCGTGATTTAAGCGGCAATCTGCTGAAAAATTATAATTTTTCTCTTTATCTGCAGAAAAAAGATGCTGATAATAATTTAGTGAAAACTAAAGATAACTTAGTGGTTAGCGCTAAAACCAATGCCTACGGCCAAGCCGCGGTTTATGTTACCGGCGGAGATCCGACCCAGTATCAAGACACGGCCAGATATTTGATTTCAATTAAATATAAAAATTTAATTTTTGATCAGCCTGATATTAATATAGCGGCCGGAGCGGATACCCGGGTTAACTTTGCTTTAAGCGGCTTGAATTTAACCGTGATAGACGCGGCGGATCAGAAGTTAAACAAAAGAACAGTTGCGGTCTACGAGCAAAAAATTGACGCTAATAAACATAAAATTTTAGGCAAGAATCTGGCTAAGATTGTGCTTGACAATTACGGCAAGGGCGAGGTGGCTCTGCCCGCCGGCGTTTACGCGCTAAGCTTTAAGGACAAGAGCGGCAAGACGGTTAATATTTGGGATATTAAAATAGCCAATGGTTCATTAACCAGCAAGGCGATCAACAATAATAAGGTTGCCCCGGTAACAGCCGCGGCCGCTTCGGCTTTAGCCAATCGGTTAAAAGGCTATATTTTATTGCAAGTTGAAGCTAACGGCGAGGCTTGGTATCTAAATCCTAAGGATAAAAAAAGATACTACATGCAGGATGGTGCGAAATCTTTTGAAACCATGAGAAGCTTGGGCTTGGGTGTAAGCAATAGCGATTTAAGTAAGATTCCGATCGGCGTTTTGCCGGTGAACGGAGAGTCGGACTGCGATGCAGACGGCTTGCCCGATTCTTTAGAGAGAGCCATCGGCGCTTTAGAGTGCGATCAAGATAGCGACAATGATGGTTATAGCGATAAAACAGAGGTACTCCATAATTATGATCCGCTCGGGCCGGGTAAGTTAATAATTGACGAAAAATTAGTTGTTAAACTGAGCGGTGCCTTGCTTTTGCAAGTGGAGTCAAATGTTGAAATCTGGTATGTCAACCCCAGAGATAAAAAAAGATATTATATACCGGACAGCGGCGTTGGTTTTAAGGTGATGAAATATTTAAGCCTGGGCATCACCAACGCCAATTTGAATTTGATTGAGGCGGCGGAATAAAGTAAATATCTGATATTGTTACATAAAAAATACTGATTTAAATCAGTATTTTTGTTTAATAAAAGTAATCTTGCCTGAATAGAAAAGTTGAGGTAAGATAAAAACATGGAAAAGATATATTTATACAATACTTTAACCAGGAAAAAAGAGGAATTTAAGCCGATTAAAAAGGGTAAAATCGGTTTTTATCATTGCGGCCCCACGGTTTATTGGACCCAGCACATCGGCAACCTGCGCGGCATGACCTGCGGCGATATAGTCGTG
This sequence comes from uncultured Gammaproteobacteria bacterium, assembly GCA_964560005.1. Lineage (GTDB taxonomy): Bacteria > Patescibacteriota > Patescibacteriia > Patescibacteriales > GWC2-42-12 > GWC2-42-12. The sequence goes on from CAZLKB010000002.1 coordinate 193,715, forward strand.
CGCAGTTTAAGGTATTTAGGCTATAAGGTGAAGCATGTCAGAAATTACACGGATGTCGGCCACTTGATTTCCGACCAAGACCAGGGCGAGGACAAAATGGAAAAAGGCGCCAAACGCGAAGGCAAGACGCCGAAACAAGTCGCGGAAAAATATATTAAAGTTTTTGATAATGACACGGCCGAGCTTAATCTTTTGGAGCCGGACAAGAAGCCCAGAGCCACCGAATATGTTAAAGAGATGATAGAAATGGTGCAAACTCTCGCGGCCAAAGGCTATGCTTACAACACCGATCTGGCGATCTATTTTGACACCACTAAAGCCAAAAATTACGGCCAACTTTCCGGGCAAGAAATTTCGGATAAACAAGCCGGCGCCGGCAGGGGCGAAGTGAGCGATCCGGAGAAAAAACATTCGGCGGATTTCGCTTTGTGGTTTTTTAAGGCCGGTTCGCATGAGCAAGCCATGCAATTTTGGCCGTCGCCCTTTAAGTCAAAATTAGCGGACAAGGGCTATGGTTTTCCCGGCTGGCACATTGAATGTTCGGCCATGAGCAAAAAATTGCTAGGCGATACCATTGATATTCATTTAGGCGGCATTGAGCATATCCCGGTGCATCATACCAATGAAATCGCCCAATCGGAAGCGGCCAATGGCGTTAAGTTCGTGAATTATTGGCTGCATAACGAGCATTTGCTGGTGAATGATAAAAAGATGTCCAAGTCGGCGGGTACGAGCTTCAGCCTGGCGGATGTTCAGGAAAAGGGCATTGGCAATTCCTTGGTTTTGCGTTATTTTTTCTTACAAGCGCACTATCGCTCTAAGCAGAATTTTACCTGGGAAGCGCTAGCCGCCTCCGAAAATGGTTTTAATCACTTGGTTCACTTAGTTTGCGATTTAGGCGAGAAAACCGGCGTAATAAATAATGATTTCAAATTAAAATTTTCTAGCGCCCTAGCCGATGATTTTAATTTGCCTCAGGCCTTAGCCGTAGCCCAGGAGCTGTTTAAGTCTAATTTAGGCAACGCGGAAAAGTTGGCGACTATTCTGGATTTTGATAAAGTTTTGGGATTGGATTTAAAGAATAATTCTAAACTTAGGAGAACCTTTTTTTCTAAAAAAGTAAGCATCATTCCTAAATTCAGCTATATTAAATATCCCAAAGGAGTTGATAGTCTGGTTAAGAAGCTGTTTAAGGCCAGAGAGCGTGCCAGGCTTAATAAAGACTGGACGGAGTCCGACCGTTTGCGCCTGGAGATGGAAAAATTGGGCTGGAAGGTGGAAGATAGGAAAGAGGGGCAGAGAATTAGCAGGAAATAAGAGATGCTGAATCCCGCCCGAGGCGGGCAAGCAAGTTCAGCATGACATTGCATACATTGTCATTCCGGCCTCCGAGCCGGAATCTATTTTTATGAGGAATAAAATGGGCTATATTTACATTATGGCTAATAAACCAAATGGTGTTTTGTATATTGGAGTGACTTCAAATTTAGAGAATAGAATTTATCAACATAAGAATAATCTTATACCGGGCTTTACCTCAAAATATAATTTGAAAAATATTGTATATTATGAAGTCTTCGATGATATTAGAGAGGCGATTAGTCGAGAAAAACAATTAAAAAATTGGCGGCGGCAATGGAAAATTGCTTTAATTGAAAAGGAAAATCCTGGATGGAGAGATTTGTAAAGTAAAATAACAGATGCTGAATCAAGTTCAGCATGACAGTTCTAAAATATGAATAATTTTTGGTCCTCCTTCGCTGAAGCTTCGGAGGATAAAGCAAAATTGAAAAAGCCTATTTACGCTCTGGCGCCCATGGCCGGAGTGGCGGACAGCGCTTTCAGGCAAATCTGCAAAGCTTACGGCGCGGATGTAGTCTATAGCGAAATGGCCAGCGCCGCCGCGCTGGCTTATAATCCGAAAAAAACTTTGGAATTATTAGAATTTTCTAAAAGCGAACGGCCGTATGTGGTTCAACTGTTCGGCGCTAAGCCGGATCATTTCGCTCGGGCAGTAAAAATCGTGGAAAAAAAAATTAAACCTGACGGCATTGATATAAATTTCGGCTGTCCGGTTAAAAAAGTCGCTCGCCAGGGCGCGGGCGCGGTGTTGATGGATAATTCTAAATTGGCGCGTGAAATAGTTGAAGCGACCATAAATAACACCAATTTACCCTTGTCAATAAAAATAAGATCACGAGCCAGAAAGACTACGGCGTTAAATTTTTTAAAAGAAATGGCGGGGTTAGATATAAAAGCCGTGATGATTCACGGACGGACCATGGCGCAGGGCCAGAGCGGGGAAGTGGATTGGAAAACCATAAAACGAGCGCGGCCGCTGGTCAAAGGGATTTTAATAGCCAATGGGGGAGTGAAGGACGCGTCGGATGCCGTAGAATTGCTTAAAAAGACCGGAGCTGACGGAATTGGAATAGGTCAAGGAGCCTTGGGAAGACCGTGGGTTTTTGAGGAAGTTAGAAGTAAGAAGTTAGAAGTAAGAAGAAAAGAAGAAATTTTCAGGGTGATGTTGAAACATGCCAAATTGGCGGAGAAGCTGAACGGCAAACAAGGAATAGCGGAGATGCGAAAACATCTATGTTGGTATGTGAGTGGTTTGCCTAACGCCAGCAGTTTAAGGGAGCGATTGGTAAAGGTGGAAAGTTTAAGTGATATAAAAAAGATATTGAGGTAATACTTTTTTTGTTTCCGCCCAAGACTGATACCTGCCTGCCGACAGGGGCTTTGTTAAAGGGGGCATATATGTTATAATATAATTACTTGCTAAGAAGTAATTTTTTGATTTTATGGCGATTATTAAATTCGGCAGACAGCCGGAAAAATCTTCATATAATATTGAAGTCTTGAAAGAAAGAGCCGCTTCGGGAACGGAGAAAGAAAGGATAAAAAAATTGGAGGAAGCCAGAAAGACGGTGATAGACGAAATTAACCAGGCGGAAAATATGGCGCCGCCGATGATCGGTCCGGTGGGCGGCGTTGCGGCGCCGACGATGCAAAGGCAAAAACAGATTGAAACCGTGCTGTCTTCCGGCTTAAACGAAATTTATTTAAATTTGACTCCGGAAAAACAAAAGCAATTTAAAAAGGCCGGCGAAGAAACCGCCGGCAAGATCAATCTTCTGCTGGCCAAGGCTAAAGTAAATATCGGAGCGATCATAAAATTAATCAGAAAATGGCTGTCGCTGATACCGGGCGTAAATAGGTATTTTCTAGAGCAGGAGGCGAAGATTAAGGCGGACGAGATATTAAAAATGAAAAATGAAAATCTCAAAATGTAAAATATCAGTTTAAAGTGTAAAATTTGAATGCCTCTATTATGTAATTATGAACGACTTAAGGGAACGAAGCGATTTTAAATTTTACATTGTCATTTTCCATTTTGATTTTTACATTTTTAACTTTTTACCATGGATTACGGATTAACCGATCAAAACGCCCAAGCCTGGAATGACTTAAGCCTGAATATCAATATTGACGGCTGGCTGCTGTATTTAATTATCGCGCTGGGAGCGGTTATTATTTTTCTTTTGGCGCGTAAGATTATTTTAACCTGGTCGTTAAATTCCAAGTACCATGAGCATAAAATTTATCTTTTAAGAGTGCCGAAAGAAAAACCCAACGAAAAAGAGCAATCAAGCGATAGCAATTATCTTCAGCATTTGCGCGAGCAAATTTCCCGCGGCGAAACTATTTTTAAAGCCATTGGCGGCCTAAGAGCCGAGAGGTGGCAGCAGGGTTTTTCTTGGCTCCTGGGCCGAGCCGATCATTTTTCCTTTGAGATCGTGGCCAGCCAAAAATTCATCTCTTTTTACATAGCGGCGCCGGTCAGCCTAAGCCGTTATCTTGAACAGCAAATCCAGGCCTATTATCCGGAAGCGGTATTAGAAGAAACCGTGGATTACAATATTTTCAGTTCGCGCGGACAAACCGTGGCCGGTTATTTAAAGACCAAGCGCAATTCAATTTTCCCCCTGAAAACCTATAACAGCATGGAGGTTGACCCTTTAGAATCTTTAATTAATGTCTTATCAAAATTAGACCCCAACGAGAGCATCGCTATTCAATATATAGTAAGAAGCGCCTTGCCCGGCTGGCACGCTAAAGCCAACCGAGTGGTTTCCCAGGTGCATCAAGGCAAAAAATTATCCGAAGTGATGGATAGGGGCGCGGCCTCAATAATATTTTCTTGGTTCAGCGATTTAATCGCCGCCGCCAAGCCGCCGGAAACCGAAGAGAAGAAAATAAAAAAAGATTATCAGCCGACGGCGATGGAGCAGGAAGTATTAAAATCTATTGAAGAAAAAAATTCCAAAGCCGGCTTGGATGTTAATATCAGGATCGTGGCTAACGCCGAAGATAAAGCGCGGGCCAAGAGCTATTTAAGCAACCTGCTCAACGCCTTCAGCCAGTATAATTATTACCAATACGGCAATGTTTTTTATAATAACACCTTTGCCGGCAGGTTAGCCCAAAGATTTTTAGTCAGAGATTTTATCTTCCGCCGCTTTAAGCCTAATATCAGCTTCCTATTGAATACCGAGGAACTGGCCAGCCTCTATCATCCGCCGCTTTCGGAAACCGAAACGCCGAATATTCTCTGGCTGTTCGCGAAATATTCGGCCGCGCCGTCAGGCATTCCGGACGAGGGCATAATTTTGGGAAAAAATGTTTATCGCGGCGTGGCCAAGGATATAAAAATAAAAAGACAAGACCGCCGCCGCCATACTTATGTTATCGGCAAATCCGGCGTCGGCAAGTCGGTGCTCTTAGCTTCCATGGCCGTACAGGACATCATTAACGGCGAGGGCGTCTGCATTATTGATCCTCACGGAGACTTGGTCAAAGACATTATCCAAAGAATTCCGCCCGAGCGCGCCGGCGATGTGGTCTTATTCGCTCCGGCCGATACGGCGCGGCCCTTAGCCTTGAATTTATTGGAATTTGACGCGCGCTATCCGGAGCAAAAAACCTTCGTCATTAATGAAATGATCAAGATTTTTGATAAATTATACGACCTTAAGGCGACCGGCGGGCCGATCTTTGAACAGTATATGAGGAACGCCATGCTCTTAGTCATGAGCGATCCGGAGAGCGGCTCTACCTTAATGGAAATACCTAAAGTCTTGTCCGATCCGAATTTTAGAAAAATGAAATTGGAAAAATGCTCTGATCCGACCGTGGTGGATTTTTGGAAGAAGGAAGCGGAGAAAGCCGGCGGCGAAGCGGCGCTGGCTAACGTTGTACCCTATATCACCTCCAAGCTGACCTCGTTTATTTCCAACGATACCATGCGCCCGATTATCGGCCAGCAGAAAAGTTCGTTTAATTTGCGCGATATCATGGACAGTAAGAAAATTCTCTTAGTGGATTTGTCCAAAGGCCTTATCGGCGAAATGAACGCTTATCTCTTGGGCATGATCCTGGTGGGTAAAATTCTAATGTCCGCCCTGTCGCGAACCGATCAGCCGCAAGAAAAAAGAGTGGATTTTTATTTATATATTGACGAATTTCAGAATTTTACCACCGATTCCATAAATTCAATTTTATCCGAAGCCAGAAAATATAATTTAAACTTAATTATCGCCCATCAATACCTGGGCCAGCTGGTTAAGAACCAGGACACCTCCATAAAAAACGCGGTCTTCGGCAATGTCGGCACTTGGGTGGTGTTTAAAATCGGCTCGGAAGACGCCGAAACCATGGCCAAGGAGTTCGCGCCCGTTTTCAACCAATTTGACTTAATCAATGTTGAAAAATATACCGCTTATGTGAAATTATTAGTGGATAATAGTGCTTTCAGGCCGTTTTCCATGTCTACCATCTGGCCCTTGCCGGGCGCTAAAAATGAAGATATTGCCGCTAAAATAAGATCTTTAAGCCGGCTTAAATACGGCCAAGACAGGAATATTATAGAGGCGGAAATCATGAGAAGGGCGGAAAAAATTTAAGGCGCTTTACAAAATATGGAAATTTGTGTAATATTTAAAAGCAAAATTTATAAATAATTAATATAACAATTAGAGATATTAATTAATTAAAATAAAAACATATGCCAAATCAAAACAAAAATTTAGGCGATGATTTAGATCCGGTGACGGATCCGATTCAATCGGCTGAAAGCGGCGAAGATAAGCCGGCCGATAGCGTGAAAGAATACTTAGGAGTAAATTTAAATAAAGCACCGGTTTCTTCGGCAGGTTCGACAGGCCTGCCTACCGGACAGGCAGGCTCAGGTCAGGCAAATAAGGAAGAAACAGTAAGCCTAGCTAAGTCAAAAATGGTTTTGGCCAAGAAATTATTAAATAACATTAAAGAGAATAATGAACGGTTGCTCCAGTTGTTGTCGCCCTTATTAAGCGCGCAGGACGAGGCTTCCATCAGTATCGGTCAGATGAGCGACGGCAGTTTTGAGGCCGGGGAAGAAAGTACGGGAGAATCCAGAACCATTGAGGGCGTGTTTGACGGCGAGAACATGATCGGCCCGGATGGCAAGCAGTATAATGTGCCGGCCAATTACGCTTCAAAATCCAAATTGGTTGAGGGCGATATTTTAAAGCTGGCCATAACTTCAAGCGGCACTTTTATCTATAAGCAGATCGGTCCGATTGAGCGGGCTCGAGTGATCGGCAACTTGGAGCGTTCGGCCACCGGTGAATACTTCGCCTTGGCGGACGGGAAAAAGTGGAGGCTGTTAACCGCCAGCGTGACTTATTTTAAAGGCGATACGGGCGATGAAGTGGTGATCCTGGTGCCGAAAAACGGCGAGAGCAAGTGGGCGGCGGTGGAGAATATAGTAAGAAAAACAGCATAATGGTTAATAAGCGATTAGTGAAAAATATATATAAGGTAATCGCCGGTATTTTCAATTTTCAATTTTCAATTCTCAATTTTCAAACAATTTTCAATTTTTCAATGATTTAATTTAAAAATTAAGTCATTTAATCATTGTTTAAAAATTAAAAATTGAAAATTGAAAATTTTTATTTTGTGCTATAAATAATAATCGGGTATAATGATGTAAACTCGTTTTCTATTGAAATTAGTAAATATGTAAATTATGTCTACTCTATATAGAAAATATCGTCCGCAGAATTTTACCCAAGTGGTGGGGCAGAATCACATTAAAGTTACGCTGGAGCAGGAAATTAAGACCGGTAAAATCGCCCATGCTTATCTTTTTTGCGGCCCCAGAGCCGTGGGCAAGACCACCTTGGCCAGAATTTTCGCCAAGTCCGTTAATTGCGAAAAGCGCCAGCCGGCTTCGGCCGAGCCGTGCGACGAGTGTTTAAGCTGTAAAGATATTACTCAAGGCCGGGCCTTGGATGTTATTGAAATTGACGCCGCTTCAAACACCGGCGTGGATAATGTCAGGGATAATATAATCGCCAGCGCGCGGGTAACGCCCGCGAGGTTAAAATATAAAGTATTTATCATTGATGAAGTGCACATGCTGTCCACGGCGGCTTTTAACGCTTTGCTGAAAATCATAGAAGAACCGCCGGCGTTTATTGTTTTTATCCTCTGCACCACCGAAGTCCATAAGGTGCCCTTAACCATTATCTCGCGCTGCCAGCGCTTTGATTTTAAAAGAATCAGCGTTAACGATGTGGTTAAAAAATTAAACTATATCGTCCAGTCGGAAAAAATTAAAATTGAAAAAAGCATTTTGGAGGCCATCGCCCGCCAGGCCGACGGCCATATGCGCGATGCCGAAAGCACGCTGGGCCAGATCGTCGCCATCGGCGGAGAGGAGATTACTCAAGCGGAAGCCGATTTAGTAATTCCGCGTTCGGATTTAAACGAAGTCATTAATTTAATCGGCTTTTTAATAAAGAAGGACGCGGCCGGCGGGGTCAGGCTGATAAATCAACTGATTGATGAAGGCGTTGACCTGAGCGTCTTTACCAATGATTTGATAGAAATTTTGCGCAAGTTAATGATCATTAAAATCAACCCGGGCTTGGTGGAAAAATTGGCCATGGAAATGGGCGAGGCCGTGGAGTTAAAAATTAATCAGCTGGCCAAGGATTTAACCGTTGAGCAAATTTTAAGATATATGGAGAAATTCATTAAAGTTAATAATGAGTTAAAAGCGGATTTTATCAAGCAGTTGTCTTTAGAAATGGCGATCGTTGAAATTTGCACCATAGCGGCGGTTTCAAGAAGTCCGCAGAGCTTTTCATCAATTTTAACCGCTGGTTCAAAATTCGTGTCTTCAAGATTAAGTTCAACCGCGGTTAAGCCGGTTTCCGGTAAACCCGCCGAGCCGAAGGCGGTAATTAATATAACCAACGAGCAAATTACTGAAAAATGGAATGAAGTTTTAGCCAAGGTTAAGCAGTATAATCATTCCTTATCTTTTATTTTACGCGTTTGCCAGCCCAGAAACTTAGCCGGCAACCAGCTTTGCTTGGCTTTTAAATATAAATTTCACCGGGATCGGGTCAGCGAAATCGCCATTAAAAATATTATTGAAAAAGTCTTGAATCAGGTCTACGGCACCCAGATTATGATTGAAGCCGTGGTTGACGAAAATTTAGAAGTAGCGGCCAATAAATTGGTTTCCGATGAGCCGCTTAACTTGAAATCCGCGCCCGAGCCTAAGCAAGGCGAGCAGGGGAATATGATTGATAATTTATTAAAGACTTTCGGGGGGAAAATAGTCAATTAAAAATTACGAATTAAAAATTGATGAAAAAAAATATTATTTGTGATAAAAGTTATAAATTTGCGGATATTTTATGAAGCAACTAGCTTGGCAAATTTGTGCGGTTATATTAATATTTATCGGTGAATTTATCGCCATTTATGCCGAAATTTTAACCTCAAAGCGTTTTTCCCTGGATCAAACTGCCAGTATTATATTAAAAGGATTTTTAGTTGCTGCAGTAGCTGGAGCTTTTTTAATCGCCGGCTATGCCTTAGGCTTTAAGGCTTTTAAGAATATTTGGATAGTCAGCGTAATTTCCATTACCTCGATTTTAATTATTGAACCGATTCTGGACTATACAATTTTTAATCAGTTGCCGACTCGGGGTGCTTTGATTGGTTTGATTTTAGGAGCCATGGGTTTTATATCAGCTATATTTTTGTAGATTTTTTTGCGGGATCGTCCCAGTCATACGACGGGACAGATCCAATGGTAAGACATCGCCCTCTGGAGGCGCCCTATCATTCGATAGGGCGCCATGTCGAATGACATGGCGAGTTGATATTGTTATGTATTATGTTTATATATTATTGTTAAACAATAAACAGTTATATACTGGTTATACAGATGATTTAAAGAGGAGAATAGCAGAGCATAAAGCTGGTAGTAGTAAATTTACGAGCTGTAGATTACCTGTCAGTTTAATTCATTACGAAGCATATTTACTAGAATCTGATGCTAGAAGAAGAGAAAAATATCTTAAAACGACAGAAGGCAAAAGATTTTTAAGACAACAATTAAAAGATTTAATAGAAAATATTAAAAATTAATGCGGGATCGTCCAATGGTAAGACATCGCCCTCTGGAGGCGAGTATCTTGGTTCGAATCCAAGTCCCGCAACAGCTATAAAATAACGCTAAAATTAAGCGTTATTTTTTTAATACTTTAAATATTAGCCTTGGTATGCTATACTTTAAACATAATAAATTAATAAAAATATATGCAAAAAAGCAAAATCAAGGCGCAGGATAAATATTCCAGCGAATACGCCAAGGAAAAAATACATCAAGGCGTGGCAGAGTTAAAAAAAATATTATTCATGGCAAAAACCAAGTTTGACGAAGCGGACGATAAGACCAAGAGAAATATTGTCGCCGGCGTGGCCGGTTCGGTCGCTTTAATCGCCGGAGCGATCGGCTTGAATAAGATGCGCAAAAATCGTAAGAAAAAATAGAATTTTATATTATTATATGATTATTATGATTATTATTGGGGTGGTATTTTTTGTTGTAATATTAGGAGTATTCTTATATATGGGCGTTAGAGAAGACAGCAAGAAATAATTTATTATTTATTTTAAGACTATGCCAACTAAAAAGATTTTAAAAATCGCAGGCTTGAGTTTATTGGCTTTTTTGATTTTGTATTTTGGTTTAATGATTGTTTTAAACGGTTTTAAAACTTCAGGTAAATTCGTGTCTAATCAATTAGCCCTTAGTACAATAGAGGATTCATTTGGAGTCAGCGCTCCGTCAAGCGGATCAAACGGAATTTATTCTCCCGAAATGGCCAGAGATATGGACGCGGTTAAAGCCGTAAGGCAAGAATCAGCCGACGGCGTAGCTACGGCTCCGACTGACAAAAAAATTATCAAGACCGGTAATTTATCTCTTAAGGTGGAAAAAGCCGAAACGGCGGCGGAAAACATTACCAATATTGCCAAGCTGAATAAAGGAGAAGTCGCCAATTCTTATTTCTCCGAGTCAAGTCGGGGGGTTAAATCCGGCTATTTAACCGTTCGCGTGCCGTATCAGAATTTTGAAGTCGTTTTTAATGAAATAAAAAAAGTCGCCACCCAGGTTATATCCGAAGCCTCAAACGCTCAGGATATAACCGCGGAATATATTGATTTGGAGGCTCGGCTAAAAAATAAGCGCGCCGAGGAGGTTTCCTTCGTGGCCTTATTAAACCGTTCGGGCAAGATTGAAGAGATTCTTTCGGTTACCAGAGAGGTGGCTCGGGTGCGCGGTGAAATTGAGCAGCTGGACGGCCAAATGCGTTATTTAAATTCGCAAACCGATATGTCAACCATCACGGTTAATTTGAGCGAAGATGTAGCAATCGTTTCAGTGAGCCAGGATTGGCGCCCTTGGCAGAATATTAAAACTTCGGTCAAGCAGTTGATTACCAACCTGCAAAATTTTGTTGACGGTATGATTAGTTTCTTGATTATAGTTTTACCGGCGCTCATAATTTACGCGCTGATAATTTGGCTCCTATACTTTATCGGCAGAAAAGTCTATCGCCGCTATTTTAACAAAGGCGACAATTAGAAAAAAAATAGGCAGATACTGATAAAAAACCCCGGTCCATAATTGGGCCGGAGTTTTTTAAGTTGGTGAATTATAATTAGTTAATTTGTAGAAATTTTAAAATCGGAATAATAGTACCGTTATTGTTTTGGCTGTTTTTGGGCTGGATTACCAGTTGGACTTCATTTGGCTTTTTATCGGCCAGCTTCGCTTTGGTTGGTCGGGGAAGAACTTTTTAATTCACTGGACTGAATTTCTTTTTGCATGACGCATCGAGGGGCGCCGGGACAGCCGTTAGAATCTATTTCCCCAGGATAAATTGTGCCGTCTTTACACCAATCCGGATGTAATGCGGCCCTAGTCGGGCAAATTTTAGTTCCAGCTAAATCTTGGCAAAGATTATTTTGATAACCGCAATTAGGTATATAATTGTTTGTTTCTTCAAGCGAACAAGCTCTGGCGCAATCGGTGAATGTTTGCCCCTCAACAATTTCAAGGCATTTGTTGGCGCAGTCGCAGTTGGAAAAAACCATTTTACATTCATTTTTTTGGCGGCACTTATAGATTGGGCAACCACCTTCATATAATTCACCGGTTAGATAAGCCTCTCCACCACCACACAAAGGCATGGCGCAGGCAATCGGCGTATCCTGGTCATCGCCACAGTGGCTACGCCATTGGCCGATAATACTGTCGGTGTCTACGGCTAAATTCATTACGTAGTTGGCTTGATTTAATGCAGTCAAATAATCTTTTTGCTCAAATAATCTTTTTGCTTCAACTAAAACCGTTAACATTTTTTGATAATAATCTTCCAGTTTCGTTAAATAGGCTTGTTGTTCCGTGGAATTGCATTTATTTGTATTTAGACCGGCGAAATAATTGATTTTTTTCTGAATTTCCGCCAATTTATTTTCTATAGCGTTAATTCTGTTTTTTGTTTTTTCATCAATATCGTGGATATAATCCGGGATCTTTCCCATCGCCGTAGATGATATAACGCCAATTTGGCTGGAGATTCCGCCTCTAGCGCTTTGATTATTTCCAGCCCGGTTTGCTTCGGTTTCCTGAATTTTTAATTCAATTTTTTCCAAAGCTTGATTAGAATTAGCAATATTCGATTTTTTGGCTTGATTAAGCGAGGATTGCGCTGTTTGGGACAAGGTAGAAATTTGATTAGTTAGAGTTGCTAATTGCTCCTGCTGTTTTTCCAGAGAATTTCCATATTTAACCGCTACGGCGATTGTTTTAGACGCTGTGTTGCTAGAGCTAATATTGGCAAGTTGGTTTTGCGCGGCGGCGATATGTTTTTTATATTTAACCAAAGCTTGGTTAATTACTATTTCTGGAACTTCGCCGTTTTTTTGCAGTTCTTTGATTTCGTTAAGCCGTTTTTCCGCCAGCTTGACGGAAAGGTCTATTTTTTTCTCGTTATTAAAAGTCATTGCCTCCCGGATTTGTTCGGTAGCGATTTTGACCGGGTAAAGCGCTCCGGTCGGCAGGCTGTTCTGAGAAGCGGCGACAACGCCGCTGCCCGCAGCTAAGCTCATGATCATGGCGATAATAGCAATTGGCATAGGTTTTAAAATTAATTTATTAAAATTATTAAAAATTACTTCCGGCGTGATTTGACGGACGGGATCGGCTTTTCTTACCGGATTAAGTTCAATAAACTTTATCATTTGCTCTTGGCCGGTTTTTAACCAATTTTGATCAACTGGAATATTCGCGAATTTTCTAATTATTTTTTTAATTTTTGATTTCATCATATATTAGTGGATTATTTTTTAGTTCTTTTAAAGCGCGATGCAAAGATACATAAATAGCGTTAATTGATTTGCCGGAAATTTTTGCTATCTGCTTAATTGACAAATCGTCAATGTAGCGCCAAACGATCAGCTGTTGTTGCTCGGATTTAAGTTTTAATAAAGCATTTTTAATTTTAGCCATTTCCAGGTTCTCTTCCACTTCACTAATATATGACGGCTCTACCGTTAATTTTCTTTCAGTCACATCTTCCAGAGGGAGATTTTTTCTTTCTGATTTGCGGTAATAATCTACTATTAGATTATTGGCAGTTTTATAGATAAAAGCATTTAAATTATCGATTTTATTTTCTGAATTAGCAATAAATTGCCAAATTTTAAAGAAGACTTGCTGACTAATATCTTGAGCAGTTTCTTTATGGCTGACGCGGTAATAGATGTGACGGAATATTTTTGGCGTATAGAAGTTATAAGCCTCTAAAAAAGAGTTTTTGTCTCCTTGGTTGATTTTAGCCAAAAATTCCGTACTATTAAAATTCTGCTGCATAAATACTATGACGAATTGCCTTTAAAAATCTTACTAATATTATAACATTTTTTAATAAATAACGGTATTTGACAATTTAAAATAGTTGTTATAAGATGTTTTTATGATTAAACTTTCCGCTAAAACTTTGTTGTTAGGCCTACTCTTAAGCCAGCTCAAGCGTGGAAAGTTTACTAGTGTTTAACTGATTACACTTAGATAAATACCAGCCAGCTTTCCACCAAAGGGAAGCTGGCTTTTAATTAAAGGAGGAGTGCTCTTTTAACAACAAAAAAACAATAAATATGAACTCAACAAAGTGCGTTATAGTGGAAATTACTAGTGGTTGTGGATTAACCGGAGAATTGTATAAACGGATTAAACTATTAGTCACCGAGCATAATGGTCTGGTTCAGTGGATTGACCCAGGACCAGGAGAAGAGAAAAAAGTGGTAGTTTCTGGCACAATACCGGAAGGATTCACCACTAACTTGGCATCCATGTTGATGGGAACACACGTTAATATGGAGTCGCGGTGAGCATGCTTTCTAGCCGAAAGTGCTAGGGTATTCACCGCCTGTTTTTCACGCGGGGATCGTCTCTAAGATGATTCCCGCTCTTTTTTTGCCAGTAAGCAATATAAAATGCTAGACTATAAATAATATTATGCCGAATCAAATAAAACAATTAAAAAATGATTTAAATAAATTAGCTGATAAAAATCAAGCGGTGATTCTAGCCGGCTTTTTTAAAACCGGCAAAGGCCAATACGGGGAAGGGGACATATTTTTAGGCATAAAAGTGCCGGCGCAGAGAATGGTGGCTAAAAAGTACGCGGATTTAGCTTTAACTGATATCCAGCAATTGCTAAATAGCAAAATTCATGAACAGCGCTTAATTGCTCTGCTGATTTTATTGAAACAATATAGCGAAAGCAACGAAGCCAATAAGAAAAAACTGGTTGGATTTTATTTAAAAAATATCAAGAATATAAATAATTGGGACCTGGTAGACTTATCCTGCCATTATATTCTGGGCGATTATTTATTAGATAAGCCCAGACAGGTTTTGTATAAACTAGCCGGGTCAAAAAATTTATGGGAAAGAAGGATCGCCATAATTTCCACTTTTGCTTTTATCAGAAATAAAGAATTTAGCGACACTTTAAAAATCGCCGAAATTTTATTACCTGATAAGCACGATTTAATCCATAAGGCCGCGGGTTGGATGCTAAGGGAAGTAGGGAAGCGAGACCAAGCAATTTTGGAAAAATTTTTAAGAAAGCATCATAAAACCATGCCGCGCACCATGCTTAGATACGCGATTGAAAAGTTTAGCGAGGCTAAGAGAATGAAATTTTTAAGTTTAGCTTAAAGACTACTTATTGATTATGGTAGGTTTTTAATTGTGTTTTTAATTGTTGACTTTCAGTCAAGATTTTATTAAGATACCTATGTTAGCGGTAATCTAGCCGCTATTTAACAGAGGAGGTAAATGTGAACTTTAGAAGTGATTTGCCGTTTTTAGTGATTTATGCCGGGCATTTTCAGGCGTTTGACCATGGTGAAAAAGTTATTGAGCCCATGGAAGGAGGTTGGAATCTCCGGCCCGGAGATATAATCAGATGGGAGTTGGCTCAATTTAGCGGAACCGCTAAAGTGGTTGAGCTAGCCGGAGACTATTGTGTAATCGAGAAACAAACCTAAAAGCCGATATCGGCTTATGCACATTTAACAAAAAAGGAGAAAGATATTATGAAATCAAAAAAAGGCTTGCCTTGGGTGACGATCCCGCTAGACTCATTCAAGAGGTTTGACCAAGAAGGAGTCATGATTGAGGTTTTAGTCCCAAGGAGATGGGGCCTGGTCCCTAGCGATCAAGTGCAATGGGAATGCGGCTGCACACTTTCCGGGCTTGCGGAGGTTGTCGCAAATAGGGGGAGCTCATCTACCAAAGAAAGGCTTGTAATACGCAAAGTTATATAGATGACAGTTAGCCATGCCGCCAATACACCACTAAAGGTTGAGGCGGTTTTTTATATTATTGCTAATATTAAATAAAATTAAACTCTTATTAAAGAGTTTTTTATTTTGCCTTGACAATAATTTAATAAAATGATATAGTGTTAGGTTAATTAAATAAACAAATTACAGAAATCTAAGCAGATTTCTTAGTAATATAACTTAAATTTATGGACATGAATAAATTTATCAGCCTCATCAAAACCAAGACTCAGACCATTGCCTCTGTGGTGATTTTATTTTTTGCCGTAACGGCAATCTTTACCTTTTGTCAGCCGCTGAAATATAATTCCCAATCCAGTGTTTTAGTAGTCCAAAATTTTCCCGTCGGGACTGATCAGTCTTCCATCTCAAAATCCAACGAGTATATCAGTAATATTTTGGCGAAAGTAGTTTCCTCAAACTTATTTTATAACGACGTGCTTAAGGCCGGCTTCAATATCAATAAAAACTATTTTTCCAAAAAAAATAATCTTAATAGCGAAATGGATAATTGGAAAAAGACCGCACAGGCCAAAGCCATCAGCGATACTGGCATAATTGATATTAACATCTACCATCCGGACAAACAGCAGCTAAGCCAGATCGCCATGGCCGTAAATTTTGTTTTACAAAGCAAGCATAGCCAATATCATGGCTTAGGCAGTAATATTACCATCAAAATAATTGATAAGCCGATTACTTCTATCTGGCCGGCTCAGCCGAACATTATTTTAAATTTATTATTGGCCGCGGTGGTCGGTCTGATTGTGTCTTTGTATTACATTTATTTATTCCAAGACGAGAGTTTCAATTTAAGATTATGGCCGAAGTTAAGCGACCGGAAAATTAAAGAAGATCAAATATTTAATAATCAATTCGCCAACTCAAATAACCAGTTTGCCGATCTCATTAATTTAGAGCAAATTGTCCAGGAAAATAAAAATTAAATAGAGGCAAAATTTACGATCACTCGGCTATTGGCCGGCGATAATGAGCCCCGACCGATTTAATGTAAGATTGATAATCAAAAAATATGCCAAATATAGCCTTACTTCAAGCCGTACAGACAAATAAAGGACGTCAGCTGATAAAAATACTTTTATTGGCTGTTTTGGTTTTATTTTTTCCCTTATTATTAAACATTACCAGCTATTATATAATTTTTGCCGTCTTATTTATATTTTTAGGGTTGGTTTTTTTTAAGGATAAACTTTATTTTTTTCTGTCTTTATCGGTCCCGGCCTTAGCTTATGGGCAATTTATTTATTTCCCCATTACCGTTAATTGGATTTATGAAGCCAGCTTGACCGAAGTTATTATCGTCTTAATTTTTTTGATTTTTATTGTTGATAAATTAATAAACGGCGGGTTTAAAAATATTAAAACTAACGGCTTATTATATTTATTATTCGCTTATTTGATGATCGCCCTCGCTTCTTTTTTGAATATCGTTGATTTCCGATTCTATGTCGCCGGCATGAAAGTTATTGTTTTCAGCTTTTTAGCCTATTTTTTAAGCATCAATTTACTGGACAATAAACAAAAAATTAATTTATTTGTTTATAGTTTGGCCGCGACTGTTTTAATTTTATCCTACCAGATTCTCGTTAAGTTTTCCCAGATTGGCTGGTCGGATAAATTCTTTTTTGAGCGCAGTACCATTACCATTACGCTGGGCGCGATAGCCACTACCGCCGCTATTCTGGCCTTGATTTTACCTATAGTTTTATCGCTTTATTTTCATTTAGACAATCAAAATAAAATAAAGCCGTGGTTGTTTATCAGTTTTACGATCGGCGCTTTAGCCATGTTTTTAACTCTAGGCAAAGCCGCTATCTTCAGTTTAATCGTGGGGCTGGGTTATCTATTCGTTAAGCTTAAAAATAAAAGAATTATTTTTATCCTGGCAGTTCTGATTTTTATTGTTTTTAGCTTTATCTTTTTCACTTCGTTTTTTAGCGGTTTAATTGAAAGAATCAGCTATACTTTCGTTGATGCCAACAGCAAATTCAGAATACTTGAATATCAAACCGGCTGGGAAATTATTAAAGATCATTTTTGGTTTGGCGTCGGGGCCGGCCAGCAAATATTATATTTTAAAAAGATATTGAATTTTAATACGGCTCAGCTGGTTAATAATTTTTTTCTCCAAGCTTGGATTGATTTTGGAATAATCGGTTTAGCCATGGTTATATTCATATTCGGCAATGTTTTTAACAGAATCGTTAATTTTTCCAAAAGCATAAAACCAAAAGGGCTGGTATTGGCCTTCGGTTTTATTTCCGCCATGATTGTCAGCCTAATAAATGGGTTAGCCGAAGTCACCTTTTTCGCCTTGCCTTACGCAATCATTTTTTGGATGATTGCAGGAATATTTTATAATTTAGAAAAATATGAATTTCATCTCGGCAATAATAATTAATTATAATACGCCGGTCATGACGCAAAAGGCGATCAACCGATTTATAAACCAGGCTGAAGGTTTTGACTATGAAATTATTTTAATTGATAATAATTCTAGGGAAAAAATCGCCGTCTCGGCTTTAAAAAATAAAAAAATAAAATTTATCCAAAATAAAGAAAATATCGGTTTCGCTAAAGCGGTTAATCAGGGAATAAGGGCAGCGCTGGGAAATTATATTTTACTTTTAAACTCCGATGCCTTGGTTGAAGAAAATACCGTTAAAAAAATGCTGGAACATTTAATTAGCGATAATCAAGCCGGTATTATCGGGCCTAAATTTATTTATGCCAACGGACAAAATCAAGTCAGTTCAGGAAGATTTCCGAATTTTTGGGGTGAATTTTTCCGCTTATCAATGCTTCATAGAATTCTGCCTTTTAGCGCCTATAATAAAAATTTTTATAGTATCAAATCGTTAGACTGGGTCAGTGGCGGCTGTATGCTGATAAAGCGCGAAGTTATTAACCAAATAGGTTTGTTTGACGAGAATTATTTTTTTAGCGGCGAAGACATGGATTTTTGCCTGCGCGCCAAAGAACGAGGCTGGCAAGTGGTTTATTATCCTTTAGTTAAAATTATTCATTATTATAATTTTTCTTCTGGAGGCCGAAAATCAACCCGGGCGATAGAATTGGAAAGAAACGGCTTTAACTATTATTTTAAAAAAAATTATTCTGAAAAAATAGTTTCGAGGTGGTTAATTTGGCAAATGCATAATTTAAAAATATTAGCTTTGAATTTATTGGGTTATAAGTAATTCCTTGCTTGATTATTGCCGACTTAAGATATTTGTATTTCGCTGCAGGATAAAATTTGGGTATTTTTTCTTAAAATTATTCAATTGGGTAAAGACCGAAGCAGTTAGCGGTGAAATTGAATAATTTTAAGAAAAAATTACTACAATTTCATATTTGCTTAAAACAAACATCTTTAGTCGGCAAGCCTAGCTTAAATTAAGAAAAAATATAATATGAAAAAGTATCTAGTCAAAGACGCTACCATAGCGGTCACCTATAGATGCAATTCGCGCTGCCGAATGTGCAATATTTGGCAAATTAAAAATCCCGGCGATTTGCCTTTAAAGTATTTTTATAATTTAAGCGGGAAGCTTAAATACATTAATCTTACCGGAGGCGAACCATTTTTAAGGCCGGATTTGCCCGAGATTGTCCGAATAATAAAAAAAGTAAGCCCGAAAGCTCAAATAATCATTTCTTCTAACGGCTTGGCCACCGATTTGATTGTTAAACAAGTGGAAAAAATTATACAAATTGACGACAGCATCGGTTTGAGAATTTCTCTTGACGGCATTGGCGAGGTTCATGATAAAATCCGCGGTTTAACAAATTTTTACAATCAGGCGATAAAAACAGTTCAAGCGCTTAAGGGATTAGGCGTGAAAAATTTGGGGTTTAGTTTTACGATTATGGATTTTAACACCGATCAGATGAAGGCGGTATATGATTTATCCAAAAAAATGAATCTGGAATTGGCTTTAGCTTTGGTGCAGAACTCAGAGGTCTATTTCAAGAAGAACGACAACGAAATAAGACGAATTGATTTAGTGGCAGATAATTTAAATTATATTATTAGTCAAGAATTAAAAAGCTTTAAGGTTAAGCGCTGGTTCAGGGCATATTACGATTATGGTTTATGGTATTACGCCAAGCATAAAGAACGCCTGCTAAAAAGCGGCGCAGGTTTAGATTCTTGCTTTATCGATCCTCAAGGCGATATTTATCCGAGCAATTTAATAAAATTGCGCTTCGGCAATTTGGGCGAAGCCCCACTTTTAAAAATCTGGAATTCCGAAGAAGCCAGGCGAATGAGGCGAGAGATAAAAGAAAAAAATATTAAAGAAAGCTGGATTATTTGCACTATCAGAGGAGAAATGAAAAAACATTTACTGAAAATCGGTTATTGGATTATTAGAAATAAATTTATCAAAAGATATGTTCAATAAAGTAAAAATAAAAAAATACAGTAAAATCGCTTACGCTAAAATAACCAACAGCTTGATTGGCAGTTTTTATATTAAAACTAATTTATTTACGCCCAAACCGGCAAAATTATATTATTTAATAACCAATAAATGCAATTTTCATTGCCAGATGTGCCCGCAATGGAAGACCGGACAGGGAGAAAAAGAGGAAGAATATATCGGCGAAGACAGAATAAAGGAAATAATTAAACAGATGGCCGAATTAAGAATTTTTGAATTCGGCATTTCCGGCGGCGAGCCGCTGATTTATCAGGACAAAGTATTAAGGCTGTTAAAATTCGCCAACCAACGCGGCCTGTATACTCATTTCACGACTAACGGCAGCTTATTAACCGAAGAATTCCTGAAAGAATATGATAATTGCGGCGGCGGGCATGTTTCCTTGTCCCTGGATGCAATAGGCGAAAAGCATGACGAATTGCGCGGCTATAATGGCGCGTCGGCCGGAGTTATAAAAGCTATTGACATAATTAAGAAAAATAAATTTAAAAATCTAGTCTTAAAGATAAATATCACTTTAACCAATAGAAACCTGAACCAGGTGATGGGAATATTATCATTAGCCAAAGAGGTTGGAGCCGTTGCTTTTATCCAGCCGCTTGATGTTTATGATTTTAAAAGCCGCCACATAAATAATTGGCAGGAAAAAAATCCGCTCTGGATTAAAAAAGAAAATTACGGAAAATTAACCGAGCTGATAAAAGAATTGGTTGATTTTAAGAATAATAATCCGGCCGTACTATTGAATAATTCCGAGCATTTGAAAAGCTTTTACGATTATTTTACCAAAGACAGTTTTTATACCGTTTGCACCGCCCCCCTGGACCAGATAACCATCAATCCTTTCGGCGAGATTATTTTATGCAAGTTCGGTAAAATCGCCAGTTTAAAAAATACCGGCTTAAAAGATTATATTTACAGCGACCAAAGGAAAAATATAATGCAGGCCGCTTTAAAATGCCGGCAGGGCTGTCTGCTCGGTTGCATGTTTAAAGCTAAAATAACAGATCTAATTATGAATGGACCGAAACAATTTATAAAATTAATTAGATGACTGCCAAATTAAAAATATTACAAATTAATAAATTTTATTATTTGCGCGGCGGTTCAGAGCGTTATCTTTTTGAGCTGGAAAAAATTTTAAAACAGGCCGGCCACGAGGCGGTTCCTTTCTCTATGAAGGACGAAAGAAATCAGCCGTCGCCTTATCAAAAATATTTTATCGAGCCGATGAATTTGCATCGCTTTAGTTTAAAAAATATTTTCAAGATTTTTTATAATTGGGAAGCGGCGTGCAATCTGGAAAAATTAATCAAAAAAGAAAAACCGGATTTAGCGCATTTGCACAATATTAATTATCAAATTAGTCCGGCAGTTATCCGAATATTAAAACGGCACGGTATTCCCATTATTATGACGCTTCACGATTATAATATTATTTGCCCCAATGACAAACTTTTTACCCGAGGCAGTCAATGCGAACGTTGCCGGACCGGCGGGTATTATCATTGTTTATTAAATAAATGCTCGCATAATTCAGCCGGCCAAAGCTTTCTGGCCATGCTGGAAGCTTACTTTAATAACCGTTTTTTAAAAATTTACGAACAGGTAGATTTATTTATCGCTCCCAGCCGAGCCATGAAAGAGTCTTGCGTAAAATTTGGCCTGCCAAAAGATAAAATTATCGATTTATGCTACCCGATTGATATAAATAATGAACCTGCGGCGGATTTAGGCAGAGCAAATTATGTATTATATTTTGGCCGATTATCTTCGGAAAAGGGAATTGGCGTTTTGTTGGAGGCAATGGCAAAAGTTAATGATAAAATCAATTTAAAATTGGCCGGCGCCGGGCCTGATTATCAAAAATTAGAAGATAAAAATAAAAAATTAAATCTGTCCGGCAGGGTAAAATTTTTAGGACCTAAATATGGCAATGAATTATCGGTTTTAATAAAAGGGGCATTAGCTATTATAGTACCATCGGTTTGGCCGGAAAATATGCCTTACAGCATGTTAGAATCGTTAGCTATGGGGAAAATTGTAATTGCCAGCCGTATGGGCGGCTTAAGCGAGATGATAAAAGACGGGGATAACGGCTTTTTATTTAAAAGCGGAAATAGCGATGAATTGGCAAAAAAAATTAACCTGGCTGTGATTAGAAATGAGATTATAAAAACCATGGAAGAAAAAGCAAAAAACAGTTTGGTTGGACTGGATAGCAGAAAACACGGTGAAAAGATTATGGCGTTATATAAGAAAATATTAAAATCATAAATTTGAGCAAAAAGATATTATTTAATTAAAAGCCAGCGTTAAAATATTTTTTTGACATTGATTAAATTGTATGATATAAAGAAAAGTTAATATCGTACATTAAAAAAATTGCGAATTATCGCGGTTTTCAGGTAATTTATAAAAGAAGGCTTGAATTACTTGAAAACCGCGGTAATCGCAAGAAACGATTGGCTGCGGTTACTACCGCCTACGTTTCTTCCTTTGCTTCCTTCAGTGCTGCAGCATTGACGGATAATAAAGTATGGGAAGCTGAAAGCTTCGGCGGATAGATAGACGGTAAAAACAGTAAAAAAAGAAAGAGAAAAAATGAAAAAAACATTAATAATGGTCGCGCTGGCGTTAGGCCTTATCGCGACAAGTACGTTCGGTCAGACTTTAGTCTGCACTGAAAGGAGAGTAGATGGAACCACTAACAATTGGTATACCAGCGAAGGGCGCATGGTAGTTTTCGACGGACAAAGCCGTCTTGCCTGCGACTTCCGCCGCTTGCCCGGCGAACCAGCCGGAACCATACCGATAGTTTATTTCTATCTCACCATCGGCGGTAGTCCGACCAGCGACAGCTTCGCCGGCACCGGCGAGTTCACCTTCCCGCCCCAGGCGGATGGCGTGGAAATCCAGGTCCATTACCAGAAGGCTGGTGACGACTGGGATGTGGGCACAACCGCCCATTACGCAGGCAGCCAGGTGGCCTACTGCCCGAACATGGTAGTACCGAAGGGGTACATGATTAGCTTTGTGGTCCGGGTGGCAGTCGCCGACTGGGTGCCTGACGGCACGCCGATAAACGTTGAACTCAGGAACCTGTCCGGACTGTACGGGGTGACTTTGGGGGAAATTCCTGAATTTCAGATTTCACCCAATACCGGTCCGTGGCGGATGACCTGGTGGAAGCGCCCGGTAATTAAGGGGATATATAAGTCGGGGCTGGATAAATACGCCCTGCACGTCGGGTCGCCTCCGCATTATTGGAGTTCAGACTGGTCTTTGGAGGCCAGCCCGGACCTAAAGAGCTGGGCGCGAGTTACTTCGCACCTTGTTCCGGCGCCGGAAGACATATATCCGGTGGTCAACCCCAGGAAGCTGGAGGTGCTGGTCAATCCAGACGCCAACAAGCAGTTTTTCAGGTTCGTGTTCACGAAACACTAACCTACCGATAAACTCAAAGCCGCTTTTGACAAAGTTAAGAGCGGCTCTTTTTTATATTAGGCTGTAATCTTACTAGTTAATATTTATCTAAAATTAGCCAGAATATATTATAATAAAAAATTATAAAAAATAATGAAAATAAACGTAATGTCATGATTTTTATTTTAATATTAGCCAAATTATCTACTAATATTATAAAGAATGATCAGTTTAACCATTGACGTATATAATTATTCATGATAGAATAATCAGTTAATTTAAACTTTAATCAGTAAATATAAATTATGAAAATCAAGTCATTTATTTTTACCGTATTGTTAATAATTATTCCGTTGTTATCAATATCTAAAGCTAACAGCAAAACCGCGATTTATTATCTTGGCGACGCGATTATTTATAATGGCCGGGTCGTTATCGGTTCAACCAATATGGGCGGCGGTTTAGAATTATTAAAATTGGAAGGCAATAAAATAATTAAAACCTCTCAAATCGGCTGGGTCGGATCGCTTTTTTCCAACTCAAATCAGTTTTATGGTTTTACTTTCAGCGAGGAGCAGGGAAAATTATATGCTTACTTGGTTGACGGCCGGTATTTATATAAATACGACATTTCAAATTTGTCCGCGCCGAATCTGATTTTTAAAATCAGGGATAATGCCTGGGATTATTTCATGGGTGTAGATAAACAGGATCAGGTAATCATAACCATCGGTATTAAAGGGATCAAGGTTTGGAATTTAGCCGGCCAGATTATCAATTCGTATAATCTAACCGACAAATATGCCTATAACGTCAACTATCAGTCCGGCAATTATATAATTACTGCCGCCACCGACCGATTAAAGTTTTTCGATAAGAGTTCCAGGCAATTCACCAAAGAAATTCCTTTTGTCTTGGGCGAGATTCATAACCGAAAGACTTTTGTCGATCAGGCGAATCAGGCGGTTTATTTGGTTGATGACGAATCTTTAAAAAAGTTCGATTACAACGGCGAGCAGAAAAATATTTTTAAGCATATTTCCAACCGGGGCTATGATGTTGCCGGGTTCGCGGACCAGAATCATTTGTATTTTACCGACGGCCTGGGCATAGTGAAATTTTCCAAAGACAACTTAAAGCCGATGAAATGGGCTTACACCACCGACCTAGGAGTGAAAAACGGCTGGGCTATGGGATTAAAAGTTTTAAGAGACAGCAGCGGAGAGAAAATAGTGATTTTCAATAACAGTTCTATTTTAGTGCTTAATCAGGATTTAAAAATGATCAGCCATATCGCGGCCGATACTATAGATAGCCAGCCGCAAGAAAATTTATTTTTACGTTTAAGCAGTAATCAAGCGGCTACGGGATCAGCGGTTACTTTAAGCGGCGGCGGTTATGCGGCTGGTGAAGATTTAACCATTACTTTAGCGGGACAAAATTATAGCGTTAAAACTGCAGCTAACGGCAGATTTACTTTAAATATCGCCGTACCGGCGGTAAAGCCGATGAAAACCGACATTAAGGTCGTCGGAGCACTTTCCGGCTTAAGTTATAGCATCGGTTTTGAAATCCAATAAATCAGCTAGAAATAAATATATTATGAAAATATACTTTATCGGACAAAAAGGCATTCCGGCTAAATCCGGGGGAGTAGAAAAACACGTGGAAGAATTATCAAGTCGCCTGGCCAGAGCCGGGCACGAGGTTTTTGTCTATACCCGCTTAAAATACACCGGCAAAAATTTGAAAAAATACCAAGGTGTTAATTTGATTAACTTGCCGAATATTGCCACCAAGCATCTTGACGCGATTAGCCATACTTTCCGCGCCTGCTGGGATTTAAGGAAAAGAGAAGTTGATATTATTCATTTTCATTCCATCGGCCCGGCTTCTTTAATCTGGCTGGCAAAATTATTAAAACCAGGCGTGCCGGTAATTTTTACTTTTCATACCAAGTGCTATACGCATAAAAAATGGGGGCTAATAGCCAAAGCTTACTTAAGATTCGGCGAATTGTCCGGCTGTTTATTGGCGGATAAAACCATTGTCATCTCCCGCCAGCTTGTTCAATATACCAAAGCTATGTATAACACCAAAGCCGCTTATATACCCAACGGGGTCAGCCAGCTTAAGGCCGTCAAAGCCGCAAACATTAAAAAGTGGGGCTTAGAAAAAGACAATTATATCTTATTGGTATCCCGGCTGGTCGGCCATAAGGGCGTCCACTATTTAATTGAAGCTTATAAACAATTAAAGACCAACAAAAAATTAGTGATTACCGGCGACGGCGCTTATACCGACAAATATGTCAAAGAATTAAAAACGCGGGCTCAGGGCAATAAAAATATTATTTTTACCGGCGATCAGACCGGCCGGACGCTGGCTGAATTATTTTCCAATGCTTATCTCTTTGTCCAGCCTTCGGAGTCAGAAGGCCTTTCCATTGCTTTATTAGAGGCTATGTCATACGGCAAATGCGTTTTATACAGCGATATTCCGGAAAACCAAGAAGCGGCCGCAGGCGCCGGCTATTCTTTCGTTAATAAAAACATTGCCAGTTTAAAAAATAAATTAAAATATTTATTGAATCACCCGGACAGGGTTTTGTCCCGCGGCGAATCAGGCAGAGCTAGGGTTAAAGAATATTATAATTGGAATAATATAACTAAAGAGGTGATCGGGGTTTATAAAAATGCGGGTTTAGCGCAGCCGGCCGGCAATTTTATCTTGGCTCAGGCTAAAAAGCTGATTGGTTTTAAGGTTTAATTGACTAACTAGTGAAAGCATAAATTTATAAATAATTTTATATTTTCTCTGCAAGAAATGTAAATTTACATTTTTTACAGAGTAAATGTAATTTTGCTTTGAAGATTCGTCTTCATGAACTTTGGACAACAGCAAACAATTAACCAAAACCAAAACAGAAACAGAAAGACAAACAATGAAGAAAATTAATGTAGCGCTAGTTCTGCTAGCAATCGGCCTCTGGCAAGCGCCGGAGGGTTACTCACAGCCGTTTTCGTACAACGATAACGGTTACACTGGCTATGGCCCGGTTTTGGGCGGACCGCAGACAGGCTGGGTTTTTAACTTAACCCAGACTACAAACACCTTCCGGGTCGGGGATAATCCCTACGGACTGCTGTATGTTAGCAATATAACGGCGGACCATTACTACACGGTTCAGGTCTGGAAGGAAGGAACCTTCCTCTACGATTATATCTTCGGCACCAACGTGGTTTCGGGGACGGCCTGGGCCAGGTCTTATTGCTGGGGCGAAATGTCCAACCCGACGCCGGGAAATTGGGCGTTCAAAATATTCATCACTTACGGCGGTGTAACCCAGCTGGTTGATACCCTGCCGTTCACGGTGGTGGAAACATCCGGCTATAAGCCGTTTACCTATAACGACACGGCTTACGCCGGCTATGGTCCGATCCTGGGCGGGGCGACTAACGGCTGGATTTTCAGCCTTTCGTCAAGGACTAATGTGTTCAAGGTCGGGGATCATCCCTACGCCTTACTGTGGGTCAACAACATCTCTGCCGACCACTACTACAAGGTGGAAGTTTGGAAGGAAGGATCCTTCCTTTACAACTATATCTTCGGCACCAACATTGTTTCGGGAGTTGCCTGGGAGCGGTCGTATTGCTGGGGCGAGATGGCGAATCCCGCGCCGGGAAATTATGCGTTCAAATTCTTTATCACTTACGGCGTGACCAACACCGAGCTGTTGGATACGGTGCCGTTCACGGTGGCGGAGATACCCGACTGGAAGCCGTTCTCGTACGACGACAACGGCCAAACCGGTTATGGTCCGCTAACGGGCGGGGCGACTAACGGCTGGATTTTCAACCTAGCTCAGGCCGCCAGCGTCTTCCAGACCGGAGATCATGTATATGGGCTTTTACACGTTACCAACGTGTCGGTGGATCATATATTCACCGTAGAGATCTTAAAGGAAGGAGTCTTGGTTCATTCCTATGTATTTGGAACCAACTTGGTGCAGGGCGGTACCTGGCCAAGAAGTTACTGCTGGGCGGAGTTGGATAATGCGTCGCTGGGCAACTGGGCCTTTAGAATCTCAGTTACTTACAGTAACACGACAGAGGTGCTTGACACTCTGCCGTTCACGGTCGGCGAAACCCCGCCTATTGAGATGCCGATTCTGGCTATCAGGCGAGGGGAAACCAATTCGGTGATCCTAAGTTGGCCGGCGACATTCACCGGCTTCGCGCTGCAGTCTCGCGAGAGCCTGGCGCCAGGCGTGCCCTGGCAGACCATAGTCGGGACAACGCAAACGTTGACCGACAACACCTGGCAGGTTCGTCTGCCGCGTACCGATCCTCAACAATTTTTCCGCCTAATCAAGTAAGGGCGGAAAACACAATCCAAACCCCTAGAGGATAACTCTAGGGGTTCTTTTTATTTATTTTTAATAGTATTGACTTTCGTATTTTGTTCGTATATAATGAAAATAGATGAATTATTATTGTGGATAACTAATTTATTATGGATATTAACATTCATGTGTTATGCCAGGTAATAATTTTAGTTTTGGCTAAATTAATTTATTTTTGAAGCGAGGACCGACCGGCCGGCACATAATGAATTTGATCCGCAGCGAAAAAATAAATTAATTTAGCCAAAACTAAAGGCTGTAACTATGATTATACGTAAATTTATATAACTTTAAAACTTTTTAATTTTATGGGTAACAATCTAACCAAAAGACAAAGGCAGATTTTGGATTTCATAACGGACTTTACAAAAGACAAGGGCTACGCGCCGTCGTTAAGAGAAATCGGCGAACATTTTAATTTATCCAGTCCAGCAACGGTCCACGCCCATGTTCAGTCGCTTAAGCAAAAAGGGTTTTTAAAAAGCTCTTTTAATGAAGCGCGTTCTATTGAAATTATACCGGCTAGCGTAAACTGGACGGCCAGTTTAGAATTGCCCTTAGTCGGCTTAATCACAGCCGGAGAGCCGATTGAAGCAATTGAGGAAAAAGAAGCTATTGCCGTACCGGCTGATTTCGTCACCGACAGCGCCAATAGCTATGTTTTAAAAGTTAAAGGCGAATCTATGATTGAAGACGGAATTTTGGACGGTGATTATGTTATTGTAGAAAGGAATCCATCGCCTAAGAATGGCGATATTGTGGTGGCGCTTCTAAATAACGCTTATGCCACTTTAAAAAAGTTTTATCGCGAGCAGAAACGAATCAGGCTCCAGCCGGCCAATACAAATATGAAACCCATATATTCAGCCGATCCGTTAATTCAGGGCGTCGTGCGCGGGGTAATCAGAAAATTTGCCTGAAGCGAAAGGTTGACTAAGATAGGATTTTATCTGTATTAATATATCCTATGGCTATTATCAGTATTAAGCAATTTGAACAAATCGTTGAATATGCGATTGCCTCGCTGCCGGATAAATTCAGAAGTAAATTGAATAATGTGGCCATCTTCGTTGAAGACGAGCCGACCGCGGAGCAGTTAAAAAAAATTAAATTAAGGCGCGGCGATTTACTGTTCGGCTTATTTGAAGGCTACGCCCAAGCCAGGAGATTAAATTTTGGCCCGGTACTGCCGGATCGTATTACTATTTTCAGGCGGGCAATTTTAAGTCAGGCGTCAGACCCAAGAGAAGTAAAAAATAAAATAGTTTCAACCTTTATGCACGAAATCGCCCACCATTTCGGCTCGGACGAAAAAGGCGCGGCCAAAGCAGGGAGAAGGCATAACTCTATGATTCGTATTACCAGTTAAGAGATATAAGTTGTGTGTTTAGACCGGCGATATTCGCTACACCTTTATTTTTTAGCATAAATATGCTAAAGTTATCATAGAAACAGTAGACAGAAGCAATTTTTAGATAATATTATATATTTTTATTTAATATTAGCTAATTAATAAATTAATCGTTGGGCTGTTCCGGACCGCGATATTAAAAAATAAGCGGTTTCGCCAGCTAGCGAATAATAAATTTATGGAAGCATATTGCGTTAAATGCAAGGCTAAGCAAGAAATGGCTGAAGCAAATGAAGTAGAAATGAACGGCAAGGGTGGAGTTAAAAGAAGAGCAATGAAAGGCAAGTGTCCGGTTTGCGGTACTTCAATGTTTAGAATTTTAGGAAAAGCCTAACGGATAGTCGGCTAAAGTAGGTTATATTAGAACAAAACAAATATTAATATGAGGAAAAACACCTCTTTAGGGTGTTTTTTCATTGGCCGGGTTAATTAGCGAACAATTTTAATATTAGGCATAGCATTAATTTTTAGATCAAGCCGTCCGGCTCTATTTTTTCATATTGTATTTATTGGAAAAAAATAGTATAATAAAACAATAAAGTTAATTAATTAAACTGCTTGCGCCGATAAGCTTGTTGTCAAGCGCAAGATAAAATGTATATGCCAAATGCTACAAAAATATTAATAATTGAGGATGACGCTAATTTACTTTTCAGCTTACAGTCAAAATTAAGGATTGAGGGTTTTGAGATCATAACGGACGCGGGAACAGATGAAATTATGGCTTTAGAGAAAATTAATGCTTTCAGGCCGGATTATATTATTTTAGACATAATACTGCCGAAGATAAATGGTTTGGATTTACTGCAAAAAATAAAAGCCAAAACAGAAATTTCCCGCATACCGGTTTGTATTTTTACCAATTTAAGCGATGACGACACCCGCCAGCAGGCGAAAAAATACGGCGCCGATATTTTCTTGCTTAAAACCGATTTCAGTATAGATGAGTTCGTTGATAAATTTAAAAAAATTATCGCCAATAAGGCAAAAATTGAACAACAGTAATCACAGATTGGCCAAAAATTAAGCTGGGCAAGTAGATTTATTAAATTTTAATAATTTTTTGTTATGAAAATTCTAAAAAATAAATATTTTATAGCGGGCTTTATTATAATGATAATCGCCGTATCGCTATATTTTATTTTAACCAAGAAACCCGTAATAGAATATACTGTCGCTACTATTGCGAGAGGTAGTTTAACTCAAACGGTTAGCGAAACCGGTACAGTTAAGTCAACTGACGAAATTGACCTGAATTTTCCGGTTAGCGGGAAAATCGCCAATATTTTTGTATCGGTAGGCGATAAAGTTAAGCTTGGACAAACCATGGCCGAGCTGGATAATAGCGATTTGTTATTAAAAGTTAAAGAGGCGCGAGCTAATTTTCTGGTAGCTCAAGCTAAGCTGGACAAACTGGTTGCCGGAGCTTCCGGCGGCGAAATCGCCGTTAGCCAAGCCAGCCTAGACCAAGCTAAGATA
Organism: uncultured Gammaproteobacteria bacterium; assembly: GCA_964560005.1. Lineage (GTDB taxonomy): Bacteria > Patescibacteriota > Patescibacteriia > Patescibacteriales > GWC2-42-12 > GWC2-42-12. The sequence continues at coordinate 224,178 of CAZLKB010000002.1, forward strand.
GCTAATGATTCAGCCATAAGTGAATTTGAAAAAACCCAGAATACGGTTAATGAAAATATTAAACAAGCTGAAAAAAATTTAAATGACCTTTATCTGACTTCTGGCGACGTAATCACCAGTTATCAACGCGATCTTCTAAATTATCAGGCGATCGCCCTAACCAGTATGGCGGCTAAAATTCCGGTTGCCGATAACGCCTTGGATAATGTCAATACGATTTTAACCGACGATGACGCCGAAAACTATTTAAGCGTGATGAATAAAGATCAAATTACCATAACCAAGAACGATTATAATAGAGCAATGCCGTCTATTGCGCAGGCTAAAGCCAGTTTAGCCGCGGCGCAGTTAAGTCAAAATAATGAAAATATCACTAAGGCATTAAGTGACGCCGACGATGCCTTGGATAAGACTTTTAATACTTTAAAAGATTGCTATACCATGCTCGAAACCAGCGTTATCGGCACAAATTTTACTCAAACCGATTTGGATGCTTATAAAACCATTATTAGCACCCAGCAAACCAATCTCTCCACTGCCATAACTTTAATCCAAACAGCCCGGCATAATCTCGGCGATTCAATCAATGATTTGAATAACGCGATTTCAACCGCTAAGGATAACTTAGCTACGGTTAAAGTTACGGCCGAACAGCAAGTGACTGCGGCCAAAGCCAAGGTTGATACTTCATATATGGCTTGGCGCTTAGCCTTGGCGCAATTGGCCGAACTTAAAGCCGGAGCGCGCGATCAGGATTTAAGCCTAGCCAGGGCTCAAGTAAGCCAAGCGCAAGCCGCCATAGATTTAATCAATAACCAAATCAGCAATAATGTTATTAAGGCTCCGGCAGAAGGAACGATCACGAAAAAAAATTATGAAGCTGGCGAGCAGGCCTCGAGCGCTAAGCCGGTTTTTTCCATGCTGGGAGAAAATAATTTTGAAATTGAAGTTGACATTTCCGAAGCTGATATAAATAAAGTGGCGCTTAATAATCAAGCGGAAGTGACGCTTGACGCCTTCGGCGAAGATATTAAATTTTACGGCCAAGTAAGTTTTATAGAACCGGCGGAAACAATTATTCAAGATGTAACTTATTATAAAGTGAAAATTAATTTTGACGGCCAGGAAAAAAATGTAAAATCCGGCATGACGGCCAACGCCGTTATAACCACCGAACGCAAAGATAATATTTTAATTATGCCGTTAAGGGCGGTTATAGAAAAAAACGGCAGCGACAAGTTCGCTAGGCTCCTGGTTAATAATGAAATCAAAGAAGTGCCGGTAACTATCGGCTTGCGCGGCGATAACGGCTTAGTTGAAGTTTTATCGGGGGTAAATGAAGGCGACGCGGTAGTGACTTATATTAAGCAGAGCAATTAATTTTTAAATTCTAAACAAATCCAAATGACCAAAATCCAAAATTCTAATTAGTTTTAAATTTTAAACATTTGAATTTTGATATTGTTTAGAGTTTAGAGTTTTGGATTTAGAATTTATTTTATTATTATGCTGATTCAAGTCCGCAATTTGGTGAAAAATTTTGTTAACGGCGACATCGTGACTAAAGTTTTAAACGGTATAACTTTTAATCTTGAAAAAGGCGAGTTTGTCGCCATTATGGGGCCGTCCGGTTCGGGTAAATCAACTTTAATGCATATTTTAGGCTTGCTGGATCGTCCCAGCTCGGGAAATTATTATCTTTTAGGCAAGGATGTGACCGGTTTAAGCGATGACGAATTGGCCAATTTAAGAAATCAAAAGATCGGCTTTGTTTTTCAATCATTTAATCTACTGCCGCGCACCACGGTTTTAGAAAATGTCATGCTGCCTTTAACCTACGGTAAACATCAGGCCGAGCCGACTGAACGCGCTAAACGAGTTCTGGAAAGCGTCGGCCTAAAGCATCGTTTGAATTATTTTACCAATCAAATTTCCGGAGGTGAAAAACAGCGAGTCGCTATTGCCAGAGCTTTAGTTAATCAACCGGCCGTAATTTTCGCCGATGAGCCCACCGGCAATTTAGATTCAAAGTCCGGCGTGCAGATCATGGAAATTCTGCAGGCTTTAAACAATCAGGGCAATACCATAATTTTAGTCACGCACGAGACTTACACTTCGGAGCACGCCAAGAGGATAATAAAGATTAAAGATGGATTGATTACCGAAGACTATACTGTGACGCGCCGGAGAATCGCCAGAGATGGCGCCATGATTAAATAGTATAGCGACGGATTATTTTTTAATATGTTGGAATTTTGCAGACAATCCGTTAAGATTTCCACTAAAGCGCTTCTGGCCAATAAAGGCAGAAGCTTTTTAACAATGCTCGGAATAATCATCGGTGTGGCGGCGGTTATTATAATTATGGCCGTAGGCGCCGGAGCGCAAAGTTTAATCATTAACCAGGTAAAAACTTTAGGCACCGATATTATCGGGATTTTACCGGGCGCTTCGGAAGAAGACGGCCCGCCGGCCTCAGTCATGGGCATAGTAATTACCACGCTTACTTACGAGGATGCCTTGGCTTTAAAAGATAAAAAAAACGCGCCTAACATAGTTGAGGCGGTAGCTTATTATAAAAGCCTGGGCAGCGCTAGCTGGGGTTCAAATTTTTATGATACCAATCTAAGCGGCGCCACGGTAGGGTATTTAACCGTTGAAGGAGGGGAAGTGGACGAGGGTAGATTTTTTACCGAAGCGGAAGAAACCAATTTAGCTAAAGTGGCCGTCTTAGGCAGTACGGTAAAAAAAGAATTATTCGGCGAGTCTGACGCTTTAGGCCAAAAAATAAAAATCAAAAATCAAAATTTGGAAGTGATCGGCGTGATGAAAGACAAGGGTACGGTGGCCTTTCAAAATAATGACGATCAGATTTTCATTCCGCTTAGAACCATGCAAAAATTAATTGCCGGGGTGAATCATGTCAGCATGATGAGGCTTAAAGTTGACAGCCAAGAAAATATGGACAGGGCGACGATGGATGTAGAGGCTACTTTGCGCGAACGCCACGATATAACCGACCAAAGCGGGGCTGACGACGATTTTACGGTTAGAAATTCGGCTCAAGCCATGGCGATGATAACCACGATTACCGAGGCTTTAAAATTTTTCTTAGCGGCGATCGCGGCTTTGTCGCTATTGGTCGGCGGCATCGGCATAATGAATATTATGCTGGTTAGCGTTAGCGAAAGAACCAGAGAAATCGGTTTGCGGAAAGCCGTTGGCGCCAGCAATAAAAATATCATGACCCAATTTTTAATGGAAGCGGCCGCCATAACCTTAAGCGGCGGAGTGATAGGCGTAATTATCGGCAGTATAGCGGCGGTTATTATCGCGCTGGCGGCTAATTTCTTAGGCTATGATTGGAGCCTGTCGGTTTCGGTTTTCTCCATCGCGCTGGCGCTAATGGTTTCAATAACCGTTGGTTTATTGTTTGGCTTATACCCGGCGCGGAAGGCCAGTAGACTTCAGCCGATAGAAGCTTTAAGGCGCGAATAATAAAATATGAGTTTGATAGCCATAATTAAAATTTCTTTGCGCGCGATTAGAGCCAACAAAGTCAGAACCGGCTTAACTGTTTTGGGTATAGTCATCGGTATCGCCAGCGTGGTTATAGTTTTTTCGGCCGGCGAGGGAATTAGCGGCTTGGTCTATAAGCAAGTTGAGGCTTTCGGGGGCACGGATTTAATAGAAACCGAAGTTAAAAATCCAACCGGTAAAAAAGGTACGCAAGCTGAAATCCAGGGCGCCGTAGCGATGGCTCAAGGGGCGCAAATCACCACCTTATCTTTGGCTGATTATGAAGAAGTAAAGAAATTACCGAATATAAATAACGGTTACGCGGTTATAGTCGGCCAAGAGAAAGTTAATTACGCCGAGCAGTCAAAAAAAGTTTTGATTTATGGCACCACCGCCAGTCTACTGGATATAGATAAGACAGAAATTGATTACGGCCGGTATTTTACCGAAGCCGAGGACAAGTCAAACGCGCCGGTCGCCGTGCTCGGCAGTAAAATAAAAGAGAAATTATTCGGGGATAGCGACCCGTTGGACAAATATATTAAAATCAGAAAGACTAAATTTCGCGTTATCGGAGTGGTTAAAGAAAGGGGAGCGATTATGACTTTTGATTACGACAACATGGTTTACGCGCCGATCAGAACTTTGCAGAAAAAAGTTTTAGGCATTGATTACATAATGTTTATGATGCACCGGCTTAAAGACCCGGATTTGGCCGATGAAACCGCCGAAGAAGCCAGATTGATAATACGCGCTAATCACGATATTCCTTCCCGACCCTTAGAGTTTAAGCCGGGCGAGCCGGCCGTCAAAGTCTTGGGCGAGGGCATGACCGATACCAGCAATGATGATTTTAGAGTTGTAACTATGAAAGAATCTTTAGCCGTGCTAGATACCGTGACCGGAGCCATTACTTTAATGCTCTTAGCTATTGTGGCCATATCTCTCGTAGTCGGCGGCGTCGGCGTAATGAACATTATGTATGTTATTATTACCGAAAGAACGGCCGAGATCGGCTTAAGAAAAGCCTTAGGCGCGAAATATAAAGACATCATGATGCAATTTTTGATTGAAGCTTTAATTATAACTTTTATCGGCGCCATCGTCGGCGTAATATCCGGCGTGGGCGTATCGTATTTGGTATCTTTGGGAGCAAATTATAGCGGTTTGGATTGGAAATTTTTTGTGCCGGCTAAAGCTTATTATGTCGCTTTTGGCTTCGCCGTCGTTTTCGGCCTGGGCTTCGGCGTCTATCCGGCCCGCAAAGCCGCTCGCCTTGACCCGATAGAAGCCTTAAGGCAAGAGTAGATAATTTGGTTAACCGGCGAAAAATGGTATATTATAAATAATAACAAATATGTTCCTAAGCCCCAAATCAAAACACATAAATTTTATAGCTTTGCATCAGGCGGCCGAAACCATGGTCAATAATTTTCCGCCGATTAAAAAACGCCGGCATTTAAGGCGAATCTATAAAATTTTAAAATATTCAGCACTCTCCATGATCGCCCTATGTTTAATCGCGCTGATTTTATTTTTTTCTGAAATTTTAAGTTTTAAGCAGCTTATTGATCAAGCCATATCCGGCCAAACTAATTTAGAGCAAGCCATAGTCTTGAGCCAGAATGATAAATTAGACGAGGCTGAAATCTTAGCTCTGGCCGCGGAGAATAATTTTGACTTTTCAATAAACCGGCTCAATGAAGTAAAGAATAACAGTCTAATAAGTAAATTCAATATTGTTTCGGATCAGCTTAATGATATTGAGAGCTTAATAATTACCGCCCAATTCTTAAGCAAAGCAGTCTACGGCGGCATCAGTTTCGGCAACAGTTTGGAAAACCTATTATCAGGCGATAAAACTTTAAATTTTTCACAATTCAGTCCCGAAGATAAACAGCAGGTTTTAAAAAAAATATTTGAATCGGCGCCGGAATTAAACGGTATTAAAGCCGATCTGGATTTAGCTTATTTCAATATAGAACAAATCAGCTTAAACGGCGTGCTCTTCTCTTTAAGGGAAAAAATCGATCAAATAAAAAATCAAATTCAAGAAGCCAGGCAGATTTTAGAAAAAGCCGTGCCCTTGGCGCAATTAATGCCCACTTTGGCCGGTTATCCCGAAAAGGCAAAATTTTTAGTCATGTTGCAAAATAACGACGAATTAAGGCCGACCGGAGGCTTTTTAGGAACTTATGGAATTTTAGAGATTCTGGACGGGGAAATAATTGATTTTAACACTCATGATATTTATCATCTTGACATGCCGGTTAAAGATAAAATTAATATTGTTCCGCCCGAACCAATTAGGAAATATTTAGTGCCAAAATGGTACTTAAGAGATGCCAACTGGTCGCCTGATTGGCCGACTGCGGCGAAAAAAATCGATTGGTTTTACCAACTGGAAAGCCGTTTAAACCCGGAGGCGGAAAAAATTTCTGAATTTGATGGTGTTTTGGCCTTAACGCCAAAGCTAGTCACCGATTTAATAAAAATAATCGGCCCGGTCACTATAGAAGGGCAAAACTATAACCAGGAAAATTTTCAAGATTTATTGGAATATCGGGTAGAAAAAGGCTATGTGGATCTCGGCGTCTCTTCTTGGCACAGAAAAGAAGTGATCAGCCAGATAGCTCAAGAATTAAAAAATAAAATTTTTTCTTTGCCGCCGGCCGATTGGTTTACAGTTATTAACGCGGTATTGAATAATTTGAACGCAAAAGATTTATTGATTTACTTAGAAGACAGCCAGTTAGAAAATATTATCATAGATAATGGCTGGGGCGGAGAGATAAAAGAAGTTTCCGGCGATTATGTTATGGTGGTGGACGCCAATTTAGGCGCGCTTAAAACCGATGCAAAGCTAAGCCGCGGACTAAAATATGAAATCAACCAGGGAGCGAACGGCTTGTTCTCTAAATTAATAATTAATTATGCCCATAACGGTAAGGCTGATTGGCGAACCGGGACTTATAAAAGCTATACCAGAATTTATGTGCCGCTGGGCAGCCGGTTGATTAAAATCAGCGGCTACGAATTAAGCCAAATTGATATCGCTCAAGAATTCGGGAAAACTTGGTTTGGTTTTTATTTAACGATTGAACCCGGGGAAATAAAGAATTTAACCATTGAATATAAACTGCCGAATTTAAATTCATTTTCAAAAAATTACAGCCTCTATATGCAAAAACAGCCCGGCAAGGAAGTGAACGAGATGGCAGTTGACTTAAACTTCGCAAATACTATAAAATCATATAGTCCGGCCAGCCTGTCTACGCAGAGAATAAGTCCAACCAAGATTAAGTGGGAAGGAGATTTGAATATAGATAGGAGTTTTAAGATTGAATTTTAATAATTTTCAATTTACAATTTTCAATTTTCAATGAATTTTCAATTTATTAATTTTCAAATCACAAATAGCATTTTTGAAAATTTAAGAATTGAATCATTGAAAATTGTTTGAAAATTTGAAAATTTGTGAATTGAAAATTGAAAATTATTGTTATGTTTATTAAACGAATTGGTATTGATTTAGGCACAACCTATACTTTAGTCCATGTTCCAAAACGCGGCATTGTTATTAATGAGCCGAGCGTAGTGGCGATTTCTTTAATTGATAAAAAGATTTTAGCCGTAGGCAACGAAGCCAAAGACATGCTGGGTAGAACCCCGGATACCATCGTCGCGATTAAGCCCTTAAAAGACGGGGTCATCGCCGATTACCATACCACCGAAGCCATGCTTAGGTATTTTATCAATAAAGCTTTGGGCGGCATAAGATTATTCAGGCCAGAAGTCATGGTCGCCGTGCCGGCCGGCATTACTTCAACCGAAAGGCGAGCCGTAATTGACGCTACGATTGCCGCCGGAGCCAGAGCGGCTTATATTATTAAAGAGCCGATTGCCGCGGCTATCGGGGCGGATATTCCGATAGGCTCGGCTTCCGGCCACATGATTATTGATATCGGCGGCGGCACGGCCGAAATGGCGGTAATTTCGCTGGGCGGAATAGTGACTTCAACCTCGGTCAGGATAGGCGGCAATAAGTTTGATGACGCGATTCAGGAATTCGTCAGGCGCAAGTATAATTTAGCCATCGGCGAAAGAACCAGCGAGGAAATCAAAATTAAAATCGGCAGCGCGCTGTATCTGGAAGACAAATTAACCATGGAAATTCGCGGCCGCGACATGATCACAGGCCTGCCTCGGAATATAACGGTTAATTCCGATGATGTAACCGAGGCGATTCAGAACGAGCTGGAGGCCATCATCAATGCGGCTAAACGAGTTTTGCAGGACACTCCGCCGGAACTAGCCGCCGATATTATGGATAAAGGCATGGTTTTGTCCGGCGGCAGTGCGCTGTTAAGGAATATTGATCAATTGCTTTCCCGCACCACCGATGTGCCGGCCTATGTGGCCGACGAAGCTTTGCTCTGCGTGGCCAAGGGCACCGGCATCGCGCTGGAGAATCTGGATTCGTATAAGAGGAGCATATTTGCCACAAAATAGTAAAAATTAGTTGAAAGTTATAAAGTTCATAAAGTTATAAAGTGAAAAGACTCAAATTAAATATTTTACTTTATAACTTTTAACTTTATAAACTTTATGAACTAAAGTATGCTCATCGGTATTGACGCTTCGCGCGCCAATCGAAAATTCAAAAGCGGCACCGAATGGTACGCCTTTTATTTAATATTGGAATTGGCTAAAATTGATTCTTTCAATCAATATGTTTTGTATACGGATAAACAGCTGAACGATGAACTAGCCGAACTGGTAAAGTCGCATACAAATTTCAAAGCTAAAATTTTAAACTGGCCTTTTCCTTATCTTTGGACCCAAGCCAGGTTATCCTTGGAAATGCTGTTTTTTCCGCCAAGCGTACTTTTTATTCCGGCTCATACTCTACCGATTATTCATCCTAAAAAATCTGTCGTGACTATCCATGATATCGGCTTTGAACGGGAAAAAGAACTTTACGGCTCGGATAATTTAGGCCCCAGCGGCGGCCTGTTGGGTAAAATTTTCAGTCTTTTGGCAAAATTATTAAGTCTTGGCAAATTCAGCCCCAACACGCTTGATTATCATACTTGGTCCGCTAAATATGCCCTTAAACAGGCTAAACGGATTATCGCGGTTTCACGGTTCACTAAGCAAGAAATGCTCGAGGTTTATAAGATACAAGGAGATAAAATTCAAGTAATTTATAATGGCTACGACCCTGATTTATATAAAAAGATCACTGATCAAAAAAAAATAGTTGAAATTTTAAATAAATATGATATTGCATTCCCGTATATTTTTTATGTCGGCCGCTTGGAAAAGAAAAAGAATACAGCCGCGCTGGTCAATGCCTTCGCCATTATGAAAGAGAAATATAGGGGAATTAAACACAAATTAGTCTTGGTCGGCAGCGCCAGCTTGGGTTTTGACGAGGTTAAATATGTAATAGAAGAATTTGATTTGAATAATGAAGTGGTTATCACCGGCTGGGTGCCGGAGAGCGATATGCCCTACATATACAATGGAGCATCGCTTTTCGTTTTTCCTTCGCTCTATGAAGGATTCGGCATTCCTTTAGTGCAAGCTATGGCTTCCGGCGTACCGGTGGCGGCTTCAGACATCGCTTCAATCAGGGAAATCGCCGCCCAGGCAGCTTTATTTTTTAATCCGAAAGACAAGGTCGATATAGCCGAAAAAATGGCAAAAGTTTTATTGGATAAAAATTTGGCCGATAATTTAATTAATAATGGATTAATCAGGGCGAAAAATTTCAGCCTTAATAAATGCGCCAGAGAAACTTTAGCCGTATTAGAAAAAATGTGAAGACGCCCGTTTGAAATTTATCAATGAGTTGTGTTATAATAAAGATGTTATTTACCCCGCTAGATAACATCTTTATCTATCAAGGGTCAATTTTAATTGAAATTATGTTCAGATAATTTTATGCGGAAGTTAAGAAAAAAATCTAACAGGGTAGAAAATAAAATAGCATCTTATTTTAATTTTTTTGTTTTTAGCTTATTAGCGGCAATATTTTTAATATTTACAGCAAATTTTACATCTTCTGATAATAAGACTGGCTTATATAAAACCGATGCAATTTTAGTAAAATACAAGGTTAGCGAGAAACCGATTCTAATTAATATAGGCGCGGATCAAAATTATAATAAAATTTTAAATTATTTCCAGAATTTGCCAACTGTTGAATACGCCGAACCCGATTATATATATAAGGCATCTATTTTACCGTCGGATTCATATTTTAATAATCAATGGTATTTGCAAAAAATTAAAGCTACTTTAGCCTGGGATGAAATTAGAGAAAGCCCGTCCATTATCATTGCCATCTTAGATTCGGGAGTGCAAATTAACCATCCGGATTTAAAAGATAATATCTGGATAAACAAAAAGGAAATCGCCGGCAATAGCCTTGACGACGATAAGAACGGCTTCATTGATGATGTTAATGGCTGGGATTTTATTAATAGTCTGCCTGACCCGTCGCCTAAATTTACCGAAGGTTACACAGAAGAGGGCATTCTGCATGGCACCATCATCGCCGGTATTGCCGCGGCTTCCGGCAATAATGCCGCCGGTATAGCCGGAGTAACTTGGAGCGCTAAACTAATGCCGCTTAAAGTATTAGATGATCAGGGCGGGGGCAGTTCGTCAAAGGTAATAAAAGGGATTGATTATGCCATCGCCAATAATGCCAATATTATTAATTTAAGCTTTGTCGGCTTCGGCTACAGCAGAAGTTTAGATGAAGCGATTAAGCGCGCTTATGACGCCGGTATAATCGTAGTCGCGGCCGGCGGCAACGAGATTACTCAAGGCAACGGCTACGACTTAAATGAAAATCCGATGTATCCGGTTTGCTTAGACGGGCCTAACGGCGAGAATAGGGTGATTGGCGTAGCCGCCACCGATACGCTTGATCAGAAAGCTGATTTTTCAAGTTTTGGCAACAAATGCATTGATATCGCGGCGCCAGGAGTCAGTATTTTTAGCACAGTAGTCTATTCGCCGGATCATTATATCAATAATCAGACTTTTAATAAATATTATGATGGCTATTGGTCCGGAACTTCAGTGGCGGTACCTATGGTGAGCGCGGGTCTAGCCTTATTAGAAAGCGCTAATCCGGCATTAGGCAGGAACGAAATCATAAAAATATTATTCAGTAGTGCCGACGATATCAATCGGTTAAACCCCAAGTATTTAAATAAGCTGGGCAACGGCAGGATTAATCTTTTAAACGCGGTTTTGGAAGCGCGAAGCATTCTAAAAAATAAATCGGAAAAACTTTTAATCTCTCCCCAAAAAGGTTATCAAAGTTTATTAAAAATAGCCGATCAAGACGGCAAGATTATAAAAAGTTTTTTGGCTTATGACAAGCAGTTTAATGGCGGCGTTAATATAGCTTCCGGCGACGTTAACGGCGACGGAAAGAAAGAAATAATTACCGCGGCCGGTATCGGCGGCGGGCCGCATATAAAAATTTTTAATTTAAACGGCGAATTAATCGGCCAATGGTTTGCTTTTAATAATAATTTTCGCGGCGGAGTTAAGGTAGCCAGCGCCGATGTTAATAGCGACGGCCTGGACGAAATTATCGCGGCTCAAGGAACCAACGGCGATTCAGAAATTAAGGTTTTTAATAAACAAGGCGTTTTATTAAGCTCATTTTACGCTTACGATAATAAATTCAAAGGCGGTCTGAATTTAAGCGCCGGCGATATTGATGGCGACGGCCAAGCCGAAATCGCCACCGGCTTGGGCGCGGGAAAAATTCCCGAGGTTAGAATTTTTAAATCCGGGGGGGTTAAACAAGGCCAATTTTTAGCTTATCCGAAAACTTTTCGCGGCGGAGTTAGAGTCGTGATCGCAAATATTAAAGGCGGAACCCAGCAGAATCGATCCCAAATTATCACCGCGCCGGAAGGCGGCGGCGGCCCTCATATTAAATTTTTTGATGAAAAAGGCGGCCTTTTATCTCATTTTTTCGCTTTTAACAGTAATTTAAGAAGCGGAGTAAATTTAGCCAAGGCGGATGTTGATAGCGACGGATTGGATGAAATAATCGCCGCCGCCGGTCCGGGCGGCGCGCCTCATATTCGGACTTTTAAAGCCAACGGCCAAATTATCGGTTCATTTTACGCTTATGAAGAGAGTTTTAGCGGCGGGGTTAATGTGGGAAGCATCATTATTAACAATTAAGTTTTAAAATGAATTTAGCCAAGACAGTAATTATTGACCGGCACAATTTATAATTTAATATAAAGAGGTATTATTTAAAATTAATTTTATGTATAAACGAGCGATTTTTGACAAACCTAATGTTCTAGTAACCGGAGGGGCCGGATTTATCGGTTCCCATTTATGCGATCGGCTAATCGCCAAAAGCAAAGTGATTTGCTTGGATAATTTTTCTACGGGCGATGAAAGAAATATCGATCATTTATTGTCTGATCCCAATTTTGAGTTTATTAAGCACGACATTACCGAGCCGCTGAATTTAGAATCGTTTCCGGAGCTGCAAAAATTTAAAATTGAATTTCAGGGAATACAGGAAATTTATAATTTAGCCTGCCCGACTTCGCCGAAAGATTTTGATAAAAATAAAATACCCACCATTCTGGCCTCATCGTACGGCGTAAAAAATATGCTTGACTTGGCGGTCAGATATCAAGCTAAATTCATGCAGTTTTCTTCCTCGGTGGTTTACGGACCCAGGCAAGACAATGCCGTAAAAGTTAAAGAAAGCGAAACCGGCAGAGTTGATTTTTTATCCGCCAGAAGCTCGTATGATGAAGGCAAGAGATTTTCCGAAACTATTGTGGAAAATTATCGTAAAGTTTATAATGTCAATTCAAGGATTATCCGCTTATTCCGCATCTACGGCCCGCGCATGAAATTAAATGAAGGCAATTTAATTCCCGATTTTATAAATAACGCCTTAGACGATCTAGATCTGGTTATACCGGGCGGCGAGAATTTTACCACTTCGCTTTGCTATGTTAACGACTGCATTGATGCCGCCGTAAAGCTGATGGACAGCGAAATCGGCGAACCCGTCAATATCGGTTCTGATGTTAACATTAATTTAACCAAAATTTGTGAAATTATCATTAAAATTCTTGAATCAAATTCTAAAATTAAATACTCGGAAAAAGATTTGTTTATTACGGAATTAGCTCTGCCGGATATATCTAAAGCTCGTGAAAAATTGGGCTGGCTGCCGATAATAATACTGGAGAAGGGTTTGGAAAAAACCATTAACGACTTAAGGGCCAGCAAGGGATTAAAAACCGTCAGTCAAGCTTTATAATTATGAGAATCTTTTGCGTAATACCCGCCTTTAACGAAGCTCTAACCATTAAAAAAATAATCAGTGAAGTTAAACCGCTAGTTGATAGATTGGTGGTGGTTGACGATGGATCGGAAGACCGGACGAGCGCGGCCGCGGAAAATCAGGGGGCGGTTTTAATTAGGCATATTATTAATCGCGGACAAGGAGCGGCTTTAAGGACAGGCACGGAATATAGCCTGGCTCAAGGCGCCGATATTATCGTTCATTTTGACGCCGACGGGCAATTTTTAAGCCAGGATATCCTTAGGATCGTTGAACCGATTAAGTCGGGACAAGCTGAAGTGGTCTTCGGTTCGCGTTTTTTAAATAACCAATCTAAAACCAGCCTGCCTTCCTTTAAAAGGTATTTTATTATGCCTCTAGCCAAGGCGGTTAATAAAATATTTTTTAAAATCAATTTAACCGATCCGCAGAGCGGTTTTAGGGCCATGTCGGCCAAGGCCGCTGAAAAAATCAGCTGGCAGCAGGATAGAATGGCTCATTGTTCTGAAATTATGTTTGTGGTTAAAAAAAATAATTTTAAAACCGTAGAGGTTCCCATTAAAGTAATATACAATAATTTCGGCCAAAGCTTTTCCGGCGGTTTTAAAATCTTAAGAGACTTGTTTATCGCTATGTTAAATAATTAAGTCATAATGTTTACCAATAATAATTAGTGTTAAACCTTAAAATTTATGCCAAAACAAGAATGGGTTAACAGCCCAGAAAACTGGAAAGATCAATTGAAGCAACAGATTGAGTTCACAACTGAACATATGGAATCACTTGGGCAACATCTTAAATCTTTAAGCGTTGATTCCATGGAGTTGGAAGATGTAAAAAGATTTTCTAAAGAGCTCACAATGTTGAATACTGATTTAGATGAAGCTTTAGAAAATTTTGGAAATAACGAGGAAAGAAAATAAAAACTAAGATATTACTAAGTTACCTTAAATTCCCCTAACCACCTCCGCCAGAGGCGGATAAATTTATCAAGGGGGCAAAATTATATGCTACAACAAATTATCGCCTTGATTATTATCGCCTTTTTTATCGCCAGATTATTTTGGCAAAAACAAAAAAATTATATCGGTTTTAATGAATTTTTGTTTTGGCTGATTTTTTGGCTGGCGTCGGCGATCTTGATAATTTTTCTAAAATTCATTGACAGATTGGTTTTAAATTTGGGTTTCTCGGGCAGTGGAATTGAGGTTATGCTTTATTTAAGCGCGGTTATATTATTTTATTTGGTTTTTCGCTTAAGATTAAAACTGGAAAAAATTGAAAAAGATATCACTAAAATTGTTACCAATATCACTCTAAAGGATAAATAGAACTACAAATCTACAAATCGGCTACGAATACTGCAAATTATTATCAGTGTTATAAGGGTGAATTTAAATGTTTATTATATTTATTTGTAATATTTGTTGTTGATTTGTATATTTGTGATATGATTTGTAATTTGTAGATTTATGAAAATTGCGCAAATTGTATGCGTCTTTCCGCCCTACCTCGGCGGCATCGGCAACAGTGTTTATAATATTTCCGAAGCTCTGGCTAAGCTTGACTATGAAGTTACCGTTTTTACTCCTCAATATGATTATTTAGATGATAAAAATATTGTTCCCGATCAAATTGACGCCTCTAACAGTAAATTTATTGTTCAGAAGTTAAAACCCATGTTGCAATTCGGCAACGGCGCTTTTATACCCGGGCTTTTTTTCCGATTAAACGGTTTTGACATCATCCATTTGCATTATCCGTTTTATGGCGGGATTAAAGCGGTTTTACTGAAAAAATTATTTGCCGGCAAAAAATTAAAACTGATATTACACTATCACATGGACAGCCGAGCCAAGGGACTTAAAGGTAGTATTTTTTATTTTTATAGAATTTTTTTTCTTCCCATCTTAGCGCGTTGCGCTAAAGTGATCACTTGCGCTTCGCTCGATTATATTAAGCATTCCGACTTGAGCGCATATTACCGCTTAAAGCCGAATAAATTCAGGCAAATTTCTTTCGGCGTCAATCTAGAGCAATTCGTAATCTATAACGATGAAGTAAATAAGCGGCGGGAGCAGCCCGTTATTTTATTCGTCGGCGGGCTGGATAAAGCCCATTATTTTAAAGGCCTGGAAAATTTAATCAAAGCTCTGGCGGAAATTAAAAAAAATTCCCGATTCAGCTCCACCCTGCTTAAGGTGGTCGGCCGAGGCGATTTAATAGAGTATTATAAGCAATGCGCCGAAACTTTGGGAGTTAAAGATGCCGTGTTTTTTTACGAAGAAATTGATAACAGCAAATTGGTTGATTTTTATAATTATTGCGACTGTGTAGCCCTGCCGTCTATAAATAAATCGGAAGCTTTCGGCTTGGTTCTGCTTGAAGCCATGGCCTGCGCCAAACCGGTGGTGACCTCTAATTTACCCGGAGTCAGAAGCGTTTTTAAAAATAATAAACAAGGGTTGTTGGTTAAACCGGATAATGTTAAAGATTTGGTTGAAAAATTACAGGTAATTTTGGGGGATAAAAAGCGATCCGAACTGATGGGTCTGGCCGGCAGGGAATTGGTTGAAAAGAAATATACTTGGGAAAAAGTCGGCAAGAGGCTGGATGTAATTTATAATTACGCAAAATATACTTAAATATTTATTAGTGAATTTCTGATGTGTTGGCTAAAGATATTTGTTTTGAGCGCATGAGAAATTGTGTAATTTTTCTTAAAATTATCCTGGCTTCATTTTCTAGGATAATTTTAAGAAAAATACTCAAATTTCGTCTAAGCGAAAAACAAATATTTTTAGCCAATTAATTAGATTAGAATTTATGAGAATTTGCTTAATCAATAATTTATATAAACCTTATGCCAGAGGCGGCGCCGAGAAAGTAACTCTAACCATAGCGCAGGGGCTTTTGAATGCCGGGCATGAAGTATTTATTATTACCACTAAACCCTATTGGAAGAAACCCTCGGCGATAACCGACCAACCGGCCGGGGAAAGCCGAATATATTATCTCAATAGTTTATTTTTTAATCTTAATAAATTTTCTAAGTTCACCCGTTTAATCTGGCATTGTTGGAATATGTTTGATTTTATAAGTTATTTTAAAATTAAAAAAATTTTAATTAAAGAAAAATGCGAAATTTTGATAACCAATAATTTAATGGGAGTCGGCTATTTGACGAATCTGGCCGCCAAAAAATTAAAACTCAAACATCTTCATATTGTTCATGATATTCAGCTGATCCATCCTTCGGGTTTATTATATTTCGGACAAGAAGGCTTGATAGACGGTTATTTTTCCAGAAATTACGCCGGCTTATCCAGCCTGATTTTCGGTTCGCCGGATATTGTGATTTTTCCTTCGCGCTGGCTTTTGAATCTTTATCTGGACAAGATTTTTTTCATCAAATCAAAAAGAATAGTTTTGCCTAATCCGGTAAAACTCGGCGGCCGGCCTGAGCGGCAAGGAGAAAATCATATTTTTAGATTTTTATTTTTAGGGCAATTGGAAAAACACAAAGGCCTGAGTTTATTGATTGAAGCCTATAAAAAAGTTAGAGAAAAGTTTCCGAGCGCCGAGTTAATCATCGCCGGCAGCGGTTCCGAGTTGAAGCAGGCGAAAATAGAGGCCAAGAGGGAAAACAGCATAAAAGTTTTAGGCTGGCAGAATGAGGAGCAAATTAAAAAGCTCTTGCATGATTGCCATTGCTTGGCGGTGCCGACTCTATGCTACGAAAATTGTCCGTCCGTGATTTTAGAAGCTTTTGGCGCCGGCCTGCCGGTTCTAGCCGCCGATTTAGGCGGTATCAGCGAACTAATCGGCGAAAATGCCGGCCTTTTATTCAGACCAGGGAACGCGGCGGATTTAATGGAGAAAATGGAATGGGCGCTGGCGCACCCGGAAGATTTAAAGAAGCTGGCCGAGGCGGGCAGAGAAAAAGCCGCGCGATTCAATGTTGAAAATTATATAAAAGAAATAGAGGAGCTATTAAAATAAATTTTATTATTTTTTGGATTGCTTTAATTACAGTCGTAAATTTGCCGAAACAAAAATCATTAACTGGCGCAATCCGGATTATCTTAGGTACTTAAACACATAAACCTCTCCATTTTTTATTACTTCAAAGCTATCGGCTGAGAGCTTGGCTTCGGCCAGAATTTTAGAAAAAGCCCACCAGTATTGGTTTAAAACAAAATATGCCTCGTCGACGCCGGCTAAACCCATGGCCTCCAGCATGGTTACGCGGCTAGGCTGCTTATAGACCATATCCAAGTAAAATTGATAAAGAGGGGAGCCGGTGGGAATCGGATAGTAAAATAGCTGGTTTCGGCCGTCGCCGTAATATTTTTTAAAGCCAAACCGGCTTAGGGCGGCGGCGCTTACCTGCTGATTGGCCAAAACAATAAAATCGCCTTTGGCGCTAGAATTTATCCAATCAACCGATTCCAGGTCGGCGCCGGAAACCGAATAGCCTCGGGAATTGAAATAATTATCAAAACGAGGGTAAGTTAGGTATAGAGAAGTCGTAATTAAAATAACCAAGCAGGCGGCCAGAATCAGTTTATAAAAAATATTTTGCGAGAAAACCTTCTCTAGAAAAGCATAGATTGAAATTATTATGAAAGGCAGAAGAAATAATAAAGCGATCAGCAGAATTCTTTCCGAATAATCGCCTCGCTCATAATTTATTAAAAAAGCAAAGGGTATTTTATCGGTTAAAAAATAGGAAATGAATAATGACAGCGACATCGCCAGGTAAAGAAAAAATATCCGGCAATTTTCTTTGAATTTCCAGGCGATCACTAGGCCGCCGGCAACCAATAATAATAGGATCAACTTCAGGTTAAAACCGTATAAATAAATGAAATTTAAAATAAAATTTTCTTGACCCGGCACGCCGAAGCCGGCTGAATCAACGGCCGGAGCGATTAAATTAGCCGCCGCCGAGGATATTTTTTTATTTAAAACAAAAAATATGATCGGCAAAATCAAAACCGAAATAATCAATAAAAACGGGTAGAGAAATAATTTTATCCGGCTTTTATCGCCGTGATAGACCGCTAAGAGCAGGCAGAAAATAATGGCCGGCAATCCGGCAATCGGCTGGATAATCAGCGCGGTTAGCGATAAAAGCAGAATAATTAAAAAGTCGTAGTGGTTTTTGCAGATTAAGCCCAGTAGAATAATAATGATCAACAATATGTAGGCTAAATTTTGCGGCGTGGTAACTATTAAGAAGGGGAAAGTTAAAGCCAATAGTGAAAAAATTAAAATAAGATTAAGCCGTTTATCCGTGAACCAATGATTTACCGCTTGCCATAAAGCCAGGGGTAAAAAAATCGCGGCTAATAAAGGAACCAACAGGCGATCCAGCCAAACCAATGATAGCGCGGTTATTTTATGGAGAATCACGACCAGGCTATATTGCCCCAGATAATAAAGCGGCTTGGGCTCTACCGCTCCGATTTTATCAATCAAATTTTCCGTGGCCTGGTGGACAAAAGGATCAAAGCCGTAGCCTAAGCGATAAACGATTAAAGCCACGGAAAAAGATAAAAAATAATGAATGATAATCAAAAATAGGGCGATTTTTCTATTTTTAATAATATTAGCCAGTAGCAAGAGACTGGCCAAGCTGAAACTTATAAAGAAGTACGAGGGAACCGCTTGCCAGGGAGAGATAATCGCTTCGTCCGTTCGGTGGTTCAGTAAAATATAAAAACAAGACAAAATCACGAGGCCATAAGCCAATAGCAACAGTAAATTGACAAAAGAAAATCCTTGTTTTAATTCAGGATTTTTCGTTTGATTGATTAAGCGGCAAGCAACCGGCTGATTTTTTTTATTTGCGTAATAGTAATAATATTGTATAATGATAAAGGAAATAACCGCTAAAGTTAAACTAATTATTATTCCTTTAAAATTAAGCGAATAAACACGATAAACCAAGCCGCCGAATAAAGAAATCAGACATAAAAAAATTAAGGAGGAATTAAGAATAAAAATAATTTTTTTCATGAAAATTTAGTGTTAGCTTTATATATTTTAGCATATTTTATGATAAATCACATAATCATTTTTTGGCTAAGTATCGCCGGGCTGATATTTTTAACCTATTGCTGCGCCAGTATAATATTTTCGGTTTTGTCTTTTGCGCCCTGGGTGCCGAGCCGCGGCCGAGACTTGGCCAGGATTTTTAAATTGGCCGATTTAAAACCGGGCCAGACATTTTATGATTTGGGCTGCGGCGACGGCAAGCTGGTAATTTACGCGGCCGAGCATTACAAAGTTCAGGCTATCGGGTTGGAAATATCATTGCCTCTTTATTTAATTTGCCGGTTAAGAAAGATTTTTATAAAAGAAGGCCAAGCTGAATTCAAGTTTAAAAATTTATTTAAAGAAAATATATCGGATGCCGATGTGGTTTATTTTTTCGGCATACCGGGCTCATTAAACGAAAGTTTTACCGCTAAGCTTAAAAAAGAATTAAAACCGGGCGCCAAAGTAATTTCTTACGCTTTTAAGCTTAACAACTGGGCGCCTGCGATAATAGACAAGCCGAGTGAAAAGGATTTGCCGATTAATTTATATATAGTATAGAAAAGTTTAAAATGTAAAAATCAAAATGAAAAATGACAGTTTAAAATGTAAAATTGAAATACCGCTTTAATTATTATTACGAGCGGCTGACAAGAGCGAAGCAATCTTTGGTTCGAAGCAGTTACCCGAGATTGCTTAGTCGCGATGACAGAAAAATTTTAAATTTTACATTGTCATTGCTCTGCAATGACCCCGCATCTGCGAGGTGCTAGCGGAGCTGGTATTTTACATTTTGTGATTTAAATTTTTCATTATATTAATAATAAATATGTTTTTAATTCTAAAAAATTGGCTGCTTAAACATTGGCATTGGATTTTACTTATAACCATGGCCGTTGTTTTTTTTATCGGCACCGCCGGTTATAATTACTATTCGCATCCGGATAATTTTATTAAATGGGGCTCTCCCGACGAATCGGCCAATTATAACTTTACCAAGCTTTACGCCCAGGAAGGGCGAATGTCATTTTTTGAAAGATATAATCTTTTGGCCTCGGATATTATCCGTCCCCGCTCCTACTTAAGCGATAAAGGCTGGCTTAAACCGGTGAGCTTCCTAGGCCTTATTTTAATCTACGGAAAAATCGCCGGCTTGACAACTTATAAAATTTTGCCTTATTTAACGCCCCTGTTCGCCGCTATCGGCATTATTTTCTATTACTTGTTAATCAAGGAAATATTCGGCAAGCGCAACGGCTTGATCTCGGCTCTTATTCTGGCTTGCTTCCCCCCGTTTATTTATTATAGCGCGCGCAGTTTATTTCATAATGTATTGCTGATCGTTCTTTTAATAATAAGCTTTTATTTCGCCGTGCTGATGGTGAAGCGGAAGAAATCATCAGCGCCCGAAGCCGCCGGCCTAAAAGTTAAAGCCAATGAATTTTTACCTGATATTTACGCCGCTTTAAGCGGATTATTTCTAGGCTTGACGGTCATCACCAGGCTGTCGGAATTAATTTGGCTGATTCCGGCTTGGCTGGCTTTGTGGCTATTTAATATCAGGCAGGTTGGTTTAAAAAAGCTAATAATTTTTTTAGTTTTTTTAGGTTTCGCTTTAGTTCCGGCGGTTTATTGGAATATGATTTTATATCAATCGTATTGGCAGGGAGGCTATGGCGAAATGAACCGGTCAATTTTAAATATTGCCGGAGCCGGCAGAGCCATCGTGGAATCCGGCGGGATGAAAATCGGCGTGGTTAAGGATAGTTTGATTCAAATAAAAAATAATTTTTTCCATTTCGGCTTTTGGCCGGTTAAAAGCTTTAAAATGCTTTTTTATTATTTCGCTCAGATGTTTTATTGGCTGTTTATACCGGCCGTATTAGGATCGCTTTGGTTTTTAAAAGAGATTAAAAAATGGAAAAAAAGGCATATTGCCTACTTAACCGCTTATGTAATTACTTTTTTAATTTTACTGTTCTATTACGGCAGCTGGGATTTTCACGATAATCCGGATCCAAAGAGCCATACCATCGGTAATTCTTACACCCGCTATTGGCTGCCGATTTATTTAGGCGCTATGCCGCTGGCCAGTTTTTTCCTATTGAAATTCAGTAAATTATTAAGAAAGAAGGTTTTAATTCATAGCGTCCGAGTTTTAATAATTTTAGCCGTGTTTATCATTTCCATAAGATTTGTTTTAATCGGCAGCGCCGAAGGCTTGGTTCAATCAATAAAAAAACAATTGGCTTCGCGAACTGAATTTAATCAGGTGCTAAGTTTAACCGAGCCCAGGGCTGTTATTATCACCCAGTACCACGACAAGCTTCTTTTCCCGGAAAGAAAAGTTATCGTCGGTTTGTTTAATGACGATAATATGATAAATCAATACGCGGTTTTAGCCGAATATTTACCGGTTTATTATTATAATTTTACTTTCCCTGAAAAGGATTATAATTATCTAAATAATAAGAAACTGGCTAAGTTTAATCTGCAAATAAATTCTGTAGCGCAAGTGACCAAGGATTTTACGCTTTATCAGTTGAATCTCGTAACGCGCAACCCGTAACTCATAACTTCAAAAATTACTTATTCCAGCCAGCTGCTAAATATAAATATTGTTATTATATGGCTAAAAATAATATTAAGCGCATCGGCATTGACGCCCGTTTCTACGGGCCGGTCGGCAAGGGTTTGGGCAGATATACTCAGGAAATAGTTGATAATATAATTAAAAACGATCCTCTTAACGAGTATGTGATTTTTTTACGCCGGGAAAATTTTAACGATTTTAAGACCGATAACGCAAAAGTTAAAAAAGTACTGGCTGATTTTCGCTGGTATGGCTTTAAGGAGCAAATTATATTTCCTTTTCTAATTTCGCTTGAGCGGCTGGATTTAATCCATTTTCCTCATTTTAATGTGCCTTTGTTTTGCCCGGTTAGATTTATCGTAACGATTCATGATTTAATTTTGATAAAATTCCCGACTCAGCGCGCTACCACTTTAGCCCCGATGATTTATAAAATAAAGAATTTTTTTTACAGAATTGTCATTACTAATGCGGTTAAGCGGGCGCGCCGCGTGCTAGCCGTATCCGAATATACCAAGAAGGAAATTATCAAGCAATTCAAAATTAAATCGGAAAAAATTATTGTTACTTATGAAGGCGTAGCCGATCTGGCGCGCGGTAAAGCTGAAAACCGTGATTCCGGCAATGTATTGGCAAAGTATCAGATCACCCGGCCGTTTTTGCTCTATGTCGGCAACGCTTATCCGCATAAAAACCTGGAAGGCTTGATTAAAGTTTTTTCCCTGATTAATAGCCAAAGAAAAGATTTAAGCCTGGTCTTGGTGGGCAAGGATGATTATTTTTATAGCCGGCTTAAAAAGTACGCTCTAAATTTTTCAGCCAGCATAATATTTCCGGGTTATGTTCCGGACCAAGAATTAAAAATTCTATATTCAAAAGCCTTTGTCTATGTTTTTCCTTCTTTTTACGAAGGCTTCGGCTTGCCGGCCTTAGAAGCCATGGCCTTCGGCCTGCCGGTCGTGAGTTCAAATAAAACAAGCCTACCCGAAATTTTCGGTACGGCCGCGGTTTATTTCAATCCCGAAGATGAAGCGGAGATGAAAGAAAAAATAGAATCGGTTATTAATAATGAAGAATTAAGGCAGGATTTAAGAAATCGGGGACCGGAGCAAGTAAAAAAATACAGCTGGAGCGAATGCGCGCGGCTGACTCTGGAAGCCTATAAGACTATTTTAAATGAATAATTTATTAATATGACCACTCAGCAGGCATGGGAAAAACAAAAAGAATTAATGAAGGACTATAAGGATAGCTGTCCGGAGCTGGTTATTAGCACTAAAGCGAGGTCTGAAGCTGAATTTTTTAGCGAAATCGGCATTAAAAATATGCCCACTAACAGGTTAAAGGGGTATTTAAGGCTGCATTACTCGGATTTTTTAGTGGAAGAAAAAACTCAAGATAACCGGATTATCAGGCTGGACGAATTAAATGCTTCAGCGGGAATTACCAGGAACGCGAAAGAGAAAACGCTTTACGCGCATTTGATAAAAATTGGCCTAACCACTAACGCGGCGGTAGATCGATTAAACGAATTTTTAAATTATACGGGCAAGATCGGTTACGCCGGATTAAAAGATGATCAGGCCATCACGGCTCAACTTCTAGCTTTTCCGAAAATAAATCAAACCGCAGAAGAAATCAGCCGTGTAAAAATTCCCAATTTGATACTTACTAAATTCCGCTGGGGCAAGGGCGTAATCAAACCTGGTTACCTGGCCGGGAATGTTTTTACCATTACGGTTAGGACCGAAGCTCGAGCGGATCAGACCGAGCTGGAATTAAAATTAAAAAATATAGAAAAATTCGGCTTTTTAAATTATTTTCAGAGCCAAAGGTTCGGCGGCCAGAGATTAATCAGCCATAAAATCGGCAAACTGATTTTACAGGGAAATTACGAACTGGCGGTAAAGTATTTATTGTTCAAAACTAATAAATATGAAATGCCGCTGATAGCTAAACTTAAAAAGGAAGCGGAAAAAATTTACCCTGATTTTAAGAAGATGGAAACGATTTTCGCCAACTTGCCTTATAGTTTTCTTTATGAAACCAGGGTTGTTAACCACTTAAAAAACAATCCGGCTGATTTCGTCGGCGCCTTAAGCGCGATTAGCGATAGTATTACCATGTGCTTATACGCTTACGCCAGTCTGCTGTTCAATCGTTATTTATCCGACCATGCCAAGGATAAGGGCGTGACTAATGAAAGATTTCCTTTATTAATCAGCTCGGATCCGTTTGACCAGAAATTTTATGAAAAATATTTAATAGAGGATGGTATCCGGGACATCTTTAAAGTTTTAAAACCGTTTAAATTTATTTATTGGGCTAAACGAGATTGGGCCGGTAGGATTTTTCCGACTGATGTTAGCTGCCGGACTTTTAGTGCCGGAGCGGTAGTTAATTTCTTTTTGCCTAAAGGCGCTTACGCGACCACTTTTTTAGCAAATTTATTTGAGCTTCACGAGGAAACGCCGATTCCGAATTGGGTAAAGCATGAAGAAATAGATCCTAAAGAATTATTAGGGCAGGGGAGTCTCAAGGAGATCAAAGAAATTTTTAAAGATTATTGGCGTTATAAAAATACTCTAGTTTGAATATCAAGATCCACTCCATCAGTCGGCGGATTCGCGCTGGTGATGAAATTCGAGAAAAAGAAAAACCCCTGAAAAGAAACTCACGAGTTTTTCCCGTTTGCTTCACCTTTTCAGGGGGGGGTGGCGCCGTTACGCGGCGCCAATGATTTATTTAGAGCGTCCTAGCTGGGGTTGGAACGCGGCGTGGGGTGGCTTGGGCAGAATGTAGGTGGTTCGCGGTCAAAAGCCGCTTTAACCACTTCTTCCGTCGTGGCGCCGATCATATCGTCGCCCGGGCGCCAATCAACCGATTGGCCGGTCGCGGGAGGGCGAAAGATGCAGCGGAAGTGGCCTTCCGCGATCATCTGCAGATCGCGGATTTCGTTCCGGCGCAGTTGAACATTCGCCTGATTCATCACCCCTGAGAAATTCAGGGTGACGATTGATCCCTTAACCGGGCTGGCGTCGCCTTCGAGCGATAACGCCTCTTGGTTAAAGAAGCCGAACATTTTCCAGTAGACCCCATCGAAGTACCGACGGGCAACCGATTTCTGCTTGTCTGTCAAGCAGATTTCGGATGTGGCGTTCAGCGACCAGGTCAGTCGGAGGCGGATGTGTTCTTCGTCTCCTTGCTTTTCAAAGGTTTCGGCCACGATCAGGGAATATCCCTGTTTCTTTAGGTCGGCCGCCAGCTTGGTGGGGCTGACGATTTTCTGACCGTCTTTGCCGAACAGCAGGTTGCCGCCGTCGGCCACCTTGTTCCCGGCCGCATCGGTTCTGCCCAGACGATAAACATCTTTGCCAGGCGTCCTTTGCTCAGAGAGGCGATTCATTGCCTCCTGTTGTTCCTTCGTCCGAAGGATGTTCTGGAATCCGGCCTTGACCAGTTCGCTGGCCATGAATTTGAGCATGGAAATGCTCACCATGATGTTATCTACTTTTGTTTTCATTTTCTTTTCTTTTTTTTCTGTTTTGTTTTCTTTTGATTGGTTTATTCCTCAATCCGATGGTTGGCCGCGTCCCTGAACTCCGGCCTGCGACCGTTCCTGCGCAGGCAGCACAGGGTACGAAACGGCCGCACATAGATAATCGGCCGAAACTCCACGGGTTTGGGAAACCGGATTTTCACCGGTAAGACCAACTTATTAATTTCTGGTTTTTTCATGCTGTTTTCCTTTCTTGTTTTGTTTTTTTTATTTTTTGCTTTCTGCTTAATTAAAGCAATAAGCTGTACGGCCTTAATTAAGCAGAAAGCTGGATTTTAAAGAGCAGTCTGACTTTATACAATAGCATATTTTTTGATTGTTGTCAATGTAAAATTGGTTTTTATTAATATTTTACCTAATTTTAGCTAATATAATTATGTATTTATTTTAACCGAATATTTGTAATCATGAAATATAATAAAATATTTTTTCGTTCTTATTTTTCTAATTTTGTGTTATAATATTCTTAACCGTCTGTGCATAAGATAAATTTTATTTAATCGAGGAAATAATTTACCTGAATTTAATATAAATGCGCTTAAAAAAATTTAAAAATTTAAGAATAAGGAACGGCCGGCAGACCTCCCGCTTTGTGGTAGACTTAAAGCAAGAATTTGAGGCGCCCGAAGCCAAAGAAATAAAGGATTCGGCGATTGAATTAAAGCTGGAAAAACTGGCCGAGCTGGATTACAAAAAATATTTTAAGGCCGGCAAAGATAAAGCCAAGTCCGCGCTATTTAGTGTAAAAAACGGCTTATTAGAGATTGCCGACGCCGCTTTAATTCCGCCCGAGCGAAAACCTAAATCAGCCCCGATAGTTAGTCCGTGGGCCGTACCGGCTCACCGTAATAATAAATGGCTTGAATTAATCAATCAAATCGCCTTCGTCAGCCTGGCTAAATTAATTTTTTCTATTTTAATAAAACTTTTTAAATTGCTCGTCAAGGTTTGCTATTCAGCCGGCTGGCTAGCGATGTTTCTTCTCAGGCTTATTTACCTGGCCTTAAAGTCAATCATTTTGCCGTTAGGTCAATATTTAAAATATTTTTTCGTTTTATTTTATTCGCTTTCGGTAAAATTATTGAAAAATAATGCCGCAACCGTATTGTCCTTAGCCCAATCGCTTCATAAAACCGGCCAAGCCGATCAGTCGGCTCCCACTCAAGACGAGGCCGTAGAGGAACCGATAGTTGAGCCCGCAGAAGAGCTTATTAATCAACTTGATGAACCGGAAGCGATAGATGAGCCCGAATCTGTATTAAGCCGAACAGGAGGGTTTTTCAGTTTGTTAAAACCGGCCGTAGTTTTCGCCGGCGTACTCTTAATCCTGGTGCTGCCGGTAAAAGCTTTTACTTATTACAAAACCATTGACAGCGCCAAGGGCAAGGTGCTGGGCGCCAGCGAAAGCGCGATTAATAATCTTATTTCAGGCGGCCGAGCGGCGGCCGGCTTGGATTTTAACCAAGCGGATAAAAGCTTTACTCTGGCGAGCGATAATTTTTCCACGGCTCAAAATCAGTTAAGCGAAATCAATGGCTGGCTTTTTACGCTGGCTTCGGTCGTGCCAAATAAAAATATTCAATTGGCGGCGGCAAGCAAGCACATCCTAAGAGCCGGGGAATTAAGCTCCGCGGCCGGAAAAAACCTAAGCTTAGCCGTAGCCGGCTTGCTTGATTTCCAGCCTAAAAATAACGCCATAATTTTAAAAGATCTAAACAGCTACGGGCAAGCCGCCATAGCCAACATAACCGAGCTTAGCGGAGAACTGGATCAAATCAATAGCGGCATCTTACCCGAGGCTTATCAAAAAGATTTTATCTTGTTGAAGCGGAAAATCGCCGAGCTTAACCGAGGCCTTAAAGTTTTTATCGGCATTGCGGATAAGGCGAAAATATTTTTAGGCGACGGCATGATGAAGCGGTATTTGCTGGTTTTCCAAAATAACGCCGAGCTTAGAGCTACCGGAGGCTTTATCGGCAGTTTCGCCTTAATGGATTTATTAAACGGGCAAATAAAAAATATTGAAGCGCCCGCGGGCGGCAGCTACGATACCGAGGCCGGCCTGTTAAAGAAAATTAAAGCGCCCGAACCGCTTCGCTTGGTAAGATCGGATTGGCATTTCTGGGACGCCAACTGGTGGCCGGACTGGCCGAGTTCGGCGCGAAAACTGGCTTGGTTTTATGAAAATAGCGATGGGCCGACGGTTGACGGAGTGATCGGCTTTACGCCCACGGTTATGGAAAGAATTTTAAAAGTTATCGGTCCGATTGATTTAAGCGAAAGCTACGGCGCGGTGATAGACGCTGATAATTTTTGGGCCGTTACCCAAGAGTTTTCCGAGCAGAAACCAGATGTGACCAAGCAGCCGAAAAAAATTATCGGCGATTTAATGAATAAAATCATTGAGGAACTGCCCGGCCGTTTAAATAAAAGCAATTTATTCGGTTTATTGAAAGCTGTGGAAGAATCACTCCTTGATAAAAATATTCTATTTTATTTCACCGATGGAGAGCTGGAGGCCATGGCGGAGGAACTGGGCTGGGACGGGGGCGTTAAAGAAACCGCGGGAGATTATTTAATGGTGGTGAATACGAATATCGCCGGAGGCAAGAGCGATCGGAAAATCAAGCAGGAAATCATCCACCGGGCGAGAATTCAAGCCGACGGCTCGATTATTGATAGTTTAACTATCAGGCGAACCCACGAAGGCGTTAAGCGAGAGCCCTTTTCCGGCGTCAGGAATGTAGATTGGCTAAGGATATACGCGCCATTGGGATCAAAATTAATTTCCGCCTCGGGGTTTAAGCCGGTGGATAAAATATTTTTTGAAACCGCCGAACCGGATTGGCCGGATGACCCCGATGTTTTAAAAGCCGAAGCCGGCGCTTTAATAGATGAAGCCAGCGGCAC
This sequence comes from uncultured Gammaproteobacteria bacterium, assembly GCA_964560005.1. Classification (GTDB taxonomy): domain Bacteria; phylum Patescibacteriota; class Patescibacteriia; order Patescibacteriales; family GWC2-42-12; genus GWC2-42-12. Next base: position 252,165 of record CAZLKB010000002.1, read on the forward strand.
TAAAATTTATAATGAACTTAATAAAACGGTTTTCGCCAATTGGTCCCAGCTGGATCCGGGGGAAACGATTGAAATAAATCTTGAGTATCAACTGCCCTTTAAGCTGACGCCGGAAGAAATTGATTCGGATCAAAGCCTAATCGGCCGGCTTTTAACCAAAACTAATTCAGCTCTTAATCCGGAGCAAAAAAAACTTTATTCCTATTCACTACTGGCGCAAAAACAACCGGGCATGAATTTATCGTCTTTTTTAAGCGAACTTAAGTTAAGCGATAATTATCTGCCTATTTGGAAATACCCGGCTGATTTAACCGCTAATAACGGCTGGCTTTTTAGCCGGGATTTTAATCAAGACCTGATGGCGGCAATAATGGTGGAAAAAAAGTAAATATAAGTTCCCCAAACCCTGACAATCCCCCTTACCCTCCCGCATCAAGTGCGGGACAGGCTCTTTATCAAGGGGGTATCTCTCAAGGGGGCAAAAAAAATATGAAAAACAATGAAATAAAAATTAAACACAGTTCATCCAGCTTGTCGGAATTCGTTAAAAGGCCATTACCCAACGACGACGAAGTAGCAGCTTTTGAAAAGTACGCCGTGAACGAAGCCAAAGAAACAGAAATAAAAGACAGCCTGGCCAGGATCTATAAAGATGACCGCGGCGAAAAGCTTGATATTAAAACTTTAACCGTTAAACCAAGACGGGGTTTTTTATTTAACTTATTTTCTTTTATTATAGTGGTATTCATTTTAGGAGGCTCGGCTTATGCGATTTATAATTATATTTATCTTAAAGTTAATATTGTTAAGCAGCCGATTAGCCTTAATATTTCGGCCTTAAAAGAAGTCGCCGCCGGCGAAGAATTTTATTACAGCCTGGATTACAAAAACGAAGACAATGTGGCCATCAACAATATTGAAATTAAAGTCCAATATCCTAACAGCTTTATTTTCATAGAGAGCGAGCCGGCGCCGAGCAAAAATAACGACACCTGGGAAATCGCTGGTTTGGGCGCTCATCGCAGTAATATTATCAAAATAAAAGGCAAATTAGCCGGAAAATTGGACACCAACAACATTATTATCGCCGATATGGTCTATCGGCCGGAAAATTTTTCCAGTGAATTTAAAAAATCAGCCGTTTTTGAAATGAAAATCAATGATCTGGGTTTGGATTTTAATTTCGTAAACACTAACAGCGTCTTGGTTAATGAAGCCAGCGAGATTTTAATAAAATTTAAAGCCAAGGAAGAAAACTATATTAATAATTTTCGCTTAAGCCTGGACTATCCCGAAGAAGCGCAAATTTTAAACAAGGCGGAAGACTATAAAACGGCCACCGGCACGCCGTCTATTTCTTTAATTCAAACCAACGGCTTAGCTTCCTGGCTGGTCGGCAATTTGGGCGAAAATGAAAACGAAATTAAAATAAACTTTAAAGTTAAAGAAAAAAAGCAGCCCGGCATTAATTTTAAATTAAAGTTTGAATTGCCGGTATCGGCTTCTCCCGACCAGCCGTCTAAGTACTATTTATTTTACGAAAAAGATTTAAGCTACGAGATAATTAAAAGCGATTTAAACATCAATCTGATCGTCAACGGATCGCCTTTAGACCAGCCGATTAATTTCGGTGAAACTTTGAATTATTCAATAAATTACGCCAACAAGGGTGAAACTTTAATGAAAGATGTGATTATCATGGCGGTTTTGGAAAGCGATTTCCTTGATTGGCTTAGTTTAACCGATCAAAATAATGGCAAAGTTAGCGGCAATACGATCAGCTGGAGCAAAACGGAAATTCCCGGTTTAGCCGAATTGGCCAGCGGCGCCGAAGGAGCGATTGATTTGGCCATTAAAGTCAAGCCGTTGGCCGCCATTGATTTAAGCAAAACTTATCAGATAAAAAGCTATATAAAATACAGCGTTCTAGGCAAGAGCGCCAGCGGAGAAAATCAAAGCAATACCATTATCAATAAAATCAATAGCGATTTAAGCTTAAGCGAACAGTTAAGATATTTCAGCGATGATAATATGGCCGTGGGCTCCGGGCCTTTGCCGCCGAAAGTCGGCCAAGCCACCAGCCTAAAAGTCTACTGGACCATAAGCAATAACCTCCATGAATTGGATAATTTGCGAGTTAGCGTGGCCTTGCCGAATAATATCAGATGGGATGGAAAAAATCGGTCGTCAACCGGCTCCATAAATTATGACAGTCAAACCAATCAGGTGGTCTGGCAGATTGATCATTTATCAATCATGGGCTTTAAAACCGAAGCGGAATTTAATTTAAGCCTCTTGCCCCAAGAAGCCGATCGCAATAAGATTATGGTCATACTGCCTGGCACTGATTTTACCGCCACCGATCTTGAAACCGGCGTAACCATCAGCAAAACCCTAAAAGCTAAAACTTCAAAACTGGAAGATGATAATATGGTAAGCGGGGACGGAGTAGTACAGTAATACGGCCTGGTGTCATTCCGGCCTCCGAGCCGGAATCCAGATTTCACGAATGGTGTAAAAACTAAAAAAATGGATCCCGGGTCAAGCCCGGGATGACAAAACAGAAACATGTTCAAGATTCTAAAAAAATCCAAAATTTCCAAGGCTCGCCTTGGTTTAATAGAAACGCAGCACGGGAGGTTAACCACTCCCTTTTTTATGCCTGACGCCACCTTCGGGCAGATAAAGAATTTAAGCAATCAAGATTTGACAAGTTTGGATTTAGGCTGCTTGGTTGTTAATACCCTGCACTTATCCTTGCGCCCGGGCGTTAAAATAGTAAAAAAAATCCACGGCTTACATAATTACACCGGCTGGCAGAGGCCGATTTTGTCGGATAGCGGCGGTTATCAGGTTTTTTCGCTTATCCACAGAAATTCAAACCTAGCTCAAGGAAAAATCACCGATCACGGCGCAATTTTTTCCTCGCCCTTGAACGGAGAAAAGATTAAATTAACGCCGGAGCAATCAATTAAAATACAATTTGACTTGGGCGCGGATATGGTGGTTTGCCTGGATGATTGCCCGCCCAACGATTACGAAGACGCTAAGCTAGAAATCGCGGTTAAGCGCACGATCGGCTGGGCCAAAAGATGCTTTAAGGAGTTTAATAAGCAAGTAGAGATCCGTTCGCTAAAAAATAAGCGGCCGCTGATTTTCGCCGTCAGCCAGGGCGGGAAAAATCTAGCCTTAAGAAAATACTGCACCGAAGAACTTTTAAAAATCGGTTTTGACGGCATCGGTTTCGGCGCCAGGCATGTTGACGAGTCGGGAAAATTTTTAGATCAAGCTTTAAAAAGCAACGCGGAGTCCATTCCGGAAAATAAATTGCGCTTCGGCCTGGGTATCGGCTTGCCCTTTGATATAATCAGGTCGGTTAAAATGGGCTGGGATATGTTTGATTGCGTGATTCCGACTCGGGAAGGCAGGCACGGCAGGCTTTTTCTTTGGAAAAGAAAGCCTAATTTTAATACGGATAATTTTTATGAAGCGATTAACATCACTAATGCAAAATTCGCCAAAGATTTTTCGCCGATTAACGAGAATAGCCGGCTGCCGGAATTACAAGAAAATTCCAAAGCCTATTTGAATTATTTATTTAAAATAAAGGAGCCGACGGCTCTTCGTCTAGCCAGCTTGAATAATCTTGAATTTTATCTTAAACTATTAAGTGAAATCAGGCATCTTATAGATCAGAATGGATTTTAAACTTTTTGGCAAGTTTTAATAAATCATTCTAGACAAAGCCAGACCGGCTGTGCTAAAATTATTAACATAATATCTTAACAATTTAATCGCCCTGTTTATCTTATAGGGCAAATCTCTATGGAAGAAAAAAAGATTTTAACCAAGCATTTTACCGCCACCACCAAGGGTTTGGATTTCATTATCACCGCCTCTATATTCTTGGTGTTTTTTCTCTGCCCGATTTTTTTCACCGGCATTACCTCGCAAAGCTTCGGCTTTGAGAAGCTGACGCTGTTTTATTTTTTAGTTTTATTGGGCGCGGTTGCCTGGGTGACTAAAGCGGTTATCATCGGCGAATTGAACATAAAAAGAACGCCTTTGGACTGGCCGATCATCGGCTTATTGATAATTTTTATCGTTTCCACCGTTCTGTCGGTCAGCCAAAAAGACAGCCTGGTCGGCGTCTACGGCAATCCAGCGAAAAGTCTGGCCGCCGTTGTGATTTTTATTATTTTTTATTATTTGCTGATCAATAATATAAATCAAAAAAGAATTAAATTATTTTTCTGGGGGCTGGTTGCCGCCACGGCCGTGATAGCTTCATATTCGGTCTTACAGCTATTGGGCAAATTCATTCTGCCGATGGATTTCACCAAAGTGATTAGCTTCAACCCGCTGGGCTCCTTATCATCCTTAACCATGTATTTAGTCATAACTCTGCCTTTATTGGTTATCGGCCTGTCCCAGGTCTCGGAAATTCATTCTTCCTTGAGGAATAAATTTTTAAAAATCGCCGTTAAAATATTCCTGGGTTTGGTTATCTTATTATCCCTTTTCAACCTAACCCTGCTTAACGGTTTTACTTTTTGGCCGGCCGCTATCGTCGGCATCGTGATTGTTTTAATGTTTTTACTGTCAAAAATAATTAAAATTTCCAGCGCCAACCTGGTTATGCCGATCGCCACTTTTTTACTGCTGATCATCCTCTTGGTTTTGGGCAATTTTAATATCATGACTTTGAATCTGCCTACCGAAGTCAGCTTGTCGCGCGGCGCTTCCTGGAATATCGCCAAAGAGACTTTGAAAGACAAGCCCATTCTAGGCTCCGGGCCCTCAACTTTCATTTATGATTTCGTTAAATATAAAGGCCGCGATTTTAACGCTTCTCCTTTATGGAATGTTCGTTTTGACAATCCTTCCGGCTACTTATTTGAATTGGCCGCCACGGTCGGCGGACTGGGAGTCTTGGCCGCCATTATCGTCCTCTTGGTCGCTCTGTCCATCTGCTTTTTAACTTTGATAAAAGCGCCCAGGCATGAATCGCAGTCAATCCTGCTGGCTTTATTCTCCGGTTTTATTACCGTGGTAATTTTCAGCCTGCTCTTTGCCCTAAGCAGTTCCATAATTTTAGTTTCTGTTTTAGTCTCAATTTTGGCGGTGGCCGTAGCCGTTATTAATTATCCGGAAAAGTTTAAAGACTTAAACCTGTCTTTCAGAGCTTCGCCGAAATACGCCCTGGCCTTAGCCGCGATTTTTTTAAGCTTAAGCGCGGGCGTGGTTATCCTGTTCACCTTGGGGGTAAAAATGTATTTGGCCGATTATTACGCCGGGCAATCGCTTAAAACCGCCGACATCAATAAAAAAATAGAAATAATCAATAAAGCCATTATTTTGGCGCCCTATCAGGATGTCTATTATATTAATTTAGCCAATAATTATATGGCTCTGGCCAATCAAGAAGCGCAAGGCGGAAAGAACCAGACAATTATTGAGAACAGCTTGTCTTTGGCCATAGAAAACGGTAAGAAAGCTTTAGAAATCGCGCCCAATAATGTGGCCAACAGCGAAGCCATGGCCTTGATTTATGAAAACGCTTCCTTCTATGTCAGAGGAGCTTTGGAATGGGCCGAAGCTTTGTATAATAAAAATGCCGGCCTGGAGCCGAATAATCCCACGCCCTTTATCCGCCTGGCTTTAATCAATATGGCCAGAGCCAACGCCGAAACCGCGCCGTCGGAAAAAGAGCATTATGTCAACGAAGCTATTAAAAAATACGACTTGGCCATTGATAAAAAGGGCGATTTAGGAGCCGCTTTCTACGGCAAAGCCATAGCTTACGAAACTCTGAATAAAATTGACGAGGCTATTGATCAGTTAAAAAAAGCCGTGCTCTTAACCAGGGATAATATTGATTATCGGTTTGAACTGGGCAGGTTATTATTTAATAGAGGCGTGGTGCCCAGTAAGCTATCGCAAAGCGCCACCGAAGATATAACCGCCGGCGAAGAGCAGGCCGGCGATCTAAGCGTGACCGGCGGCCAAGGCGGCGCTATCACCAAGAATGACGATGTCATTAACGCCGAACAGCTGTTCTTAAGCATTGTCCAGACCAACCCCAACCATGCCAACGCTTTATACAGCCTGGCCTTGCTTTACCAAAAAACCGGAGAAACCGCCAACGCCAGACTGGTAGTCGGCCAGTTATTAACCGTAGTCACCGATCAGCCGTCAATCGACCTAATCAAAAAGCAGTTTCCGGGATTATACTAAAGTCAACAAAACTACTAAATAAAGAGGTAAAAAAATAATATAAAAACGGCGTTCCCCAGCCAGGACGCCGTTTTTAATGTAAAACTAAAAAATTAAAATGGAAAATGACAATTTAAAATGTAAAATTACTAAATTCTTACTTTTTAACTTTACATTGTCATTGCTCTGCAATGACCCCGCATCTGCGGGGTGCTAGCGGAGCTAGCATTTTACATTTTTAGATTTGCATTTTTAATTATATTTGTTTTATTTTAAAAAATATAATAGTATTCTATCATGCATAATAATAAACTAAAAATACTTATGGCCATGTCCGGAGGCGTAGACTCGGCGGTGGCGGCTAAATTATTAAAAGACCAAGGACACGAAGTAATCGGTATTTTTTTGCATTTCTGGAAAGAAGATAATACTTCTTTTGAGGAGGGCACAATGCCAAATTTTGAAAATAAGTGCTGTTCCAGCCAGGCTCTTAACGATGCCCGCCGAGTAGCGAAAAAAATCGGAATTCCTCTCTACACCTTGAATTTCGCCCGGATTTTTAAGAAGCAAGTTGTGGATAACTTTTTAACCGAATATTCCGTCGGCCATACGCCTAACCCCTGCGTGCGGTGCAATAAACTGGTTAAACTAGGCTATTTAATCAAGCAGGCTAAGAAGCTGGGCTTTGACTATGTAGCTAGCGGGCACTACGCCCGCCTGCGGCGGGAATCTCCAGTTTTAAAATCCCAATTTTCAAAAAATACGAATTCAAAATATATCTATAAACTATATAAGGCCAAGGATAAGGCTAAGGATCAGTCATATTTTTTATATACTTTGAACCAAGAGGAATTAAAACACTTACTGTTTCCGCTGGCGAATTTCACTAAGACTCAAGTCAGGCAAATGGCCGAAAAGTTTAAATTGCCGGTCGCGGAAAAGCCGGAGAGCCAAGAGATTTGTTTTATCCGTGGAAAAAGCCATAATGAATTTTTGCGCCGTTATTTAAAAATGAAACCGGGTCCGATTGTCATTCTGGAGGGAGCTGCCAGCAGGCAGCGACCGATAGAATCTCATTTATCTTTAACGCCGCAAGATTCTATCGCTTCGCTATCGCTTCGCTCCAGAATGACAGGCAAAAAAATTATCGGCCGGCATCAAGGCCTGCCGCTTTACACTATCGGGCAAAGGCAGGGGATCGGGATCGGCGGCAGCGGACCCTACTACGCAGCTAAAATGGATTACCGCAAAAATATTTTATATGTAGTAAATAACGGCCGGGATAAAAATATTTTTAAAGACAATCTTATTGCTAAAAATCTTAATTGGCTATCCGGCGTTGCGCCGGCTTCTTTAACCTGCCAAGCCGTCATCCGCTATCGCCATCAAGCCGTATTCTGCCGGCTCAAAAAGATTAACGATAAGACCTACGCGGTTAAATTTAAACAGCCCCAAAGAGCAGTTACTCCCGGCCAAAGCGTGGTTTTTTATCGGGGCAGGGAAGTGCTGGGCGGAGGAGTAATTAAATAATGTAAAGTTAAAATCTCAAAATGCAAAATGACAGTTTAAAATACAAAATTTCTAATTACTCTAATTCCTAATTAACCTAATCAAACTCCAATCACTAATTACTAATATATTCTAATCATTAGAAATTGGGTATTTATTAGAAATTAGATTAATTAGATATTAGAAATTGATATTTTACATTTTGCATTTTAAACTGTCATTTTTCACTTTGATTTTTACATTTTACATTTTGTGATATAATTATATTATATGGCAAAGCGGAAAGTAAATAAATTAAAATTTCAAGACTCTGATGCGGACGGCTTATCCGATCAGGAAGAAATAAACTTAGGCACCGATCCCTATAAGGCCGATAGCGATAACGACGGAGTTAATGATAATGAGGAAGTAACAGTCTACGGCACGGATCCGCTTAATCCGGATACTGACGGCGACGGAGTTAAAGACGGGGACGAAATCAAGAACAACCTTAATCCCAGTGGACCGGGATTATTGGAAGATTTATTTATTCCCTCAAGATTTAATAATTTTAAGCCTCAAGCCTTGCACCCGAAGAGGATAGCTTTTTATTCCATCAGCGCGATTTTATTTAAGGCCATCTTGGTCATTACGGTTATGGTTCTGCCGATTGAGGCCTGGCTGACGCCGAATATTTTAGTTGAACAAAGTAAAAAAATTATCAGTTTAACCAATACCTTAAGGCAAAATGCCAACCTGGCGCTTTTAACCGAAAGCCCGCTGTTGAATCAAGCGGCTTACCAAAAAGCCGAGAATATGCTCCTAAACCAGTATTTCGCCCATACCGGGCCGGATAAAAAGACTTTGGCCGATTGGCTTAAACTGGTTAAATATAATTACACTGTGGCCGGAGAAAACCTGGCCATGGGCTTCACGAGCCCCGAGGCCGTTGTTAACGGCTGGACCAGGAGCCAGACGCATTTTAAGAACATGACAGACCCTGATTTTAAGGAAATCGGCGTGGGCATGGTCAGCGGATTGTATACCGGCGTCAATACCACTCTGGTGGCGCAATATTTCGGCTCCAGCTTGCCGGTACAGGCTAAAGAACCCGGCCAAACGGTTAAACCGTCGGCTAATTTAGATCGGAAAATAATTTCGCCCTTAGAGGCGGTTTCCGGCTCACAGTTGCTGGGCGAAAAAGTTAATGAACCGGCCGGTGATATTTTAAAACCGGCTTTTTCGGAAGCAGGAGCCGGCGAAATTATTGAAGCTGAAGTTAGCGTTCAAGTTAATAATGTTTCCATCGGCGACATCGCTCTAGCCGAGCCTGATCTTCAGCCGCTTATGGCTGATAATGCCGAGCCGCCCGCAGTGATCGAAGCCGAACTGCCTGTAGTGAGCGATGCCGAACTGCCGGCCATAGACCAGCTTAAATCAAAACTATATGTTGACCAGCCGCAGGGGCAAAACGGAAAAATCGTACGCGCCGAAGTCTACTTAAGATCGGATATACGGAGCGCCCAAGTCAATTTTAATAATTATTTCATTAATCTAAAGCCGGCCGACGGAGTCTTAGGGCTTTGGACCGGGCAAACCATAATTTTCAAGGAAGATCAAGAGCAAGTTTTTAATCCCGTGGTCTTAGCCAGCGTTACGGCGGTGGACGCGGCTGGAAATAGCACGACCGAGGATTTAGAGTGGAGCAATATTCAACCGGCCAATTCATCTTTATTCAAGCAATATTATTTTATAAAACAGCACCAATCGCCCTATACCCAGCCTTTATTTAATATTACTTCCATTATTTATAAAATTATTCTCTTGATGGCCGCCATCGCTTTAGCCCTTAATATTATCATTAAAATTAAAAAACAGCATCCTCGCGTTATTTTATCGGCTCTGGGGCTGATTATTTTACTGATAGTGCTGATAATCATCTAGCGATGTAATCTAAGCTAAGATTAAGAGATATTGGCTTTATTTTTACCTATGCCTCTTGACATTTTTTTATAAATATGCTAGAGTGCAGATGCACAATAACGTGTAGCAAGCTGTTAGCTTAACCATAGTATGCCGTGTGTGGGTTAGGTAAAACAATTTGTTTGAGCGCCAACGAGTTTGGTGCTCTCTTCATATAAAAATAGATAAATTTATTTTTCGCTTAGATATTTTATTATCTCATTAATTCGGATCGTTAACCGAGCGCTATTTAGCAGAGCGCTTTTTTTAATTTAGAAAGTTAAGCCTAAAATTTTAAATTTTACATTGACATAATCCGACAATTGAGTTGTATTTTTTATTTCATAAAATATTGAGCGATAAGTTGTCAAAAATCCCTTGACGGACATTTTCTAATCTGAAATAATATAATAGTTATTCACAGTTTTTAGACAGAAATAATTTGACAAAAGAAAATAAGCGTGATAAAAATAAAAAATAAATAAGAAATTTTTTTGATATTTTTTTAAATTGAATTGCCGTAAGTTAAGGAGGCGGTAATTTCCAATTATGAAAAAAAATTCCGGAACAAACCTAATGCTTGGGGAAGTTCTTGAGGCAATATCCTTAAAGGTAGTTTTTAACGAGGTCGCTTTTTAGACAGGCGATTTTTTTGTTGATAAAATCGCGGGGCGAAGAATTCATTTTTTATAATTAAAGTCTGCCTGATATGGCCGAAGCAATAAAATACATTTGGCGTTGCGCGCGCTGCGCCTGCCATTTCGCCAATATCGTAAAAACCGAAGGCTCGCTTAAGCAGGAGAAGAAGTGCCCGAAGTGCAAGTCCTTAAACGAACTGACTTTAACCAATAAAGAAATTTTCATACACTGCAAGTTTTTTGACGCCGAAGCTAACAGCTACACCAGGACGGAGGAAGAGAATTATGCATATCCGCCGAGCCATACGCCGGAAGAAGAAGATGTTTAAAGCATTGTGAGCAACTTAAAACTGAATATAAACGGGCATCATCGTTTCCTTTAGCGAAACACTAACGCCTTCAGAAATAAAAAATTGTTACACCCGCCGGCAGGCAGGCTGAACCAGCTTGTCCGCTTCCGCGGGATTCAGGATTTATTGAACAATTTTTGCATTTTGAAGGCGTTTTATATTGTTATTTTGGAATTTTTATTTTTCTTAATCTATTTTTAATAATTGGTTGAGATAATATTATCTGTTGACTGTAATATTTTAAATTCCCTCACGGCGTAGATGAATAGATACGGTCAGTACTTTACGAGGTCGAATCTCTTGCCTTTTTTCTTCTATAAACAGGGGAAAGAGCAGGAGAATTAATATATTTCATTCACTAACCCGCCTTTTCGGCGGAAAATTAAGTGAATATTAACTAACTTGAGTCAGTCCGAACAATTTTTTTCAAGGAGGTTAAAAGGTCGAGCCTAAACAGGTAAAAATTTTCGGCATCAGACTCAAAACCTCGCTTTAATAAGCGAGCTTAAAAACATTTTTCCGTTTTTAAAGCGGAAAAATTAAACAAAACTTATGAAAAAAGCAATTTATGCTTTTGTAATGATTTCTTTGTTCAGCTTGTCGTTTATGCCTGCGTTGGCGGCGGATGTTTCAACCGGCTTAACCCGCGACACCAGCGGTGGAGCGGCTCCAATCGTTAAAGCCAAATGGGAAGCCAATGGCGCTTCTATCGGAACCGACGGTTTACCGGTCGCTTATACCAGCGCTTTAGAATATTATAGAGATGACGCGGTGACTGCCGGAGCTCAATTTACTCCTTCCGGAAAATACAATGTCAGTAAAACCATTGCTTTATGCTCAGTAGTAACCGACCCGGATGGATTAGCTGATATAACAACCACTCCCGGCGCTGTTTATGGCGATGTTTTTTATCCAGAGGGTACTGAACTCGGAAATAGCCATGTAGCTTTACCGAGCCAATCAGGCTTAGGCTGCGGTCAATTAATGCAAGAAGATAAGTTAACCAAGCTTTCAAAAGCCGATGGTCTTTCACTATTCTGCACCAATGTGAGAACAAACAATCCGAATTTAGTTACCTTTAATACCGGTTATACCTACGATGAAATCTGCAAGTTAGATGGAGAATTGCAGAAAGAAACCGCCGCGGTTTATTGCACCACCAAGGATTTGTCTTATGAAGATCCGAATGGCATCTATGCCGTTTGGGCAGTGGCGCAGGATAAGGTCGGTCTACAGGGTCAATTGGAAAACACTTTCACTTATCTGCCGGTAACCGCTTTTGAAGCCGATTTTTCCAGTGTAACTTATGGAAATGTAAGATTAGCGACTGAAAAAATTATCAGCGGTGATTTAACTTGGGATGCTATGAACGCAGGCAGAGCTTCGGTAAGAAATGTCGGCAACACCAGATTAGCCATGAGAGTCGTACAAGACGACATGGGCTTCGGCATGACCGACAGCGCTTACAATGTAAGCTATAAGGCCAGAGTCGGTTCAGGCGCCACCTGGTCGACTTATGCTCCTAACGCGGCTCCCAGAGTATTAGCCGATGAATTGGATTTATCCGAATTAGATGAAATGGATTTTTCTATCACCGTATCTAAATTCCCTCCAACTCATGACGGCGACAGCTATACGGGTAATATGACTTTAAGCGCGATATCCAGACCTCATCTAGTTTGCGGAACAGAACCAACAACTAATTAATTTTATTTAGATTAAGAAACAGGGGCGAGTCTAACTCGCCCCTGGAGACCAAGCGCTGAAGTATTATTTCGGCGGGTGGTCTTCAGAAAATGTAAAATGTAAAAATAAAAATGAAAAATGCTAGCTCCGCTAGCACCCCGCAGATGCGGGGTCATTGCAGAGCAATTACAATGCAAAATGTAAAATTAAATTAAATATTTTGAAATTGAAAATATGTTAAAAGCCCCGCCAGATTGAATCCAGCGGGGCTAGTGGCTCGGTGGGAGAGCCGGTCAGTAGGGAAAACTGACGGAACCGTTTCTACGGGGTTACTGAAACACCCGTAAGATCCACTTTATCGTGGTTTGAATGTTCATGTTAGCGTTAACTCCGTTTGTTTTTAGGTTACTGGTCTATTTTTGAACTAACATTAACATATTATAATAAAAAAAATAATCAGTCAAGAACTATTTTGAATAATAAAATTTTTACAATAAACCTATGAAAATTTCTAAAAGTTTTAAAAAAATAGTTGTCGTGCTTAGCATATTCGCCTTGGTTATTAATTTTTCTCTAGTCAACGCGGCCGAAACCAGCGTTACTATTGAAGACTCCGGCTCTCCGGTTGCTGAAATTCAGGCTCCGGCGGCTGAACCGGCTGCGCCCATTAATCCTGAATTAAGCCAACCCGAGGCGGTAGCGGAAGAAACACCAAACGATAGCCCGGAAAGCGTTGTGATTGAAGAGCCTTCAGTTCCGGCTTCTGATTCAACGGAGATTATTCCGGGTCAGGAAGCTCCGGCAACGGAAACTCCGTTAGAAACAGAGCAGCAGGTTCTGGGCGAACGAATTAACGCCGACGAGGCGGTTCCAGAGCCTATTATTATGCCTGAACCGGCGGTTTTTGACCTGGCCGAACCTCAGACTTCTCCGACCGCTTTACCGGCAGAGACTGTTACTCCGAGCCCGACTATTTATAGCATACCCACGGGGATTATCCGTAATACGGAAATTAAAGAATTAACGATTTTAGCCCAATGGCAGATGCTAGACGAAATAGCCGATAATCAATACACCGGAGCCGATGATTCTACGGAAAAAAACGCGCAATTTCTGCCTTCCGGGCAATTTGAAATAAGCAAACCCATAGCGATCTGCGCTTTGGTAGCCGACGCCGGCGGAACCGCTGAAATCAATGAAGTCGCGGCGGAAATTTATTATCCGGAAACAGTAGCTAAAAGCCTAAATTCGGTCGGAGATGCTTCGGCTAGCTCAACAGCAGTAAGAGTCGGTTGCGGCGGATTATACTCGCAATTACTTTTAGCTAAGCAAAGCGTAGAAACCGTCAGCGCCTTAGTCTGCGGCCGATTAAGGAATAACAATAACAACTTACCGGCTTGGGGCTCGGATAAAACTGAAAACTTAGTTTATAGCTACGATCATCTCTGCGGCCAGGACGGTTTATTGGCGAAACAACAGGCCGATCTCTATTGCGGCGAAGCTAGCCTGGCCTACGATAGTCCGGCCGGAGATTATAAAGTGAAAATCTCGGCGCAGAACTTAAGCGGCGAAACCGTGATTGGAGAAAATGATTTAAGGTATTTGGAAATAACGACTTTTGAAAATGATTTTAGCGATATCCAATACGGACTGATAAAAGCCGGCGTGTTAAAAACTTTAAACGGAGACGAAATTTTTGATACCGCTACCGCTCCGACGATTAGAAATACCGGCAACACCAGATTACAGATAAAAATTACGCAAAATGATTTTAATTTGGGAAAAACCGATGGAGTCTGGAATTTAGAGTATAGAGCGAAAATCGGCGATCAGGCGAATTTTTTAACTTATGAACCCGAACAAACTACTGCTTTAAGCAATCTAGTTGAATTAGGCCAGTCGGTAAGATCCGATTTCTCCATCTTGGTTAAAAAATTTCCTCCGGATGACGGTAAAAATAATTATGCCGGCTCAATGACTTTAAGCGCGGATAAAGCGCCGGCGCTGGGGTGCGAGTAAAAAATCCTCCCCCTGACAAGGGGGAGAAAGAGGGGTTATGCTGTTATATAGTAAAACCCTCCCTATCCCTCCCTTATCAGGGAGGGTAAAATAGTATTTGACAAAATTGTTAAAAAGATTAATATTAGAGAATAATCCTTAATGTTTTTCAAACTTATGATGAAAATAATCAAATTTTTTGCTTTTATTTTAGCGGCTTGTTTAGTTTTGCCGCTTTCCGCATCGGCTCTGGGTCAGATGAGCGAGCCGATTGATATAAAAGATGCCATGCGCGGACAGCAGATTAATCAAGAAATTATTGTAATTAACAACGAAGATAAAAAAATCGCCGTGGAATTTACCGCCAGCGGACAGATTGAAGGCTGGGTTAAATTTTATAAACCCGGAGATTTAAAAAACCAAGTTTCCACTACTTCGGCTGAAGTGGGCAAGAATTTAAACATGATCGCTGTTTTTTCCATACCAAACGATATTCCCAACGGAGAATACACCGGTTATGTCAGCGTGTCTAACTTACCTGATTTATATGTTGATAAAAATCAATCAGGAGCTTCATTAACGCAAAAAATTGATCGCCAGGTGACTATTAAAATCAGCGACACGGAAAATGTTAAATTAGAAGTGTCTGTTATACCGGAAACTTATGATATCGGCTTAAATCAGCCTTTAAAAGTCAGGGTTATTTACGATAACCAAAGCAATATCAGCTTAACTCCATCCGTCAGCTTTAAAATAAAAACCGCCGATGAAGAAGGTAAAACGGTTTATAATGTAATTTACCCTTATCCGGAAGGCGTGGCAGCGGTAAATTCCAGAGGATATTTTGAAATACCGGCTTTAGAAATTCCCACGACCGGGATAGCTAAGGGAAAATATCTGGCCCAGCTTCAGTTTATAAGAGGGGATAAATCTTTAATTGACAAGCAATTTTCTTTTTCCGTAGGCGCGCCAAGCTCGGCCTTTGCCTCTAAAATCGGCGCTATATTCGGCGGCAACTCAATTTGGCTGTTTGGGTTATTAGCCCTGATTCTATTGGGCATCGCCGGCTGGTTGTATAAAAAAAATTCAAATCTGAAGCAAAGCTTAAAAATAAAGTTTAAAAACCTGAAAAAAAAATTCGCTAGGACGGTTAAAACAGCTAAGAGCGGTATCGCCGGAATGTTTTAGAGTTAATTTGTCCTTTCATTGAAAATTAATTTTATTTTTTTGCAAATCAAAAACCACCTCATTTTTGAGATGGTTTCTGAAGTGGAGCCAAGGGGTATCGAACCCCTCAATTCCGAATGTTAAGTGCGGAACCCTCACCATGAGGTGGCCCCTCAACTCCACGAAAAAATTATACCAAAATTTTGCCAAAACAAAAAGCCCGATCCCCGTTAGGGTTTCGGACTTTGGAGTTCAACAGATTCCGCACTTAACATTATCAGTATAGCAAATATAACAGTTTTGTCAATAGAAAATTCAAAAAATAGAATAAAGCTAATATTAGATAAAATTATAAATATATTCTCGTCAGTTTCTCGTAATGACAGTTAAAATTGTTTTATGGCAATAAGAAATTACCCCATAATTTCTTGCGCTAGTGATTTAACTAAGTTTAAATTTAATATTTAAAACCTGGCATTTTTGTGTCAGGTTTTTTGATGTAATAATATTTATTACCCGCCATCTTTATTAATTAGGCCTAAATAATAGAAAATTAATTTCCTTTCAAAAGGAAAGTTTATATATTAATAACTAAAACCAACTAAACATTAAGCTTTAAAAGAATTTGTCGAGATTGTTTTAAAAGCTTAATCAGAAAAACTTATGAAAAAAAGAATTATTTTAAGCCTAGCCGTCGTTATGGCCTTAGCTATCGGCGTGGTAGGCATGAGCGCTTACGAAGCGCATGTGATCAATGTGACTGCCACGATTGAGAATGCGCTAGCCGTAAATAGTTACGGAATTGATTTTGGCACGGTCTTTCCGCAGGAGAATATTACGAACCAAACATTTAATATCGGATTGAGTGAATCGTTTCAAGCGGCGGGAAATAGGGTTGATACGGTTGCATATAAATTAGTTCAGAAGCCAAAAACTTTTACTTTAGGTTTTGGCGAGGGAGACGTTGACGCTCATAATCGCGGTTTGGTTTGCGTTGACCCTGATACGGATAATTTAGCGGCCAGATGCGTTATTGGTTCTAATGTTTTAACTATTACTACCGATAGCGACAAAGGCTCTGAAGATTTATTCGGCGCCAATGAGACTTACAGCGATGTGACAGCGCCCAGAATGCTTATTCCCATGGGCGGAAATTTCAACATAGAAACCATGGTGGCGGCCAATCCAACCGGCTTTGAAGGCCCGGACGGCCGTTATCAAAGCGGCGGTATTTTTATCTACAATGAAGACGGCGATGTGGTCAGGCTGGAATTAACAAAATGGGGGGCAGGGACTGAAGGCAATAATTCTGTTTACATGGAAAGCCAGGAAAATGGAGTAAAAGTCGGCAAAAGATATACAATTAATGACATTGAAAATGACTGGGTCTATTTGAAGCTGACCAGAGTCGGTAATGTCTTTACTGGTTATTTCAAAGAAGCTTTAGGCGATGTCTGGACAGAAGTTCCGGTTCAAGAAGGATTGTCTGATTTTACTAATGAACTTATTGGTGATGCACCGAAGATCGGCTTCGCCGCTACGGATAATCAGGGCGGTGAGAGTTTCTCCGCTACTTTTGACTATGCGACCTTAAACGACAGCTACCAGGATTTATGCAGATTTTTATCAAAGACCAAAGCCATCGCTGAATCAAATGAAACATTAGACATAAATGAACCGAGTTATTTTAAAGGATATGGAATCAACGATGGTTGCGCAACGCCTGAAACAACTGCCAGCGGCTTTTTATCTTCTGCATCAAATGATCTATCCGACACATGGATAGTTGATTTAAAAGTTCCTCCGGTCGCAGGATTCGTTGGACAAGATTGGCCGGCTTCTTGCGCGAGCTATGTGGTTCCAACTAATGGAGTTGATTATGGCTGTGATATTTGGGTAGAAGTAACTGATATCAGAAAAATCGAATAACCTTATGATTGATTACTGACTTAACCCGCCTTAAATTTATTTGAGGCGGGCAGCCAGAAATTAATTATAATCAAAACTATGGACGAAGCAACACAAAATACTAATCAGACCTCTGCCGAACCAGTGCCGCAAAAAAGGGAAACGCCACTCATTAAAAAAATTATCTGGGGTTTGGTCGTTTTAATTTTATTTGTCGCGCTTATTCAAATCTCCGTAGCTGATAAATATTCGGCTCAAGTCTTGGTTATAGAAGGCGAAAAGAAAGTCGGGGTTAATCCGACCGCGGAAAAATTGGACTTCGGAGATTTATCCGCCGACACCACGGCCGCCAGATTTATTACCTTAAACGCCGGCGGTATAGATACTTATATTTTTGTTTGGAAATTCGGAAGTATAGCGGAATTAATTAAATTGGATAAAAATAATTTTACAATCAAAAAAGGCCAAACGGAAAAACTGGAATTTTCTCTGTATATGCCGCCTTCGGCGCCGATAGGCAATAAATATACCGGGTATGTTTGGATATTTAAAATACCTAAAGTATGGTAATAAAAGTTTAAAATGTAAAATCAAAATGAAAAATGACAATGCAAAATTAAAAATTAAATTGAAAATTTTACATTTTAAACTGTCATTTTGACCTTTAACCTTTACATTTTGCATTAATTAAATGAACAAAAGAATTATAAAGGTAATTATTGAATGGATTGTATATTTGATAATATTTTTAACTATCGTTTACGGTACGCCTAAATTAATGGTTAAAATTCTGCACACGGATAGTCCGATCGCCTCCATAACCTCCAGCTCAATGTGGCCGGCCTTAAAAGAAGGGGATATAGTCTTTATTAAAGGAATCAGCGGAAAAGCAGATGTGAAAGCAGGGGATATAGTGGTTTATAAAAATGAAAGGGGTTTCACTATTCATCGCATAATTGAGATGGGCGAGGACACTTTAACCACTAAGGGCGATGCCAATAATGTTAATGACGCGCCGGTAACATATGATAAATTAATCGGCAAGACTGTGAATTATAAAGACAAGCCTATTAGAATTCCATATTTAGGCAAATTATCGCAGATAATTAGGAAGTAAGAATATTAAATAATATTTCTGGATTCCCGCCTTTGCGGGAATGACAAAAGTGATGTAAATATGAAAGCAACCAAGCGGCAAAAAATAACCATCAAGAAAAATCTCAAAGCGAAATTGAATATTTCTGCCGTTTTATTAGTGTTAGCCAAAAAAATTAAAAATAATTTTATCGCATACTATTTGCTTTTAACTAATGCTTCGCCCAGAAAACTTAGCCCCTTTTATCATACTTTTATTTATACTTTAATCAGAAACATCGCCCTGCCAATAATCAATTTTAATAAAGTTATTTCCAAATATAAAATCAATCGCGTCAAGGTTATAAGCTATTTGCCCAGCCTTAGCAAGCGAGGAATTTCCGCGGTAGTTATTATCGCGATCATTTTCGTCCAGGTTATGAATGTCGGCGCCTTTGAGGCTCATGTGGTCAATGTGACGGCTACTATTGTTAATGATCTACCTTTAATTGAGCCGAATGGCGGCGAATTTTGCAATATCGCAGGCGCGACTATTACTATTACTCCCAGCTACGCCACCTCCACGATTATTTATACTATTAACGGCTCTGATCCGGTTTGCCCGAGCACAGGAACAGTCTATACCGCGCCGTTTACGATTTATTCTAGCGCCACGGTTAAAGCGCGAGCCTGCCATGACGGCCATCAAAGCGGTATCATTAACCAATATTTTAATGTTTCCGATGAATTCTGTCCGCCGTCAAACTGCCAGGCTGAAACCATTAATTATTGGTCAACAAACGGCGGCTGTGAGCAAGATCCGGCGGTTAGCCAGGCGGTAGTGCAAATAAATAATTTATCCGAGAATAATTTTAAAGGAGCTTTCAGCGCCATCAGCGGCGGAGAAATTTGTACAGCCTTTGATTTAACCAGTTGTCCGGCCGAAGGCACTTTAGAAGGCGAGCTTTGCCGCGCCCGCGGCCAGGCTTTAACCGTGATGTCCAATGTGGTAACCGGCCGCTTAGATTTAAATGCGGTTATAGCCGGAGCTTTTGACAATTCTATTAATTTTATCAACTTAAACTTAACCGCCTCATCAACCATAGAACAAGCTTTAAACACAATTGAGAATATTATAGTTAGTCCAAGCCACACAATTACTGATTTAGGCAACGCCAAATTTGTGGCTTACCGAATTTATACTTTTTATAATTCGGAAAATCCTTACGCGCCCGAACCAACCTGCATCTATTATGAGCCCGGCGAAATAGTTTTAAACGAGTTCGTGCCCAATCCGTCCTGCTCTGCCCAACCCGTGGATGTTACAATAATTATGGATCGTTCCGGCAGTATGGGCTACACATCTCAGTGTGATTGGTGGGAACTAAAATGCCTCGGCGACCCAAACAGATGTGAATTAGGTTATGAATGGGTGCAACATACAGATTATGACTATACTAAATCTTGGTGTGATTTAAAAAATAAGCCAGCGCCCTATGAATCGGTTTGGACTGGCTACGATCCGATTAAAATTACTGCCGCTAAACAAGCGGCTAAAGACTTTTTGGATTTATTAGGGTCGGAAGATCAGTCAAGCTTAGTCTCTTATGCCACCACTTACAGTTTAGACAAACTGCTTGCCAATGATCATGCCGCGACTAAAACCGCGATTGACGGTTTGATCACCGGCGGCGCGACTAATATCGGCGATGCTATTGCTTTAGCCAATACCGAATTAACTAGCGTTCGCGCTAACCCGGCAGCCGCTAAAGTAGAAATACTTTTAACCGACGGTATGGCCAATAAACCATATGGTCCGGGTTACGACGAATGGCCGGCTGATGTAGCATACGCTAAAGTTAAAGCCGATGAAGCGGCGGCACAAGGCATCCAGGTATTTACCATCGGTTTAGGCAGTGATGTTAATACCGCCATGTTGCAATACATCGCCACCACCACCGGCGCCAATTATTATTTTGACCCCACCGGCGCCGACTTAATAGCGATTTATACTCAAATATCCGAAGCCTTATGTAATCCTGATGATGATAATTCAACTGGCTTAACCGGCGAATGGGCGGAAATTTATAATAATGGAACCAGCCAGCAGGATTTAGCTAATTGGCTGATAACTAATGCTTATGCAACTTCTACTATTAGCATAAGCGCGAGCAATAGTTGGGATACTTCAACTATTATCGGCGCGACCGGTTCAGGCGATGAATGGCTGGTGGTTTTATTTAATCAGGCGCGGCTCAAAAACAATGGCGATACTATTTTCCTTTACGATGATCTCGGCCATTTGATTGATTTTTATTCTTACGCCAATTCAATTGACAACGATTCTGACCCTGATCCTGACGATACTCCTGGCGGAGCCAATACTTTAGACGGCAATATGGCCGGACTGGAAGGTAAATCCTTCGCCAGAATCCCGGACGGGATAGGGGAGTGGATTGATCCGATTCCGACTCCTGGCGGACCTAATTTGCTGGAAGATAATTTAATCTTATTTAATGAACTAGTAGACGAAACCGCCTCCACCAGTCCGGAAACGGTTAACCTTGAAAGCCTAGCGGCTCAAGAGGATACGACTAGCAGCTCAACTTTGCCAGTGTCCGAAAATAATCCAGTTGACCAGCCGGTTATTGATTCGCCGGCCGCCACTTCAAACGACACATCAACCTCTGATTCGGTATCAGCGCCGGAATATATAGAACCCGAACAGCCGGCCGAAGAAGAGAAAACCACCGAATCAACCGAAGAATTAATTACAGAGGATAACGATTTAAATAATGATGGAAATACCGATTTACCTTTAGAAAAAGAAAGTATTGCGCCGGAAAATAACCAGCCGGAAGAAGTTTCACCGGCCGAACAAGGTTTAAGCGAACCGGCGGCCGAACCCGAGCAAACGAGCGCTAAGGAACCCGAGCCGGATCAATCAACGGTTATGGAAGCGCCCCAGCAGCCGGCAGTAGAACCGTCCGCCATGCCGGCGGAAGCCGCGGCGATCGTGGAGACTACGACGATGTAAGCCCTCCCGTCATTGCGGCCTACCCGTCTCGCCTTAAAGGCGAAGCCGAGGCGGACGAGCCGCAATCCAGAGGTGGGCAGCAAAGAAGTTTTTACTACTCCCTCCTGGATTCCGGCTTCGCCTGCCAGTAGGCAGGCTCTCCTTCGGAGGCCGGAATGACAAAAAAAGAAATAACAATGATTAAATTATGCTTTTCATGAAAAATAAAAAATTCAAAAAATTAATCACCGCGCTGATAGGGGTAATCGGCTTGTCTTTGGTTTTAGTTAATTTCCAATCCGGTTTGATGTCGGTTTCGGCCACGGTTATACCGATTCAGGTCTCCATTCCTCATTTGGATTTTGGCTTAACTTTCCCGGGAGAAAACCATACCGGTAATTTTACGGTTTCTTACGCCGAGCAAGGCAATGGCATTAAATATACTATAATCCAAAAACGCAAACCCTTGCCCCAGAGCCACGCCGAATATCCGAATGGCGGCGATCCTAACCTGCCCGGCTATTACCGCGACCTCTGCCCGCATCTGACTAAAGTAAGCTTGGAAAATGAGGGCGACATAGAAGAAAATTCTTTCGTCGGGCCGAACGACTTAACGGATAAATGGACAATATATTATTCCGTACCGGCTATTATGGGTAATGTGGCCCAGGATCATAAGGGCGGAGTGGTAACCACCAATGGCGAATACGGCTGCGATATTACCATTAATATTGAAGAATACTGCGGCGACGGTGAAGTCAACAGAAACGAGGAATGCGATGACGGCAATGATAATAATAATGATGGCTGTAAAAATAATTGCACCTTGTCTTCCATCTGCGACAACGACTTAGACCTGGCCTTGGTAATGGATCGCTCCGGCTCAATGGGCTATAGCTCAAAGTGCGACTGGTGGCAGTTAAAATGCAATAACCCGCCGTCTTGCTCCTTAGGCTACTCCTGGATAAAAAATACCACCTACAACCAATCTCAAAGCTGGTGCGCGGCCAGAAACCAATCCGGTTCTCATAATTCTTCTTGGATCGGATATAGTCCGCCGAAACTAACGGCCGTTAAATCAATCGCCAATAATTTCTTGGATTCCATGGGCGTGGGCGACCAATCGGCTTTGATTTCTTTCGCCAATAACGCCACTACCGATAAGCAGCTTTCCAATAATCACGGCCAAACTAAGACTGCGGTGAGCGCCTTAACTCCTTTCGGCGCTACCGATATAGGAGATGCCATTAATTTAGCTATTCAAGAACTAACTTCTATAAGAATTGATGAAACCGCTAATCAGATAATGATCCTCCTAACCGACGGCATGGCCAATAAGCCGGCCGGTCCGGGCTACGGCGAATACCAGCCGGATGTGGATTATGCTTTAGCTAAAGCCGAAGAAGCCGGAGTTAAAGGCATAAAAATATTTACCATCGGCTTGGACAGCGACATTAATTACGAGATGCTAAAAGCCATCGCCAGCACCACGAGCGCAAAATATTATTTCACGCCGGACGCCGCCGGACTTAATGATATTTTCGCCATGCTTAAATCCGATATCTGCGGACTAGCGCCGGTTTGCGGCGATAACATAAAGAATGGCGGCGAACAATGCGACGGCGCGGACGGAGTCGGTGAACATCAAACTTGCAGTCCGGGTTGTACTTTGATTACCTCGCCTTATTGCGGCGACGGCATTAAAAATAATTCTGAAGCCTGCGACGGCACCGATGGCGTTGGAGCGCATCAAGCTTGCTCCGCCTCATGCGCTTTAACCGATCTGCCGTATTGCGGCGATGGCCTGATTAATCAAGCCTCGGAAAAATGCGATGACGGCAACTTTGTAGATACTGATGAATGCAAGAACGATTGCACTTTATCAGCCTGCAAAGAAGATATGGATTTAATCATGGTTCTTGACCGATCCGGCTCAATGGGCTATATATCAATTTGCCAATGGTGGCAATTAAAGTGCGTCAATCCACCGTCCTGCAGTTCGGGATATAATTGGGTAAAAAATATTTCTTATAATCAGACCCAGGCCTGGTGCGCGGCCAAAAATCAATCTGCGCCGCATCAATCGGTTTATCAGGCCATTGATCCGGTGAAGATCACGGCGGCGAAGCAAGCGGCGGATAACTTCTTAACTTTAATGGGGCAGTCTGACCAATCCGGCTTGGTCTCATACGCCAATAACGCGACTTTAGATAAATTCTTATCCAACAATCACGCTTTAACGAAAACCGCGGTTGATAGTTTAATTACTTCCGGAGCCACCGATATCGGCGATGCCATAAAACTGGGCGCCGGAGAACTGATATCCGCTAGAGCTAATCCGGAAGCTCATAAAATTATGATTCTATTAACCGACGGCTTGGCTAACAAGCCTTACGGATCGGGTTTCGGAGAAAACCCAGCTGATGTGGACTATGCTTTAACTCAAGCCGGCCTGGCCGCTTCATCCGGCATTAATATATTTACTATCGGCCTGGGAGAAAACGGAGAAATAAATCAAACTATGCTAGAGAGCATGGCGGCCGATAGCGGCGGAGAGTATTATCACGCGCCTACCGCCGGCGAACTGGAAGATATTTTCCAACAAATCGTCAATGATTTTTGCCGGTAGGTTATTTACTGCCGTTCAAACCGCGATTACAAAAAACGCAAGATTATTGCCGGTGTTTTTTAAATGACAGTAAAAAATCTACCCTTGACAAAGTTTGATTTAATATTACAATATAATACTGATAGACAATATTAACAATTTTATATATTACTAAATAATTAATTAATTTTGTCAAGATTAAAGGAGGATTTTCTTCTTGCCTATACGATTATGCGAAAAAATTACGGTTATAGGTATTTTACGCAAAAGCGAAAACAATCATTTTTAAAAAAATTAAGCTTAGTCAACTCTTTATTATTAATCGTTCAAATT
Organism: uncultured Gammaproteobacteria bacterium; assembly: GCA_964560005.1. Taxonomy (GTDB): domain Bacteria; phylum Patescibacteriota; class Patescibacteriia; order Patescibacteriales; family GWC2-42-12; genus GWC2-42-12. The sequence goes on from CAZLKB010000002.1 coordinate 276,609, forward strand.
ACTCTAGGCGGCGTATTCTATATCTCGCCCGTAGCTCAGACCCGGGCGGATAATCCAGATCTCTGCACCAAGCCGGTGGATATTGTTTTAATCATGGATCGTTCCGGTTCTATGGATTATACCTCGCGCTGCGATTGGTGGCAGTTAAAGTGCGTTAACCCGCCGTCCTGCAGTTCGGGCTACACTTGGGTAAAAAATACTAGCTATAATGAAAGCCAAGCCTGGTGCGATGCCAGAACCCAATCGGCGCCTCATCAGTCGGTTTTCTTAAGCATAAATCCTAAAAAAATCACGGCGGCTAAATCCGCGGCTGACAACTTTTTAAATTTAATGGGAATTAACGATCAGTCAGCCTTGGTTTCCTACGCCAATACCGCGAGCTTAGATAAAGGGCTGTCCACCGGCCATCCGGCTACTGTCGCCGCGGTTGACGGACTAACCGCTTTTGGCGCCACCAATATCGGCGACGCCATTAAACTGGGAGTTCAAGAATTAAAGTCAGTCAGAGCCAACGCGCAAGCCAACCATGTCATGATTTTATTGACCGACGGCTTAGCCAATATGCCTAACGGTCCGGGTTATGGCGAATTCCCGGCTGATGTGGCTTACGCGGAAAATCAAGCCTCGTTGGCGGCCGCCTCTGGCTTTAAAATTTTTACCATCGGTTTGGGTAATGACGGAGAAATAAATGAAACCATGCTGCAAAATATCGCCGCTGCCACCGGCGCTGCTTATTATCACGCGCCAACACAAAATGATTTAGAAGCGATTTATGATTCCATCTCCGGACAAGTCTGCCAATACGGTTCCATCTCCGGTTGTAAATATTCCGATATAAATAAAGACGGCCTGATAACCGGCGAAGAAAAATTATCCGGCTGGGAAATAAGATTAAACAACAGTGAAAACTTCAGCCAATTAACCGACGCCGCCGGTTGCTACCAATTTTCCGGCTTGCTCCCAGGTTCTTATACTATTTCCGAAGGCGGCAAGCCGGGCGTAGCCTCGGAGCAAACTTATCCGGCCGGTAATTCATATGCGATTAACTTAGCCGACGGAGAAAATTTAATAGATAAAGACTTCGGCAATTATCTGCCGGTTTGCGGCAATAGCATGCTTGATACCGGCTACGCCGGCTACAGCGAAACCTGCGAAATCGGGGATAGCCAACCCTGCACGGCCGCTTCCGGCTACTCCGGGAATCAATCATGCAGTCTCAATTGTTTAGGCTGGGACACCTGTGTATCTTCCGAATCCTGCGGCGACGGCATCGTCAATAACGGCGAGCAATGCGACGGCGCGTCCGGCGTAGGACCGCACCAGACCTGCTCCGCCACCTGTACAATAATTAACCAGCCATACTGCGGCGACGGCATAGTAAATGACGGCGAGCAATGCGATAATAGCGCGCCGAGAAGCTGTACCACGCCTAGCGGTTATAGCGGAAGCCAGGCCTGCGCGGCCGGCTGTATCTGGGCGATTGATTGCCTTAGCGCGGAAAACTGCGGCGACGGAATACAAAATGGCGCGGAAATTTGCGATGACGGAATTAATAATGGCGGCTACGGTTATTGCAGTAATGACTGCACCGGCCAAACGCCTTCGGTCTGTAGTAATGGCGTCCGAGAAGGCACCGAGCAATGCGACGGCGCGGACGGCGTGGACGCTCATCAAAGTTGTTCCGACACCTGCACTTTAATTAATATTCCTTATTGCGGAGATAATTTAATGAATCAACCTTCGGAACAATGCGATGGCACGGCCGGGGTCGGAGCGCATCAATCTTGCTCCGGAACTTGCACCATAATTAATTTGCCATACTGCGGCGATAATCTAATAAACCAGGCTTCGGAGCAGTGCGACGGTACTACCGGCGTGGGCGCGCATCAGGCTTGCTCCGGCGCTTGCACTTTAAGCGATCTACCGTATTGCGGCGATGGTATTAAAAATAATTCTGAACAATGCGATGGTACGGACGGCGTGGGCGCGCATCAGGCTTGCAGCGGTACCTGCGTCCTATCCGATCTGCCGTATTGCGGAGATCATATAGTCAACGGCGGTGATGTTTGCGACGGCAACAGCCAGGCTTGCACAGCCGGCGGCTATAGCGGCAGTAAATCATGTTTAACCGATTGTTCCGGCTGGTCCGATGCTTGCCAGACTAGCGAATACTGCGGCGACGGCATAATTAACAGCGCAGAAGAATGCGAAGGCGCCGGCACTAATATCTGCACCACTATCGGCGGCTATTTCGGAACTCAAGCTTGCGGCGGCTGCGTCTGGGGCGCTTGCTCCACTACCCAATCCTGCGGCGACGGAGTAAAAAATGGCTACGAACAATGCGACGGCGCGGACGGAGTCGGAGCGCATCAGGCTTGTTCCTCTACTCTATGCACTTTAACCGATCTGCCGTATTGCGGCGACGGCTCATGCAATAATTCTGAAACCTGCTCGTCTTGCACGGCCGATTGCGGCGGCTGCGGCGGAGGCGGAACAAACAATCCTCCGGTGGCGACCGATGTGGCGACTACCACAGAGCAAAATACGGCGCTAACCATATTTCTAACCGCGACTGACGCGGATGGCGATACTCTGGCTTTCGCCACTACTTCCGATCCTTTGCACGGAACCCTGGGACTAATTTCAGGCAATACCGTTATCTATACCCCGAATGCGGATTATACCGGCAGTGATACTTTTAATTTTATAGTTAATGACGGCAGTGTTAACAGTAATACGGCAGCAGTTACTATCACTATCAATTCTCCGACGGTTACCGATGTCTGCCCCAATCTCGTAGGCGATCAAACGACCGTACCGGGCGGTTATCATCTTGATAACGGGCAATGCCTAGCCGATTCAAGCGGCGGCGGAGGCGGTAGCGGAGGAAATGGCGGCGGAGGCGGTAGCGGTTCAAGCGCTTCATCCGGTTTAACTTTAATTAATTTAAATTCATCCAGTAATCTTTGCTCCACTGTCTTAGTCAGCTGGTTAACCAGTGAATTCGCAGATTCGCGCGTTATTTATGATACGGCGTCTCATCCGGATATAACCGGCCAAAGCTCGCCGAATTTCGGCTATGCTTATTCAACCCTCTTAGACGCCACTCCGATTACCGGGCATAGCGTTGCCATCACCGGCTTAACTCCGGGCGCAACCTATTATTTAAGGCCGATTTCTACCGCCGGTACAGCGGAAAAAGTCGGCGCTGAAATTTCAATTATAGTTAACGCCAATTGCGGAACTAGCGGAGCTGTTTTAGGCGAAAAAATTTCTGACGCCGGTGAAACCGTTCCCGTTTCCATCCCCGGCGCTGTTTTAGGCGAAAAAATTTCTGACGCCGGTAAAACCGTTTCCGCTCCTGTCCCTGAAAAAAAAGTCTTAGGCATAAAAATATTGCCGGCGACCGGCTTTAGCCCGGCTGAATTTATATTCTTATTGATATCTTTAACTCTGACTCTTGCCACCAGACTATTAATTAAGCGATCCGCTCCGGCCAAAAGAAAAATCTAACAATAAACTTTGCTTGTTAGCGATGTTAGGTCTTGGCTAAATTTATTTATTTTTGCAGCGAGGCTTCGTCGTGAGCTCAGCCGAACGGAATGACCGGCCGGCACATAATGAATTTGATCCGCAGCGAAAAAATAAATAAATTTAGCCAAGACCATATTATGATTTATCTAGCCAACAACAAAAAAATTTGGCTTTTTAAAACCCTAGCTCTTATTCTAGGGTTTTTAAGTATAGGCTTGGTTGTTTATATGATTTTCTTGCCGCTCTATCCGCTGATAAAATATCAAATCATACAATTCCGGCTGGCCAATAATCAATCCAATCGGACAGCAACGAGCAGTCCTCTTTATTTGGCTTTAATATCAGCCAAGCCGCCGGTTAAACCGCCGGCCCAGCCTTTAAGCAAGCCGTTAAACAGCAGGCTGGCGGCGGGTATCGTTAAGCAGTCCAATCGCGTTATTATTAAAAAAATCGGCGTTAATTCGCCGATCGTTGAAGCGCCCGAAGACAAATGGCAGAGCGCCTTAAATAAAGGCGCTTGGCGACTGCCCCAAACTTCTACGCCGGACCGGGGCGGCAATACGGTAATTTCCGCTCATCGCTATAAATATTTGCCGCCCAATAATTTAACTTTTTATCTTTTGGATAAATTGGCCGCCGGCGATATTGTAAATATCGTTTGGGAAAATAAAGAGTATAGTTATCGGGTAACCGGATCAAAGATAGTGCCGCCGACGGAAATCAGCATTCTTGATCCCACCGAACGGCCGACCTTGACTTTATTTACTTGCGACCCGATCTGGACTGAAAAAAACCGTTTAGTGGTAGTAGCCGAATTGATAAAATAAAACCGTGATTTCAACTTTCTGTCATAATTCATAATTAGCTAAAATTTAAATTTATGAATTCACGAAATAAAACTATTGCATAATTTTTTTTGTCATTATATAATAATCTTAGCTCTTTTTAAAACTGTAAATAAACTAAGCCGCTGATTCGGGTAAGGAAAAACCATTCTTTTTCCGAGTCCGCGGCTTAGTTGGGTTGGCCGCGGAACTTTCAATGCCTTAGGAGAGGCAATTCCGATATTAACTTACTTGTTAGAATTCATCATCACAGTAAGGAGGGCCTGAAGAAAGGCAAAGAAAGCTGGTGAACCCAGAAAAACGGTACAATCCGACGCATTATGCGTTTCCCTAAACCACCGTAGTTAAAATAATTAAGAGTCTGGTCATGGTCTAACTAGAGAAGGTAGTGGATTTCGCTTCTGCTTTCTCGGCTGCGCGCTTCTCCCAAGTGCGCAGCTTTTTAATTTGCGTAAAACTTGACTTATTTAGATATTTAAGGTATGGTATAAATAAACAAAAACCACGAACATTCACAAACAAAAAAATGAAACAGATATTCTTCTTTATCGTCCTGGTATCGTTAATGTGCGTCACTAACTTGAAGGCAATGCCGCCTATGAGCAGGGTGAGCGCAGTCGTCGTCACCAACGACGACGCGGTAACTACCAACTATCTAATATTCACCGTCCCTGGGACGGTTTCGTACTCCGCTTCCGGAGCTGAGTCACAGCCCAAGCTGGCAAAGCTTTGGAGTGATCTTCAATTCAATATCGTATGGTCCTGGCGAGCCATATTGCTAGACCCCATCCTTATAGCTAAAATATGTTTGTATATTTTTTATGCGCTGCTAGTTAGGTATTGCGCGATTAACGCTTATCGTTCGTATCAGGAGGACAAAAGACAAGAGAAACTCAAAAAATTAATCACAACTGCTCCTTAAAAGCAACCCGGCCATAGCGCCGGCAATTTACGACCGCGTTTTCGGAAAAACGCGGTTTTTTTATCCGGCACCTTCCTGAATACCCCGCGGTGAAGACGCTTGGATTTATTATAAAAAATTAGGCGCTAAATTTGCAAAAATTAAACATTTTTTATATACTTATTCTATGACTTCTAAAGAATTACGACAAAAATATTTAGACTTTTTCAAAGCCAAAAACCACTCTATTATACCGAGCGCTTCTTTAATTCCGGAAAACGACCCCAGCGTCCTATTTACCACCGCCGGCATGCACCCGCTGGTGCCTTATTTAATGGGTGAAAACCACCCCGGAGGCAAACGCGTTGTCAGCGTGCAAAAATGCATCCGCACCGGCGATATTGACGAGGTCGGCGATGCGATTCATCATACTTTTTTTGAAATGATGGGCAACTGGTCGTTCGGCGACCCGTCCGAATCGGACGGAATCGGCCGGGCGGGCTATTTTAAAAACGAAGCCATAACCTGGAGCCACGAATTTTTAACCTCTCCCCAGTGGCTAGGTCTAGATAAGGATCGGCTGGCCGTATCGGTCTTCGCCGGAGATAAAGACGCGCCGTTTGATCAGGAAGCGCATGACGCCTGGCTTAATCTGGGTCTGCCGGAAAAGAGGATTGCACGATTAGGAAAAGAAAATAATTGGTGGCCGGCTGGCGGTAAAAACACCGGTCCACAAGGCCCGGATACAGAAATGTTTTATTGGACAGGCTCATCTCAAGCTCCGGAAATATTTGACGCTGATGATAGCCGTTGGGTGGAAATCTGGAATGATGTTTTCATGCAATACAATAAAACCGCTGAAGGCGCTTTCATTCCGCTAAAGCAGAAAAATGTTGATACCGGCATGGGGCTGGAACGGGTAACGGCTATTATAAACGGGTTAAACGACAACTACAAAAGCGATTTATTTATAAATATAATTCAAAGAATAGAAAAATTTTCAGCCCAAACTTACGGCCGGTCGGAGAGCGTGACTAAAGCCATGCGCATTATCGCCGACCATCTTAAGGCCGCGACTTTTATCATGGGCGATGAAAGGGGAGTACCCCCGGCCAACACCGACCAGGGTTATGTGGTGCGCCGCTTAATCCGGCGGGCGATAAGGTATGGCAGGGAAATCGGCATTAGAGACGGTTCGGCCGGGCTCGCGGCCGGCGAATCTTGGACCAAGGAAATCGCTAAAATCGTGGCTCATGATTATCAAAGCTGGTATCCGGAATTAAAAACCAATATTAATAAAATAGTTGAGCAATTTAAAGCCGAAGAAGCCAAATTTAAAAAAACCCTGGAGCAAGGTTTAAGAAAATTTGAAAAAATCACCGAAAACCTGCCGGATAAAATTATCGGCGGCAAAGAGGCTTTTGATTTATTTCAAACCTATGGTTTTCCTCTGGAAATAACCCGCGAACTGGCTAAAGAAAAAAGCTGTTCGGTGGACGACGCGGCCTGTTTAACTGAATTAAAAAAACACCAGGAACTTTCCCGCACCGCCTCGGCCGGAAAATTTAAAGGCGGCTTGGCTGACGCGGGCGAGCAGACTAAAAAACTCCATACTGCCGCGCACCTGCTCCTAGCCGCTTTAAGAACGGTCTTAGGCGATCAGGTGGTGCAAAAAGGGAGTAATATCACGGCCGAAAGATTAAGGTTTGATTTTTCCTATCCGGAAAAAATGACAGCCGAGCAAAAGCAAAAAGTTGAGGCCCTGGTCAACCGGGAAATAAAAGAAGCCTCGCCGATAACCTGCGAAGAGATCGGTTTGGCTGAAGCTAAAAAATCAGGCGCTCACGGCACTTTTGACGCCAAATACGGGGATAGGGTTAAAGTCTATACCATGGGCAATTTTAGCAAAGAAATTTGCGGCGGCCCTCATGTTAATAATACCGGCGAACTGGGACATTTCCGAATCCAAAAAGAGGAAAGCTCTTCGGCCGGAGTCAGAAGAATAAAAGCGACATTGGAAAATTAATGTAAATAATTTATAAATTCAGCTATTTTGAAATTTTACTACTAACTTTATTGATGCGACAATCTTAAAAAAATTTACTAATTTTAGCCTAATTATAACCACAAGAACAAAATTATCTTAATCTGCGGTTAATCCCTTGACATGTGTCTTACTATTCTATATAATTATTTTACGGTAAATAAACATAAAATATTGATTTTTACCTAAAAGGTTTTGGTCTTTCGCTTACCAAGCGAAGGGATTTAACCAAAGCTGTTTTTGTTTTAAAATATTATTCAAGCATTAATGCAAGCTAATAACCAACCAATCAGCTCAAAAGACTTTATTGAAATGATCGGCGAAGTCGTAGAATTAATGCCGGCCGCGAGTTTCCGAGTTAAGCTGGAAAACGGCCACGAAATTTTAACGCATCTGTCTGGAAAAATGAGAATGAATAAAATCAGGCTCCTGCCCGGCGATAAAGTCAGAGTGCAGATCAGCCCTTACGATTTAACTAAAGGAAGAATAACTTACAGGCTTTAGAAAGACATCAAACAAAATTTTATGGCCGTAGGGCTTTGCCCGCTATAAAATTTTGTTTGATACAATATATTTTTTGAAAATATTAAAAACTTTTTTGAAAAAGTTTTTAAAGAATTTATGAAAGTCCGAAGCAGTGTTAAAAAAATTTGCAAGAGTTGTGAAATAGTCAGACGCAAAGGCCGCGTCTGCGTTATTTGTAAAACCCCGAAACATAAGCAAAGACAAGGCTAAAAAAAGTTAAAAATTAAAAAATCAAAGTTAAAAATTATGGAGTGAAAAATTTTAATAAATTTTTCACGAAATAATATACAATAATTTTCCATTTTGATTTTTACATTTTACATTTCTATTATGGCTATAAGAATCGCCGGAGTAACCATACCAAACGAAAAAAGAGTTGAAATTTCTTTAACTTATATTTTTGGCATTGGCAAATACAAAGCCAACGCTATTTTAAAATCAGCCAATGTCAATCCCGACACCAGAGTAAAGGATCTAACCGATGAGCAAGCCAATAAATTAAGGGACTTGGTTGAGAAAAAAAATAAAGTTGAAGGCGATTTAAGGCGCGATATTTTCGCCAACATAAAAAGATTGAAAGAAATCGGCAGCTACCGAGGCGGCCGGCACAACAAAAGCCTGCCGACCAGAGGCCAGCGGACGAAAACCAATAGCCGAACCGTACGCCACAATATCAGAAAAACCGCGACTTCCGGCAAGAAACCTGCCGCGGAAAAGACTTAAAATCTACAAATCAACAAATCTATTCACAAATTTACAAATATTATTTGCGTTATTTGTAAGTAAATTTGTTGATTCGTGAATATAAATATATGCCAGATGATAAAAAACAAATAAATATAAACCCTGCTCCGACCCCGGCTTCAATCGCTCCTGCTCAAGCGGAAATAAAAGCCGCCGAACCGAAATTACCGATTCCGAGCCTCGCCGAGCCTGACCAGCCTATAATCAATAAAGGGCTGGGCTTAAATTTGCCGGAAGAATTGCCGGATGAAATTAAAAAAAAGCTGGAAAAAAATAAAGCCGATAGAAAAATTATAAAGAAAAAAGGCCGAAAGAAAAAAATAGCCAAAAAAACTCCGGTGGGCATCGCCCATGTTAAAGCCACTTATAACAATACTATCGTGGCTTTAACCGATCTGACCGGAAATGTGATATCCTGGGCCAGCGCCGGTATGGCCGGTTTTAAGGGCCCGAAAAAATCTACTCCGTATGCCGCGCAAATTATTACCAGAATTGCCGTGGAAAAAGCTAAAGAAGCGGGTTTGCAGGAAGTAAGCGTCTTCGTAAAAGGCGTCGGCACCGGACGGGAATCGGCTATCAGAGCGTTAAATGCCAATGGTCTAATCGTTTCGTCTATAAAAGATGTTACCCCTATACCGCACAACGGCTGCCGAGCGAAAAAGCCGAGACGCGTGTAAATTATTAAATCCCAAAATCTAAATCCCAAACACTAAATTCTAAACAAATTCAAATGATCAAAATAATAAATTCAAAACAAAATGCTAAATTGATTTATTTAAAACATTTAAATTTTAAAATTGTTTAGAGTTTAGAATTTAGGATTTTACTTTATATGTCTAAATATTTAGGTCCAAAATGCAAATTATGCCGCCGCGAAGGCGAAAAGCTGATGCTTAAAGGAGAACGCTGTCGGACTGCGAAGTGCGCTATTGTCAAAAAAAACTATCCGCCGGGAATACACGGAGCTAAGGGGCGCGCTCGGCAGAGCGGTTATAATATGCAGTTAAGAGAAAAGCAAAAAGCCAAGAGAATATATAATTTATTGGAAAAACAATTTAAAATCAGTTTTATCCGCGCTTTGAAGCAAAAAGGAGACACCGGCGAGAACTTATTTAAAATATTGGAAACCAGGCTGGATAATGTAATTTACCGCCTGGGCATTGCCGATTCAAGAGCTCAAGCCAGAACTCTGGTTAGCCACGGACATTTTTTGATCAACGATAAGCCGGTTAATATTCCTTCGTATAATGTCAGGCCGGGCGATATTATTAAAATCAAAGAGTTAAGCCGAACCGGCAAGCAGTTCCTAAATTTAGCGGAAAAGCTGAAAAAGATTGAAGTTCCGGGCTGGCTTAATTTTGAGATAAAAAATTTCAGCGCCAAAATATTGCATCAGCCGGCTAAGGAAAATTTTGAAATGAAAATAAATGTGCCGTTAATCGTTGAATTTTATTCAAGATAAAGGCAGGCGCAACGAGAAAATTACTAATTTCAAACAATTGCTAAAATAAAACTAAATAAATTTTTTAAAATAACATAAACCATATGCATAAAATAGCCTTGCCTTCAAAGATAGAGTTCGTTAAGGGCGCAGACGAGAACCATCAACAAATTATTATTGAACCTTGCTACCCGGGCTATGGCACCACTATCGGCAATGCTTTAAGAAGAGTATTATTATCGTCTCTGCCCGGCGCGGCCGTTATCGGCGTTAAAATTAAAGGCGCGGATCACGAATTTATGGCCTTGCCGCATGTTAAAGAAGATGTACTGCAATTGGTTCTAAATGTAAAGCAGCTGCGTTTAAAACTTTTCAGCGACGAAGTAATCAGATTGGAGCTTGATGCCAGAGGAGAGAAGCAAGTAACGGCCGGCCAAATTAAAAAGAACAGCTTGGTTGAAATCGCCAATCCGGATTTAGTTTTGGCGAATATTACCGATGTTGCCGGCAAACTGGAAATGGAAATATTCGTATCCAAGGGCTTAGGCTATGTTACGGTGGAAAGCCGGGAAAGCGAAAAACATGAAATCGGCTATATTGAAATGGATTCAATTTTTTCACCGATATTATCGGTGGGGATTAACATAGAAAATGTTCGTGTCGGTAAAATGACAAATTGGGATAAGCTGATTATAAATCTGGTAACTGACGGCACGATTTCTCCGGCTGAAGCTTTTAATAAATCAGTTGATATTTTGATTGCTCAATTCGGCTCTTTAATAGAAAAAAAGGCTGTTGAAGAAGTAAAAACACCTCCCGAAGCGATAGTTGAAGAGAGCGAAACCGTCAAAGCGGTTGAATCGGCCGAAGAACCGAAGCCTAAAAAAAGAGGCAGGCCGAAAAAGCACGAATAAAAAAACGAATTTATGAGGCACCATGTAAAAGGAAAAAAATTAGACAGGCTAAGAGCCCCCAGGCAAGCGATGCTGAATAATCTGACCGCTAGCATTATTATGTATGAAAAAGTTAAGACCACCGAGGCTAAGGCCAAGGCGGTTAGGCCATTAGTGGAAAAGGTCATTACCCTGGCGATTAAGGGCGGTTTAAATAATCGAAGAGATCTAATCAGATTACTGCCGCAAAAACTGGCTGTAAAAAAGTGCATGGAAGTATTGTCGTTAAAATATAAAAATCGCCGCGGCGGATATTGCAGAATAACGAAATTAGGCGCCAGACAGGGCGATAATGCCAATATAGTGCAAATAGAATTAGTATAAAAACCGTTAAATTTGGTATTAATATGTTTAAAATAGACAGAAAAATACATAAAATTGACGCCAAAGGGCAAGCGGTGGGACGATTAGCTTCGCAAATCGCCTTGATTTTACGCGGTAAAAATAAAGTTGAATATTTGCCGCACCTGGATATGGGAGATATCGTGTCAGTCGACAACATAGACAAGCTTGAATACAGCGGCAAGAAAATGGAGCAAAAAGTATATCACAACTATTCCGGCTATCCGGGCGGGCTGAAAACCAAGAAAATGAAAGACTTGCCGCCGGCGGAAATTTTAAAAAAGGCGGTTAAAGAGATGCTGCCGAAAAATAAACAACGTATTAACATGTTAAAAAGATTGCTTATTTCCGCTCCGGGAGGAAATAAGTAAATATGATTTGTACTAGTTAATTTTTTAGTCTTGGCTAAATTGGTCAAATAGCTAAAATAATAAAATATTATGGCAGAAAGTGAAAAAAATCCAACGAAAAAAGCTTCAGCTGAAGCTGACTACTTAAAACTAAAAGGCAAGTATATCAGCACAATCGGCCGCCGAAAGACCGCCACTGCTTTAGTTAGGCTGTATAAAAACGGTAACGGTACGATTACGGTCAACGGAGTTAAAGCGAACCAATACTTTACCGAGGAAGATTTACAGGTAGTCATAAATCAATCTTTAAAACAAAGCGGCTTATTAAAGGATTTTAATATTACGATTTTAGTTTCCGGCGGCGGAAAAAGGAGCCAAGCCGAAGCCGTCCGCCACGGCATCGCCAGAGCGCTCTTAGTCTTTAACCCTGAATTAAGGCCGGCCTTAAAAGCCAAGGGCTGGGTCAGCCGCGACGCCCGCAAGAAAGAAAGGAAGAAGCCCGGGCTTAAGAAAGCCAGACGCGCTCCGCAATGGGCCAAGAGGTAGTCATCAGAATTATTACAAAATATTCCCTAACCTTAGGGAATATTTTTTATAAAAACAATTAATTTTGTAGGGTCTTGTCTAGAAGATTTTAGCTCTTGAAGACAATTTTAGATAATATTTTA